>NZ_FQYQ01000013.1 GCF_900141825.1 Pseudobutyrivibrio xylanivorans DSM 14809 | reverse complement strand
CGATTCTTAATATATGAGTAGAGGCTTTTATAGTCTCTGCTCTTTATTTATGATGAAGGTGATTGGTCTGACGGAATCTTCGATTGGGACACCACGCCCGGAGACAAATGTGTCAGCCCGCCTTCATCGTTCTACATTCGATTCAGCAAGTTGGGAAAGTATTTCTCCCGTTTAACTAAAGAATATGAGTGAACCATGAAGAGCCGGATCCAATCAATATAAATCGAAAGGAGATACTCTCTATGATTGCTGTTGGTATTGATGTTTCAAAATCCAAAAGCACAGTTGCCATCCTCAATGGAGATGGTAGTATCCGTGCTAAGCCTTTTGATGTTCACCACGTCGCTGATGATTTGCAGGCATTAGTCAACTACATCAAAGGAACTTCTGAACCCCCGACCATACTTATGGAGCCCACCAGCCACTATCATTATCCACTCCTAAAAGCCTTTCAGGAAGCGGATCTTTCTGTTTGTCTAATCAATCCCTACCAGATGAAGAAATATGGCGATACCGAGCTTCGGAAGGCGAAAACGGATAAAAGGGATGCCCTACGGATTGCTCAGTATGCTCTCGAAAAATCTTACACATTGGTTCCTTACACTCCTACTGATCAAAAGTATGAAGATCTTCGTTTTCTTTCCAGGCAATACACCCAGAGGATATCAACCCTTACAGTTGCCAAAGTACAACTACTCAATCTTCTGGATGAAACGATGCCAGGTATTACGACTATCCTTCCTCTTAAAAGCCGGGATCCCGACAACTGCGTTCTTCTGCGCTTCATTAAGCGTTTCAAGTCCTTTGACGTGATCCGAAAGATGGGTAAATCGCGTTTCCTTGACAGCTATCAGGTCTTGGTCAAAAAAACGAAAGATTATTATGCCGGTGCCAAAGGATTGGCCATCTATGAACTCGCCCTTAACAGCATTACAACGCGCGGTGAAAACCCTTTGTCATCCATGGCTCAGGATCAGTGTGTTGATCTTGTATCAACGTCGCAGAAAGCTGCTGATGAGATCAACCTGCAAATGAGAATCATCGCAGAAACCATACCGGAATATAAAGTGCTGCGTTCCATGGCTGGCGTAGGTGACCGGCTCGGCCCCATCATACTCGGAGAAATCGGTGACGTACGCCGTTTTCACAGTGGAAAAGCGCTCAATGCTTATGCCGGCAATGATGCCCCGCCGTATCAGTCCGGACAGTTTGAGAGCCGGAATCGTCACATCTCTAAACGTGGCAACCCGGCTCTCAGAAAAGCTTGTTTCGAGGTTATGCAGGCTCTCAAACTGACAAAACCTCAGGATGATCCTGTATACCTTTTTCTGCTCAAAAAGGAACAGGAAGGGAAACCCTACAACGTAGCCAAGATGGCTGCCGTCAATAAGTTCCTGCGGATCTACTACGCTCGTGCAATGGAGTTGTACAAGTAAATCCGTCCGCCTTCATTATAGCCGTAAACTGCCGGCCTGCAACAGCAGGTCTTATTAAGGTTACTCTTTTTCTGTTCTCAAAGTGCTCAAGATCTCCAAAAATCAGCTTGACAAACATTAGCAAGATTTGTTAATTTCATTGTCTTTAATTATACAGAATCCTTAGTCTTCATGAAATACCAAAACCTCATTCAACCGGAAGAAATCATCCGGTTTTGAAATCTTCTTTGCTTAGAGCAGTACTAGATTCTTTTTCTTTTCTACCACTGCCCTTTTCACTTCTCAAGAGCAGTGCTGAATTCATTTTCTCCCTTTGCACTGCTCCAATCTCTTCTCTAAAGCAGTGCTAAATCCATTTTCTTTTCTTCCACTGCCCGAATCGCTCTATAAAGGCAGTGCAAATCATATATCTCCCAATCTGCACTGCCTGTGCAGCTGTTTTCAGGCAGTGAAAATCCTAAAACCGCCGCCAGCACTGCCCGCGCCACCGGAAACGCCTAGGCAATCCCACAAAAAAGGCCCAGCCCCGGCAAAAAAGCCAAGGGGCTGAGCCCAATTATTTCATTTTATGCAACGCAGTGTAGTAATCTCAGATTACTTGTTAGCTATAGCTGCCTGTGCTGGTGCAGGCAGGTAACAACACTTTATCATTCATAGATTCCTGCAGCTGTTTTTTTTTCCAATCGGAAGTTGCTTGACTATAAATCTCATTTCCATATGCCGGATTAAGATACCACTTAAATACTCCGTGATCATAAACAATCTGATCAACGAAATTATCAATCACTGTTTCAGGTATCTTGGCTCTGGAATCAAAGGCAGTCATTCTAATGAACTCTGAGAGACTATCAATACGTCTATCCTTTGCTTCATTATCTTCCAATTCTAAAACCCGTTGTCTGCATTCGTCATTTAATTTTTCAAGATTTAAGATTTGATCTTCTAACTTCTTTTTCTTGCTGCGGAAGACTTCTCTGGAAATATCTCCTTCAGTACACATGTCGACCAGATTCGCAATCTGTCTGTTAAACTTTTCAATCTGACGCATGTTACGTTCAAGCATTTCCTTATCGTTTCTCTCCGGAGCCTTTACCTCGGCAACATCCTGTGCCATAGCCATAGCTTCCTTATAAATAGCTTCCTTGTTAGAAAGAACTTTCTTGAAAATGAAATCAGCCTGAACTTCTAACTTCCATCCCATAAATGATGAGTTATCACAAATGCCTTCAGTATCAAGTCCCTTTTTCCTTCTTCCTTCGGGAGTCCCCGTTCGAAGCTGTCCATAGCATTGATATACAAAGGAATCTGAACCATCTTTTGCCTTGTGAGCTACTCTTCTGTTCATGGCATGACCACAGGAACAAACACATTTGTTACCCCAGATATTCTTGCAGGGCGACTGGCCAAGCAATCTACCGGCTTTATCACGTTTACCGGTTCGATGTTTTTCTCTTATCTCCTGTGCTCTGTCAAAGTCCTCAGGAGAAACCAGCTTTTCATGTGTACCTTCCACATACACCTTATCAACTGCTCCATGATTGTTGATTTTCTTTTGAACCAAATAATCAGGAACATACTGCTTACGATAAACAATTCTACCGCAATAAAAAGGATTCTGCAGAACTCTGTTTACATTGCCAGACTGCCATCTGGTAAGTCCTGTCGCTGTCTTTCGCCCTTCCTGCTCCATGATGTCCTGAATCTTACGGACACCATTGCCTTTAAGATAAAGTTCAAAGATTCGCTTTACAGTGTCGGCCTGTTCCTTATTAACAACAAGCTTATCACCTACTCTGTCGTAACCAAGAATATTGCCATTGCCATATAAGACTCCATTCTTAAATGAAATCATCTGACCAGCTTTTACTCTCTGTGAAATTTTCTTACTCTCGTTCTGAGCCAGCGTAGCCATGATAGAAAGTCTAAGCTCTCCATCCTCATCATTCATTGTCCAGATATTATCTTCTGTGAACCACACCTCCACGCCATAAGTCTTGAGGGTTCTGGTCTGCTGCAGTGTATCAACTGTGTTTCTTGCAAACCTGGATACCTCTCTGGTTACAATTAGATCAAATTTCTTTTCTTTTGCATCTCTGAGCATTCGCATAAACGAATCACGCTTGTGAATAGATGTACCGGTGATACCTTCATCAATATATCTATCCACCAAAGTCCAGTCCGTATGCCTGCTCAATATATCATCATAGTACTGCACCTGATTTTCCAATGCAGAAATCTGCGCCTCATGCTCTGTGGAAACACGGGCGTAGATAGCAACTTTTCGCGCCATAACGCACCTCGCATTCCTCAATCAAGCTGTACTAGATGAAACCTAGATACAGCTTAATTATAAAATTATTATCTTGTTTACTCAATGGGTAAATTGCGTTTTTCAGCAATATACCTCAACTCTTCATCTGTAATTTTACCTTCTTTATTGAGCTGCTTCATAATATCAAAAGCAGCAAGCTTGATAGCCATTTCCTCAGCTTCCGGAGGAAATGTAAGTTCTTTTAATTCCTTCATGCACATCCCTCCTATAGCTTTTCGATGAAATAATTTTCCATGTAGGAAATCACTTCACAATGAATACGGCTTGCTTTTCTCCTGACAACAGGAACAGTAACACCAGCTTCCTCTGCCAAAGTGTAATAATCCTTCTCCTGTTTCAAAAGCGGAATAATAAGTTCCTGCTCTTTCACACTGAGTGCATGCAGGTGTCTCTTAAAAGAAGCATATTCATCTGCCATCATTACAATGACATACTCTCTTCGCTTGAACTCCTGTACCAAAGCCGGATCTGATAAAGCATCCTCTGCTGAATTCAGTCCTTTGATAGCTCCCTCAAGCATTACATCAAGAACCGCTTCATCCGCTGTAGGATTACTATAATTACCCAAATTCTGAATACGGACTCCAAGTTCATCTTTATGATTGCTACGCTTTCTTTCCTTCTCTGCCTTAATCTCGTAGATCAGTCTCATCTTGCAATCCTCGATGATTCCCTGGAAAGAAGAGTAATTGGAATAAATCAGTTCGGCCCTCTCCCTCGCTGATTTGTCACCGTAGCTTTCATAGATATTAACCATAGTGGCCATATACACCTCCTATATTCAGTTGTGTTTATGTCACTTGGCTGCGCGCCGCTTCGTAACTCTTACATGTATAAGTCTAATTGGAATGCGCCTTATATTCGTTAGCGCGTATGTGAACATAAGGTACACATAATGTGAACCTTATCTCTCAAGAATCTGAATCTGCCTTAGCATTTCAAGTGCAGACTTCTTAGCCTTGTCTGTCTTCAGATTGTTTAGAATCTCTATTGCTTCATTAACGATAGGATCAAGATTATCCGGTGAATCACCGTTTAATATATAATCAGCAGATACATGAAACAGGCGACTGAGCTGTGTAAGCATCTCCGCTGAAACACCTCTGCTGTTGTTCTCATAATTGGAAATAGCAGACTTCCCCTCAAGATGAAGTTCTATAGCAAGCTCCTCTTGGGTAAATCCAGCATCTGTTCTTAGTTTCTTAATTCTTCCCCCAACTGTTGTTACATCAATTGCTCCATTGTTTCTATTTACTTTTTTCATCTTCTCCTCTTTTCCGGCTGATAACCGGAAAAAGAAAAAGACACATAAAAAGATTCAGCTTTAGCCGATTATCTTTTCATGCGTCCGCGGTGGATCTATGTCCCCATATCATGAAGCCTTAATTCAATTTTTATAAATAACATTTACCGTTTTTTTCTGTTCGTACTATTATTCTTTCTTCCGAACAATTCTTTAGTGTAACTACTCTTTTACACTTGTTTGTATGGCACTTCATTATGACCCCAGGCAAAACAAGATGTTCCTTATCTCCTATAGGTATATATGAAATGCTCATATATTTCTTACATTTTTTACAATAAAAATCTACCTTTTGCATACATTATTCCACCCCCGTAATGTTCAAACACATGCAAAATCAAAACATCACAAACTACGGCAATATATTAATCCTATATTATTCTCATATGCATAAGCTTCTACTTGCTGCTTTA
This sequence comes from Pseudobutyrivibrio xylanivorans DSM 14809, assembly GCF_900141825.1. Lineage (GTDB taxonomy): Bacteria > Bacillota > Clostridia > Lachnospirales > Lachnospiraceae > Pseudobutyrivibrio > Pseudobutyrivibrio xylanivorans. The sequence goes on along the minus strand of NZ_FQYQ01000013.1, from coordinate 77,970 downwards.
ACATTTCATCTCCCATATAACCGTTATCGTAAAAAATAATCGCCCCCTCGGTTGTTACAAGACAAAATGCATCTCTAATATCATGCAAGTTACTCATCTCGCAAGTATCTCTAGTCGTACATTTGGGAAGCTTTATCCCATGGTTATTTAGGTATCTTTCTATGACATCAAAACGCTTTTTTATGCCTCCAACTCTTTCATAACTCTCAGGCAATAGTACAACCTCCGCATCAGCGACAAAATCAATTACTGACTTCTCAGATAGCTTTTCAAAGGAATTACAACTATCTATATCTTGCACAGGAAGAGCATATTGTAATTTTCTGTACGCAGCGATTTGCAATACGTATGACATTGCCTGAATCAGTTCATTGCTCAAGGCTCTCGGACCATAAAAAACACTAATAACTTGATACCATCTAATATTTATTTTACTTAAGTATTTTAGGCAAGTGATAACGAACAACTTATCAACGCCATAAAACTTTATCTTATTACGAATATATTTCTTATCCCAAAGAGCCTGCAACCAATTTCCTTTTTGGAATGCAACTACATCAACCGGCAATTTAATTTGATTACCTATTTCAACCAAATAGGCTCCCAATTCATAGTAATTGTCAGATGTACCTTTAAATAGTCGGTACTTTTCAAGCAACCCTAACGGTATGCCATAGAAATACCACAATATTGATTCTAAATAGTATTTCACCATCGGAAGCTTTTTTATAATATTTATTGTTTCCTCTATTTCTTGACTAGATAATGCATGTTCGTTCTCTGCCGGAGTAGAACAATTCTCATTACCAATTCTTCTATTTTCTTCATAAGGAACAATTAAGTCGTTAACTTCAACGCCAAGTACTTCCGCAATTATTTCAACATACTCTATTTTTCCAGGCTGGCTCATAGGCATATCATCCTTAAACTTGTTCCAACGCCTTATTGTCTCGATGCCAACCGGAGCTAAATTATTATCTGTCTGTGAAGAAAGTTCTTCAATCTTATAACAAATAATTCTTTGTATATCTGTTTTGGTCCGCGAGTCTTCATCCATAAGTTGATCATATTTCTTATTAAGAAAAATGCATTTGCAGCCCATATAATCTTTGAGCATATACCACATCCTCCATTCATATTAGTTTAGTTATGCCATTATTATTCAAGATTCTCTTTAAATAGTCATGGTATAAAATGAGGTATTTTTTATTTTTCTTTGGTATTTTTATAAATAACACTTACCTGAAGGTTCTGTTTTCTTTTTAATTTGTCCTTCAGTAAACCTTTTTAAAGTAATTACTCTGGTACACTTATGTGTATGACACTTTAATATAATTCCATTCATAGCAGGTGCATTATCATCACCACATAAACAGTACGACATCCGCATTGACTTCTTACAGTTCTTACAATAGAAATCAATTTTCTTATATTCACTATAACACTCCGTTACATACTGTTTATTAACGCCCTCTGCATGCCCTTTACTGACAGGGACTCCCCCAATTTTTTCCTCCACAGAATTCATCACCATCAAAGCCTTTCTTTCGTTCTTTCGTTACTTCCTAATTGAAAGTATATCACCTCGAACACCTGTTCGCAATAATAGCCTACAAAATAACAAAAATATCTGACAGTCGTGAAAAACGTGTCCTCTACCTTATGATTCTAATGCTAACAAAAATACCTGTCCCGATATATGGACTTTTACATGAGGCAAGTGCACCTCTTACACTTTACCTCATATCTTTCATTACATTATTACTCCTTCCTTTAATGAAAAACTTCAGTCCTAATAATCATAGTAACTAGTTCCTATGATTAAATTATATTTATCGACATACGATATATCAAAAGTCATATATTTAATTGTACTTATATCACTTTAATGCTATTATATCGATATATATAACAACGATATATATTAACAATATCGCATATCATTTTAGAAAAGGTGACTACATTATGGAATATATTGAAAATGCTAACAATTTCATTAGGGAAAGAATGAATAAATCCAAAATTAAACAAAAAGAATTAGCTGAAAAAGTTCTCGGAACAAATCAACCGAATTTCAGCTCAGCGCTTAATCAAAAAAAAGGACGCCACTTTACAATTGAACAGTATATTGCATTAGCTGATTACTTTGGTGTTTCACTTGATGAATTATTCGGACGTAAAACAGCTTCATCTCAAATTAGTGCTAGAAGCATCGGTTCATGGATTATCGATTTGTTTAAATCCAAAAGAGCTATATTAAAAACAGTAACACTTCAGGAAACAGATGCTAACAATCAGTGGGAAGATTTTCCTACATCTACCGAATACCAAGCTCTGCTATTCCCAAATTATGATAATAACAGTGCACGATTTGAAGGCTTTAAATTTGATAAAATGATTAATGGAGCCTCTGCATGCTATGACAATAGCGACAGTGATAATATCGCAATCAATGCCTTCATTAAAAAATACTTGGATATTGAGAACTTCAATTCAGAAAAAGGCATGCCAGAAGAAGCTTATAAAATATTAATCAATACATACCTTAATGAATTGAGCTCAGACTCCTATTGTGCGCCTCAAAAATTTAGAGAAAAATTTGTGCCTGCAGATGAGGATTTATTCTAATACCGTATATACAAAGAACAGCTCACCGTTAAGGTTAGCTGTTCTTTTAAAATTCTTTGTATATATGAATTAAAACTCAATCTGCAATGAAAACAAATTGATTACATTCAATAACCAGGCCTTACTGTTCTTGTCAAAAGTCATTAATCCAATTTCCTTCTGATATGAATTGGATTTATCGTAATCAAAAATCGCTTCATATATTTCTGTTAATCGCTGGTTAAAATCCACTTCATTTGCGGCATTATTACCAGTTTTAAAGACTTCATTTTTTTTCAGCATAAAATGATCTACTAAATCTTTATTATCACCTTCGTATACTTCAAGCATAAATGATGCTTCTTTACCATCAATGAACTTTCTATATTTCTTAATGTCTGCCATTCTTAATCCAATAATCAAAGGCGCGACATTAGCCATCATAAAAAACTTTGCTCTATCCTCTGACCAGACTGGATTATTTTTATAAAATCTATTATTATAAATTGCAATTTTTATGATTTTTGCAAATCTCTCAGCCTGCCTCATACTAAAATCAAGCTTTGATACCACAATTTTACAAACAGATGACGCTAAATCATTGGATGCAAAACAAATGGAGTTAAAATACTTATCTACATCTATCATCGGAATATCTATCGTTAAGTCAAAAAAACGATCCAAGTATTCAGTAGAGCTAAATCCATCACCATAGAACCGCTTTATTGTATGCTGTAGCTCGTCTATATTTACGGAAAAAACATATGTAACATTTTCATTGCTGAAATAGTGCTTTATACGTTCCAAAAGATTAACCGCATAATCTGGGCGACAACGATCTAATTCATCAATAAAAATAACCAAGCGATTTCCACGTTCCTTTATAACGTTTGTTATGAATTCTTCAACCCGTTCATGAACATGCTGCTGTGTGGAGATTTCTTCTAAATAATCTTTACTTTCAAGAGAATCTAAAAACTTTTCTATATTAACACCGGTCTTTTTTTCGACAAAAGGAATTGCAACGCCCTTAATAATCTCCTTAAATTCAGGCTTACCTTTTATCTCATCCTTTAAATCAAGCTGATTAATAATCTCATAAACAATTGATAATATCGGGTCTGTAGCATTATCATTCAGCCAAGCATCATAATAAACCGGAAGCACAGGAGCAAACTCCTGACCAATTTCAGCCTTATGCTTTTTCCAAGAAGAATTATTTCTTACCTCATTGTAGTATGGTCTATTTTCAAAAAATGGATTCTCTGCTTCGAGCAATAACTTAGCTTGCTTAACAAAAAAAGTTTTGCCGGTTCCCCATCTACCGTTTACTGCAAGTGACACACTACCATCAATAGTATTTAACATATCAAGAAATCTATAAAGGGACTGATTTCTTGATATAGAATCATGAAGTAATGTATCCAAAATATTATCGTCTGTATCTTTTAATTCATATGATTCCAAAAGTTAACCCTCCAACCTTAATATCATTTTAAATCTAGATAATCGTCTATCTCATCTTCATCAATACGCTTAATAATATGTTTCGCCTTCTCCACAGGAAATGGCGCTTCTTCAGAAGAATAATAGTTTTTATCTACAATCCTTACCAAAGCTTCATGGTTATCATGTCCCGCAGGAACAAGAACAGTATCCCCAACTTCGTAAGAATCATCATCTGTCAAATAGCAGTAGGTCTTACCTCCCGGCTCAAACTCTACATCACAGAATATATAATCTGATGATGTGCGCTTTGCCTTACCATAAGACGCTTTGTTAAAAAGCTCTCCAATTCCATAGAAAGCCATAAAATCATAAATCTTTTCTATAAACTCCGGATACTCGTCAGGCAGCCCAAGTTTATCAAAAGAACCCTCTATCGTCTTTTCGGTTCCATGCTGTGTGCGAACAGTTATCCTATAGTTGCATTGATTCATTGGATCATCAATGGCATCAGGCGGATTGCCTGTAACATCATCAAACATCTCTGGCCATAATTCATCCAGAAGGCTACTGATACCTTCCTCTACATGATAAGTATTTGTAACAGAACACTGCTCAGCAAATTGAATATGATTTGTCAGCGTCTCCGTAGCCCTGTCTATTGTCAAAACTTCAGCATAATTCCAGGTCACAAATTCATACTCTGCTTCTTCCGGTAAATGTTTGGGCTTTATCTTGGTCTCACGGTTGTACTCAAGCTTCAAGTAGTCAATCTTTTCAGGGCATCCATCAAATACAAATAAATCATCTCTGCCAGTAGCTTCTCTAACCATATCAGAAAGTCCCTCAACTCTGTCTCCAGCATTTTCAAGCAAAGGCCCGTTGTATTGAAACTCCTTACCTTCTTCGTTTGTTAAAATCATTTCCCAGGCCCCCACATCCGTCACGCAATAAAGCTCATGTTCCTGCGAAAAACGATTTTCTATCACATCAAACAGATTATTAACAACTCCAACGTCTATCTTAAAGTTTGTCTTTTCTATCTGCCCATTAGCAAAAGATAATCTTGTAAGCCATACACCACCCTCCAAAGTAATAGTAAGATGCTGTTCCGTCTCATCCTCTGGCATCGGGCATGGGCCGAAGCAAATACAGTTAGAATCGATGCGAATCTTCTTTAATTTTCCTTTGAATAAGTACCCTTCTGGAAATCTATCTACACCGTCAATATTGGCATTCTTTTCAGGTATTAAAACACCATCCGCTTCTGGCGGATTGGCATCATATCCCCATTCCTTCAAGATATTTTCAGCCATATCCTCATCAATATCATCAAGCCTTTCCCAGCAACCTCCGCCTAAATAAATAGCTCTGATATACATATCATCAGGATCATTTGGCTTCGGTGCCAGAATACTCCATTGTTTATCGCCTTTGTGGAGGATTTCAGGAAATCTTCCCTGGGCAGTTCTTATAAGCACATTTTTATACTGACTATCATATTGATAATACATTCCGCCAATCCTCCTTTGCGTTCAGTCTTGTTTCTCACATCTTTCTAACAACGTATCAACCAACAACGCCATGTGGCCATCCGCAACAGATTCACAAATCCAACTACCCTCGCAAAAATGATCTCTTCTAAAGTGCCATGCAATAACAGCTAAGATTTGTTTTTCCGTAAGATTAGTCAACCATTCCTTTGAAGGATTGGCTAAATCTCTATCAGAAAACTTTCCACCTTCAACCACCTTACCATAATCGGTAATTACCACATTGCTGTCATAGGCCTCTTTCATACAAACATGTAATATTTGATACAGCCCATGATGTCCCTGAGGTGGCTGATATACATTATATCTTTCAAAAAACTCCTTTAACTCATCATCCTCATGTATCGCATGAAAAAGAACCTCATATTTTTTGCACCACTGAATTACAGTATTTTCAACCTTCTCATCCCCTACAATTGCTTTAAGAGTTTTCTCTCCAGCCTCAAGAATCCTTTCATCTAAAACAGCGAAGATGATAGTAATATCATAGTCAGAATTATTACAAATAAAATCGTTGCAAGCCTGAATGGCTTTTCTCCATGCGCCATCCAAAGGATAACCAAAAATACCTGCAGATATAAGAGGAAAACCAATAGAATGCAATCCTTTTTCCTTCGCCAAGAGCAATGATTGTTTATAAGCACTATATAAAAGCTTTGGCTCATTGTGTTCGCCATCTGTCCACCGAGGTCCAACAGCATGAATCACATACTTTGCCGGAAGATTAAATCCAGGAGTAATCACAGCATTTCCTGTTTTACATCCCCCTATAACATTACAAGCCTTTGTAAGCTCTGCTGATCCTGCATCTCTAAAGATTGCACCACATACTCCACCGCCTTCCCACAACCCTTCATTGGCTGCGTTTACAATGGCATCTGTATCAAGTTTTGTTATACCAATCTTCTTAATCTCTATAGAACTCATAGCACCCTCTTTAATTTTGTATTAGTTATACCTATTACTTATTTCTCTAGATAATGAGAGTTTTCAGCTGCTTTTTCTTCTCAGCTATCTCCGCATCAAGAATATCTATCTTCTGCTTGATTTCAGCTTTCTTCTTGATGTTATCCAAAAAATCAGGATATTCTGATTTAAGGAAACCGCTCTCAAATGCCTGTGGAACTTGAAAGGCCTTTTTTCCAACCTCAAACTCTATAGAAATATGCTTACCATCATATTCCGTCGCAATACCTTCACCAAAACTCTTATGAGTAATCAGCATACCTACAACTTCGTAATCTTTGATGTCATCTTTTTCAGCTGTCAGCAACTGAAGCTGCTCTTCATAACTATCAAGTTCTTTTTGTAGTATTTCAATTCGAGTCTGTCTCTCTGATTTTTTCTTTTCTTCAATGACAGGCTTTCTTGCACTCATTTTTTCTTTCCATTCTCGATTAGTTCTGATATAAGGGCTAAGATTGATAAAAAGTTTTCTAATATAGTCCTTGTCCTCTATCCCACTTTCGAGAATGTATTCTACAAGTTCTTCCTGCCTTGCTTGTCCCATAGTTAGTCTGTATAACGACAGTACCTTTCTTAGCCTATCGTAATTAACTTCATCCTTGCTGACTGGATACATCGGAATAATTCGTTCTATCTTTACTGCCTGATTTTTTCCCAGACACCAATAAGGAACAAGCTCTGATTGATCTTCTGTACGTATTTCCTCTGCAGCCATAGCAAATAGTTCCTGCCATACATCACTATCAAATTCCCTGTCAGAAAATCGTCCAGCAATATCCTGTCTTATAGCAAGACACTTATATCGATTGATACGTCCTTCTCTCTGCTCAAGATCAATAGGATTACTAGGCAAATTCCAATGCATAATTTTGCGACAATAATGGTGAAAATCCAGACCTTCCTGTCCAATTGAAGTGGTTGCCAAAACAAACGGCCTCATAGGACTGTTAAATGCATTTCGAATACTATCCTTACGATCAACATTCTTGGATTCATTACCTTCGCTTTTAGTAAATCCAACTGCATAATGAGATCTCATGAATGTTCTCTGATATCTTTCTCCATTCATTCTTTTCTTGAATGCCGGAAATGTATCAATTGAATAACTGGCAGAATGAATCTTCAACGCATCAATCATCAGCTCATGTACCTGGCTATTTTTATCTTCTGATAATCCAAAACCAGCACCTTCAGAAACCATATGAACATACTCATCGAGCATTGCACCGAAACCACCATCACAGCAATATCTCAGAACATTTCTCCAATGCCCATCTCCTTCTGAATCCTCGTTATCTCCATAAGCAAGCATAATTGCCGCAGTTGCTTCAGTTGCATTGAAACGGTTGATGAAAACTTTAGCCAATTCCGAAGATTTTCTCAGATCCCCACCATTAGAACGAAATGCGCATACTGCAAATGAACCTATTGCCATATCTGCTAAAACACTCGCCAGATCACTTGGAACACGTCCCATTTCTCGGTCGGCTGCATTCATAAGAGCATTCATTCTTCTAAGGTGTACTTCCAATCCGGTCGTTCCCGAATCCTCTGTTGTATCATCTGCATCAGGATTTGTATTTATCATTACGTTTATCCATCTACTGACATATTCAGCTCCATCCAGAAGTGCCGGAGCCATATAATACCATTTCTTATCCTCACGAACAGAATCATGCTCGTATTCTTCAAGAATCGGAATTAAAAGATTACTAATCTTAACTTTTAATTCTTCACGAATCTCGCTCAGTGTATATCCGGCATTAAGATAATCAATTGGCTTATACACTTCTGCAAGCGTTTCAGAGGGATAAAGCAAACAGAACATATACATTCCTCTTGGTTCTCCCTTAGAAACATTAAATCGGAGTCTTGCCGTTGGATAACGTAATTTTGCCTCGGTAAAATATTTGTTGTTTTCGGATTTTATCCCTTCTTCATTCGATACTACACCAACTGTTCTTCGTTCTTCTTCATATGAAATCATGCTTCCAATCATCTTAGGCACCATCTCCCATGATGAAAAAACTAGTATCTTTGAAAAGCCTTTACTATCTTTATAAACACCTTCCAAATTGTAATATGGTCTTGAAGGCGGAACCCACATATATAGTTCAGAACGATTATTAAAAATCTGTCGTTTTAGTTCTTCAAGTCTTGCATTATTAGAAGGAATCTCACTGTAGGTTTCGAGCCAGTTACGATTAATCCAAAGATACTTCCCTTTTGTCTTTGAAATCTCTTCCGGATTCTTTTTAATAATCCGTTCTACTCGCTCCTTAACCTTATAGTGATTCATATAAGACATGAGATACGGTGTACTCTTTGCATAGTCAACCAGCAGTGATCTTTCTTCCCCGATATCTTTTAACATCCGCCCCATATCAACAAATGTATGGATATCTCCCTCTGAAATACTAAGTGAATGGTGAACACTGCTATCATCAATATAATCACCTGTATCCATTACAGATATACGCTCTGTACGACACATGAGACCATACATTTCATCTTCTGCTTTTTTCTTAAGATGTAAGACAGCTGCATCACCTTGAATCACTTCTCTAAGCGCTACAGAATAATCCGACCACACTTCAGAAAAATGTTTCATCCTCGTTTTGTCATTAAGTAAAAATTCAATAACCTGAAAAAACTCTCTGTAATACTCATCTGGTGAATCAGCTTCCTCAATTTCCTCCATTGTCGAATATAACTTGTATGGCGTTGCGGAAAGCAAGAGTACCTTCAATCCTTTTGTCTCAAAAAACCGTTTTGCAATTACACCGTTTTCCGTCTCTTGTGCCTCAGAATCAATCAAACTTTTGAACCGCTGAAACTCATCCATAATAACAAGATCCGGTTGAAGCATGCTGACACTTATTTCTGCAAACATTCTTCTGAGTTTTTGAAGAACATAATTATTCGAATAGGTTACTTCCTCCCCATTCTTTATTTCCTGTACGTGTTGAATCAGAAGATCATATATATGATTCTTTGAGTCAAATTCTTCAATCTTTTTAATTACGTTACCAGGATACTCTGTTCCTTCATCTTCTAGGAAATTAATCTTCTCGTTATAATGATTTACATACCAATCCCACCAGTTAACCCCCTGAGAAATAAATGAATTAATCTCCGGCAACCAATCTTCGAGTGCTGGTATTCTCATTAGAATGGCATACATCAATGCTCGTTCTTCTTTCGTACCTCCACCATTTGTCATACTGAATGATGTACTCGGAGTCAATGGTATCAACTGTGCATAAGATTTATTCTTCTTTGAGGAATACTCCTGTTCTGCAATTTTCAAGTGCTGCATGGACAGTCTTGCATCACCACTATTCCCATCAGGTCTAATATTGAATACATCTAGCTTCTGTATGTTCTGATTAGCGATAACCTGATTCGAACATATATATACAATCTTAAATATGTCATCGTTCTTCTCATATTGAATCAGAGCAGTCTTTGCAATTGCTCCTCTAGCAATAAGAGTTTTCCCTAGCCCCACTTCATCTGCAACCAGGACTCTATTTTGCCCATGACGAAAAAGCTCATCGATTCTTTCAACTGTTGCACACTGAAAATCTTTAAGCTGAGCCATCGTCTTTTCTTCAATTGAACGAAGATTTTTCTCCAAGTCCATAAGTTACACCTGCTTTATTCCAAGAGTATTACAAAAAACTTCATACATCTCCCTAAATTCCGGAGGTATAATTTCTTCTTCCTCTATAGCTTTAGTAATATACTGTATCTCGCCTAACCTTTCTGGATCAGAAACAGAAGTCTTCAACATTTTTTCATAAACAGCGGGCATTGCACTATTCTGTTCCCATTCACCAAATTCTCCCGATGATTTCTTGTTTTCCAAAAACGACTGAACATAGTCATCACCAAGAATAAACGCGACATACTCAATAAACTGATTCTTTGTCTTTATGACATTCTTGATAATTTCCGCATCTCTTCCCTCTGGTATTCCAGATGTAGGAATCATTATCACTCGGTCCAATGTGCAATCATCAATTGTCGCAGACACAACATAAAACTCCGATAGCTGTAGCATCTCCAGTGAATTAAACTCCATATCTGGCAGTAATTCACTTTCCTTATTACTTCTCAAAGGTCTGATAACAACTCCGTCCATCTTACAGTTGATTTCCGCTGATACTCGAACATCAAATTTTCCAGAATTAGCTTCAACTCGCGCGCTCATCTTTATCCGGCATATTTTTTTTATCAACTGCTCAACACTATCCTGAACTGATGTCTCATCAATTTCATCTATATCATCAAGAGAAACCAACTCAAACGGATTTTTCTTTCCTTCACGGTCATCTCCCATGATGTCATCAAGAAATTTTTCACCATTCAACAAACTATTCTTCGTCCTAAGTCGCAGCATCATTTCCACATTTGAATTAATGGCAGCGTATGATGCGTTCATTGAGCCTAAATATAAATCTGTGGTATTATACTTTCTTCTCACGTAAATTTTGGCGTGAATATCCTGTTTGCCTGATTCCTGTTCAAATTGCTCTTCTCCGTCAGATATCGAACTCTCGCCGTCAATGATATCATCCTTCATTACATAAACATCAAAATTAGAAGCCTTCCCATCAGCTATCTTTGGAAGTTCAGACCTTCGTGTTATTAATGTTCTTGTCGTACCGGTTAATGTCTTTCCAGGATTATTAAATCCAGCTATCACGCTTCCAGTCAAAAAAGGGGACATAACTACCAACTCGTGGAAGTTTTCTGTAAAAAGCCAATTTGCAGCCATATCATAGCTTCCTGAACCTATGCCAAGAGGCATGATGACACATTCAGAAAAACCATCTTCCACCTGAAAATTTACATGCGAAATTGTCTTAATCATGTAAGCAATATCACTGTTTTGTCTTGTAAAATTTACAAGATCTTTGTTCAATTGTTTCTTAAGGAATTTTAAAAATTCCACTATCGGTTCCGCACTCACCTCTCCTAAAGACGAAGTATCACCATCAAGAGCACAAGCAACATCCCAACTGTGATCGAATGTCATATTCCTGCTCATGACTACAAATCTGTACTTCTTTTTTCCTTCTTCATTGCTATATTCAAGTAACCATGTTTTCGGATGAAAAGCAGGAAAACGTTTAATCTTCTTATCATATGGCACCGATACTGGAACCACCATCTTTTCAAGAGTCAAGCAAAGTGCATTCGGCTTGGACGGTAGTTTAATTTGCCCTGCTTCACAAAATACAATTATCCTGTCTGATATCTTTTGGAGTGCGCTAAGCATACTAATTGGATTACTAATCAGCTCACTATCGGTATCCTCAATTAACCCTAAAGCTATAGCTACTGCCGTTAAGGTCTCAAGATCAAGTGAATATGTTGTTCCGATAGCATGTTCCAACTTGTAACCAACGGGTGGCATAAGCACTTCGCCGTAGTTTATTCTGTCCCTTGCTGAAGTTGGCTTAAACATCTCACACCACCTCCGCATTCATAATATCTCTAATTATTCTCTTAGCTGGCGTGTATCTATAGTCTAGTCTATCTATTCCAATCCAATTCTGGCTCTTAAATTCTCCAACTCGATTTGTTTTGGCTCTCTTCGGGCCTTTTAATGCTATTTCCCGCTTAACAATAAGATTATCCACCGCTTCGATGTCGTCATCTCTGATTGCATCCTGGACTCTAATCAAAAACGTTTTCAGTTTAAGATTCCTAATGTCCAATTTGTGAAAGATAGCTTTTAGGTCAACCTCACTTCGACGTTTTAAATCCTTTGAATAAAGCTCCCAATTCTCCTGAGCATATTCGTTATTTCCACCGGAAACAATCAGGTTGTATCTTGTAGTGATTATTGATACAAGATTGTTGAAATCATTCGCCAGCTCCATCATATAGCGAAGTTCCTCATCAACAGATTCTTTGATGTCCTCTGTAAGTGCACCGAAGGAACTATACTTATCCAGTTCAATATTGTTCTTTAAAATGAACGCAAATAGGCTGTTTCTCTGAGTTGTGATAATCTGAGTTCTCAAGAATGCTGCCTCTCCAGGCAACAATTCAATACTCAGATTATCTCTCCAATCACTATGATATGTATCACCTAAACTCCAAAATTGAATGGAAGTAATATCGCCTGCATCTACATCATCTTTTTCGTTTTCTTCTGCGTCCTTATCTCTATTACCATACGCTTTAGTTTGTTTTAAATTTCTTTGAATAATACTCTGATGTATATATTCCTTAACAGAAAGATCCTCCTTAAAGATTCCAATTCTCTTTATTCCGTTCCAATAGATATTCGAAGGTGTTCTTAAAACCCATGATCTTGGCACTAGACTACCTATAACGCCATCATTGCTTGTTTTTATGAGAATATCTCTGCAGTTGCGTTCCTCACTGTCAATTCTTCTTAGTATTGTGTTTATATCCGAACCATATTTACCATTCCCTGCTTCAAAAAGAACATACGGTACTATAAGAAAATACTTTGCCCTTGTTTGGACAGTGGATGTACCTGGAAAAAAATAATCCGCAAAAGCATCACGAATTGCACCTATTCCCAGTTCATCAACAGCTCCTGGCTCATCCAACAGATGAATCACATTTAAAACTTTATTTCGTTCATCTTTCGAAAAATCTATCCACCCTATTGGCATACAAACACCACTCTTTCTCGCCAATGCAATTAATAATACTGCTCAATATAACTATAAGCCTGATCAAATACTTCCTGGTTCTTAAGCTTATACTTGATCCATATAATGCTACGTAATGCCTTCTTTACTTCCTTTTGGCCCTCAGTAGTATTCTGCCAGCCATCAAAACGAACTATTTTAACGATGCCATCAATATCATTAACAATTCGCTCAACAATTATAGGTGTCTTTTCATTTCTAACACCATTAAATAGTTCTGTAAGCGCAGCTTTACCTCGATCTATCTCTTCTTCAGGTACAACGGTACGCTCAGCTCTTGCAGCTTCACGCGCTAATGAAAGCAACATCTTTAGGAACTCGATACTTCCAATCAAACCTTGTTTATGCTGATCACGTAATTTTTCAAGTTTTTCTCCTAATTCAATATACTTTGGATCTTTGGAGTGTCTTTGAATCATAGCAACCAGATTGATTTCAACCTTCATGGTCGTTTTCTTAATATCTTTCTGTGCTGCAATAAAATCATCAATAAGCTCTGCATCCATCGTAATAATTTCATCTGGTTCCTCTGCTTCACCAACAATAATATTCTGATGAACAAGTTCCATTGTCTTTGCTCCAAAAGCAGTCCAAACTAAAGCGCCACGACTATCGGTTGGTTTTACAGATTCATAAACTTTTGCTAACCATTTATACTTATCACGGTATTCATTTAAACATGCATCAGGTGAAAGAGCTTCCCATGCACGTGAAAGTACTCTAAAGTATGCAGCCAACCTATCCTTTGTTCTATCATCAGGTAGTCTTTCTTGAGCTTGCAGCAAAATTTCCCAATCATCACCTTTTGTATCAATACCATCAAAAAACTGCATACAATCATCAACAAGCTGAGGTAACTTCTTCTTTACTTCTTCAATGTTGGTAATAACTTTTTTCATACCTTCTTCATCGAAGTTCAAAGCATTTGCTACATTATCAAAAATCCCAATATAATCAACAATCAATCCAAACGTTTTACCTGAATCATAGGTTCTGTTGGTACGACAAATAGCCTGTAAAAGATTATGATCTTTCATAGGCTTGTCCAAATACATTACCTGCAAAATTGGCGCATCAAATCCTGTTAAAAGCTTTGCTGTAACAATAACAAGCTTTAATGGTGTCTTTGGATCTCTGTAGTAATCTAAAAGCTTACTTTCTTCATCACGGTCTCTTCTGTAAGCCTTATACTTATCAGCTTTATCATTGTTAGTATCCATGACAATCGTAGAAGCGTCTGGTCCTAACAACTTATCAAGCTCTTCCTTATACATAAGGCAACAATCACGGTCATAAACAACCACCTGCCCCTTATAACCATTAGGCTCTATCTTTTCCTGGTAATGTTTCGCTATATGCTCACATACTTTTTTTATTCGCTTTCTGTCATACATGATAGCCTTCATGTTGACTCTGCGTGAAAGCTCTGCCTTATCCTCTTCCGATAAGTCCTTTGTCATCAAATCAAATTCTTCATTGATTTTTTCTTTATCTACATGCAGCTCGACTGGCACAGCTTCAAAGTTAAGAGGAAGTGTCGCTCCATCACGAATAGAATCCGAGAATGAATACTTACTCATATATCCACTCTTATCTTCTTCAGCCCCAAATGTTCTAAATGTATTCTTATCAACTCTATTGATAGGCGTTCCTGTCAATCCAAAGAAGAAAGCATTAGGTAAGGCTGTTCTCATCTTCTCGCCAAGGTCACCTTCCTGAGTTCTATGAGCTTCATCTACCATAAGAATGATATTGCTGCTCTCATTCAAACACTTATCTACATCACCAAATCTGAATATTGTAGTGATGAGGATTTTACGCATATCACCTTCAAAGAACTTTATAAGTTCTTCTTTTGTACGAGCAGCTGCCATGTTAGGTATGTCAGATGCATTGAAGGTAGCTGTAATCTGTGTTTCCAAATCCAATCTGTCATCAACAATAACAACTGTTGGATTCTTCAATTCCGGAATCATTCGAAGCTTATATGCTGCAAATACCATAAGCAAGGATTTACCGGAACCTTGGAAATGCCAGATAAGACCTTTCTTTGGATATCCGGCCTTAACACGCTCAACTATAAGGTTTGCACCTTCATACTGCTGATAACGGCAAATAATCTTGTACTTTCTATACTTCTTATCCGTTGCAAACATAGTAAAGAACTGGAATATATCCATTACCTTCTCAGGCGTAATCATGTCTACAACACTCTTCTGCACTGAAATAAGCGTACCTTCTGTTTTGTCATCTGGAGTATGCCATGGTCCCCACATATCAATAGGCATATTTACAGAACCATATCTATAACACTTTCCTTCAGATGCAAAGTTGAATACATTCGTTACAAACATCTGAGGAATACTCTTCTCATAATCTGCAATATCCTTTGCTCCATCTAGCCAAGTAATTGCATCACGGAAAGGAGTCTTAAGTTCACCAATAATAAGTGGAAATCCATTTACTAATAAAACTAAATCAAGACGCTTACCACCTTCTCTTGTTGGAAAGCACCACTGGTTTGTTACAACATACTCATTTAAAGCAAGGTTTTCCTTAGTCATCGTACCGAAAAAACGAATAGGAACCATTCTACCATCCTTACCAAACGGGAATGAGTTTTCTTCAAATATCAGTTTCTTAAATGTCTCATTCTGAGCAATCAGGTTATGTGGCTGTGCGGACAATATCAACGATCTAAGCTTATATATGACTTCATCTGCACGACTTGGTTCTTCTGCTATTTCTGGATTCAATCGTATTAGGGCAGCCTTAACCATGGATTCAACCATAACCTCTGAATCCTGACGCGGCATCTTATCTGCCGGAATATATGTCCATCCATTTTTTTGAAGGACCGATATAAGCATCTGCTCAATAGTATCTTCGTTTAACATAAAAACCTCCTCGTAACATTACATATATATTTTGATTTATCGCTCTGTTGATATAGCCTTACAAGTTCACTCTGTTCTTCACAAGGCATGTCTGGCATTTTGAACTGACGTATGTCCTTAAGATTTAATCCAACCTGAGCTACACCAAGTGTATTTTTTGCCATCATCTCTTGCATCAACGAAGTCTCCAACAATCCCTTCAACCATATTGGATTATATTCTGATTTCAAAGATATTCTGGCTGTGTGCTGAGTGATGTTAGCACCGACTAAATCAACCGGAACAATTGCTACACGGCCAATGGTACCGCCAATTGAAAGAAGTACATCGCCCTCATTTAAAGTTGATCTCAAATACTTATTATTCAATTCCGGCTTTGTATGAAGCATATCGTTAGTATGAATTATGCCGTCCGTATAATCTTTAACACGTACAACTGGCACCCCGCCTTCAACATTCGTTCCCGGTTTTACTATGCCATAAGTTATAGGTCTATCAGGAAGAACCATGTCCTCCATTACTACTGTTTTATCATTCTTGATATAAGGATCTATCATCTCGATAAATTGCGATTTGAAACAACAAATTTTGATTTATCGCTCTGTTCGACAAAAGCTACATACCTTTCTTGAAGATTAACTGGTGGCACGTAAATTCTCACTTGTGCGATGGCACTTAAAACAAAATCTCGGTTAGCTATTCCCTTTGTTAATCTTTGTGACTGTTGATAACAGTAGTCCATGTTAAGCATTCTTTCTAGGAACCTGCCATTAAGCTGATTCCCAAATTTCAGGACTGCAACATGTACCCAGTTAGCAAACTTACGATCAGTGTCAACATACTTCGCAATACCTGTTGTTCCGCCCTTTGAATAAAGGATGTCCCCTTTCTCAGGCTTACATTTTTTTATACATTCCTCATAATCCTGTTCGGAAATATACTTTGCTGTACTCCAGTCAATGCCATCACCATTCACAACGTTTCGAGTTGAAATAAATGGTATTCCCGACTCATCATCAATGTATTTAGGTGACTTATGCGGCCCATCCTTTATGTAATAGCATTCTTCTCCTAATGTTGACTCCTTCCAACCCATAGGATTTGATTCCATATCGCCAAACATCTCGATAAATTGCGATTACTATCCAATAAACCTTCTGTGAGAGCTCTTCACATTGGCTTGGTTTACCATAGCGTATTGTAACGTTGTATCTATACTCTGGTGCCCTAAAAGCTGTTGCACCTGTTCAATAGGCATTCCTTTATCAATAGCTACAGTGGCAAGAGTCCGTCGGAATTTATGCGGATGAACTCTATTTATGGATAATCTCTTACCAAGTTCTCTAAGCCGTATTTCCACTCCACTTATCTGTAGTCGTTCGTGGGGTTTTTGAAGAGAAACAATAAGCGCCGGATTATCATCATCACGCCCGTTCAAATACTGTTGCAGGTGTATCTTAGTACGTGCATCGAAATAAACACGCCTTTCTTTGTTTCCCTTTCCCAAAACAATACATTCACGGTTTTCAAAATCGATATCATCACGGTTTAGTGTTACAAGTTCCCCAACTCTAATTCCCGTTGAGGCTAAAACATCTATCATTGCAAGATCCCTTATGTTATCGCACCCATCCCGCATCACTTCAAGGTCCTCATCGGAGTATGTTTCTTTGACAGCCTTCCCTGTTTTAACCTTATGAATACGCTTCATTGGATTCCGCATAATATGATCTTCGGTTTCAAGCCATGTAAAGAAACTCGATAATATTCTTCGTATGTTGTCCACGGTCACCCTACTAGCACCACTCTCCTGTTGGTAAGAATCAATATATCCTCTCAAATCATCAGTGGTAATTCTTTTTACACTCTTACCAATCTTATCAAGAGCAGTTTTTATTGTTGCCTGGTAATAACGAATTGTTTTATCAGAGCAACCCTCAACTCGTTTTGCAGCAATAAACGATGTAAGGTAATCTTTCTCATCGTCTTTAATTTCTTCATTTCCAAATGTTTGTATTAAAACGTTATGTAAGCGTTCAAGCTGAATGTTATTGAGGGTCCCGGCCATAAGAGACTCTACCTGTTGTATCAAATCTATATTCATAATTTCCTCCTTAATCCAATGTCTTCATATTTTCATGGGAGGATTTCATGGCGGACACCTTATTCCGTTTGTTGTACCAGCGCACGTATTGTTGCATTCAAATCATTTATAGCATGCTGGATTTCAAATTTTGATTTATCGCTCTGTTCCACAATCTCAACATACTGTCTTTGTGCCTCCATAGGAGGAATCGGTATATTGAGAGCCGCAAGAGTCTTTTGGTTCAGGTTTTGAATATTAGCGCCCCTGCCATACATCTGTTTTCTCACAGATTCTGATTTCAAGACCCGCAACAAATAAGGCACCATAATAGACTCGTCTTCATTGCGATACCTGATACAAAAACCGCTAAAAGTCGTTGGATTATCACCGGGATAAACTATAACGCTCCTGCCGACCATAGTCTTGTTGCCATTTGATCGAACAAATACGATATCGCCGTCTTTCAGCAGATAATCCTCTGAGGGCATCTCATTCAGAGAAACAGCCGGTAGCATGTGGGTATCCTCAATCACATCGTAGTCCTTAAAATCCCCAACACCGAGACAGTTGATTTCCACACCGGAATCATTGCTATGGAAATTCATACCATTTTTGCACGAACCCATCGTCAAAAGTGGCCTTGTATCCCATCCCAAAGGGTTCTCCTCCGGATCCCCAAACATCTCGATAAATTGCGATTTGACAAGTTCATCTGTCTTCTGTAGTAGACTCACATATTTTTCTTTGGTCTCATATGCTGCCCAAAGCGTATCCGCTAACCATTTAAGCTTATCACCTTCTGGTAATTCAAATTCATACTCTTTTAGAATTTTTGGAGACAGTCTTTTCGACATTGTTCCATCGGAATACATATCTGCAAAATTCCAAAAATCATCTGTATTCAGAATGAAAGGAACAATTCTTGCAATAACCGGATTCTCGACTCTAAGAACAATAGAATCTCCAGAAGTAATTCCATCAAAATCAACCACTGAAGCTCGTCGTAGATAAACATTTCTTCTTGCCAAAAGAATATCTCCGGCCTTAAATTCTTTCATAGCTGACCCTAATAACTCTGTTGAACCATAATTATGGATGCGCACTTCTCCTGATTCATAATGCTCCAGTCCAACAAATTTGTCATAACCACTATTTGCTGGATCATTTATACGAACTGATATTTCTTTAGCAATATCACCTATCTTATATTTCATTAACTGATTCCTCCAAAAGTGACATTATTTCATCAACTCCTTGATGATAGGTATTCATGCTCGTAATCCATTCATCAATCTGATCTTTAACTTCTATTGTTTCTTCATTCTCTTTTTGATTTACACATCGCACGTATAAAGCAATACTTAGCTTGGAATGGTTTTTCTGAATCTCATCTATGCTAGCAATAGCTGAAAAACCATCCAACTCTTTATATCCTTCGTATGCAGAAACAATTTTATCAATATGGTGATCCTCCAAATAGCTCTGAGTATTCTTTCTAGTCACTTCTTCTCGGGCATCAATAAATAAAACTTTTCCCACACGATCTTTTTCTTTTCGCGTTCTACAAATTACTATACATGCCTCCATCGGAGAGTTAAAAAACAGATTTTTTCCTATTCCTATGACGCACTCAACCAAATCTGACTGTACTAACTTAGTCCGCATTTCTTCCTCTTCATTTCTAAAAAGTATTCCATGCGGAAAGAGAATCGCACATCTACCATTTTCTTTATCAAGACTTTTTAATATATGTTGAAAAAACGCAAAATCAGCTCTTCCCTGAGGTGGCGTTCCAAGAAAATTTCGGCCATACTTGTCTGATTCAAACGAAGCTCTATCCCATTGTTTAATTGAGTATGGTGGATTAGCCAATATAACGTTAAACTTTTTCAATTCACCGTTTTCAAGAAAAGCTGGTGACTTTAAAGTATCATCATTTACAATAAAAAAATCTTTTATCCCATGTAGGAACAAATTCATTTTCCCAATAGAAGACGTTAATTGGTTAATCTCTTGTCCATATAGTTTTACATTACGCCATTCCTGTTTGCTATCTTTTAATGCAGCAATACAAGAAATGAGCATACCTGCACTTCCACATGTCGGATCATAAATAGTTTCCTGAGACTTTGGCTTTAATAGCTTTGTCATCAAATGTACTACTGTTCTATTGGTGTAAAACTCTTGAGCCGTATGCCCACTATCATCAGCAAATTGTTTTATTAAGTATTCATATCCTTGTCCAAGTTCATCCTCTGGGCAATTTGAAATCGACAACGTTTTTGTACTAAAATGTTCAATCAAATCTTTTAAAAGACGATCAGGAAGTCTATTCTTATTAGTCCAAGCTGCATCTCCAAATATACCCTGAAGTTTCTCACTATTGGCACTTTGTATTTTGTAAAAAGCGTCCACTAATGCTGCACCTATATTCTCAGTTTTTGCGCGAACGTCTTTCCAATGCGCCCCTTCAGGAATCATAAAAAGATGATTTTCTTCCCAAAGAAGCGCTTCTTCATCACCATCATTCTCTTTTAAAATTGCCTCACATTCTTCGTCGTAGACGTCTGATAAGCGCTTAAAAAACAACAATGGAAAAATGTATTGCTTATATGCCCCCGCATCTATATGTGTACGAAGTAATACTGCTGATCCCCATAAATATGATTCTAATTCTTCAAGCGTTATTTTATTGCTCATCCAAATAACCTCCTTCTGTAAGAAGCTTTAGTAATCTTTGTTCAGATTCTTTAGCTTCTTTTACAGCATTGATATATTCAGAACGGACTACGCTTGGTGGCACAATTTCCTGTGCTTTTTTCTCTATATATGTATTTACCGATAATGTGTAGTCTTTTTCTCTGATATCATCAAGTGAAACAATCTTCACTTTTTCAATTTCATCTTTATAATTCGAAAACAAATTAAAGACTTTCTGAATATCATCTTCAGACATATAGTTCTGTGCTCTTGCAGGTGTATAAATCTCTGTTGCATCAATCATACATATCTTGTTCTTGTGATCTGGAACCTTTTGATTGTTCATCAAGATTAAGCAAGCAGACACACCTGCGCCATAGAATATGCCTCCCACCAAAGTAATAATGCATTCTATCTTATCAGACTCAATAATTTGTTTTCTAATTTCTCCTTCTTTGCCACCATGGAACAAAACCCCCTGTGGCATAACTACAGCAACACGCCCCGTAGCTGGATTCATAGACTTAATCATATGCTGAAGCCATGCGAAATCAGCATTTGAATCTGAAGGACATCCCCAGATATTTCTTCCATACGCATCCATTTCAAAAGCAGAAGCGCCCCATGCTTTTAATCCAAATGGAGGATTTGCTATAACACAATCAAACGTCTGCAACTGGCCACCATTTATATAATTCGGACTTCTTAAAGTATCTCCCTGTGTAACCTTGAAATCTCTAGCGCCATGCAAAAATAGATTCATTCTTGCTATTGCTGATGTCGAAAGATTCTTTTCCTGTCCATATATTTTTCCATAAGTAAGTTGGTCATTATGCATATAGTGAATTGCTTCAATAAGCATTCCACCAGTTCCGCATGCAGGATCATAAACTGTTTCTCCTGCTTGTGGAGCCATAAGCATAACCAAAAGCTTTACAATAGTTCTTGGTGTATAGAACTCACCAGCATTCTTTTTAGACAAATCCGCAAATTTCTTGATAAGGTACTCGTAAGCATCGCCCATTACATCTGCAGCGTAATCATTGTTTCCTACATGGATTTTAGACATATGCTCAACAAGATCTTTTAATCTCTCATCGCTAAGCTTTGTTTTATCTGTCCAGTTAGCATCATCGAAACTGCTAAACACTCCAGCCAATCTATCCGGATTTGCTCTTTCAATACCATACATTGCATTAACAATAGCAGTTCCAACATTTTCGCTAACTTCACGAACATCCTTCCAATGGCAACCTTCTGGAATCACAAAACTATGATTTTCCGGAAATGCTGCATACTCTTCATCACCGTCAGATTCATCTAACGCAATCTGAGTTTCCTCATCATAAACATCCGATAATCTCTTGAAGAAAAGAATCGGTGTTACGTAGCTCTTATAATCATCCTGGTTAATTGGGCCACGCAAAATATTACAAGCCTCAAACAAATGCGAAAACAATTGTTGGCTCGTGGTTTCTTCATTGATATTTGTATTTATATCCACTGTCTCTAACTCCTTGTGACATTAATTTCTATTTTTAATTCTGATTTTAAATCTTTAGATGTCCAAAAAGACGGACTTCTAAATAATTACACAGAACTATTTTTCCTATCTACGCTAATTATGTCTCCGAAATCGCAATCCAATTCTAAGCATATCTTTTCCAAGATACTCATAGACACAGTCTCGCCCTTACTCATCTTGGCAAGTGTACTACTGCTAATTCCGATGTTTTCATTTTCAACAAGATCCATCTTTTTCATGTTCTTGTCTATTAATAATTTCCATAATCCGTTATAAGATACAGCCATATAATTCCTCTCTTATGGGGATTACCCATCTTGGTGAAGGACCCGAAAGTCCTCATAAATAGTCCTAATGTACATTATACGCCCACACACGCACAATATCAAATAGAAATTTCGACTTTTCGAAACTCTACTTCGAATTACTCCGTATAGAATTTTGTTTTTATAACAATATTTTTATATGAAAGTTTCCATAGGATTTCCGCTTCGCGCGGCACCATCTTTGATGGTGTTAGGGCGCGTCTTCGCAAAGTGGCGAGCAGTGCTTTTTTGTACAAAAAGCTATTATCCGCTCGTTGGTGGCACATCCCCAATCCCCTTGAACAAGCTAAACGCTTGGCTACGCAATTCTTACGAAACGCTTTATTTTGCTGTTGGAATTTTCTTCAGAAATGAAAAAAGAAGGGAACCTATAAGTCTTAAACCTACAGATTCCCTATTAGAATTATCGAGTGATATTGTGTTTTCTGACGCGTTCCTTCTTCTGCTCTTCATCGCTT
The DNA here is from genome assembly GCF_900141825.1 of Pseudobutyrivibrio xylanivorans DSM 14809. GTDB lineage: Bacteria > Bacillota > Clostridia > Lachnospirales > Lachnospiraceae > Pseudobutyrivibrio > Pseudobutyrivibrio xylanivorans. The sequence goes on along the minus strand of NZ_FQYQ01000013.1, from coordinate 54,705 downwards.
TTAAGGAACTGGTCGATATCATATTTTGCTCTTTGAATCTCCTGCATATCTTTCTTGACCTGACGATATTCACCGTACAGCTTTTTCTTTTCTGCAAGTATTTCAGCGTACTCAGCGCTGAGGTCTTTTATCTTAGGAAGTTTCTTTAGATGAAGCTCATCAAATGCATTCTTGGCAGCCTTATGAAGCAGGATTTCCTGTCTGTGCTCTTCCAGGAACTTCTTGCTGTATCCGCATTTACGATAATCTGCGTATACGTCTTTTGTCTTAAAGTAATCAAAGATATGTTTCTTCAAGACCTGAATCTCAGCAAGTCGCTTTTCCTTTTCTTTTATGGAAGCTGAAATTTTCGTAAATCGCTCTGTTGCTGTTTTCACATTTTTCTCCAGATCATCATAGCTTCGAATGTCATGCTGCTTTAGATATAAAACTGCCTTAGCCACCTGCTTTGTATTAAAGTTCTTGGCAAAGCGAACATAATATTTTCCCTTGCCCTGGGCCAGCTTCTTTTGAATATCGATAAGAAGGTCAAACTCATGATTTTCCTTTTTTCGCAGGTAAGTCTTTGGCTGCTTTTCGGCTTTTTCATTATCGTAGAAAGCATGCTCCATCTCACCGGCAAGAATCTTCTTAAGGTCCTCATCTGTATAACCATCCCCCAGAGAGCGCAGCCGTATGAAACGCTTCTGACCTTTTCCTTTTAGAGAAATGTGCTTTCCACGCTTAATCTCGTATCCGGCATCTTCCAGTTTATAAAGCAGCTCATCAAAATCTTTTGTGCTACCTTCCTTAAGAATCTGATCAATCGCATCTCTAATATCATCGCGAAAGGATTTCTTCTCAGGATAAGTGGTTCGCTTAACACGCTCACTAGGCTTTTTCTTTTCAATGACAGACAGTCCATGCTCTAGGCAGATGATATCCGATAATCTCTGCAGAGCCAGTCCAACAAAAAAGAAATCTCTAAACTTATGGGTACAGTCAAGACTCGTGGAATTAAAGATGATGTGATTGTGAATATGCGCCTTATCCGTATGCGTCGCTACGATAAAAGCATGATTGCCTTTGGTAAATCGCATGGCAGTTTCATAGCCTACCTGATTCGCTTCCTCCGGTGTGATTTCTCCCGGCTTAAAGGATTGCCTGATCTGATAAGCGATGATATTGCCCCTGGGATGTCTTCCTGTCAGACGCTCATATTCTCTTTTCGAGAGCATGAATTCTTCATCAACACTCTCAGCCTGGCAGGCGTAGGAACTGATGAATTGACCATTTTCGGTCTTCTCTCCATTCTTGGCATAATCTGTTCTATCGCTGAGAGACTTCGCTACGCTTTTACCTTTATTCTGGTGCATCGTGATAAGTCTTGTAGCCGCCATGCGCATTCACCTCCTTTCCTAAATCGTAGACAAGCGCTTTAGTATTTCCTTCATCACTTTCCAAAGTTCTTCCTGATGAAGTCTGATATCATCGATATCTTCTTTGTAGATACTGCCGGTTTCATTTGCTTTCTTTGCATACTGATTCATATTGGAAGATGTGATGCCAAGAAGCCTTACGGCCTCTTTGACATCACTTAAATCCATCTGGATGAGATAACCATCAATCGCCATTTTTCGAAGATAAGCACTCTCATTTAAGATGCCGATTTCTTTCTCCCTGTCACGAATCAGTTTAGCTTCCTCCGGAGTTGCAAAGAAATGAAACTGCTCCGTTCTATTATTCATGATTACATCTCCCTGCAGGGACAAATCACAGGAGTCTTCTTCTCAGGTTCCGGTATTGGAGCCAGCTTCACTTTTTCCTGCTGCTCTTTTATCTTCTCCATCACAGAAGCCTTGGTGTCTGCAATAATATCCTCCTGATCTGCCTTTTCATTGATTTCTGCAAAATCCGGCACAGGAGCTGCAGGCACATTATTAATGATTCCGTCAAATGAATTATCATTCTGTTCCACCATATCCTCGATGCCTCGCATATGATTTCTACTTATGGATGGACCTGCCCCAACATCCTCTATCGGATCAATGGACTCAGGAATCTGTTCCTCTACTGCATTTCCTGTGACTTCATCCCATTTTCTGATTTTTTTCATCTTTGCCATCTGGATGCTCCTTTCTTTGGATACTTTTTATACTGTTTGTATTGGCGTGGTGGAAATAACTTATCTGCCCCCTTTACAGGCTCATAAGTCTCAATCAGATCAACAATCATATCCTTGATCTCAGCCATAAAGTCTTCAGAAGCAATATCCTGCTTTTCCACTTCCAAGAGTTTCTGTTCCCACTCAGCTGTCATAGATGCTGACTGAATCTGTTCCGGCATAACGGTAATAAGAGAAGTTCCCTTATCAGTTGGAACTAGATATTTTGTTTTCTTACTACCCTGTCTTTCTACAAAACCGATACGAACCAGCTTTTCAATTACACCAGCGCGTGTTGCTGGAGTACCAAGACCTTTACGCTCTACTTCGTCAGGTGTTTCCTTTGCTCCTGCTGATTCCATAGCAGAAAGTAAAGAGTCCTCTGTAAAACGTTTCTTTGGAGTTGTCTTTCCTTCCTTTACCATTGGATCTCTCGCGGGAAGCTCACGTCCTTCAGATAGAAGGGATGCATCTGTTTCTAAGATTTCTAAAACGCTGTGAGAACCACCAGCGTCTTTCTTGTCTGATGAATCTTCATCCTCTTCTTTCTGCTTACCAAGAATCCAGTCTTCCAAAAGGTGCCATCCAGGCTTTGTAAAGCATTTACTCTTAGCCTTGAATACTTCGCCGGCACATTCTACTTCCAAAGCATATTCTGTAATCTCTGCTGTATCTCCAACAGAAGAAAGTAGCCTTGCTGTTACAAGTCCAAGTATTTTCTGTTCTCCGGAAGGGATTTCTGAGTAATCAGCTTCTGATACATTTTCTGTAGGAATTATCGCGTGGTGATCAGATACCTTGCTACTATTTAGCACTTGCTTTGTATGGACAGGAGCCATCTTCGTATATCCGTACTTTTCTTTCATCAGGCAACAAAGGCGAGCTGTGCTATCATCCATATCATCAGTCAGATATCTGCTGTCTGTTCTTGGATAAGTAACAAGCTTTTTCTCATAAAGACTCTGGGTATAGTCAAGAGTCTGCTGAGCAGTAAAGCCATAATACTTATTAGCATCCCTCTGAAGACTTGTCAGATCATAAAGAAGTGGTGGCTTCTCAGTTTTCGTAGTGGTCTCCATTTTAGAAATTTTCGCATTATCAGTTGCATTGATTTTCTCTACTAGTTCCTCTGCCTCCTGCTTAGTTTTGAAGCGTTTTGAGGTAACTGCAACACCGGATACCAGCATCTGAACGGTATAGAAGTTCTCAGGCTTAAAACCCTTGATCTCAGCTTCACGCTCTACAATCATTGCGAGTGTAGGAGTCATAACACGTCCAACATTTAAGGTCTGACCATAAACTGTAGAAAAGAATCTTGTAGCATTTATACCTACAAGCCAGTCCGCACGTTCACGACAAAGTGCAGCTTCATAGAGATCATCATAGTTTGCGCCAGGTTTCAAATTAGCAAAGCCATTTTTGATTGCTTTATCTTCCATGGATGAAATCCAAAGTCTCTCAAACGGCTTTTTACATCCTGCCTGCTTATAAACAAGACGAAAGATAAGCTCTCCCTCACGCCCTGCATCAGTTGCCTCTACAAGGCTGTCTACATCAGAACGCTTCATGAGATCCTTTAATACCTGATACTGCTTTTTCGTGGAAGCTGTTACCTGATATGAAAATGGCGCAGGGAAAATCGGTAAATCTTCCTTGCGCCACTTCTTATATTTCTCATCATAATGTTCAGGATTCGCCAGCTCAATCAGATGCCCTACGCACCAGCTGACAATATAACCATTACCTTCTAGGTAGCCATCTTTTTTCTGATTAGCCCCAATGACTCTCGCCAGGGACTGAGCTACTGAAGGCTTTTCTGCAATCACTAATTTCAAATAAACACCTCCTAATAATAAAATAAGCGCCTTGGATTTCTCCAAGACGCCTAATCGATAAATATTAATCTAATCCGAATTTCTTTTTCCAACCTTGCCTGTCCTGCGCATATCTTCTAATTGTCTGTTCAATGTAATTTTTATACAAACCACGATTAGGATATACAACATCTTTGTTCCATTGATTCTTAAGGCTAGTTATTACATCTTCTGAAACACTCAATTTAGGTAAGTTTACGCCATTGAGTTCGCTATCATGAATCTCCGCAATAGCCTCATCGTCCAACTCTAAAAGCTCACTTAAAATTTCATCCATGTAAATAGAATTTGTAGTCATTTCTTTCTTTCCTCCATAATATAGATTGTAAGGAGTAACATCAAAAATATCTGCCAAAACCATTAGATTGTGAAGCGAAGGATCGCAGCCCCCACGATTCTGCTCGTAGTTGCAAATTGTCCCCTTCGGAATATCAGAAACATGCGCTAATTGATCTTGTGTCATATTTCGTTCTTTTCTTAATCTCTTTAGATTCTCAGCAAATAATTCCATGTCCTACCTCCAAATTAATTATGGCATGGACTTATTATATATCATATACGCAAAAAAGCGTAGTTGAAAAATTTTATCTTATATAGCAACTTCCTCCTTCTTCTTTGATGCCTTAGCTTTTTTAGGTTTAACATCTTTTGTCTTCTCCTTCAGTTTCTTGGATACAGACTCACTTTTCTCAACCCCTTCAAGTTCAGGCATAAGCTTTGCAATTTCATCTGCTGCCTTCACAACAAGAGGATGTTCTGCCAGATCAGGAAGGATATCTTTTATCTCCTGCATATTCAATCTGTTGCCAACAACCAGGTCATATTCATTAGCAAGAATCTGATCGTCTTTGATGACAAGGCCGATTGTCTTTACACCATTCATCCTGTCAGATGGAATCGACTTATAGATGTCTACTGCCTGCTGCAAGGTCAGATTCTCATGGAACTCACCCATGGAATGAAACTCACCACATTCAGCTACATAGAAACTGATAGGTTCCTTCTCAGCTGTAAGCTCCTGTACTTTCGCATCAATCTTTGTAATAAGATCAGCTGCTGCCTCACGAATCGTATTAAGTGATTCTTTTAACTCAGGCATCTCTTTACCCTGAGACCAGGTTGCAACATAAACAAAACTGTAATCAGAAGTATCAATGCCATAGTGCTGACACACAGTATAGGCAACGCTCTCAGCTTCAACCTCTTTACTGTTTTTTGATTGCTTATTATCTTTCTGGGCTTCCAGGTTATGAAGCTTGGCATGAGCCATTTCATGAATTGCAGTCTTTACTGTCTGGATCTCACTCATGCCGTTATTGATAGCAATGCGATTATCTTCAACATGAAAATATCCTTTGGCACCGGACTTGATATCCTCAAATCCGATAGGTACAGGACTTGCTGCCTTGATTGCTTCAAAGAATGTCTGATATCCTTCCACACTTCCGGTAAGCTCATCTACACCGATGGATGGAAGTGGTTCACCTTCTGTCTGAGAGATATCAAAAGTACTCACAGGCTTAAATGCAGTAAGATTGATTTCCACCTTTTCCTTTACAGCTTCGCCATCTTTATCAAGAATGACTTTGCCAGCCTCATCCACCTTTTCCTGTTCTTTTTCCAACTTAAAAGGAGCCGGAGCAAGGATACGGATTCCCTTCTCACCCTTCTTTACAAAGCGTCCCATTTTCTTCCATCCGGTATAGGATTGAACAAGCGTTGCATCCGGCTTTTGCATCATGATAAGGATATTGTTATTCACCGAGTAATGCGGAAACTTAGCCATGGTATCCAGTAAATTTTGAAACTGCTCTGAACCAAAGACATCCTGCACACCCTTTTCCAGCCTCTCTGTAATATCCTTCATTTCAGCTTTTCGCTGCTCAGCTGCCTTCTCAGGATCAAAATTTGTGGTTTTACCCATTCTCCCTCACCTCCTTCTTGTACTGATTCAGTTTCCTGGTAAGAGACTTTTCCTTTTCGATTTTTCTACGCTTCTCATGCTTTGCCTTAAGCTGCTCTACCCCTTCCACGTAACCCATATATCTTGATTTTCTTGCCATAACTTGTCCTCCAAAACAAATCAGGGCAGCCCTTATGGACTGCCCTTTAGAATCAAATATTCAATTACTCATCATCAGAATCAGATTCTTCCGATGTATCTTCATCAGCCTCAGGAATCTCTTCATTTGATTCCTCTTTTGCATCTTCAAGATAATCGTCCTCTTCATCCTCTAAGTAATCTTCATCAGGATCTGGTGATGCCTGTACCTTCTTAGGCTTCTTTTCCTTCAAATACTTAAAGCCCATGTATCCACCTGCACCGAGGAAAATAATAAGTGCAACAATAGCTGCTGGACCAACTGACGGTTTCTTCTTTTCTTCCTTAACCTCAGGTTCTGGTGTGGTCTCAGTCTCTTCAACTGTTTCCTTTGTAGTTTCCTCTTTTTCCGCGCTCTCTAAAGATTCCTTGAGCGCTTTCTGCTCATCCTCATCCATTAGTGACAAGAGATCTGCTTCATCAACCATATTCAAGAAATGAACGGTTTCTGTGCCATTATCATCACGATCAATGATGATATAGAAGTAATTCCCCTTCTTGGTAACAACAGTGATAAACTGCTTGCCACCGGCTTCTACCGAACCGTAATCATCAACCAGAGTAAGATTCCCATCCGGTGTAAGAGGCCCCATTTTCTCTTCCTCTTGTTCCTCAGGTTCTTCAGGTTTCTCTTCACCCTGGCATAAAGAGATGTCCTCTTTGCATACAGGACACTCTTCATTTACAGAGTCTTCACTGCATTTCGTCTCACAGGTACATTCCGCTTCAGGTCCTGTATGCGCAAAAGCTGTCATGGGAGTCATCCCAATAAAAAGAGCTGCAGCACATGCCACAGCTCCGGTAAGTCGCTTATTAAATTTAGTAATCTTCATCCTCTGATTCCTCCTTATCATCACTGTCATCATCTCCATAGATGGATGACTTTGCTTCAGTAGTTGTGGGTTCCGTCTTATTCTCTGCTGTTGGAACAGAAAGCTGTCCAGCTGCAGCAAGCTGTAAAAGCTTTGCTACCTCTTCCGGAGAAAGCTTAAGTGCACCAACATCAGATAATATCTGACTGGCTTCTGCTTCCTTTAGCTTAGCCTGAGCAGCTTTTAAGCGCTCATTGGCTTCATCTCTACGCTTTTCACAGCGCCTGACTTCTTCTCGAAGTTTATCTAATTTCTCAAACATGCTATTTCCTCCTATCGAATTCTTCCAAATGTGTAAAAATGCTGTTGCCAATAGCTTGTATTAATAGATGTGTACTGAATCGGATTGCCGCAATGAATCATCATGCCATTACCTACATAGATTCCTACATGACTGGCTCCTGATGTATCATAGGTTCCCTGGAAGAAAATAAGATCTCCAGGTTTTGCATCTTCTTTTGAAACTCTGATGCAGCAATTATTCAGAAGACCATCCGCAGTCTGTCTGCCATAGTTCCATCCATTGCCACAATGATTGATGACATAGCTTACAAATCCAGAACAGTCAAAGCTACTACTTGGACTACTTCCTCCCCATACGTATGGATATCCAAGATACTTCTCAGCCTCTCGAATCATATTGGCGAATCTGGTATCTGTAAGAGCCTCCGGTGGAATATCATAATCCTGATATTCACCCGGGTCGGGATTGGAATAAGGATCACCCTCAAACAGATATGCCTTATTGCCTCTTGTCTCCAACAAAAGCTCATAGCGGCTCGTCTGATCCTCAGTTAGTCCCATGTTTCTTACAACAGAATCCATCGTATTATTGGTAAGTGTTGTCACAAGTACATGCCAGTCATATTCAACTTCCACCGTATAAGTGTAGGAATGCACCTGCCCTTTCTCATCCTTATAGTGACCGGTTCTGGTTTCTGTCCTGGTTCTCTTTTCAATCACTTCTCTGCTGGTCAGATTATACTGAGCATTGAAAATCTCAGTAAGTTTACTCTGCACTTCCACTTCCGTATAATCCTCATACAGTACTGTCAAAAGTGCGGCCAGCTGATATTGATTGTGGTTGATCTCTGCCAGATTATAGCGATACTCATCATAGCCGGGATGCGTTGTAGGGATGTTATTCACCTGCGTCTGCAAGTCAGACTCCTTGGTCTTATAATCCTGCTCTACAGCACGAATATCATCATCATCTGCAGTATAAGAAGTAGCTATTGTAGTATCACTGAAGGAACCAAGCATTCCTCCTGCAAGACCGGCACTGCCGGAAAGCATCAGAATCAGAATAAGAATCACAAGCGCAATAATGATTACCAGCGGATTATCCATGATTTTCTCACGAATCCATTCTGCAAATCTTCCAACCAGGTCTTCTGCCTTATCGACAAATTTCTTTGATATGCTTCCAACCTGATTAGCAGCTTCTTTCTGTGATTTCTTATAGGCAGCTCTTTGGAATTCCTTTTTCATGTAATTCTTTTGAACTGCCTTTGTGGATGTGGTCTCCTCAGCGCCCTTTTTGACATCCTTCTGAAGTTTCTTAGAATACCGGCTCTGTTGAAGTGTTCTTACTGTTTTTTCAGCAGTCGCTGTAGTCTTATTCAAAGCCTCTGTACCTACATTCTGATCTTCATTCGTTCTGTCAATCTGACGATGAACGGATACGTTCTCAGCTACCTCAAGGCGGATTTTATGCCTGCCCTGTACCTGAAGCTTTTTAATTTTTTTCTTTTCCTCTGCAGTAAGTTCCAGGTCCTTTTTGCCATGACGGAACTTCTTTCCGTAGGCCTTCTTAGCAGCAGTTTCACTTTTCAGCTTCTCGCCCTGGCTTTTCTTCTGATATCTACCGGAGGCCCTCTTCTTATGTCTTTCCTTCGTAAACTTCTTCTCTTCATCCATTTAGCTCTCCTCCTGAGACTGTGCCACCTCATCAAGCTTGGTGGTCATGATACGATAGAGTTCCAAATCCTTAGGGAAGCGATCCACAAACGGCAAGATAACATTGCCATAAAATAAAAGCCCTTCACCTTCTCCCGAATGTGTGACATACGAGAGCTGATGAGGGCTGATATTCAACTGTTTGGCAAGGATAGCTCGATCTCCTACTGCCTGATTCAACATATAGATAAAATCAGAGTTTTCAAAGATATTCTCAACTTCCTTAGAAGCAAGTAAGTCCTTTACGTTCTGAGTGATTCCAGTTGGAATACCGCCCCACTTTCTAAAACGTTTCCAGATTTCTACTGTGTAAGCTGCAGTCTGTTCTTCACGAAGAAGAAGGTGCATCTCATCCATGTAGTATCTAGTGGATTTTCCCTGGCTTCTATTCTCTGTAACTCTGCCCCAGACCTGATCCTGAACAACTAGCATTCCGATTTTCTTCAGCTGCTTTCCGAGGTCTTTGATGTCATAGCATACAAGTCTGTTTGTGATATCCACGTTAGTTCTGTGATTAAACACATTCAGAGAACCTGTGACATAGATTTCAAGGGCTGTTGCCACATTCTTTGCTTCCGGCTCATCCTGCTTCAAGAGTGCATTGTAAAGGTCCTCAAGAAGAGGCATATTCTCAGGCACAGGATTCAGGAAGTACTGCTGATAAATCTGATGAATACAACGGTCAATGACAGTCTTCTCAACAGGCTTAAGTCCTTCCTTTCCACCGACAATAAGCTCACACAAAGACAGGATAAAATCTGCCTTTAAGGCAATCGGATTATCATCATCAGAATAGTTCATATTGATATCCATCGGATTGATGTACTGACTGCTGGTAGGGCTAATCTTAATAACCTGACCGCCAAACCTTTTTACCAGCGCACTATACTCTGACTCAGGATCTGAGATGATAACATCATCATCTGTAACAAGAAACGCATTTGCAATTTCTCTTTTTGCAGAGAACGATTTACCTGCACCGGGAGTACCAAGGATAAGGCCGTTAGGATTCTTAAGCTTCTTTCTGTCAACCATAATCAGGTTGTTGGAAAGGGCATTCAGTCCATAATACAAAGCCTCATCTCCTGCCTGGAATAATTCCTGCGTTGTAAATGGAACGAAAATAGCTGTGGAGCTTGTAGTCATTCCACGCTGGATTTCAATCTCGTTGTAGGCAAGAGGTAGAGAACTCATAAGTCCCTGCTCCTGCTGGAAATTGAGTCTTACCAGATTGCAGTTATGCTTCTGAGCAATAGAATTTGCCTGAAAGACATTGTTCTCAAGTTCCTGCTCTGTCTTTCCTGTATTAAGCACCAAGAAAGTCAGAAGAAACATACGCTCATTCTGACTCTGCAATTCCTTTAAGAGCGCTTTCGCATCCTTGCCATAAGTTGCAAGATCTGATGGAATAATGTCCATATCATAACCGGCTCTTACCGCCTTCTTCTGCTCCTCAATCTTGCTTCGATCAAGTTCTGTAATGGTATGTTTTACCGTTTTAATCGCCTCAGTCTGATCCACAGACTGAACATGCATTGTCACAATCTGACTGGACTCCATACCAAGGAAGTCTGCCAGCATTCTGTCTGAGATATCAGAAGCTGTGATGCTAAGAAAGCTCATGGCTCCATAGAGATTACCCATCTGGAATAATCTGCCATTTTTAAAATTAAGTCCTGCAGGAGCCACAAAGTCTTTTACTGAAAGGCCGCTTCCTACAAGCCATTTCCAGTCGAAGAAGAACTTCTCATCATCTCCCATATGAAACTGCTGGTGAATCAGCTCTAAGCGTTCTGCGCCGTTTAGTGTGTTTGCCTGAACACCAAGTCTTTTGAAGTTGTTAAGAAGATCCATCTCGATATGAATAAGTCTCGGTTTTGCTGCTTTCATGGACTCTGCATGAATACCAAAGGATAAATACTTGGTCTTGGTTAGACCATTGTTTCCAGCTTCCATCTGACGCTTTAACATGCCGGTATACTCATCCCTGACTTCATTGAATCCATCGTTCTGATGTGGTATGGCAATGGACTTTTCAAACTTCTCTGCATCCGTTGCCATATTCATGAAGCTAAGCTCAAAGTGAACCGAACTATCAAAGAAATTCAGGAAGCTACACCACTCCTCAAAAATCTCCGTCTGATCCTCCTGCTGTGCCAACTGATAATTGATATCCTGAAACTGAATCGTCTTTGTATAATAATCGCTGCCTATTCTGCAAATGCCATCCTTAAACATCCTGTCAAAAGGAATGCTCTGCTGAGCTGTTCTGGGAACACCATCATTTTTCTGAGCTTCTTTGATGACGGCTCTTACTCTTTTCTGGTCTGCTCTCGATAACCCTGCCGGCATTGCGATGTCTCTTTTTTTCGCTTTCAGAAACAATTTTTTCTACCTCCTTCTCTGCTTTCTCCTGCCTCATCAGGGCAGCGTAATAATTATCTGTTTTGTAAGGCCTGATCTTCGGCCTGATAAATGTTGCCTGAATAAAGTGATGCAAGAATACCTCTAGTGGCTGTCCGTTCTTTTCGTACATTGCAAAGAAAAACAGCGGCATCATTACAATCATCATACCCATAGCTGCAAAGGTTGAGTCTCCGATCTTTTTCAAAAGGAAAAAGGTTGGAACACCGATAGCTGCAGCTATACAGAAGCAGATGAGCTGACGCTTGGTGAGGTTGAATGCCACTTTACTCTTTACCTTCGTGAGATCACGAGGCACCGGAATATAAGATGCCATTTCTTTTCCTCCTTAATGTGCGTGGAATACAGATCTTGCAATAGAACCTGTCTTAAACAAAGTGAATGCAAGAAGTAATGTGATACCAAGGACATTCCACAAAGAGCCCATGATATCCGATGAAAATGAAACTGTCTGAACCAGGGCTGCATAGATTGCTACGCATACCATGATTAAGAATCCCTGGAAGCCAAGAGCAAAAAGGGATCTCAAATAGTTCTGTCCAATCATGCTCTGTTCTCTATTGCCAAAAGTCGCAAAAGGAATCGGAGCAAGGCTGATGGTCAAATAGATCTCTATCATTCGTCCATAGACAATAGCCCAAATCAGAATCGATAAAATCTCAAATAAGAACTTCACAGCAAAGGACTGCAGGAATATACCAAACAGCGGCCCTACATCCATTGCTTCCAAAGTGCTTTGCATAGTTGCCAGAGTTGAACCGTCCACTGCGGTACTTCCGGCGATAAGTGATCCTGATTGACTGACCACATGTTGTGCTACATCAAAGACTGCCATGGTGATATTAAAGGTATTTGTAATCAGCGTTACTGCTACAAAGGTCTTGAATACCCACTTAAAAAAAATCCAGGTTTCAAAGTTTGCCAGGTTATTGTGAGCGATGACCAGCTGTATCAGTTCATAGCAGGCAATAAAAGTAAGGATGATTCCTGCTATGGGTAGAATCACATTCTCCGACAGGTTCCTGATGAGGTTATATACCGTGGGCTGGAACTGGTCTGGAGTCTGTGCTACCTGTGCTGTTACTTCTCCAATCTTCTGATTTAAGGTTGAAAATGTAGATGTGAGGTTATCCATAATCCCACCTACCAGCATGTCTTTGAGCCAATCAGTCAGTTTTTCTAACAAACTTTCCAACGATTGCCTCCTTTCTCAGGGAAGGGCAGCTTGTTACACTGCCCCTCCTGATTTTTGTTGTTGATAGGCCGGATTAGAAAAGTCCGGAAAGAAGTGGAACGAGTGTAGTACCGATGAGTGCAACACCACCACCGGCCATGAGCTGCTTCATGCCCTGTGACTTAGCTCCAGGGTTATCATTGCCGTAACCTTCCATGAGGTTTACAACACCCCAAATTCCAAGACCTGCACCAAGTGCGATAACGAGTGTCTGAAGTACGCCTACTGCTGAGTTGAAAAATGCCATAATAAAATCCTCCTTGTGATTAAAAAAATAGTTTTTGGTTTCTTTGTATTTAGTTGTCCTTCCAAAGCCCCGTCGACTGAACTTTGAAAATGCGCGCATTAAAAAAAGCCCCTAATGCAACTGCATTAGAAGCTCTTTCTCAAAATTAAAAAACTACAACAAAAAAGCACCAACCATAATAGATTGATGCTCTCTTGCTTTCATGATTAGTCAAAATCATATGGATTGCTATAACACATCCAATCAAGCGGATAAGAAAGACCATATTTCTCATCGAATTCAGCCTGGCGTTTTGCACGCTTCTTAGACTGATTTGCTAATGCTTTCTTAGACTGTTTCTTAGTCGCCTGATCATTAGCAACTCTTGCCTTGTAGGCCTTATTGTTTGGATTATGCTGATTAGCGTAATTATCCAATTCTTTTTGACTGTGTGTCTTAGATGATACACCTTTTGCCATGACTATCTCCTTTCTCCTTGATTCCATTAATAACATGCAATAATCACGCACCGGATAGCGGACAATACTGTCACCTTCTTAGCTGAATTCGATAACAAATCGAATTATCCCTGCATTTGATTATCTCTCAAGGTTGGAGATTGATTTTTACCGAAATAAAAATCATCAATAATATTTTAGTCAAGACATCAGTTATTATCAACATCAAACACTTCATATTCATCATTTGGATGAAGGACAAGCTTTCTGTTTAGATACCTCTCAATATCAAACCAGTTCTTCTTGTCATAGTCTGCTGTCAGCGGATAGTTTGGATGCTTTGTCAGGTCATACTTATCTGAAAGAAAAGGTCTCACACCTCTCACCTGCACAATACATTTACTGCCATCCATAACAGCAAGCTCATCCATACTCATCAGCTCTTTGCCGAGCTTCTGATAATTCATGTTGTAGGACTCCTGAGAGCCCTTAGTATTTCCTGTGGTGTACATATCAATGGTTTCCTTGCCAAGAATCTCTGTAAGATCCTTAAGCGTTGTCTTCTCAGTTCCTCCAAGGAAGATCTGAGAATCCATGTTACCGATAATGGTATCCGCATTATCTTTGTAGATTGCCTTAAGCTGTGACTTTGCCTGTAATACCAAGCAGGCACTAATCTCACGGGATCTGATAGTTGCCACAAGTTTTTCCAGGTTAGGAATCTGTCCGATATTGGCGCACTCATCTACAAGGCACCTTACATGGACCGGAAGCCTTCCACCGTAAACATCATCAGCTTTCTCGCATAAGAGATTGAACAACTGCGTGTACACCATAGATATCAGAAAATTAAAAGTGGCGTCCGTATCTGACATAATCAGAAACAACGCCGTTTTCTTATCACCGATAGTATCCAGTTGTAATTCATCATAAGCTGTAATCTCTCGAAGCTCCTTGATATCGAATGGAGCCAGTCTGGCACCACAGCTTACAAGGATTGACTTCGCTGTCTTTCCAGCTGCCAATTTGTATTTCTTATATTGGCGAACTGCAAAATGATTTGGATCTTTTTCTTCCAGCTCATCAAAGAGCATATCGACTGCATTTTTGAACTCCTCATCATCTTCTCTGACCTCCATTGCGTTGATCATTTCAAGAAGTGTTGTGAAGTTCTGTTCCTCTATTGGAGCCTCATAATGGATGTAGCCTATAAGCGCTGAATACAGCAATTTTTCGGCCTTTTCCCAGAATTCATCACCGCCTTTTCCTTCACCTTTAGTATTGGCAATCAGCGTAGTTACAAGCTTTAGGATATCCTTTTCACTACGAATATAAGCGAAAGGATTGTAGTGCATACTCTTGTTAAAGTTGATGGTATTGAAGATTTTAATTCGATACCCCTTCTTCAAAAGTGCATTACCACATTCAAGAACCACGCTTCCCTTAGGATCAGTTACTACAAACGAACAAGGGTAATCCTTACTGTCGCACTGCAGCAAGTTTGGTTTAATAAAAAAGCGTGTTTTACCTGAGCCGGAACCACCTACAACCAGCACATTCTTATTTCTTGCGTACTTTGGCTGTGATGGTCTGGAACTTAGTGTAATCTGCTCCGTCTGGGACAGAATCACATTATTCTTCGGATCAGGATCTTTGAAAGGTTCTATGTCGGAGGGCTTTCCCCATCTGGCTGAACCATATTCTGAGCCATGCCGAAATTTCTTGGCATTCTTTCCCTTTAGATAAACTGCAAGTCTTAGTGCTGCGCCACAGGCTGCACCAATAAGCAAATCAAAGGGATGTAAGCTAGGAAGCGGATTCGTAAATGCAGTTTGAAATCCACCTCCGATAATAAGCCCCTGAAGCTTTTCCGAAGCATTCATCCCTTCTGCTATTCTCCAGGCCTCACCTAAGTTGGTAGCAAACAGGCCTATTGCAACATAAGGGATATTCAGGATAATCTTCTTTTTTAATTTCTGATTCATCGTGTCTGCTCCTTCCTCTTCTCTACTACCTTGCGAGGTATAGAAGCAACCTTTTCCTTAAGTTTCTTTAGCTTACCAAGTACGCTCTCCTTTGCACCTTTTTCTTTTCCAAGGGTACGTTTGGTATAATCCGCTACTAGATCAGAGATAGCATCTGCATCCTGAGCCTTGAAAAAGATCTTATAAGTGCCAGCCTCCTTGTCTTTAACCACGGCATAATCTACACCATACTTCTTGGCAAGGCGATTAAACAAATGGATATCTTCACCATCCAGCTCAATTTTCTGAGCACCTTTGCCCTGCTTAATGAGCTTTTTCACAGGCATCTTACCTGTAGGCTCTTTCTCCTTCCCAAAATATTTTTTATCATGCCTGTGACGCATATAAGCTTTCAGGATATTCATAAACATACGCACTGTTGGCTTAGCACCTTTTTCCACCATGAAATGGAGCGACTTGGCTGATGACTCTTCATTAACCATGAACTATCGCCTCCTTCCTGACTAACATCCTACAAGCCAATGACTCCATCTAAGGTTGTAACAATAACCTTGGACTTTCTGGCTATTGCGATATCATCCTTAACTTCCTCATTCTGCTTATTACCACAGATAACAAGGAATCTGGCTCTACGAAGTAGATCCTCGGACATCTCCTTGAATCTCTTATGAGCTTCTGTATCCTCAGCTGAAAAGATTCCATCAAAAGCAAGAATAGGACAAAGCGGAAGGTATCCTTCCTTTACTAGTTCCTGACAGTATTTCTTGGCATCTTCTTTTGCCACAACCGGATTCTTATTCCATGCTGCAGTAACGTAAGCTCTCGGTATTGTTCTACTCATGATTTTCCTCCCTTAATCAACACGCATTGCAGAAAAGCAGGCATCTCCTGCCTTCAAAGTATCCATCTGTGCCATAGCAACCTCTAAGAGATCACCAATCTCATCATCAGGAATAGCCTTGAGCACATTCCCTGCTCTTTGAAAAATGAGAACACTGCCTACCAGGTACTCCTCACCTTCAGCCTTAAAAAGCTTATCCTTGTTGTAAACAGCAATATAATCTGACTGTCCAAGATGAGTTCCAGCCCCACAAGTAGCCATCTGATCAAGGATTGTCTCTGCTTCCTTCATAGAAATCTGTCTGATTTTGCCGTTGGTCCCAAGAATCACAGCATGAGCATCAGGTCTGGATACATCTGTCTCCGGTACTTTAATTCCATCCTTCATAGGATCAAGTTGAATATCAATTGTAATCTGTTCCATTGTCATTCCTCCTTAGATTTTTCCTGTCGCCATGTCATGCTGGACCAGCGACTGATAATAGTTGTTAATCGTAATTGGCGCATTATAAAGTGCTGCCACTATGTATTTCTTTACATTGCGAACCTTTGTAGTCTTGTCCTTCATACTGTCCATTACAAACTGAATATGGCTGCTATCCAGCTTCATGAATCTGCTTTTCACTACGTTAATAGGCTTTTTATCCCCGGATATAGTGATAAACTTCTGATTGCTGCACAGCACATCCAGGATTATGTCAAAAATCTCATCTATCTCTTCTACTCCATAGGGATAGCGCTCTTTGAGTATCTCTATATCCAGTAACTGGTATAAATATTGTCTGTATAGCTCCATCTCATCTTCTCTGCTCTTAGATAAGATAAGATTAGTATTACTACACTCAGTATTATTTAACTCTATATTATTAGGTGGTGATTCTCGACATTCCGGGCTGGTGATTTTCACTACACCGGTATGGTGATTTTCACCACTCCGGGCTGGTGATTCCTGAAGTGTGATGAAGTTCTTCACATAAATCCTGTCAGGTTTACAAAGTCCCTGCTTTATTCTTTCGATAAGTCCATAGCACTCAAGCTCCTTTAAAAGCTTTAATGCCTTCTGACTCGCACAATGCAAATCCTCCTGGATACTGACAAGGGTGTAATAGACATATACTCTGCCCTCTTCATCAATCCAGTGATTCTTCTTAGAAAGAGATACCCGATTCAGAAATAATCCATATAGAACCTTGGCATCCGTTGAAAGCTTTACGAACTTTTCATCCTTAAAGAGCACCTGGGGAATCCGATAGAAGGCAAACTGCTCAGACTCTTCCTCATGAAAATAGCCAAAGTCCATACCACACCTCTTTAGGCATTACCTGTAGCAACACTGTTACTTCTGCTGTCAGCAACAAGCTTCTGATAGCAAGGAAAGCAAAACGTTCTGCCATTACCATAAGGACAAGGATGACTGCAATTGCAAGGTGTAACTGGACCAAGCTTAGGTGCAACACTGTGTGGCACCCTTGAAATGCCATTTTTGTTAAAGTTCTTCTGAACTCTCATATGTTTTTTACTCATCTTAGATATCTCCTTTCACCATAAGAAAAGGCCCCGAAGCCTAAGCTTCGAAGCCTTATCATTACCTGCACTCTTTTTGTAAGTGCTGTTTTCTTATTAAATTGCCTTTTTCAAGCTCATTCTTGACTTTGTACCTAGCCAAGTCATAAACATAATCCGGAGCTTTGGATATACCGAGTTCCCAATCCTGCATGGTTCTATATGGTATCCCCATCCATTCAGCGAACTCTTTTCTGTTCATGCCAGTCTCTTTCCTGAGAGATACAAAATTCTCAGAAGCAGCTGACTTTTGTACATTTTCCAGTCCGGATTTTTTCTCTTGGAGATTGCTTCTGACAGATGATTTACCAGGCATTATAGAGAAGCCTCATACTTCTTAGTTTCAGCCTTTGTAACTGCATCCTTTGACGGATCTTTCTTTGCAATCTCCTGTTTCTTTTCTTTTAGATCTCCAAGGACAGAATCCTTATCAGCTACAACCTCAGCCTCACGCTGACGTTCCTCATACTTATCAGCCAACTCAAAAATATGATTCTGACTGTCGTAATGATAAACGTGATCTGTAAGCTGATCTGCAGGTTCTACCTGAGTAGCATTGACCTCTTTGACCATGTTTTCCAGCTCTTTGGCTGTTATCTGGCCATTGTCCTTTACAAGCAAAACCTCATGAATACTGCTTGGAAGAACGAAGAAGTCACCGCCCATCTTTTCAGCTGCATCCTCCATGAAATTCGGATATGCGATAACACCAGCTCCATGGATCTTATCCGGAACTGTAGCAACAAACATCTGCTCATCTTCCGGTGCAACCTCAGGAATCATGCCAGGTGCAAGCTCACTCATTACTTCAGACATACCTCTGATCTCAGATGGTCTGATTTCAGGTGCATTCTCCATGGCATCAGCGCGAAGCTGCTCTTTGGTAATGCCATACTGATCAAGCAACTGATTGGTAACAAGGATTGTTCCATTGCCGGAATCTGTCTGATCAAGCACAAAGCGATAAACAACAGCCATATCCTCCATTCTTTCATGAGGTACGCTCTCAAGAAGTTCCGCATTCTTCTCTGCAGAAACCACTTCCATAGAAAGCTTGTTCTTCATCTGCTCATAATCAGAGAGCGACTCCAGATCCACCTGAGGCGATTCACGGAATCCTTTCTCCACTGCATCAGCAAAATGCTCAGCGATCTCAGGGATTGGTGTACCATTCTCATAAGCAGCAAATGCTTTCTCAACACTGATGTTCACTCCAATAGAACTGTCCGTATGTCTTACTGTGATAGCATCATAGCTTTCATTCATCTTATCTACTCTTCGAGCAGTAAGTTCAACATCAGCTCCTCTAACAGCAAGTTCAGCCTTTAACGCATCCTGGAAACCTTCTTTGAAACGTTCATAATCCATATTCAATTTTCTCCTTTTCTTTAACAGTTTTTTATAGAAACACCGGCGCGCGCTTACCGGTTTCGGATAACAAAAAAAGCGCCACACACGACCTTGAGGGTTTGGTCATGCAATGACGCTTGTATCTGCTTCCTATTCTTCTGCAAAAGAAAAACAAGTGAGTGGCTTTTGTTTACCTCTCACTTGTCTATGATAATAATAGCACCGTTAAATTTATAAGAGAAGTGCTAATGTCGGTCGAGACGAGACAAAACGAGTCAAAAAGAGACAATGTCGGTCAGAGACCATTTTATGTTTTTATGAAATATATTTTTCGCTGTCTAAATTTTATTTTTTCCATGCATCAGGATAATTTGAAATAGGCATAGTTCCAACATATGATTTTGATTGACTCTTTTTGATTTCCTCTTTTTCAATAGCATAAATAAGATACATAAGAGATTCTCTAACAAGTTGTAATAATCTGATTGTATTAGCTCTTAAGTCATTTTCTGATACATGATAAAAACTATCACTTTCAATTTTTAGTCTTCTATTCCAATCCCCTTTATGGATTTTGACATATTTATGTTCAAGAGCATTTCTTAGTATTGCTAGTTCCTTTTCATATGGCTGTTCAGCATCCCCGTATTTTTCGAAAAACTCACATAGAACCCAATATAATGACATTAATGCTTTATTATCTTTAGGATATTTCCTTGCCTTACAAATACCCCTTGCAGTTACCTTTCCCTCTTCTAAACCGATTCTCCAAAAATCATTTACAAAAAAACATATTTTATCAAGTAATGAATATAAGACTCTAAATGCCGTTTTACCTTGTTCCACCCGTATCGAATAAACTGTGTTATCAAAGCTCCCAAAAGATAAAGTGACATCTTTATCAGCAAAATGGGGATATGCATCCTCTTGGCTACTAGTAAAACATAGATACCTTGCATAAATGTATTCTTCTTTTAAATTATTTAACATAGCAAACCATCTTGGTGGTTCTGCTGGGTTTCCATTGATTGAATCAGAGGCGGTAATATCTTCAGTATATTTTATGATATTCAATGGATCGTGAGCAAATGCAGATTCTATTTCAATTACATCATTTAACGGATTAAGAAAAAGATGATTTTTTAAGCACCATTTTCTATATTGAATCTCTTCATCACTATCTCCAAGTGTATATTCAGGAAAAACTATTGGTTTATTAACATAATCAATCGATGGCAATGCTTCATATTCCTCTACAATTTTTCCAAACGCTGATAATGCCTGCTCATGCATATCATAATCAATGTTTTGTATAGCTTTTTTTAGTGCATGATACGCATAACAATGCAGTTCTTGATAGTGTCCCTTATCATTTACCATATTTGCCAAAAACATTAAAGTTCTACCATAATTTCCCATTCCCATCGAAAACTCATTATCGATTCCAAGTACATTGCGATATACATTTAGTGCTTCTATGTACCGTCCTGCAATCACTAACTGATTTGCATAATTTGTTAATATACATAACTTTAATCTTGAGTCAGGATTACTAACTCCATTATTCAATTCAAGACTCTTACGAAAATAAATCATTGATTTCCGTCTTAAATCTATGACTGACGAATCAAATTTATCATTCGCTGATTGTTGCACATAATCGGCATATATACCAAAACCAGTTCCAAGATAGTAATTAAAATTGACATCATTGCTTACATTATCATCAGCATTTTTATATTCAATCATGTCGTCCAATACTTTTTTTAACTCTTCAAATTTACAATTTAATGATAATTCATCAATCTGACAGCCATACTCAACTACTCTATTATATTCCTTTTCTATTCTAGTCATAATAATTAGTCCCCACCAACTTTTATAAATTTATATTATTAAAAGCACACTAGTGCCAGCTATATCTTTCCCAAAAGTTCCTTAAGTCCAAGTATTCCTTCGGCGCCCCAAAGAGTTAAAGCCTGAGGAACTACAGCTACAATAATACCTACTATAACGCCCTGCCATCCAAGAGATGTAGATCCATTAATAAATGAACAGATACCACCAATAACAAAGAAAGCCCCTAACAACCAGCATACAATATTTGCTAATCCACCAATAAAGCCGATAGCAAGCATCAGTAATGTAAGAGCTGCCTGTACCGGCAATAATGAGATTCTAACGATCACTCTTAAGACTGTTCCAACACCATATAATACTGTCATCATAGATTCCCCCTTTCCTTCTCCATCTTAACTTTATATGCAATCAAGCGAAGCACGTAATCCGGCATCTGTCTGCGTCCAAGTTCCCATTCCTGCATGGTCCGATAGGGAATGCCAAGCCATTCAGAAAACTCTTTACGATTCATACCAGACTGCTCTCTAATTGCTTTAAACTGATATGCTACAAGTCTACGCTCACGATTGCCATCATTCCTATCTATATGTTCCACTTCGATTTCAATGCCTTCGACATTGTATGTATCCTTCTTCATGGCTGTCCTCCTTTATGTAGTCACTGCGTGTATCTTTAGTTTCATTATAATGTAGTCATTGCGTACACGTCAAGAAAAAAAGACCATCCATTTAATTGGATGGTCTCAATCTACTTTATTTTATTTCTGGTTGTTTTATTTGCTCTTTTATAATTTTCCTTTTATTTATTTCACCACGGTAATACATTTCCTCATAATCAAGATGTTGATTTTTCGCCCATTCTTCTGCATATTGTTCAAAATAATGCTCTATAAGCTGTATCATTTTGTGATATGCACCTAAGGTCGAGTCTTCCTTTTCACGCCTTATACTTCGTAATGTTTTATGGTTATCATCTTCCAACAACAATTGCATTATGTGATCATCAACCACAACCTCATTGTCCGCCTTTTGCATAGCTGCTACCTTTTTATCTAAATCATATAATTCAACAATTCTACTAGCATAATCATGCCAAACCATTGGAATGCTATAAAAAGAATCTTCACAAAGAAACTCTGACCACCATTGAGTTATAGAAAATATACTACTATCATCATTGTCACTTTTATATTCTAGTAAGCATTTTACTGCCTTTTCTGACAAACCCGTTTTTTTACAAATCTCTTTCACATCCATGTCAACAGACATTACGTCAGTTCGTCCATAAAGATAATCAATCGAACAATCCAAAACCACACTATACGCATAAATGTATGTACTGGGAACTTTGTATGGATCTTTCTCATTTAAATGCTTTTGAACATTTCTTAAAACATTATCTACCGGATTAGAAGCGACCTCCTTTTTTCTTTTTCTCATCTTGATTATCCCTCTACAAGTCTCATCACTATATAATTTTTCCGCCAATTCCTTGGTATCATCAATCTGTTTATTATTTGCAGCCATAACTAAACGATAAGCAAAACCCTCGTATTCACTCAAGCTTTTTCCTTTAAGCATATATAAAACTCCTTTATACGAATTATTATTCGTTAGAATAGACTCGACGCACGCAAATGATTTCTTACGCGAACTATTATTCTTTACTTATAATACCACACCTTATAAAATAAAACCAACAAATAAAAGATTTCAGGAGGATATAAAAATGAATTCTACAGCAACACAAATAACAAAACTAATTAACACGCCGAATCCATCTGCTCCAGTTACCACACACGCTCTATCAGAGTTGGGTAATGGAAGCATGCAAGATGGTCTAAAGCGTATTGTACGTTACTATGCATCAGAATCTGCATCTAACCTTAAACTTGGGAGAATTCAAGGGGCTACAGTTGGAATATTGATTACTGTAACAGTAGGCGGAGGTATTGCATTAATAAACCACGCCAAGCAGAAAAAGAAAATCAAACGTGAAGGACAGGTAATACTAAATACACTTCAACACCCTTCGAGCCATTGTGTAACACAAGATGATTCTGTCGATGACATAACAGAAGAACAATCCGCCATCTTATAATAGCTTTATGCAGCATCGAATATGAGGTTTCGGTGCTGCATTTAACTACATAATTAAAGAAGGCCGGCAAGTAAATATCACCAACCGGCCTTTCAAATAAACTGTTAAGTTTTATAGTAATCCTTCAACCTTACGCTTTATTACCCAATAAACATCTTCAACTTCTCGATCAGATAGTTTTTCGAGTAACTTAAGGAAAGAACTATACTTAGCAGTTAATCTCTGCTCGTCTCCTGCTTCTGTAAATTCAACAAAAAGCAATTCTCTCACATCTACATTATAAATACGAGAAAACTGAGCAAGTTCATCTGCAGATATACTTCTCTTATCAGCTTCCATTTCACTGATGCTAGTCTTTTTCAGATTCATTAGCTTGGCTGCTTCATCTTGAGTAAATCCAGCTCTTACACGAGCATCTTTAAGCTTTTTCGCTGTAAATTTCGACATTTTCGAACCTCCTTCCAAGTTCGGATATTCCGAACTTTTTTCAAATTGGTCAATTTTTTAGGTTCGGATTTTCCGAACTTTTGACATAAATTTTTGTCGAATGCAGATAACAATTACTTGTATCTAGATTTCATTACAGCTTGGTTGAAATTATTTTTTACATAAAAATATAGGGTGCCTTTGCAGACACCCTATACTAGGAATAGCTCTATTTCAAGCTTTTCTGGGTAATGAAACGAATTATTTGGATGATAAATCCTCATGCTTTGTTTCATAAAATCTTTCGAAATTTCGAAAGTTCCCAAAAAACAGCTCGGATCTTTTACTGACGTGACTCGGCGATAGCTGCCTGTGCAGCTGCAAGTCTAGCGATTGGTACTCTGAATGGAGAGCATGATACATAGTCAAGACCGATCTTGTGGCAGAACTCTACTGAAGATGGATCTCCACCGTGCTCACCGCAGATACCTACGTGAAGCTTAGGATTTACTGGCTTACCAAGCTTAATAGCTGTCTCCATAAGCTTACCAACACCTGTCTGGTCAAGCTTAGCAAATGGATCGTTCTCGAAAATCTTTGTATCATAGTAAGCATTTAAGAACTTACCAGCATCATCACGAGAGAAACCAAATGTCATCTGTGTAAGGTCGTTTGTACCGAAGCAGAAGAAGTCAGCTTCCTTAGCGATCTCGTCAGCTGTAAGAGCTGCACGTGGAATCTCGATCATTGTACCAACTTCATACTCAAGTGTAGCGCCTGCTGCTGCGATTTCAGCATCAGCTGTCTCTACAACTACCTGCTTAACGTACTTAAGCTCCTTAACCTCACATACAAGTGGGATCATGATTTCAGGCTTAACATTCCAATCTGGATGAGCCTTCTGTACTTCAAGTGCTGCACGAATAACAGCCTTTGTCTGCATCTTAGCAATTGAAGGATATGTAACTGCAAGACGGCATCCTCTGTGACCCATCATTGGGTTGAACTCGTGGAGTGACTCGCAGATGTTTCTGATTTCCTCTACTGACTTGTTCTTAGCCTTTGCAAGCTTCTCGATATCAGCATCCTCTGTAGGAACGAATTCGTGAAGAGGTGGATCAAGGAATCTGATTGTAACTGGGCATCCCTCAAGTGCTTCGTAAAGAGCCTTGAAGTCTCCCTGCTGGTAAGGAAGAATCTTATCAAGAGCAACTTCTCTCTCTTCCTCTGTATCTGAGCAGATCATCTCACGGAATGCTGCAATTCTGTCAGCCTCGAAGAACATGTGCTCTGTACGGCAAAGACCGATACCTTCTGCACCAAGCTCTCTAGCCTTCTTAGCATCAGCTGGAGTATCTGCATTTGTTCTAACCTTAAGTCTTCTGAACTCATCAGCCCAAGCCATTACACGACCGAACTCGCCAGCGATAACAGCGTCAACTGTTGGGATGATACCAGCGTAGATGTTACCTGTTGTACCATCGATAGAGATTTCAGAACCCTCTGTAAATGTTGTGCCTGCAAGAGTGAACTTCTTGTTCTCCTCATCCATGTTGATGTCGCCACAACCAGAAACGCAGCATGTACCCATACCACGAGCAACTACTGCAGCGTGTGATGTCATACCACCACGAACTGTAAGGATACCCTGAGCAGCCTTCATACCTGTGATATCTTCTGGAGATGTCTCAAGACGTACAAGAACTACCTTCTCTCCTCTAGCAGCCCATGCCTCAGCATCATCTGCTGTAAATACAACCTTACCACAAGCAGCACCTGGAGATGCGCCAAGACCCTTACCAAGTGGAGTTGCAGCCTTAAGAGCAGCAGCCTCGAACTGTGGGTGAAGAAGTGTATCAAGGTTACGTGGGTCGATCATTGCTACAGCCTCTTCTGGAGTCTTGTGTCCTTCATCAACGAGGTCGCAAGCAATCTTAAGAGCAGCTGGAGCTGTTCTCTTACCGTTACGGCACTGGAGCATGTAAAGCTTCTTGTTCTCTACTGTGAACTCCATATCCTGCATATCATGGTAGTGATTCTCAAGAGTCTCACATACCTTGATGAACTCTGCGTATGCCTCTGGGAACTCCTTCTCCATCTGAGCGATTGGCATTGGTGTACGAACACCAGCAACTACGTCCTCGCCCTGTGCGTTGATAAGGAACTCACCCATAAGCTTGTTCTCGCCTGTAGCTGGGTCACGAGTGAATGCAACACCAGTACCAGACTCATTATTTAAGTTACCGAATACCATTGGCATTACGTTAACTGCTGTACCCCATGAATAAGGGATATCGTTATCTCTTCTGTAAACGTTTGCACGAGGGTTGTCCCATGAACGGAATACTGCCTCGATAGCGAGCTTTAACTGCTCTACTGGATCTGAAGGGAAGTCTGAACCAAGCTGATTCTTGTACTCTGCCTTGAACTGCTCTGCAAGTTCCTTAAGGTCTGCAGCTGTAAGGTCTACGTCAAACTTAACACCCTTCTTTTCCTTCATCTCATCGATGAGCTGCTCGAAGTACTTCTTACCTACTTCCATAACTACATCTGAGAACATCTGGATAAATCTTCTGTATGAATCATATACGAAACGCTCGAAAGCTGGATCTGGGTTACCAGCGATCATAGCTGCAACTACTTCATCATTAAGACCAAGGTTAAGGATTGTATCCATCATACCTGGCATAGATGCACGAGCACCTGAACGAACTGAAACGAGAAGTGGGTTCTTAAGATCTCCGAACTTCTTGCCGTTGATCTCTTCCATTTTCTTAACACCCTCCATAGCCTGAGCCATGATCTCGTCGTTAATTTTACGGCCATCCTCATAGTACTGAGTACAAGCCTCTGTTGTGATTGTGAAACCCTGTGGTACTGGTAAGCCAATGCTTGTCATCTCTGCAAGATTAGCACCCTTTCCGCCGAGAAGGTTGCGCATTGACATGTCACCTTCGCTAAACATATACACCCATTTGTTAGCCATTACAATATCCTCCTAAAAATAAAAATAACTGAAAATTACCGTCTGCAATTAAGGGGTTACAGACAGTCCGTTATTATTTAAGCATAATTTCCACCCCAATTCAAGAAAAATGGTTGTATAGAACATAAAAAAACAGCCCATGTTTTTGTGCAGTTTTACTCCACAAAAAGGGCTGTATTCGTTAATGTTTACAAATTTCTATGAATTCTTTTGTGCTAGTTGTCGAACCTTCCGAATGCTGAGTGGAAATTGCCTCATTTAAAGCTGTTTTGTCTTTTAGCAGATTATTCAGTCTTTGAATTAATCCTGTGCAATTTGCACAATCAAATATATTTTCTTGCGCTGTATATACACCATGTTGCGTTTGTTTGAATGAAAATATCAGAAGATTGTATACAAATGCCCTTCTGGTTGCCTCCACAATTTCCCCTTCATGGTTAATATCAAGGTAAAAATCGCACCGATTAAACAATCTTTCAAGGGTTATCGCCTTAACATTAGGGTACATGATTACATTGTCATATTTTTCATGTGCCAAAAGCTTAGCCGACATTTCTGTTATTGCTGTCACATGGAATGTCACCTGAGGTAATCCTTCAACAATCTCCTTTAGCTTCTCCACATTCTCCGTGTTAGTGCAAATCAGTGCCTCTGGATGACCATTATTTTTCTTGTGGAACGTATAAATAAATCCCAGATGCTTCAGCTTCTCCTCCGGTGCTCCAAGCTCCAGAAGCTTCCTGTAAGCCTGTCGATTTTGAACCACCACCCTGTCGCAGCTACCGGACTTCCCATCGAAGATAACCTGCATATTTCCAGGAATATCATCTCTGGCAGGTTCCTGCCAGAAGAGCAAATCTTCCTTCGGCTTTCCAGGAGACTTGAGAGTATTGGAAACAAAGAACGGAACCGAAAGTGAATTAAAGTAAATCCTGTTATTTTCCAGTCCTCTCAGCTTCAGGAAGAAGCACACAAAATCCGTCCGATTCTTAAAGATAAAAGTCTTCCCCTGATAGTTCAAAATTATGTCAGAGGTAACGTAGTTTTCCACGATTACCTCTCTGCCCTCGGTATCGAAAAAGGTTTTATTCACCTTCTCCGATTTCTTGTTAAACATTGTTCTGGCGTACAACGCACCGTATTTGTTATAGTGCTCCGTACACCGGACATTACCCAGTTCATCAAGATAATCCACCAGTCTAACGAAGCGTTTGTGGGTAGGCTGTGCAAAGAATATTCTTCCTCGTTCCTTATCCTTATCATGGATGCTTCCACTGGTGTTATTAGCGCTAATTTCCCAATAATCCGGAACCGTAATTTGATTAAAATATAAAGGTTTTCCCTTGCATTTATCGCATTTACGATAATCCCCCAAAAAGTGCTCATAAATGTTTGTCACACCATCTGGCAGGAATCCATCATCGTTTATGACAAGGGCAATCACTGGAATTTCAGCATTACGAAAAGACTCAAAAAGATCCTGGCTTCCCCTGTTAAAATAATCAAATAATAAAATTATTTCATCTCTACCAGCTTTTTCCATTTCAACTCCACCTCTTCAGTCAAATACTGTTTAGCCTTTTCGTACGAATGGTTACTAAAGGACTCAATATCATCCTCGGTACACAGTTTCACAATGGCCTGAACCAGCTTTTCCTGGCGTCTGACTCTTTCCATTCCAATGAGATATGGCAGCTTGTAGCCGTTTAATCCCTGATCTATAAAATTCTGATTGCCGTATCTTACATCAAAACCAATTATCGGAAGCCCTGAACCTATAGCCTCCATCAATGTCAATCCAAAGCCCTCGCTTGTGGACGCAGATAAATACCCCTCGTATTTTTTATATACATCAGTCAAATCACGCTGGCCCATAAGTCGTATATATTCTTCAGCACCCAGCTTATCGATTTGCTTCTTTAACTCCTCTTCTGCACCACCCTTACCGTATATATCAAGACTGATATCCGGCACTCTTTTTCGGGCTTCTGCCACTGCTGCAACCAGCCAGTCCACATGCTTTTCTGTAGCCAATCTCGATGCCGTAATAAACGAATGCTTTTTCCTAGGCTCCGTTGGATAGATTAGCTCTGTCAGACTTCCAACTGGTATCGTATATACGGTAGGAGTAACTCCCATATACTGCTCAAACTGTTCCATCAATAGCTTCCGCTGATCCTCAGTAGCAGTGATATAAAAATCAATATGTCTGTTCATGGAGAAGGTATACTCATAGTAATTATTCCAAAGAATATTGTCCTCATCAGTAGAACCTTCGCTAAAATGATCCGCATGAATAACCACACCCACTCTGGCCTCACCGGCATTTTCAAGTATGGCCTGCGCCTGCCCCGTAGCGCGGTCAATTATGATAATATCATCTGCCGTGGGATTTAGCCTGGATGTCATATACCCAATCAATTCTTCCTTGGAGCAGATTAGCTTATCAGGAAATTTGTACATCACCGAATCATCATCGATTGCCTCCTCATAAGCGACAGAACCATCCCGATTAAAGAATCGTCTCTGATAAAGATGTGCCTTGCCATCAAGGGGTGCATAATATTCAGCAAAGACTCTTTTGGACATAAAGTAATCTTTTCGAATCAGGCATCCTCTGGAAACCATCTCCACCCTGTGTACCTTTTCTTCAGTCTCATTCAAAAAGTACACTCTGAAGAAATTATTGCTTCCACCAAATATTATTCGACCAATCTTACCATCTCGCTCAAGGGTATACTCATCATCCCCTATCGATGCCAGCAAATCCTTCAGCTCATAGGTAACCTCCTCCGGAACAAAATCCGTAAAGAAGGTGTAAAGCCAAATGATTTCATCATCCTTAAAACCAATGTTTCTTGTCATGTCAATAAGGTTATCCCTCGGGAACATGTCGGTGAAAATAAATTTGGCAGGCTTATTTATTTTTCTTAGAATGTCGGCTCTGTAGCTTTGGGCATACTCAACACCCGATGACGCCCAGCCAATACCGAGATTAAAATTGTATATCATGGCAAAATAATCCTTAACTTATTCTTCTTATCCATACTCACTTCCGACAACAGCACATTTCGGATAATATTTCTCTTAATCCTGCTTTCCATCTTTCTGAAAGATTCCAGTGCTTCCCCCTGGTACTCAAACATAAGATTTCTCTGAGCGGAGCTTCGTCCCGATACTGCTCCCTGAAGCTGCTGTAGATAATCAACCTGCTCAATCCACGCTTCGTCTATGGCCGAAAGAGCTGAGACTCTGATGAAATCATTCATGCCATTTTCTGAGCCGATAGCCTCCTTCTTTTCCTCCAGCGAACGCTCCACTCTAGCGAGAATATAAGCCTTCACTCTGGCCTTGTTTGAAAGATTTATCAGGCTGCTTTCCTTCTCCATCCTATAGGAAATATTATCAAGCAAATATCTATTCAGCGTTGATGTATCCAGCTTTTTATTCTCTCTCAAAAACTCATCAATGTTTTCACCTGCAATGGCCATAAGCTTTTCTTTTTCAACTGTACCACCATCCAAAAGCATATCTCTGGTGTCATACATAAGCTTTCTTTCCAGTTGGAGAACCACATCATAATCCTTTGAATTTTTTCTGTTGGTAACGCCCATTTCCTCATTGGTTCGCTGGGCTCCGTTTACAATTTTCTTTATCCTTCTATCGCTTATACGTTTTTTGCCATCAATATATTTTTTCAGCTTTTCAGGGTCAGTCCCCTTTTCCACAATATCATCCTCAAGAGATACAAGAAACCTACTGTAGCCTGGGTCACCCTGGCGTCCTGCACGACCTCTGGCCTGTCTCTCATCACGAATGTTAAGCATTCGACCAACACCAATAACTGCCAGTCCACCAAGCTCCTTAACGCCTGGTCCCAGCTTAATATCAGTACCACGACCAGCCATGGAAGTAGCCACCGTCATTGCTCCCATCTGACCTGCTTCCTTGATGATTTCAGCCTCCCAAAATGCGTTATTTGCATTCAAAACTGAGTGAGCCAGCCCCTCCTTCACAAGAAGATGTGAAATGATTTCAGTATCAGAAATCATAGTAGTAACTATAAGAACAGGCTGTCCTGTTTCATGCTTTTTAACCGCCAGTTTAATCGCCGCCTCAAACTGTTTTTCAGAATCACTGAAGAACCAGTCTGGACAATCCACTCGCTGAATTGGATTGTTGGTAGGGATAACCACAACCTTCTTTCCATACACATCGTAGAGCTCATCTCTGGCATCATAAATGGTTCCGCTCATGCCCGCCATCTTCGGAAACATTGAGAAGAAATTCTGATAGGTGATAGATGCCATAGAACGGTTCTCCTGGGTAATCTCCACCTTCTCCTTGCACTCAAGAGCCTGATGCTGACCACCACGAAGCTTTACACCTTTCAACATACGACCAGAGCTGGCATCGATAAGTGCCACTTCTCCCGACTCTGAAATCATATACTCCGTTCCCTTTTCAATTATCTTGTGAGCTCTCAGCGCCAGCACAAGATGGCGATATATCTCAAAACACTCAGGGCTGAAAATATTCTCTATTCCAAAATAACTCTCGGCATACTCAAGCCCCTTTTCTGTGAACCAGACATTCTTCTCCTCTACCTCATAGTCCACATCCTCCTGCAGAGTCCTTACGAAGAAATCCGCCATGTCATATAGGTTTGACTGGACACGTGGAGCGCCAGAAATAACAAGAGGGGTGCTGGCACTGTCAAGAAGAACTGAGTCAGCCTCATCAATAATTATGTAATAGAAATCCCTCATAAATCGCTCATCGGCCGACTTCACCAGATTGTTAATCAGATAATCAAATCCCAAAGCAGAGTGGGTCGTATATACGATATCCGAGTTGTAGATTTCCTTCTTCTCATCATTTTCAAATTTATCATCAGCATCTCGCTTAACACCTGCGGAAATTGTAAGACCCATAAATTCGTAGGCCGGTCCCATTTCCTCAGCATCACGAAGTGCCAGGTATTCGTTGTTTGTAACCAGAATTGCACCTTTTCCTGTAAGACCATTTAGATACATAGGACATGTAGCTGTAAGAGTCTTTCCCTCACCTGTATTCATCTCAGCCAGATATCCTAAATGCAAAGCAATTCCCGCCAGAATCTGAACATCAAAAGGAAACATGTGAAGCACACGCATGTCCGCCTCACACATTGCAGCAAAGGCCTCCGGCAGCATTTTATCCAGACTCTCTCCGTTCTCAAAACGCTGTCTGAATTCCACAGTCTTAGCCTTCAGCTCCTCATCAGTAAGAGCTGCCATCTCCTCCTTGTAGCTTTTGACCTTCTTCAGCTCCTTATAAAGTTGCTTCACAATCCCCTTGGTCTTTTTGATTTTCATTAGTCCTTGCTCTCTAATTCCTCAATAATCACTGAATGAAAAACAAATTCTGTCATCCCCGCATTTATTAGCTGCATTCTGTAGCTGTAGGTTTTAAGTGGACAGGAAAATTCTGCCTCCTTACCACGAAGTGTAAAATCCCCGGCCTCTCTCTCGTATCTGTCCAAAAATACCAGACGAACCAGGCAGCCTGTATCCTCCGGCGTCTCCACATTTACCTTGATTCGATATCTACTCTCGCCATCGATAATCGGCAGGGCCGGTTCTATTCTCTGGGCCTGATAATTGGTCAGAGAATACCACTGTTTTATGACGGTTCCTGGTGGCATCAGCTCATTTTTAAAGCGCACATTATTCCTTGCCACATACTCGATTTCAGAGCCGTACAGATAGGTATCCGAACTATATTCATTCCAATAGACTGTCCAACTGGCTTTTTCCATAATTACTTTCTTTCCTGGCTTTCCATATAAGCCCTAACTTCCTTCCACTTTTCCAAAAGCTTTCTGGTTGTAAACTTTTGGGCTATGTCATAAGAATAAACCTTAGCCTGATTCCAGTTAGCAAGGGAACCTAAGAAGTAGTCCAACGCCGCCGGAATCTGCTCAAAATCCTTCACGACAAAGCCGTTGTACATATTCTGCATGTACTGGGTCTCTCGCCTGATAATCTGTGGTATAGCCGTGCTGATGCAGTTTATCTGCAAGTACAAATCAGGATTATGTCTCATATCCACCATGATTCGTTGCTCTCTGATACATTTACTTACAGAAAGCTCATCCACACATTGTTCCACAAAAAATCTTACAGGGATTTCTTCCTCTTCTTCGTCCTCCAAATCCACCTCATTTTCTGCTGTGTCATCCTCGATTTCTTCTGGGATGACAATCCTTCTGTCGAATCCCGCTTCCTCCACAATGTCTGCTACCTTGTTAAGAAGAACTTCCGGCCAGTTATAGGTAGCATTTCTCGTGAACAGATGAATCATAGCATTCTCATTCTGAGGAAGATAACTTGCCAGTTGAATAACAAGAGCCTTAAATCTGTCCTCAGGCAAATCATCAACAGGCACCAGCACCTTCTGTACTGTCAGCTCGCCGCTGATTCCAAAATCCATACGTGAATCATATGGTGAAATATCAATAAGATTCTCAATTTCTTCTCCCAGCTCCCTCACCAGATATCTACTGGTAGCCTCGGAATCAGTGATAATATATCCCGCCTTCTTCACTAGCTCCTTTGCCTCAGGATGATCTTTTATTCGATATCTATCACCGTAGAATGACAATATACATTTCTCTCGACCAATCAGCTCATTTGCCACCTGAATATTCTGGTTATGCATGGCGATGCAGAAAATATCGTCATCGTTATTCATCAAAATATGGGTGTAAAAGACCTCGCGAATAACCTCCCCAAGGTTCGGGTAATTCAGGGAACTAAACTTCACAGTCTCCACTTCATCACCATCAAAAACAAGGAATGTATTATTCTGAGGATTGATTTCCACACGTCCATCATCTGCGTACACCCTCATCTTGGCAACACCAGCCTCCGTCAAATAATCGGTATATAAAAGCTTACCCTGATCATAAGCCTCCATTGCCGAAACAAATCCTCTGTCGTCATAGATGTTTCGTTTGCTCACCAGACCATTCTGGTACATGGCCACTTCAATAGGATTTCCAGCTTCACCAAATTCAATCTGGGCATACTTCTCATTCTTCAAATAAGCCACCACAACAAATGGCGTATATACGAATTCAATTCCCTCCGGCCAATTCAGATTGTGGAATGAGAAAACCACTGCCTTCTTCTTTGTAACCTCCTGAATGGCATCAAAACAAGACCAGTAAGATGCATGTAAAACACCCTGGCGATGAAGGAAATGTCTGAAGTTTGGAGTGTGACTCAAAAGAAGAATCTTGAAATCGTGCATTCCACTTCTGTGGAACATCTGCACCTGTTTAACGGTATCATCAAACTCTGTGTGCATTCTTCTGGTGTGCCAGCTCTGCTCCAACTCTTTCCACTTATTCTGTTGGTACCATGCAGGAATAAAGTAAAGCATAGGTCCCCCAATTATATAAACGGTATATAGGCGTCGTACTCTTTCACCGCCCTAAACTCCCTGTACAAATTACAATTAATACTAGCCATTGCTATAAGGATTGATGGAAGGCTCATCACCGATGCAGGAATCATCTCCTCCATATGCATATATAGTGGCAGCGCAATAAACAAACTCAAAAACGTAGCTGAAAAAATAGCTATAACCAACAGTCTATTTCGTATATACACTCTGGTCTTTCTACCAGCCTTCAATCCTGTGATACTGTCTCCAGCCTTCTGCAATGACTCTGCCAAATTCTTTGGGCTGATGAAGATAAAAGAGAAAATTATCGTAATTACGTATAAAACAACTATGTACACTCCTATCCCAAAAGGGTGGTTGGTATCCATATTTTCCCCCAGCCACTGCAAATCACTATTATCCGGAAATGTGGAAGCCAGTCCTGTGATAATGTACGCAGGAAGCTGGAAAAATGCTGATGCGAACATAACAGGCATCATTCCAATAGGATTAAGCTTAATAGGAATATAATTCTTATCTGAGAAAATACTGTGAATTGAGATTCGCTGCATAGGAATTCTGTACTCAGTATTCTCAAAAATAATGGTGAATAACAGAGCTATTAAAGATATAACTCCAATCGCCTTCAGCTCTTTAAAGGTTGCCCCTTTAACAGTCTGAACAACGCTATCTAAAATGTTGACGTAAATCAAAATAGTCTGACCGCCTACGCCATACTTGCCGTTTCTGGTAGCCAGCCACAGAATAACAAATGCTCCCGTAACCATTTCCACACCAGAAATTATCTTAGCGAGAATCAGCTCCGTGCCACCGTCGTATATGTAAATTGTAGATTTTGTAGTGAGATAGGCCTGAACACTGGCCCAGATAACCATAAGAATAAGTGTGGCTCTGGTGATTTTCTTTGGTGATGTATGTGATTTGCTGTCTGCACTTTTGAAAGCCACGATCATCTGTATAAACAGCGTAGAAAACATAAAAGGAGATATTCCAAGAGCAAGCAAGCTTGTCTTGTACCTATCTCCTCCAATAGTCTGCATTATTAAATCCGCACTCTTATCCCTAAACGCTTCATAAGCTGCTAAATCCACACCATAAAGTGGCAGCTCCCTACCTACCAGATAAGCCGCCATAATGATAAATGTGAAAATCAGCTTTTGAAATAGTGTTTTAGGAAAATAATGTTTTTTCAAACTCCTGCCCCTAAAAATGCCCTACTAGATAACCTCAAGTATCCTATGCAATAACATTTCCAAGCTTACTCCCCATAACAATACTGCCCCGATAACGTAGGCAATAGTCTTGTTCTCAAAGCCAAAATGAAGGCCTGTATACAAGCCCATAATAACCATGAGAATCGATATAACAGTAATGATGACGATTACGTGCCATACTGTAATACCAACCAATCCGCAAACACAGCCTGCTGCAGCTGTATAAAAACTTGAAACTATGATAAATCGTACATAGTCCCAAACTCTAAGTGCATCTCTTAAATGTTCCTGAATAATCTCTCGCTTAATAGCCTTTACGATAAGCCTTACACCAAGGATAGCCAGGACAATGACCGCCACTGTCTCGCCGTAATAATAAGGATTAGATATAGCGCCTCTACCTGCTAACAGCCAGCAGGTTGTGTAGCCCACAAAAAAGAACGCCAGCTCTATAGCAGCAACAACACCGCAGGCAATAAGTAGCGTCTTCTTTTTAATCTGAGCTATCATAGCTCCCTGTATTTCCATTGTGGCAAATACATCTAAAAGTACACCTACTATAATTAGCAAGTCTTCAAATAAACTCATAAAATTATTATACTCCAATCAAATAAAATACGAACAATGTTCGCATATTTTACACATTTCTCTACATCTTATATTCAACCACTAATATAGACTTATATACAAGATACAAAGCTTTTAGTTTGTAGTTTTAACATAAAACCAAAAAATTATTTTTTAAGACTGGAAACAATTTCTATGAATGGACTGTGGAAAATCTTAACATAGACATCTGTAAGCTCCTCTACAGGGACCTTCATGCCTCGCATTATCCACTGGATTGTAACCCAGCTAATAGAGTGCGCCAAAAAATCAGCCACAAGCTCTTCCTTTAGCCATGGATAATTAGCAACCTTCGCAAGACTCTCCAAATCCAGATACTTCTGCACTGCCTTCGCAACGCATCTGTTAAAAATCTCATTAAAAGAATTCTGCCCTTCTAACATGGCAGCTCTCTTGTAAAAATCTTTTTCCTTTTCCATTGTTGTAAGGATAAACATAACCGCTTCCTTCAACATGCCGTTGGACAAAAATGGCTCTACAGGAGCAAAAAGCTCGTTTACAGTAATCCACTCAAGCAACTCATACTTATCCTGGAAATGATTATAAAAGGTAGGACGAATTACCCCTGCCTTATCTGTAATTTCTTTTATTGTAATCTTTTCGATTGGCTTGGTGGCTGCAAGCTCTTTCAAACTCTCAGCAAGCACAATATCAATAGCATTTTGTGATTGATTGTTCATTAACTGCTCCTTAAGAATCCTCATATTCTACTGTGACATAGAATCCTTTGGGTGTCTCTTTAATGTCGATAACCTTACCCTCTTTGGCCTTAATTCGCTCCAAAGTAGTGTAATTGCCCGACATGGCAAAAGACCTTCCCAACACATAATAATATGAGTTGGAAAGGGCATATTCAGTAATTGGAAGCACCTCGCCCTCTTCAAGAAGACCGGTGCGTTCCATTTTAAATTCCATCTGACCCATTATATAACATCTTCCTCGCTTAAAAGCTCTACATCAATAATCTTTTCTGCCTTGTTAACCTTGTGAACAGTGAAGACATCTGTAATACCATCATAGATGAGCATTAAACCGATAAGTCTTGTAGCAATCTCAACTAAATGGAAAGCATCTGCGATACAAACTGCTCCAAGAAGAATTGTTACAATTGCAATAATAAATGTAAGCCATGGACGTGGTGCCTTAGTCTTAATTGTTTCGATAGCAAGACCTAAATCCTGAAGTCCGTGAACTACCAAAAGCACTCCAATAGCAATTGGAATTATTGAAACAATAGATCCTGGTGCGATAAAAATCCACAGTCCGATAAGCGCAAGAACGCCACCTACTGCTATACCCATTGCATTGAAGCCCTTTTCAATTATCTGGCTGATAATAGCACAAATACCTGCAAGAATTACGATAACTGCGATTACTCTGCTAATTGTATTAAGGCTCTCTGTTGGATATGCCAAAAGGAGTATACCTACTATAATACTGATAATTCCTGAGATTGTGATGTTTAGACGTAAGCCTTTAATTTTTTCTTTCATTATTTCTCCCTCCAATATAATAAGTGCTGAGTTCATTATAATAAACTCAACACTTTTGTACTACTTATTAATGCTCCTTTAATGAGCCCCAGAAGCCAATAGCTACTGTACCAGGGCCTGTGTGAGAACCGATAGTAGGTCCTATATCGAAAATACGAATCTTCTCTTTCATGTGAGGGAAGGCAAACTCAAGCATATCTGCCATCTCTCTTGCATCATCATAGCAAACAGAATGAGTGATGAAAATATTCTCGCTGTAATCCTCACCATCATCAATTCTTTGCTTGATAGCTTCAAGAGCTGCTCTTTTTACCATCTTCTTACCACGGCACTTCTGACGTGGGCAAAGTTTTCCTTCGTCATTAATATTCAAAAGTGGGCAGATATTAAGAGCTGTTCCGAACCATCCTGAAAGCTTAGAAACACGTCCACCTCTGATGAAGAATGTAAGATCTGTTGTGAAGAACCATGTATTCTGATTCTGGATATGTCCGTTTGTCCAATTAACAAGTCTGTCGAAATCGTAGCCCTCATCTCTGAGTGATGCAAGCTTATCCATCATAAGGGCATAGCCAGCTGATGCTGTAAGACTATCAAATACAACAAGCTTTCTGTCTGGGAACTCTTCCTGAAGTGCCTCAGCTGCAATACGTGCAGAATTAATAGTTCCTGAGATACCGCCTGAAAGTGTAAGATGAATAATATCCTTACCCTGCTCTAAGAATTTTCTAAAGTAAGCTGTGTACTCTTCCGCATTAACCTGTGATGTACGAGTCATTGCTCCGTCAACCATAGCCTGATAAAAGTCCTTTGCTGACATAGACTTAAACAAATCGTCTGTGTAAGCCACTTCGTCCATATAATAATGGAAGCATACGTGTTCAATATTCTTTTCTTTTAAATATTCCTCAGTAACATCTACTGTGGAACAACAGCTAATAATATAATCGCTCATATTTATATCCCATCTTCTAAAGAATCTTTTTAACTCGTTAGAGTATACTCCAAAAGCTTATGCGAATGCAACCTTTACACGCCTGCAAATCATACCTGAAAGGATGCCTATTACTACACCTGATATGGTTCCTATGATAATCAAAAACGGTAGATAATAAACCAGCTGGCTGGTTTCCAAAACAAATATGGCAACAATGATTTGTCCCACATTGTGAAAAACTCCTCCAACAACACTGACTCCAGTTATTGAAAGCTTCTTGGTGCGCTTTGCCACATACATCATCACAAAAGACAAAACTGCTCCTGCTAAGCTGTAAAGCATCATTGCAAAATTTCCAAAGGTGAGCCCCACTAGGATTACACGAACCAGTGACAGCATCCCTGCATTTTTCCCGCCAATGGTATAAAGTGCAACAACGATAACGATGTTGGCAAGTCCCACCTTTGCACCAGGAATACCAATATTAAGCGGCAGCAACACCTCCACGTAGCTAAGAACAAATGCAAGGGCTATAAGAAGACCTAAATATGCAGTTTTTCTGGTATTCATTTTCATAAGAGCCCCCTTAATTTGCTACAGTATCAACATCATTGGATTTCCCGCCAACGATTTCCACAACAAGCTTGTTTGGCAGGCATACAATAGTCTCATTTGTATAGTGAATCTTGTGATGTTTTACGCAAATCTGATCTGGACATGATGCCTCCGCAATCTCAGCTTTACCATCGTATATACGAAGAACATTATAGCTTCCATCTGCAAAATCAAAGCGCTGCTCCAAGTCCTGATTAAGAGGAAATCTCCCCATCTCCTGCCCATCTACAGTGACGATTACCATAGCTGTTTCGTCAGTATTATTCTTCTGCCATACTCTGGTAATCCCTAGTATCGTAAATGCGATAATAAGCAGAGCCCCTATTAATATCAAATCGTTCTTTTTCATAATACTATCTCGTCTCTACTGTCAAATTAGCGTTGGCATATTCTGATGCAAGTGCGAAATTCTCTGCTATCCCCTCAGTGATATGCACATCTCCATTTGACATAACAATAATCATGTCAAAGTCATCATTATTCTTCCAATATTCTACTGCTTCATCCAAGCCTTTAACAAAAAGCGCTGTAGATAATCCGTCACATCTCAGACCGTCCTTACCCACTATTGTAACACTTGCGAGGCCTTTGTCTGCAGGCTTTCCTGTGGTTGGATCTAAAATATGCCAGTATACCTTTCCGTCCTCTTCAAAATAGCGCTCATATCCGCCTGAAGTAACAATGGCTAAATCCTCCGCCTGAAGTACCCCAATGATTCCATCCTTACTGTCAGGGAAAGGACTTTTAATTGCAATCTTCCATGGTTCGCCAGTAAGTTTTCCACCAAGGCACTGAACATTTCCACCGAGATTTATAAGGGCTGATTCCACACCATTCTCTTTAAAGAAATCGTGAAGCATCTGGCTGGTGTAACCCTTTGTAATACTGCCTAAATCTATCTCCATATCATCAGGTAAGACTATATCAATATAATCATTTCCCAAATTAGAAATTTCTACTTTATTATAATCAACAGCCTCTAATAGCTGATTAATCTCATCATCATTTGGAACCTTGTATTCACCGGTTGTAAATCCCCACTCCTTTAATACAGGATAGATAGTCAAATCCAAAGCGCCATCTGTGGCTGCACAAATATCCATACCACCAGCAAAAATCTTAGCGCCATCTCCTGTGAGCCTGCCAATTTTATCTCTGTTGATGCAGCTGACCTCACTATCCTTTTCTGTAACAGAAAGCTGCTTTTCAAGAGCAACCACCTTCTGTTCTGCCTCAGATAAAAGCTCCTCATCTCCAGTTATCTGAATATCCATAACTGTATCCATTGCAAAAAAAGTGGTTGATTTGGTATCTGTCAGCTTATCTTCTATCTGCTTTTCAGTACCACAACCACATAAAAGCAGGGCGCAAAGTAAACCTGCGCCCATTTTCTTATAGTTTATTTTAAAAGAATCACAATTCAAAACCATTATTCTCACTGACCAGCCTGTTTCAGAGCATCTTTAACTGCGGCTAAAAAGCCCTCTGAAGAGTATGTGGCACCCGCAATTGTATCCACATCTGCACTCTGAGCTTGAAGTACCTGGTCAATCATCTCCTTGCCATCTTTTTCTACATCAAAGTATTCTGCATCATCACTAAACTTCGTAAAGACGATATCAGAAATTTCTCCACCTGTAATGGTAACTTCAACTGCTATTGTACCATTATTACCCATTCCTTCGCCAGTAAATGTACCATCTTTAAGAGTATTTGTGGCAGATAAATCTGTGGTCTGCTCAATCTTCTCTGATGCAAGTTTTTCATCTGGCTTTTCTTCTGGCTTTTCAATATTGGCATTTATAACAGCAACAGTTGAAGTTGCTACTAGGAGTGAAAGGCTAACCAAAACCATCTGTTTCCTTGGAAGCTTTTCTGCGGTGGCACCAGTTGCTTTTGCCAATCTACATACCAGATAGCTTAGATAGATGAATACATATACAAAAACTGTAATATCATATCCCTTGCTGCCCTTAAGAGCAGGTGGAACCATAAGCATCATTACATGGACAAATAAAAGTGCATAGAAAATATATGCCATTCTTTGCAACTTCTTCCATGTAACAGCCTTCATCTTTCTTCTGACAGATACAAATGATGTTATGAAAAGTGGAATCATTATCAGGGTCATTATTGTAGAAAGAACGATAAAAATAATCAGGCTAGTACTTAATTCCGAAAAACCATTCAAAGCCTTCTTATAATAGGACAGGCCATAAGCAACACTGTGTCCCAATCCATTAATAGAAGCAATAATCGAAAGCGGTCCTCTCAGTGGAATAAATGTCTTTGCACCAAGGCTTCGGTTTGGAAATGCGCCGGCATACATTACTATTGCGAAAAATGCGCCAGTCAGTCCACCTCCTGCAACTATTGGAATAATCCAATTTTCTATCAATGCAGGCATGGCCATATCTGACCATGCTGCAAAGATAGATAGAAAGGAAATTGCGAATGTTCCTATGTAAAAAGGAACTGGATTCTTTTTTAAGCTGTCACCACATACAAGGATGAAAATCAGTGCAAGGCACAAAGAGATTAAAAATACCATTACTCTGTTACCACTGCTATATTTGCATAGTTATCACTAGAAATAACAATTGTATAGCTTCCCTCTCCAGCAGCCTTTGCCTCCTTAAGAGCAGCAGAATCCATCTGAACTGAGTCAGCAGCTGCCACAGAACATACCTCAGTTCTGATAGCCTCTCTGCCTTCGCCTACTACATAAGTAGCAGTTACTGTAGGATTCTCAAGATCTTCAGGGACATCTGATAAAGTAATTGTCTCAGCCTTTTCGTCTACTACAGCTGTTGCCCTTGCATCCTTATATACAGGCTTTACATAAACTCCATCAAGCTCATATACATATGTGTCATTCTGATTGATGAATGTAACCTTTGTTACTGTCTCCTTTTCAAGCTTGCTAAGCTCGTCAAGGTTATCAAAAGTCATTCTCTGATTGTGTGTGTTATCAGAAGCTACGTTAAATGAAATCTCATATGGCTGAACCCATACGCTCTGAAGGTACTCCATACCTACCTTAAGACCAGACTCTGTCTCGAGGATGATACCTTGAATATTTCCATCAATCTTAAAGTCTCCATCCTCTCTTGTGTTCTTAATATAAGAAGTAGATGTCTCTAAAATATCAATCTCATAATCGCCCCAAACTGTTCCTGTAAGAAGCTGTGCATCTGCATCTGTTACTGTGTCAGCTACTGCAAAATTTGTCTCTGAATATGTAGCCTTGCCATCTTCTACTGTAACAACCTTGTACTGCTCTGGCTCAGCATCAGCCTCTACAAAGCTGTCATTGATAGACTTGTAAGCTTCTACCTGATCTGCAGGAACTGCCACATTTACATTCTTAACACCTGTGATGTGGTATCCATCTGCATTAGTTGTCTCATCTACAAAATCTGTAACCATATTTGGGAAAATCTCTGACTTTCCAGTTGTTGCAGATGCTACTGCATCATAAGAATCTACACTCGAAACATCCCCTGAATAAAACTCAGCATATGAAAGTGTTGCTGTACCAAATACATACTCTGTATTTGGATCAAGTAAACTTGCAGCCTGAGTCACCTCTTCCTCAGCTACCTCCACACTTTCTGTATCAACAGCTGCCTCATTAGCTCCGCAACCAATAAGTCCTAATGCCATAACTGACATAAGGGATAAATACATCTTCTTTCTCATAATATTATTCCTCCTAATTATATTTAGATTTATATAACCATCGTTAGATTCCACTAACTTTTCGGATATTATCATTTCATAATTTCAGAGTCAATACGTAATAACGATAATTTTTATCCAAATAATAGTGTAAATAACAGTTGTTAGGTATTTCTAACTTGTGTTATATTTGACTACGGTAGGGTTAGTGAATACTAACGGACAAAATATAATTTAGGAGGATTAATATGAAAAGAAAAGTTTTAGCCCAGTTCCTTGCATTTGGACTTGCGCTGACATCACTTCCAGTTTCAGTATCTGCTGCTGAAATTACTGAGGATGTTGTAGTAGAGGCAGAACCACCTGTCGCTGATGAGGATACTCAGGATGTTGAAGAACTTGCGCTAGCAGAAGCAGATGAAGATGTAGAAGCAGATGTTGAAGCATATGTAGAAGCTGATGAAAATGTAAATGAATCTGAAGATGTTGATGATGCATCTGAAGACCTTCAGGAGGTTACAGCTTCTAAAATTACAATCAATGACGAGACCTACTATTTCTTAGCCAACAGTGATGACCTCACACCTGATTCAGCAATTGTTTTAGAGAACACAGATGAAGAAAAAACGCAAACTGGTTTCTCTTCTTTCACAGAAATTGATGACTCTGATGTTTACTATTACACCACAGCAAATCTTTCCGGAAAGCTTTACGGAACCTACGAAGCATCCTATACAGACCTTTATCGCGGACAAACATCTGCCCCTGAATATGATGCAGTATCATCTGCTACAAAGGGCAAGAGTAACCTATTTACAAGCACAAATGTTTCAGAAGTTACTGACGATGGCTACCAGATTTACGGACTTAAAAATGCAAACGTAGCTGTTTCAAAAGAAGACTATGTAAAAGCAGCAATTCTTGATTCAGCAGACAAGCTTGATAATGATTCTTATGCAAATCTTTTAAAGATTACATTAAATGAAAATAACGATATTCCATCATATTATCTTCCTTATGATGGAAGTGAATTCAAAAATGCGGTAATCAGAAAGAGCGTTTCAATCAACGATGCTGAAGGTGAGTTAAAGTATTACACAAGATATGGAACTTACCAGCTCGAGGTTATGGAGCCAACTACAAGCTACCTTAGAAGAACAAGAGACAACGATATTTACGCTATTAATAACTCAGTTCATGGTGCAATCCTTCGCGGTACTGATGCAAATGGAAATCCTATTTCTATGGGCGTAAGACATCTTAAGGAGTTATGGGTTTCTACATATGAAATCGCATTCTCACCTGATACCAATTCAGCAGTATCCTTTGAAGGTGGATCCATCACTTCAGTAGATTACCTTACAGCTTCTGATGTTTACAGCTTTAAGTTTGAAACTCCAGTCAAGGTAAAAGCTACATATGATAGCTCAGCTCTTAGCACATTCTTTAATGAGAATAATAACAAGGAGCTTATCATTTCAGGTATCGACACAGTGCTTCAGAATACTACCCTTTCTCTTTCATACAAAGAGGGTCGTCAGTCAGTAACAGTTGTTGACAAGGCTCCTGTAACAGTAGTAAACGGCGTTATAAAATACACTGTTGAAGATGAACTCATTCCTGAGAAATCTTACACAGTTACTCTCGTAAATGATGAGTATGCAGATATCACATCAACTGTTAATCCTGAAACTCTAGGCACCGATCCAAGTGC
This sequence comes from Pseudobutyrivibrio xylanivorans DSM 14809, assembly GCF_900141825.1. GTDB lineage: Bacteria > Bacillota > Clostridia > Lachnospirales > Lachnospiraceae > Pseudobutyrivibrio > Pseudobutyrivibrio xylanivorans. Next base: position 10,571 of record NZ_FQYQ01000013.1, on the reverse strand, counting down.
CCCAACAGAACCAGAAGAGCCAACTGAGCCAGACGAGCCAGACACTCCTGAAGAGCCAGTAATTGATAATCCAGATACTCCAGAGGAGCCAGCTATCGATACACCAACAGAACCAGCAAAGCCATCTACCGATGTTCTTAGTGACGAACAAAAAGAAACTGTAAAATGCATCGATAAGAAAATTAATGAGTTTGTAAATTGTGTGGTTGTTCCTATTGTAAAGAAATACTGTCCACAGGTTCAGAACGTTCTTCCAGTTATAAAACAACACTTACAGGTGATTCAGACAAAAATTTTCAATTTCTTCTTCGGCGGTTGGAGATAAAAAAATGTGGCAGAGCATTTTGCTCTGCCACTATTATTTTAAGAATGAAAAAAAGTTAGTTCAATTTACTTCTTGATTCTGATGCTAACAACTGAACAAGCTGGAAGCTTAACTGTGATACCATTAGGAGTTCTATTGAAATCCTTGAACTCTTCTTCCTTAACAACCTCAGGATTCTCAAATGTGTTGTAAGCGTTCATCTTTCCAGATACAAATACTGCCTCACATACCTTGTATGAAGCACCATCCTTTGTAAGCTGAATCTCCACATCCTCTGCTGACTCAAGAGAATTGTTTGTAAGAGTAATTGTGATAACACCATCAGCATCTTCTGATACTGATTCGAATACCTTAGGAAGTTCATTCTTCTCTGATCCAACTGTGCCGTTTCCAACAAGGCTTGAATCAAGAAGTGTAGCTCCCTGGTGATGACGATACATTTTGAAGACGTAATATGTAGGGGTTTTAATCATCTTTTCGCCATCTGTAAGCATTACTGACTGAAGTACGTTAATCATCTGAGCAATACATGCCATCTTTACTCTGTCAGAATGCTTATTGAAGATATTAAGGTTCATACCAGCTACTAAGGCATCACGCATTGTATTCTGCTGATATAAGAAGCCTGGATTAGTACCTGGCTCAACATCTGTCCAGATACCCCACTCATCAATCATCATGCCAATCTTCTTATCTGGGTCGTAAGTGTCCATAATTGCACCATGCTTATTGATAAGCTCTTCCATAAAGTAAGATCTCTTAAGAGTCTGGTAGAATACCTCCTCTGTGAAATCTGTTGCACTTCCCTTGAAGTTCCAGTCATCCTCTGTCTCTGGGAGGGTATAATAATGAAGAGAAAGACCATCCATAAATCCATGGAAGTGCTCTGGTGTATGATCAAAGCAGGTATCAAGAACCTCCTTTGTCCAGTGATAATCATCTACATTGGCACCGCAGCAAATCTTTGCGATTGGCTTGTTGCCATTGTAATTTCTAACATATGTCTGATAACGTCTGTATTCATCAGCATAAAACTGTGGGCGCATATTTCCGCCGCATCCCCAGTTCTCGTTACCAACGCCAAGGTAATCAACTACCCATGGCTCTTCATGACCATTTTCCTTACGAAGATCTGCCATTGGAGATACTCCGTTAAATGTCATATACTCAACCCACTCACTCATCTCACGAACTGTGCCTGAACCAACATTCGCATTTACGTATGTCTTACATCCAAGCTGACGACAAAGCTCGAAGAACTCGTGTGTACCGAAGCTGTTATCTTCTACTACACCACCCCAGTGAGTGTTAATCATCTTCTTACGCTTTTCCTTTGGACCAATACCATCCATCCAGTGATACTCATCTGCGAAGCATCCACCTGGCCAACGAAGTACAGGCACCTTCATTTCCCTAAGAGCCTCTACAACATCCTTACGCATTCCATTTACATTTGGAATGTCTGAGTTCTCTCCTACATAAAGTCCCTCGTAGATACATCTGCCCAGATGCTCTGAGAAATGACCGTAGATTTCTGGAGCGATTGTGGATTTTTTATTTTCGTTATTGATTACTAATTTTGCCATTATATTATGTCTCCTTCAATTAGGGTTAATAAACAATCTCCGATTGTTTATTAACCTTTTACCGCACCGGCAGTCATTCCGTCAATAATGTATCTGTTAAAGATTAAGAAAATTACCAAAATAGGTAAAATTCCGAACATCGAACCGGCAATAAGAACATCATAGTTATTTCCGTATGGTGTAAGAAGTGTGTTCAGTCCAATTGGAAGTGTAAACTTCTCTGCGCCTTTAAGTACAAGCAGTGGCCAAAGGATGGCATTCCAGCTGCCCATTGCACATAAAATACCCATGGATGCAAAAGCTGGTTTGGCAAGTGGAAGGATTATTCTTACCGAAATGCCATATTCACTGCAGCCATCAATGCGCGCTGCATCCAATAAATCCTTTGGCAAACCCGACAGGTACTGCTTGAAGAAGAAAATTGTTGAAGCGCTGCACACGCCTATTATGATTACACCTGTGTAGGTGTCAATCAACTTAAGTGCAATGATTTCCTTATATAATGGAAGCATAAGGATCTCAAATGGTACCATCATTGTTGCGAGTACAATTGTAAATAAAAGGTTCTTAAATTTGAAATCGTACATTGTAAGTCCATATGCAACAAAGTAGCAAATAATAAGTGTAAGAGCCACTGATAGTACTGTGATAATGAGTGAGTTTTTGTACCACATAAAGTACTTCTGGCTGTCTGCATTACCACTAAATAAATAAGTATAATTATTTAAATTCATTGTAGAGAAATCTAAATCTATAGATAAACCTCTACGAATGAGCTGTGTGCCTGGTCGAAATGATGCCAATAATCCTGCAAATACCGGAAATACGATAATCAAGCTAAGAATCAGAAAGAAGCCTGTTCCTAGAATTGTTCCTATTCTTCTTTGAGGAGTGGCTGCCATAGTTTTCTGCTTTGCCATACTACTGCTCCTCCTTCTTAAATGTTCCATTAAAAATTAACTGTGCGAAGTTGATGATGAGAGCTACAACTAGAAGCACTACACCAACAGCGCAGGCATAACCCATATCATTCTTTTCAATACCACGTTTATACAGGTATCCTACGATAGTAAGACCGATATTGTTTGGTGATGAATTTCCTGCCCATAACATGTATGACTCGAGGAACATTGCAAGACCTGCATATACAGATATTGTAAGTACGTATACTGTTGTTGGCTTTAAAAGAGGCAGTGTTACAAATCTAAACTTCTGCCAGCTTGACGCTCCATCTATATCTGCAGCCTCATAAAGAGCTGTATCAATAGATTTAAGTCCTGAAAGGAAGTAAAGCATATTTACTCCTGTCCATCTCCAGCAGGCTACGATTAAAAGAGCAAGCATTCCTGACCAGCCCATCTTTAACCATTTATATGTTCCAAGGCCAAGAGCCGCTGTTACCATATTCATCTGACCTGTTGTGTACTCTGTAAACATGAGACGGAATAATGTACCAGAAATAACTACTGATGTTAAAGCTGGCATGTAAAGAACTGCTTTCCATACACCCTTTGCCTTTACTAAATTGCTATCCATCAAAACAGCAAAAAGCATTGGGAATGGAATAAGAAGTACTAATGTGAAGAACATGTATTTTACACTGTTAAAGACTGCAATATGAAATACATTATCCTTTAAAAGCTTTGCGTAATTTGCAAAACCAACCCAATCAGATTTTATCGCTCCTATATCCTGAAAGCTCATAGTAAAAGCTGTGATAAGAGGATAAACCCAAAAGAAAAAGAAACTGAGGACAAAAGGCACAACAAAAACATATGGTGCAACCTTTTGAGAATAGAATAATTTCTTAAACTTCATAAAGCCTTTTGCTCCTTCTACCTTTTTAAAAGAGGATGCCTGCCCTCTGGCAGGCATCCTTGCTGTATTTATATCCATATAAATATCTCCTACTGTTCCATATCGACAGCATTCTGAGCTTCCTCAAGTGCATCATCAACAGAGTAATCTGGATCTTCAAGAACCTGATTAAGTGTTGTTGTGCAGAAGTACTCATTGATTGTTGGGCTGATAGATACAACAGAAATCTTTCCGATGTTTTCCATTCCAATATCGCTAAGTACATCATATGGATAATTTATAAAGAACTGATTGTACTGGTTGTTATCATCATGTGCGAATGCATCATCATTCCATAAAGCTGAATTACATACATCAAATCCAAGTGTATCCCAAATGTGCTGCTCGCCTTCTTCAGACATCTTTGCCCAGCAAGTAAACTCAGCTGCAAGATCCTTATTTTCAGACTGCTGTGTTACTACTGTACCTGTACCACCAATACCTACAGAGCACTTCTGTCCAGCCTTGAATACAGGACACTTAGCAATGTACCAGTTGCCCTTCTCATCAGGCATATAGTTTGTGAAACGTGACATGTACCACATTGCCTTAGGGAATGAAACGATGTTGTGATCCATAATATTCTGGAAACCAGCCTCAAGGTCAACGTGTCCATCTGGAGAAACCTCTGCAAGACCACTCTTTAACCAATCCTGCTGCATTGTAAGCATTGTCTTTACTGAATCAATATTTACGTTTGCTGGATTATCAAATCCACCTGTCCAGTCATCTCCGTTTTCAGCCATTGCAATCCAGAGCCAATCAACACCGCCTGTATCAACTGATGTCCAATACTTACCCTCTTCATTTACTGTACCAAGATACTCTTCACCAAGCTTTGCGTAATCATCCCAGGTCTTTACTGCATCAATCTTTGCAATAACTTCGTCCTGGCTAAGTCCCATAGCTTCGCTCATAGCAGCTACGTTGTAATACATTACTGTAGCACCTACATGGTAAGGAGCACCGTAATAATTTCCATCCTCGCCCTGGTATGTCTCCATACGAGATGTAACCATTGTATCAAGATAATCCTTTGCGTAGTCATTAAGTGGAACTAACCACTGATCAAGACCTTCAACTACGTTAGGGAACTGACCTACTTCTACGTCACAGATGTCTGGAGCACCTGTTCCTGCTTCAAGAGCTGTAAGAAGCTTTGTGTGCATATCGCCATATGGATATGTTGTACATGTAATTTCGATTGTGTTATCTGGATGCTGCTTGTTCCACTCCTCAGCCATTACACCGTAATGCTGTCCGTGAAGCTCAACGAAAGTCCACATCTCAAGATGAGTACCATTTGGATCACCAAATGTATTTGTTACTACCTCAGCTTCTGCTGACTCAGCTTCTACTTCTTCTGTTTCATCTACAGCGTCAGGATCTACCCCGCCTTCTGATGCTGCTCCCCCACAACCAACAAGTAAGCTGGCTGCCATTGATGTGCAAAGCAATGCACTTACCAATTTCTTCTTCATTCTTCTCCTCCTTGTTTTTAAAAGAAATGTTTTTGCGTCTGGCTATGCAATTTATATATCCAAGGGCTGAGGCTTGTTAGCCCGTGAATTGAACTGCACAACTCATTAACGATTATGGTATTATAATAAAGCCATGATATTCATACGTCAATATTTATTTTAGATAAAACTAAACTATTTTGGATGTTCTTTTATTATCCACAAATTCGTCACAATATTTTTAGTCATTATTACCAATTGAATATACATTGCATCACTTTAAATAGCTAAATTTTTCATATCTTTAATTTATTATAAAATATTTAATTCCTTATTCTATTTGTATTGACACTTAAATTACGTATATTTTATAATTATATGAACTAATTTTCATTATTTAAAAGGAGCAGTACGATGATTCATATCACTTCCCTGGATGAAGGACTAGAATTGTTTAAAGCCTTAGGCTCAGACGTGCGAATCCAGATACTTAATATCTTATTAGAAAATGACCGTATGAGTATGAACCAGCTGGCCACACAGCTCAATCTCAGCAATGGTGCTCTCACTGGCCACATAAAAAAATTAGAGGAATGCGGTCTTATTTCTACCTCAAATGAATCTGCCAGTCACGGCAATTCAAAGCTTTGTTCAGTTATTCAGGATAAAATTGTTATAGAAGTAGAAAAGCCTGCGGATCTTACAAATGTATTTACCACAGACATAAAAGTTGGACAGTTTTCAAAATATGATATCTGCCCTACCTGCGGTCTTGCTAACAGCACCTCTGTTATTGGTGAAATCGATGATGCACGATACTTTAGTCATCCAGACAGATTCAATGCAGATATTATGTGGTTTACAAAGGGATTTGTGGAGTACTCTTTCCCTAATCTTGTACCTAGCAACAATCGCATCACTCAGATTTCCATCTCTTTTGAGATTTCTTCTGAGGCACCAGGGGTTGATAACAACTGGCCTTCCGATATCAGCTTCTATCTTAACGGAACCAAGCTTGGTATGTGGACCAGCCCTGGAGATTTTGGTGGAGATATCTTAGGAATGTTTACGCCAGACTGGTGGCCACAGAACTGGAATCAGTACGGATTGCTTAAGCTGCTTGTTATAAACAAGCACGGCACATTTATTGATGGTCTTCAGATTTCAGATCTCACTATCGCTGATTTAAACATCAAACAGGGCCAGCCTTTAGATTTTAGAATTGCTGTAGATGATGATGCAGACCACATCGGAGGTGTAACACTCTTCGGAAAGACTTTCGGAAATTACAGTCAGGACATCAGAGTATCATTAAATTATATGCCAATAGAATAATTAAAAATAGCCAGCCTGTTACGCTGACAAGCCATAGTATTTCTCCGCTTGAGAAATCTATGAGCTTGTCAACTACAGACTGGCTTCTTTATTGTCCTAAAACTTAAATACAGGTTTCCCATCTATAAACTGGAACTTCATTAGCATCGCATGCCTGTTAGGATTATACAGTGGGTCTCCCACTATCTCTGTTTCAGTTCTGGCATGATAAACAAGAATATCATTGCCTTCCTCATCCACAGTAAATGAATTATGGCCTGGACCATATACCACATGTTCAGGTGATGATGCCAATACAGGATATCTCTCCTTCTTCCACGAAAGTGGATCAAGCAAATCACTGTCTGCATCAGCAGTCAGCATTCCCATGCAATAATTTACACCTGTATCGCTGGCTGAATATGTCATAAACACTTTGCCATCTCTAATAATTACAGATGGTCCTTCATTTACCCAGTATCCATGACGCTCCCAGTCATAATCAGGAGTAGTGAGAAGCACCTGGTCAGTCTCCAAAGTATATCCATTTTTCATACGGGCGATATAAAGATTTGAAATCTGTTTTCCAACACCAACTTTCTCAGCCCAAATATAATACCAGACACCCTTATTCTCAAATACAGTAGCATCCAAAGAAAAGGCTTCAAAAGAGAATTCATCTGTCTCAGCTCTGGTAATCTTTCCCTTTTCAACCCAAGGATCTTTCATAGGATCTGGTCCCTGGCATTCCAATACGTATGGACGAATTTTCCATATATCCTCCATTTCACCTCCTGCGAAATAGATATACCATTTTCCAAAAAGGAAGTGGATTTCTGGAGCCCAAATATGCTTGGACATCGGACCTAACTCATGTCTATGCCAAACCTCAAGTTCTGACTCATCCTTAAGCCCTTCAAGAGTGTCGCTACAGCGCAAAACTATCCTGTCATACTCTGGCACTGAAGCAGTAAAATAATACTTTCCATCTGTGTGTCTGTATACATATGGATCTGCACGCTGCAATATCCACGGTTTATTGTATTCAAAATTCTTATCCATAATTACTTATAATCTCCCTTATTATTTATCATCATACATTACGCCCCAAACCGACTGATTGTTCCCAACAGCCGAGAATGTCATTACATCTGTGCCAGCTTCATCTTTCATCTGGCAAAAAACACCACTATAATCCTGTCCATCAATAGTAATAGTCATATAGTAAGTGCCATCCTTCATTTCCCATTTACCACTTACTTCCTTGCCATCACAGCTTCCATCCTTGTTAAGATAAACAATTATCGGATTTGCGATATCGCTGGAGATATCTGTTCCCTGATTAACTACAAAGTAACGGCCAACAACCTCTTTCTTGTCATATCCTGCCTTAGAAACAGTCTCCCCCTGAGTCTGATATGGAAGTTCGCATGGCCATCCCTCTTCATTCATCAGCATTTGATGCACTCTTGGAGAATGCCCCTCACCGCCGTCATTAAAGCGGGTGTGATAAACGATATACTCTTTTCCATCCGAATCTACAAAGGCTGAGTTATGACCTGTTGCCATGTATGCCTTGTCTATACTTGGAAGCTTATAATTTCCTGAAAGCTTAAGTCCAAAGTTCTGATGAAGTGCACTCTTTTCAGGATAAGCGCCATTCATATCTACATAATCTCCATCAACAGTCTTTGAACGGAAAACGCGCATCTGGTATCCACCAGTTGAGGTTAGACCACCGTAAGATACAAACAAATAATAATAATCCGTATTTGCGTCATACATAATGTACGGTCCTTCGATGGAAATATGTCCACCACCTAGAAGCTTTTTACCAAAATAGGCGTCTACCCTATTTGCTTCATCAGCTTCCGGGTGAATCACATAGCCTGTTTTAGGATCGAGTTCCAACAGATAAATTCCACCAGACCACGAACCATAGGTCATCCACATCCTGCCATCCTTATCATAGAAAATTGTTGGATCGATGGCGTTTGGATAGTCCTCGTAATTATAAGCGCCACCCTTTATGTAGTGCTTCTTTGCATAGTCTTCATCCACATAATCAAGAACGTCTGTGGCATCTATATTTTTATTTGTAAAGCCTGAATAAATCAAAGCTCCCTGCCATTCAAACGGACCCTCTGGAGAATCACTTATTCCAAAGCAGAGGTTTGATGCATTAAATGTACTTGTGGTGCAATAATACATCACATATTTTCCCATGGACTCGTTGTAAATTACATCCGGTGCCCACACATGGGTCTTGCCATCATCAGTTTTAATAATACTGTCCTTGCTGCCTGCATAGGCAAAGGATTTTTCCTTTACATCATAAATCTGGCCGTAGACCGGATTAGTTTTGTTGTAGCCATCAGCTACCTTCTTCCAGCTAAGCAAATCATCACTTTTTGCTGCTGTCATATGAGAGCCATAAATATAATATGTTCCGTCTACTTCTAGGATTGATGGGTCATGGACAGAAACGCCCGAAGAAACGTCGCCAGTGGCAATGCCATCATAGCTGACCGTATAGTTTTTCACTTCTGAATCTGAGCCTGAGCACGCCACAAGACCACCTGCCATAGAAATAGCCAGAACACATGAAAGAAATCTTTTCATGGTTCATCCTCCATATTTGTCTTATCGCTAAGCATCAAGCCCCTATTAAATATGCTTAGTAGATGAGGATAATCCTCAACCGATGAATTCAATATATCAAATCAATTTTATGTTTTCAATAAATATTTTAATTTTCTCTAAAATATTTGTAGTATTGTCTGGGGAGCTATTAAATCCCAAAAATCTTAATTCTTGCTCCACGCATATAATTTTCTATTTTTTTGCATTTTTATATGCTTGAACAGGTTTAATTCCTATGTAACCTTCTTCTCTAAGCATATAATTTTTCAATTTTTTTCTTTTTTATATGCTTGAGCAGATTAAATCCCTATATAATCTCCTTCTCTAAGCATATAATTTTTCAATTTTTTTCTTTTTTATATGCTTGAGCAGATTAAATCCCTATATAATCTCCTTCTCTAAGCATATAATTTTTCAATTTTTTTCTTTTTTATATGCTTGAGCAGATTAAATCCCTATATAATCTCCTTCTCTAAGCATATAATTTTTCAATTTTTTTCTTTTTTATATGCTTGAGCAGATTAAATCCCTATATAATCTCCTTCTCTAAGCATATAATTTTTCAATTTTTTTCTTTTTTATATGCTTGAACAGATTAAATCCCTATATAATCTCCTTCTCCAAGCATATAATTTTTAGTTTTCTTCCATTTTTATATGCTTGTTCACCATATAGGTACTAAATAGATTTTCGCTTACCCGTTTTCTCTTACCACTTCTTGTTAGGACATCTAGATACTTTAGCTGCTGCCCTGAGCTCCACATAACATCCGCAGGACATACAGGTACCTTCATTTAGCTTCTCGCAGCTGGTACAGATTCCAAGACGTCTTTCATATTCTGCATCATCCACAGTGTCCTCCGCCTTTAAAGCCGACCTATATTTTTCTATCATCCCCATATCGGCATCAATCATATCCCTCAATAAGCAACGGGTACATACTCTTTTTTCAGTCATAGAACTTACCTCTCAATATCATTAGTCTTTCCCATAATACGATTACTCTTTCATCTTCGTCAATCTTTATTAACACAAGAACACCTCCCATATTAATCTTGTTTTATCTCTTGTTAACTCACTTTTTCTCACTTTTTCATAGTCACATAGATGAAGCTATCTAAGTCCATGCCATTCCCCACGGCCAAAACTACGGATATACAGGTATTTGGGGTGCACTTAATAAGACGTCGTCTTATTATCACTATGATTGGCCCTTCTTATCCCCAAGTCCTTACGGCAGCCTAACCTCCCATGTCATACGGGATCACCTGATTCCAGGGTCCTTAATTCCTTCGTTCTGCTTATCCATAAAGGGGCGTCATTATGCTCCCTCGCTGAGTCGATGCTCTGATGGAAAAAAATCCGACTACGGCTCTCTATGTTGTT
>NZ_FQYQ01000017.1 GCF_900141825.1 Pseudobutyrivibrio xylanivorans DSM 14809 | reverse complement strand
AGGTGTTGGAGTTGGAGTAGCCTTAGGCGTTGGAGTAGGTGTAGGCTTAGGCGTTGGAGTCGGAGTAGCCTTAGGTGTTGGGGTAGGTGTAGGTTCTGCTATTACTGGCTCTGGATTATCTACTACTTCTTCTTCAACATAACTGCTCGGATCAGATACAACCGGAGTATCTGCGTCAGGAGCTGGACTTTCTTCCATAGCCGACTTATCTACTTCCATATCATTAGAACTAGATAACAAATCCCTTACTTTGCCAAAAACGGTTTTTGGACCAGAAACTTCTATAGAGTTATTCTGTAACTCTTCTGGTAAGGTATCAGATTCAAGAGAGTAGTGTACTGATTCTCCGCTGGTACTGCGCACATAAACAGACCTGAGGTCATAACTACCCTCAGAGTACTCACCTAGAATATTAGGACTGCCATACCATGCATCCCCAAGATTGGTTACAAATTCATTTTGTCTATAATCAAAATATTTGCCACGTGCCAAACCTACATTGATAAATTGATTTTTCGAATAGTTTCCATAGCAAACCTGAGCATATGCAATATCGTAATCTTCCTGGGATATATAGAGACAAATTACAGGATTAGAGTCACCGATAGTACAGCTTAAGTTAGAATTTGAAAAGGAAATAGAAGGATTGAATTCCTCTTCCTCTTCAGGTTCTTCGTAACCACAGTAAATACATTTTCCGTCTTCACCGAATTCACAAGGTTCGATTTCTTCGTAATCACATGCAACTTCTTCACTTTCTCCATCCTCTAATTCAATAGTGATTGAGCCAGTGCATCGCTTAGTATGTGTGCCGTCATCATTGCATATATATTCGAATGTGTGCTCGTGCTCGCTGTTTTCATCCTCATCGGTAGATTCTTCTTCTGGTTTTTCTTCAGGAAGTTCTCCTTCAGGGACTTCACCTTCAGCTGAAACATCAGCACCTTTCTCGCCTTCTGATTCAGAAAGATTTCCTTCTTCTGAAGTTACATCAGATTTTGGCGTTTCTTCTTTTGGTTCTCCATCGACGGTTGGAGATTCCACTGGATCCTCTTCAGCTGGCGCCGGAGTTTCTACAATTGGTGTAGTATCCTCAGGAGCACTAGCTGGTTCCGAAACTGTGGTGGTTTCTTCTATTGGTGCAGGATCATCGGGGGAACCAGTTGCCAGAACTGAAATAGGAGTTGTAGCAAGAACTGCTACTAACAAGATAACTAAAGACCTTTTCATATGTTACAACAGCTCCTTTCATGGTAGATTTGTCATCGTAAAAAAAGTGTAGGTAATGAGTATGAATAAAATGTGTAAGATTTGAAAAAAGACCTTGAAAAAAGTTATAAAAAATATGTTCTCTGAAAATATACTCCCATTTGTACTTTGTGAGGTAAAAGACACAACTGTTACCTTTTATAATATGATGTGAAAAATGTGATAAAATGGCTGTAATTGTTATAACGTCTTAGAACGAGTTAGTGATTATAAATACGTTTGTGTATTTTTTGTGAAAATAAACAAAAAATAAAAATTATTGCTTGTTAATATAAAGAAAATATCAATATACAAGTATTGGGGGTTGATGCTATAATCATTTACATTGCGAATAGTATCATTTTTATTAAACGAGGAAGGATTTTTTTAATTATGTTTAAAAATGAGTTAGAAATTGATGTGGGAAGATGCTTGGCAGCATTACTTAAAAAGAAGAAATTTATTGGATTGATTACAATTTTGTTCTTTATTGCAGGATTGGGTTTAACACTTAATGTAGGCGAGGATGAGTATACAGCAGTCGCTACTGTTTATGCTGCAGCAGATGGTTCTTATGCAGATGCTACAAACGCCGTAACAGCTATGAATGCTTACCTTAATGTAGCTAATTCACATAAGGTTAGCCAGAGAGCAGCGTTAATCATTGGACGTAGTGATGTTTCAGCTTCAGATGTACAGGGTGCAGTTTCTGTTAATTCTTCATCTACAAAGAGTTCAAGCAGCTCTGCTATTTCAAGTTTCATGAATATTTCAGCTACTATTATTTCATTTAGTGCTACTACAAATGATCCAGCTCTTTCAATGGAGATGGCAGATGCTATGGCTCAGTCATATGCAATCGAGATGTCTGATATCTTGAATACAGATTCAGTTAAGACTTTGGATAATGCTTATACATATACAATGTCTAAGAATGCAACTGTTGACGCATGGAAGAAGCGTATTTTAGCTATGGCTGCAGGTTTTGTTTTTGCATGTGCTATTGTTGTTCTTTGCGAAATCTTCGACAGAAAGGTTCGTACAGTTCGAGAGGCATCAGTTAGAGAGAGTATTCCTGTAATAGGACTCATTCCAGATTACAAGGAGTAGGAGGGCTAAAATGAAGAAGTTAGAAATATATAGAAATGATAATTACGTATTAAATGATGCCTTTGATCAGGCAGTTATGAATCTTCATATTCTTAAGACTCAGAACGGATATAAGAGCTTCGTTATCTGTGGTTGTGAAGCTGGTGATGGTGCTACAACTGTAGCTATCAACCTTGCAGCCGCTCTTGCCAGTTCAGGTTGGAAGACTGTTCTTATAGACGGTGATATGAGAAAGAAAAACCGTTATAAGAGATTAAATGAAAATGTTTCAGAGGGACTTTCTGATTATCTTATGGATAGAGTTACTCTTGATAGAATTGTTTGTGAGACTACTACAGAGAATCTTTCATACATTCCATGTGGAGAACTTATTGATAATCCAGTTAGACTTCTTTGCTCAAACAAGATGAATATAGCAAGAGAAGAGCTTGCAAACACATATGATTATATTATTTATGACATGCCTGCTATTAACGCTGCAATGGATGCTAAGGTAATCGCTGTTAATGTTGATGCAACAATTCTTGTATCATCTATTGGTGAGACTACAAAGCGAGGCCTTGTTGATGCAGCAAATGCACTTTCAGAAGTGAAGGCTAATCTTATTGGAACAATTGTAAATAAGCTTGATATGGATCAGTACATCGATGTTAACGCAGATTATGACTACTTCCAGAACGAGCGTTATGCAAAAAAGAATTCAAAGAAAAACTAGGAGGCAGTGATGAAAAACCTTAATAATATTTTAAAGAAAATTACAGTTTGCCTCTTTGCTATTATTTGCATAGGCACAAACATGAGCTTGGTAGCTAATGCTACGGAGCTTGGAGAAACAGCTGAGGAAGCTACTGAAGCTACAGAAGAAACTACTACACAGACAACAACTGTTGCAGAGCCAGTAGAGGGTTCTGTTGCTGCTATTATTGAGATTCAGGATTATACAATAGATGGTGGTATGATTGAGGCTGGTAAGGAGATTACAGTTAATCTTACACTTCATAACACATCATCAAGCATGGCTGCTACAAGTGTAATGATGACACTTTCTAACACTACAGGCAGCTTATACCCAGCATATGGAAATGATAACCAGATTTATGTTGGAAACATTGGCGCAGATAAGACTAAGACTGTTTCTGTTCCAATGACAATTGGTCAGACTTACATGGGTGATGCAGTTGATCTAATTTGTCAGTTTGATTACGCAGCTCAGAATGCAAGATTATCAAATCAAGCAATGATTGTTATTCCAAGATCTGGTGGAAGCACAATCGGTGTTAAGTCTATTGATGTAAGCTCACATGCTATTGTTAATGGTAAGTCATTACTTGCAATCAGCTATGTTAATCAGAGTTCAGCTAACATCACAGATGCTAGAATTATAGTTGATGGTAATGTTTCAAACCCAAGCAAAGAGATTAAATTAGATACTGTATACGCAGGAAAGAGCTATACAGAGGATTTTTATGTATCATTTAAAGAGTCTGGTAATCAGCAGATTCAGGTCTCTCTTGCTTACACAGATGTTGATGGTCAGCAGAATGTTACTGATTTAGGCACATTTGATGTTACTGTTAGTAAAGAGAATGTTGAAGAGGATTCTCAATCAGGATTAAAGGGAATCCTTAGTCTTGTAGGAACAGCCGTGGCTGGCGTTGTTCTTTTATTTGCAGCAGCAACAGTATTTATTTATATCAAGAAGAGATAGTTTTAGATATTTAGTTAGGGAGATTTGGTAATGAAAATCGCAATGATTGGTCATAAGCGTATTCCTTCTCGTGAGGGCGGAATCGAGATAGTTGTAGAAGAGCTTGCAACTAAAATGGTGGCTGAAGGACATGATGTATATGTATATAACAGAGCAGGTCACCATGTTTCAGGGGCAGAGAATGATGTTGAAATTGGAAAAATGTACAAAGGTATTCACATTATTACAGTTCCTACATCTGAGAAAAAAAGTTTAAATGCTACAATCTATTCGGTGTTGGCTACATTGCATGCTGTATTTCATCATTATGATGTAATACATTTTCATGCGTCAGGCCCTTGCGCAATGTTGTGGCTCCCGCATATTCTTGGCATTCGCACAGTGGCTACTATCCATGGTATTGATAGTCAGAGAGCTAAGTGGGGCGGATTCGCTACCAGATATTTGGAGTTTGGAGAGAAATGCGCTGCAAAATATGCAGATGAGTTAATTGTTCTTTCTGAAGGTAATAAAAAGTTCTTCAAAGATACTTATGGCAGAGAGGCAACACTTATTCCTAACGGAATTGGCAAGCCGGAGATTCTTGAGGCGCAGGAGATTACCGAACAGTTTGGCTTAAAGAAGGATGACTACATTCTCTTCCTTGCAAGAATTGTACCTGAGAAAGGCCTTCATTATTTAATAAAGGCTTATAAGCAGATACATACAGATAAGAAACTTGTTATCGTTGGTGGTACCAGCCATAGCAACGATTATGTTTCAAAGATAAAAAAAGCTGCCAGAGAAGATGATAGAATCATGCTCTTAGGATTCCAGCAGGGACAGATTCTTGAAGAATTATATTCAAATGCATATTTATATGTTCTTCCAAGTGATGTTGAAGGAATGCCTATTTCTCTTCTCGAGGCAATGAGCTATGGCAACTGCTGTCTTGTAAGTGATATTAATGAGACTGCCGGGGTTGTCGCTGATAAGGGGATCACCTTTAAAAAGGGAGATGTTGATGACTTAAAGGACAAGCTTGTTCAGCTCCTAGATAACAAAAATGAAGTTTGTGCATACAAGGAGCAGGCTGCAGATTATGTTCTTAGTAAATATAACTGGGATGATGTTGTAGCCCGCACTATTAACCTCTATAAGTGTGGATTGAAAGCTTTATAGTGAGATTATGAAAAAGATAGCTATTATCGCACCTTGCATTCTTCCGGTCCCTGCCTCAAAAGGCGGGGCCGTTGAAGAGTTAATTACATGCATTGTTAATCAAAATGAAATATCCAAGAAATATGCGATTGATTTGTACACAGTCGCTGATCATTCTTATGAATTGAAAAAGTACTCATGTACTAATATTATTCAAATTTCACCAAAAGGTATTATTTCAAAACTGGATAGAGTTTGCGACAAATACTACAGAAGCATTAAGATTAAAAGTGCGAAGCGTTTACTAGATAAGCAAATAATAGCCGCATTTATGGAAGAATCATCTAAAATGGATGGTTCTTATTCTGCTGTTATAGTGGAAAATCAGATGTCATTAGCAATTGAACTATTAAAAAGAACTGGTTTTTCCAGAGATTACCCAATTTATTTTCATATGCATAATGATGTTGATGTATACCGTACTCCGAAGTACATCTCTACTTTGGTAAGTAATGGCGTGCAGTTTATAGCTGTTAGCCAATATATAAAAACTCAAATACTTAAATACTCAGAAGATGCAGTCGTTCATCTTTTGTATAACGGTATATCTTTAAATGAGTATTCAATGACAACAAGAATAGATGATGGAATGATACGATTCCTATATGCAGGAAGAATTATTCCTAATAAGGGTGTCATGGAGGCTGTTGAGGCATTCATTCAAATGCTAATACGTGTTACACCCGAATTAAAAAATAGACTAATATTCGAAATCATAGGATTCTCAGACAGACTATGTTCTTATGAAAAAAAGATATTTAATAAGGCTGAGAAATACCATGAAAATATAATTTGCCATAAGCGTTTGGCTACGACCCAGATGGCAGAAAAGTACAATGAATTTGATGTGGTTGTTATGCCTACAGTGGACGAAGAACCATTCGGATTAGTTGCACTTGAGACTATTGCCAAAGGCATGGCTCTTATTACTACAAACTCCGGAGCGATTCCAGAAGTAGTGGGTGATGGGGCTGTAATAGTTGATAAAAATTCTGATTTTATACAGAAATTATCTTTGGAAATGGAAAAGCTGGCTGTTGATTCTGACTATAGAAATTTACTTGGCAAAAAAGCCTTTTCTGTGGCAAGAAGAGTAGTGGAGTTTGATATCAATAGCTATTATTATAGACTAGTGAATATTTTAGACACAGAATGTTCACAAAATAAAATTTCGGTAATTGTTCCAATTTATAATGCTAAAAATGAATTGGAGCGCTGCATAAATTCTTTGCTTAACCAAACATATAGGGATTTAGAAATAATTCTTATTAATGATGGTTCGACTGACGGTAGTGATATTATTTGCGATAATTATAAAAATGTTGATTCAAGAGTCAGAGTTATCCATCAAGAAAATAGGGGGTTATCAGGAGCAAGGAATGCAGGCCTTGATGCATCAACTGGTAGCTATATTTTCTTTGTAGATAGTGATGACTACCTTGAAGCTGATACACTTGACAAATTGATGAAACATTTAATCGAGTGTAAGGCAGATGTCGCTGCATGTGGATTTGTTCAAGTATTTGATACATTACCGGATGAGCCGTTTACGAACGTAAAGCCTGGAATTTGGAGTGGTCGTGAAGCAGTTATGCAGATGATGAGCAATAATAATCTTTGCACCACAGCATGGAATAAATTATATAAGTCTGAGCTTTGGAAAGACATAAGATTCCCTGAAGGACGATTACACGAGGATGAGGCTACAACATATAAGGTTTTATATAAGTCAAAAATAGTAACTTATATGCCTGATTGCTTTTATAAATATTATCAACGTGATAATAGTATTATGAAATCAGGATTGGAGAAGCGTTACGGTGATTATCTTCTGGCGATAGAGGAGAGAATTCAATATTTTAAAAAGTTAAATGAACAGCACCTGGTTGATTACAGCATTTTGGTGTTGCTTCAATATATTAAATACGTTTACAGAAATGTAAATGGAACTACAAAAGGGAGAGCTAGAACGCAATATAATGAACTATTGGGGAAGTATGGTGTTCCAAAGAGTATTTCTCTTAGAAAAAAAATAGCTTTGATTGTGTTTAGGATTATTAAGGCATAGGGTATGGAAAATAAGACATTATCGGTAGTAGTACCGGTTTACAACGGAGTGAATTGCATAAAAGACTGTCTTGACGCGCTATTAAATCAGACATATCAGGAGTTAGAGATTATAGTAGTGAATGATGGCTCTGATGACGAAACGCTTGATATACTCAATGAATACGCAAAAAAGGATTTTAGAATCAATGTGTTTTCTCGCTCTAACATGGGAGTTTCTGCCACTAGAAATGAAGGTATAAGTCATGCTAAAGGAGATTATATTTTCTTTTGTGATGCAGATGATTATCCAGAACCAGATTTGGCTGAAAGATACGTCCAGGCAATAAACGAATGGGAAAACTCTGACATGAGTCTTATTTGTTGTGGAATGTTTTTTGACAATCGCTACAACAAAAATGTTAAGAACAAGAAATGCCTTTTAGAATCTGCATATGGTTTTGTTGAAGGGGAGAATTATCTTATTTCAAGAGCTGCAGCTTCAACATTAGCGTGGCTAAAAATGTTCAATTTTGTTACTAACAAATGCTATAACCTTAATTTTATTAAGGAGAATGATATCAAATTTGATAGGAACATAAATATCGGTGAGGATTTAAGGTTTAATTTGGATTATCTAGATAAATGTTCTGGAAATATTGGAGTTATTAATAAATGCCTTTATCACTATGTTAAAAGAACAGGCGATAGCCTTTCTATAACATATCATGCTGATGATTTAGAGGATACAAAATATATATACAGACGTTTTATAAATTGGATTACTGCTCAGAAGGGAGTTACTGAAGAGAATATACTAGTAGTAAAGAGTATTTACATAAATGACTGGGTATGTCGTCTTTCAAGTATGTACGAAGCTTCTTTGAAACGAAAAACAGCGAACACCAAGGATAAGCTAAGTAAAGAGTTGAAATCAAAAGAATTTCAGACAACTCTCAAGGAAATATATGCTGCAAAAAAAATAAGCACACTTAGATATGTGTGCTTAAGAACTGGAATGTTCCAGATATTCTATTTCTTCCGTGGTATATACCAGTTTATGAAGGGATGAAAAAACTATATAAAATTGGTGCAGTTAGGTATGCCACGCGTCTTTTAGAGTGATGAACGGGATGAACATTTTTAAGTTCCTTTTGCACTCCTCTTATTTGAGGTAAAAGAGATTTATTCCCTTTTTTGTATTCCTTTAATAAGCTGTACATGCTATATTCGAGAATCGAATTATAGCTGTCTTCTATAAAGTCTTCTGAGATTAGTTTTCTGATTTCATCGAAGGCGGGTTTATATTTATATTCTGTTCCGTTGAACAGATTTAAGCTAGTGGTAGCAGATGTGCTGTTTTGCACATAATGATACAGAGGAAGATTAACAAAGCCAAATTTTAAATCAGGATATTTTGATAAAAATGTGCTTTGGAATAACAGATCTTCGCAAATACTTATATTTTCATTAAAGGAAATGTTTTTTAAAAGCTCAGTCTTAAAGAGGCGAGTGACTAAAAAGCCTCTAACATTTTCGTCAGAAAACATTGCTTTTAAGAGAGTTGATGAATCGATAACAGACGGATATGATCCGGAATATGGTGTCGAAAGACCATTTATTTCAGTGAAATAACCGCAGACGCTTCCGCCAAAGGAATCGTCAGTAATGGCATTCATCATTTCCTTGTAAAAATTTTTTTCGATATAGTCATCTGCATCTAGGAAGCTAATCCAATTACATGTGGCATATTTGAGACCTAAGTTTCTAGCGGCAGATACGCCTGCATGATTTTGCTTTATGTATTTAATAAACGGACAGCGGTTAGCATAATCCATGGCGATACTTGATGAGTTATCGGTGGAACCATCATCGATAAGAAGAATTTCATCGGGCAAAATTGCTCCTGATAAGATGCTATCGAGCATGGTGCAAATATCATTGCCACCATTGAAAAATGGAATAATTGTTGTGAGTGTTTTATTCATATTTAGATTATAAGAGATATATTAGATAACTTCAATGAAGAGTGAGGATAGAATGAGCGAGTTATTAATTCCAAAGACAATACACTATTGCTGGTTTGGTGGAAAACCAAAACCTGAGTCTGTTCAAAAGTGCATAGATAGTTGGAAAAAGTATTGTCCTGATTTTGAAATAAAAGAGTGGAATGAGACTAACTATGATGTCCATAAGCATCCTTATATGGAAAAGGCATATCAGGAGAAAAAATGGGCATTTGTACCGGACTACGCCAGATTGGATATCATGTACAACCATGGTGGGATTTATTTAGATACTGATGTTGAGGTTGTCAAAGATTTAACACCTCTTTGCGAATTAAAGGCATTTAAGGGATTTGAATCGTCTCAGGTAGTTAATGATGGACAGGGATTTGGCTGCATGCCAGGCCTTCCAATTTTTAAAGAAATGATTGCCTGCTATGAAGGTGATGAGCCATATGAATTAATCGATGGTGAATTACAGAATATAGAAAGTCCAAGACTTTGTACAAAAGTTTTGCTTAAACATGGACTAAAGCTTGATGGTTCCAAACAGAGAATTGCAGATATTGATATATTCCCTACTGAATATTTTTGCCCTAAGAGTTGGTCGACAGGGAAGATAACAATTACAGATAATACTTATTCAATCCATCATTTTGATGCCAGCTGGAAAAATAAGGGAGAGAAAAAATATATAGCCCTAATGAGGTTCTTGAATAGATTATTTGGTGAAGAAAAAGGTTCAAAGATTCTTGAGAAAATAATGAATTTAAAAGACCATATTAAAGGAGAAAAGTAACTTGGAGAATGGTACACAGAATAAATTAATATCAGTCATTGTGCCAGTTTACAATGCAGAAAAATTTCTTGATTACTGTATTTCTTCGATAATGAAGCAGACATATCAGAATTTTGAATTGATACTTATAGATGACGGTTCGAAGGATTCTAGCGGTGCCATTTGTGACGAGTGGTATAAAAAGGATTCCAGAGTAAAGGTGGTGCATCAGTCTAATTCAGGAGTTGCTGCAACCAGAAATAAAGGGCTGGACATGGCAAAGGGCGATTATATCTGTTTCATAGACAATGATGATTTCGTAAAAGAAAATTATCTTGAAACATTTATTATAGCTATGAATAAGACTAATTCAGATATCGTCATGTGCGATATAGCTTCTGTAAAACTTAGTGAAGCTGAAACACCTTTGGACAAGGTGATTCAGTTGGACCCAAAGGGATGTTTAAGCTGGTTAACCAATCCTATTTCAAGAGAATATGTCATAATGGTTGTTCTATGGAATAAGATGTATAAAAGAAATATATTTACTGATCTTCGATTTGAAAAAGGAAAATTTCACGAAGATGAGTTCATGATTAATAACATTCTTAGAACGGTTGAAAAGGTTACGTTTGTTCCTTTACAAAACTATGTATATAGAACTAATGAAACAAGTATTACTGGTGAGAAGAATAAAAGTGCATTATATCATCTGGAATTCGTAGATGCTTATATAGAGCGAATCAAGATTGCTAATGAGCTGGATGAGGATGGAGAAAAGGATTTTGTTCTTTCTCTGGTTAAGTGGATTTTCATTAAGCTTGCTCAATATTATAAAGATGGAAATGTAAACATGCAGAATGCTGTAAAGAAAAAATATGCTGAGGTATATGCGGAATACTCTCACTTACTTAGTGATAAGCAGAAAGCTAAATATAAGATGTTTACAATTTCACCTGGGTTGTTTTGCAAAACATTTATAAAGTAATAGGAAGAGTGAAAAATGTGTAACACGAAAAAGCTGGTATCTATAATTGTTCCAGCATACAACGTGGAAAATTATATAGACAGATGCTTGGAATCAATCTTGGCTCAGACCTATTCTGAAATAGAGATATTGGTTGTTGATGATGGTTCTAAAGACAATACTTGGAATCACATCGAGTCCTTTATGAAAAAGGATGAGAGGGTCAAGGGCTTTCGTAGAGAAAATGTTGGAGTCTCTGCTACTAGAAACTTTGCCATTGAAATTGCCACAGGATATTATTTACAGTTTGTCGATGCGGACGACTACCTGAGAAATGATGCAGTGGAGATAATGGTAAATGCAATTGAGTCATCAGGTGCGAGCTGGGTTAATTGTCAATATAATCGTATAGACGAAGCTGACAGTTTACTTGAGCCATTTAATTTTACAAAAGGAATTAAGCACACAGAAACACCAGAGGCACGTTTTAAGCTTATTAGGGACGAGCTCCTTGAATACTTTATCGGATTCGAGGTATGGGACAAGCTCTTCATTACCTCAATCATTAAAGATAATCACCTCAGATTTGATGAGAACTGTCATCTTGGTGAGGATTTAGCTTTTAATATTTGCTATGGCTTTTATGCCTCATCTATTAATTGTATAGAGGACAGAATATATTATTATCTCATCAGAGAAAATTCGGCCATGGAAAATGCCAAATCCCTTGAAAAGAATTTTAGGGAGCATTTGGCTTTGGTGAAGGGAATAGAGCCAAGATTTAATCAGGTTTTTTCGGGAGAACTTAAAGATAAGTTTTATCAGCTTTTTTACAAGCTTACGCTTCATGGATTTTGGAGGCATAATGCAGAGGAAGCACTGCAGCTTGTAAAAGAGGTGAATGATGAATATTACTACAGATATCTTATTGAATCGTTAAAACACAAAGATGAGTTCAAAGACTTTTATTGTAAGGAAAAGGTTCGTCTTTATTACAGATATGGTTTATATATAGACGCTTATGTTAGAGATGACTTTTGTGAAAAGATATATCTGAGTATATATGATATTTATCGCAAATTGCGAAAATGGGATACTATCAGAGAGTGGCAGTTATCCTAAAGGAGATTTGTTGTGGAAAAGAAACATGCATATCTCATCATGGCACATAATGATTTCGAATCATTGCATTATTTACTGAAGGCTATTGATGATGATAGGAATGACATTTATTTGCATATCGATAAGAAAACCAGTCACGTGAATCATGACGAAATAAAGTCATGGGTAAAAAGCGCTGGCTTGGTTTTCGTTCCTAGAATGAATGTACGTTGGGGCCATTCGAGCTTCGTTAAGTGTGAGCTTAATCTGCTGGAATGTGCTACAAAAGCAGGACATTATCACTATTATCATTTCCTCTCAGGAATAGATTTTCCTTTAAAAAATCAAGATTACATACATGCTTTATTGAAAGATAAAGATTTAGAATACATTAATTACCATTTCGAGGGTGATGAAGGCGATGATTTCGCATGGAAAATACGTTATTATCACTACTTTATGCGTTGGATTGGACGTGGACATTTTGATGGTCCTGGCAAAAAGAATGCATTCTTTAGATGGTTAAAAAACATTAACTGGAAACTTGTTGGAAAGCAGGAATCAAGAGGCTTTGACAGGAGGAATAATTATCCTGATATAGATTTTGTTAAAGGCGATAACTGGGTTTCCATTACAGACGATTTTGCAAGATTTGTGCTATCAAAGAAAAGCAAAATCATGAAGCTTTCCACCTTTGCTAATACGCCGGATGAGTTTTTTATGGCCACATTGGCATATAATTCAGAATATAAAGATAGAATTGCCGGAGATGTTTTAAGACTAATAGATTGGAAACGCGGAGAACCTTATGAATTCATATATACGGATTTAGATGAGTTGAAACAAAGCGATAAGTTATTTGCAAGAAAGATTTCTTACGTAAATGAGCCAGAGCTTGTAAGAGCTCTGGCAGAACACATCGGCGTACAGGAAGTTGTTAATCAATTGACAAATCCATTGGTTAGCCTGGTGGTTCCAATTTACAATGTTGAAGAATATCTTGTAGAATGTTTGGATTCATTGGCTAGTCAGACCTATAAAAATATTCAGGTAGTAATGGTTGATGATGGTTCCAAAGATAGCTCAGGAAAAATAGCAAAGTCTTACTCAGAAAAAGATCCGAGATTTGTATATATTTATCAAGAAAATCAAGGCCTTTCCGCTGCAAGAAACACAGGAATAAATGCTTCCTCTGGAGAATACGTTGCGTTAATAGATTCAGATGATTGGGTTGATTCTGATTATGTAGAAGCCATGCTGAATGTAGCACTTAAAAAGAATGCAGATGTTATCATAAGTGGACTAATAAAAGAGTTGGATGTACCACAGGAAATATGTATTCATGGAGATAAAGCCTATTCAAAAACTTCAGCCATGAAAGTGCTTGGAAATATCTTTACCGAGGATTATCTGGCGTTTATCGTAGCTGTTAACAAGCTATATAAACGAGAAATTTTTGATGAGGTTCAATTCCAAACAGGTAGGCTTCATGAAGATGAATTTGCTATTCATAGGATTATAGATGCTTCAAATATAATCTGTACCGTTGATAAATCGTTGTATCACTACAGAATGAGAGCTAACAGTATTACTAGTTCAGAACAATCCTCTAACTTAAGGCATTTCGACATTGTGGATGCCCATAGAGACAGGGTTGAGTGTTGTAAAAATCAGTTTTATACAGATTTTTATCGTTTAATTGTGTATTCATTATTTGAAGAAATAATTTGGCTGATGCCTACATATAATCACGAAACCTTCAAGAAATATGGATTAAATAATAGATTTAGGCGAATCATGATTAGCGAGTACACTAAGAATTTCGCTCAACTGGATAATCATCAACGTAAAGAATATCTGTTAGCAATACTGAATCCTGAGGGATACGACGAAAACAGAGCAAGCAAAGCATAGAAACGGAGAGTTGTTTTGGGAAAGTATAAGAATAAATTATTAAAATTTAAAGATGGAATAATAAACCGACTTTTTGTAAATCTTAAATGGGCTTATTCATTCTACAGAATGTATTTAGGACGAATTTTGTTTTATGCATTTGTTGAAATATTAAAGTTGGTTGTAGATTTCTTTATAACTTATAAAGTTGGAAACGTAGTAGACTTTGCGATTTCCAAGGATACAAATCAAGTTATCAGAATGGGATTGCTCTATGTGGTAATGTTTGTAGTAATGTCATTTTTAAGTATTTCAGCAAATCGTATTGCTGCATGGAACTTCAATTCAATGCAGGCTGATCTGGTAAAGAAGCTCTTTAAAAAGATATTAAAAGCGGATTGGGAAGAGCTTACTGCCTTTCACTCTGGAGATTTGATTTCAAGAATATCAAATGATGCAAAGATTATTTCACAGAATGCTGGCTCATTTTTGACTACAATCATCACACAGTCAGCGATGGTAATCGTGTGCCTTGCAGTTATCCTTGTTAATGATGCAAGTATGATTCTTGTTGTTATTATAGTAGCTCCAATCATCGTTCTTTCTTCTAGAATTTTCATGAAGAAGATGTATGATGCACAGAATATAATAAGACAGATTGAAAGTAGGGAGACAGCGTATAGTAAAGAGTCATTCCACAATATTCAGGCTGTTAAGGCTTTTGGATTGGCAGATGAATTCTACAGAAGAATCACTCTTTTAGAGCAGGATAGATATAAGGCAGATATGAGGTCTAATCTTTTCTCGCTGTTGTCTTGGATTATTACTTACCTTGCAGGTATTTTCTCAGCCATTATTTGTATCGGTTGGGCATTCTTTAGAGTAGATTCTGGAGCAATGACTTTTGGTACTCTTACAGTAGTTATTATGATGGCATACAGAATTGCAACAGCAGGAAAAACATTACTTCAGCAGAT
The DNA here is from genome assembly GCF_900141825.1 of Pseudobutyrivibrio xylanivorans DSM 14809. Lineage (GTDB taxonomy): Bacteria > Bacillota > Clostridia > Lachnospirales > Lachnospiraceae > Pseudobutyrivibrio > Pseudobutyrivibrio xylanivorans. The sequence goes on along the minus strand of NZ_FQYQ01000017.1, from coordinate 49,288 downwards.
ACCATTATCTCTTCAGCTTACTGTATCAATCGAGCGTGTTAGAGAAGTCCTTGATATCAATAACGAAAAGCTTGTTGAAACTGCAGAATATGAAAAGTTTGCTGTAGAGACAGAAAAAGATGGTGTTTCAGTTCGTGTAGAAAATATGAGCTTTGCATATAAGAATGGTAATCAGATATTTAATGATGTTCAGCTTGAGGCAAATCCAGGAGAAATCATTGCTCTTGTAGGTCCTTCGGGAGAGGGTAAAACTACAATGCTACGTATACTTCTTGGAATTATAAAAGCTGGTAGCGGTAACGTTTATGCTCAGCTTCCAGGTGAGAATGGAGATAAATATTCATTCTCAACAGAGACCCGTTCACTTATTGCGTATGTTCCACAGGGTAATACAATGCTTTCTGGAACAATCAAGGAAAATATGCAGCTTATTGCACCAGAAGCCACTGATGAAGAGATTATAGATGCTCTAAAACAGGCTTGCGCATACGACTTTGTTAAGAAGCTTCCTGATGGTATTTACCACAATATTGGTGAAAGCGGAGTTGGATTCTCTGAGGGACAGAATCAAAGACTTGCTATCGCAAGAGCTATCCTTAGAAAGACACCTATCCTACTTATGGATGAGGCGACTTCAGCTCTTGATGTAGCTACAGAGAGAAAAGTTCTAAGCAATCTTATGAGGAAGGATGCAAAGCGCACATGTATCCTTACAACTCATAGACCTAGTGTATTATCGGCATGCAACCGTGTATATAGAATTAGTGATACAAAGGTAACAGTTATAGATGATGCTGAAATACAGCAGCTTATGAATGATTTTTAAGGGATGTTGTTATGAGTAATAATGTTATGAATGAAGAAATTTATGTTACAAAACCAGTACTCCCGCCTTTTGAGGAGTACGAAGAATATCTTAGAGATATTTGGAATACCCATCAGCTTACAAATTTGGGTAAATATACTCTGGAGTTCATTGGACAGCTCAAGGAGTATTTAGATGTGGAGCAGTGTCTTACACTTTGTAATGGACATATGGCACTTGAAATGATTTTACAGGCTATGAACCTGTCGGGAGAAGTTATTACTACGCCATTTACATTTGCTTCCACAACCCATGCCATTGTCAGGAATGGATTAACTCCAGTTTTTTGTGATATAAAGGAAAGTGATTGTACAATCGATGCGGATAAGATTGAATCACTTATTACAGACAAGACATCAGCTATAGTACCAGTTCATGTTTATGGCATGCCTTGTGATATTAAAAAGATTGAAGAAATTGCCAAGAAGCATAATCTTAAAGTAATTTATGATGCGGCTCATGCATTTGGAGAGAAAGTTAATGGAGAAAGCATTGCCAAGGCTGGAGATGCTTCAATGTTCAGTTTCCATGCAACAAAAGCTTTTAACACAATCGAGGGAGGTTGTGCTGTTACTAATGATTATGATGTTATAAAAAGAGTTTACCAGCTTCACAACTTTGGAATTATGGACGAAGAAAATGTGGAGTATGTTGGTGCTAACGCAAAGATGAATGAGTTCCAGGCAGCAATGGGACTTTGCAATCTTAAGCATTTTGAAGAAAATCGACTTAAAAGAAAAAAGCTCTATGACTATTACAGAGAGCGACTCTCAAAGATAAAGGGTATTCAGCTCCTTAAATATGATGAGGACGCAGTAGAGTTGAATTATACATATTGTCCAATCATTGTTAATGAGGATGATTACGGTATAAATAGAGATGATTTGCATAAGCTTTTAGGTGAACAGGGAATTCATGTTAGAAAGTATTTCTATCCGATTACTAATGAATTTGCTTGTTATAAAGATTTTGATTTCAACGGGGATGTTCCAATTGCACATCGAGTGTCAAGGCAGATATTAACATTGCCATTGTATACAGACCTGGAAATGTACCAGGTACAAAGAATTTGTGATCTTATTGAGAAAAGAGAGATGAAAAATGAAAGTAGGAATTAATCAGCCATATTTTTTTCCATATCTTGGATATTGGCAGCTTATGAATGCAGTAGATGAGTATGTTATTGCAGATAATTTAAATTATATTAAACAGGGATATATAAACAGAAATAAGATTTTAGTGAATGAGGAACCACAGTATTTCAGACTTCCAGTTCACAAGCCATCACAGAACAAATTGATCTGTGAGACAGAGACAGCACTTACTGAGGAAGAAATCGAGAAGATGCTTCATACACTCCAGTGTCAATACAGACATGCGCCTAATTTTGAGCATGTATATGAGCATGTTAAGCAGGTGCTTGAATATGGTCTTACAGAAGAGGGCAAAAATATTGCAGCTTTCTTAGAGAATGCCATTAAGCTTACAGCAAGAGAGCTTGGTATTACAACACCAATCATTCGTGCTTCAAGAGATGTAAATCTTGACAGAGATTATAAAAGAGAAAATTATGTTGTTGCTACCTGCAAGAAGCTTGGAGCTACAGAATATTACAATGCTATAGGTGGAACAAAGCTTTATTTTCAGAACTTTTTTACAGCAAATGGTCTTGAGTTAAAATTTGTTAATATGGATCAGGATGTATCATATAAGCAGTTTTGCGATGATTTCATCCCAAACTTATCTATAATCGATGTTATGATGTTCTGTTCAAAGGAGCAGATAGCAGAATTACTAAACAAGTATGAGCTTGTTGATGGTTATGAGAGCCCTGAAGATTTAGTTGAGGAGTAATTTATGGGTGAAAAGAAAGTAAGTGTCGTAGTAGCCACTTACAACCAGGAAAAATATATAAGGCATACTCTTGAAAGTATATTTTCACAGAAGATTAACTTCGAAATGGAAGTCATTGTAGGTGACGATTGCTCTACAGATGGCAATGCCAATATTATCAGGGAATTTGCAGAAAAATACCCTGATATTATGGTTCCTGTTATTCGGGAAAAGAATCTGGGAATGTATGGTAACGAGGCAGATTTGCTAACTAGAGTTCATGGCGAATATGTTGCCTTTGTAGAAGGTGACGATTATTGGATTGACGACAATAAGCTTCAAAAACAAGTGGAATTTATGGATTCCCATCCAGACTGTGTAGCTTGTTTTGGATTATGCCAGATTGTAAACGAAAATGAAGAGCGACAGATAGAAGCCGAGAAATATACAAATTACAAAAAAGAGGCTGGAGAGTATACAATCAAGGATTACGAGAAGTATATTTTTCCGGGACAGACAGCCACATCCATGTATAGAAAATCAGCATATGGAAAGATTTTGGCAAAAGTCAAAGGTAGTGAATTTGAACCTAGAAAAATGCTGGATGTAATACAGATTCTTTGCATGCTATCTGTAGGAAAGATATACACATTAGGTGAGTATTTTGCTGCCTATAGATATATGATGAACACAGACAGTGGCTCATGGTCGTCTCAGAATGACAGCTATAATAAGATCAATCTGTTTAAATATTTAGATGGAATGAAGGAAATGGAAAGACTGGCTGCTTTTCTGGGTCTAGAACTGAACTTTGATAATATAAGATTGTATGAACTTAATAAGCTGGAGGATTCTGCAGCTTGTTTTGAAAAGAAGGATTATTCTGATATATATAATCGACTTCTTCAGGATTCATTTGATAAGAATAATCTTAAAAAGACACATATTAAAAGAGTAATAAAAAGAGCCGTTAAAGGTATAGCTAGAAATGTATTAAAGGTATTTAAGCTCAGATAAAAGTACTCATCTGTGGCTAAATATACACACACAAGTGGTTGGTGTGTCAAATCACTATTATGCCACATAAATTAGATGCATTTTTATGCACATTTTTTACCAAAAAGATAGTATTATATATACACTTGTGAAGAAACTGTGAACATTGTAAAATTTGTGGCTAAAGTTTGGTAGGATTTAGCAACAAATTGTATCACGGTGAAAATAATTTAGTAGGGAGATAGAGATATATGACAAAGGAAAAAGCAATTGAGATTCTTGAAAAAGCTGGTCAGGGACACGTAATGAGAGGTTTTGATGATCTTTCAGCAGAAAAGCAGGAAGCTTTCCTCGCTCAGATCGAAAACATCAACTGGTCAGATTTCAAGCTCATCGGAAATGATTCAAATAACGCCAGAGGAGAGTTTACAGTTCCTCCAGCTATTGAGCTTTCAGAGATCGCAGAGAGAAAGGCTGAGTTCGAAGCTGTTGGTCTTGAAGCAATTAAGAAGGGCGAGGTAGGAGCAGTACTTCTTGCAGGTGGTATGGGTACTCGTCTTGGTTTTGATTTACCAAAGGGCTGCTACAACGTTGGTCAGACACATGAGTTATTCATTTTTGAGTGTCTCATTAACAACCTTATGGAAGTTGTAAATAAGGCTGGTGCATTCGTACCTCTTTATATTATGACTAGCGAGAAGAATGATGAGGTTACACAAAAGTTCTTTAAGGAGCACAATTACTTTGGATACAATCCTGAGTATGTTAAGTTCTTCATTCAGGATATGGCATGTGCTGTTGATTATGATGGAAAGCTTCTCCTTGAGGAGGAAGGTCGTCTTGCTACATCACCAAACGGAAATGGTGGTTGGTATGCATCTATGATGAAGGCAGGTCTTAAGGGAGATATCCAGGCACGTGGTCTTAAGTGGATTAACGTATTTGCTGTAGATAACGTTCTTCAGAGAATCGCAGATCCATTATTTATTGGAGCTACAATCCTTGGAAACTATGTTTCAGGTTCAAAGGTAGTACGTAAGGTTGAGCCAGCTGAGAAGATGGGTCTTCTCTGCTTAGAGGATGGTAAGCCAAGTATCGTTGAGTATTACGAGATGTCAAAGGAAATGTCTGAAGCAAAGGCTGAGGACGGAAGCCTTCTTTACAAATATGGTGTTATTCTTAACTACTTATTCTCAGTTGAGAAGCTTGATGAAATTGTTGACAATAACCTTGTTGTACACGTAGTTGAGAAGAAGATTCCATTCGTTAACGAGGCAGGTGAGAAGGTATCGCCTACAGAGCCAAACGGATATAAGTTTGAGCTTCTCGTTCTTGATATGATTCACATGATGGATAATAACCTTGCATTCGAGGTTGATAGAAATTATGAATTCGCACCAATCAAGAATCTTCATGGGGTAGATTCAGTTGATAGTGCAAGAGAGTTACTTCAGAAAAACGGTGTTGTATTATAAAGGGTAGGGTTAATGTACAAGAAAAAGAAAAAGTTTTGGGCTAAACACTGGGATGTAATTTTATTAGATACACTCTCAGCATTGGTTGCTTTGATAATTGCCCTGTTTTTCCGCTTCGAAAAAATACTCTTTTGGAATGTAATTCCACACGAGTATATTTATGAAAATATCCTGATTATGATTGTGTTTGCAAGCATTTTAAATGCAGCACTCAGAGATCCATATACAGGTATTGTTCATAGAAATAAGTGGCAGGAATTAAAGGCGGTTGTAATTCATTCTTTTATCAATTTATGTGGAATATTAATATTCCTCTATGCATTTAGATATTCAAACCGTATTTCACGAACTGTTATTTCATTATGGTTCGTACTTATGGTTTTGATAATGTTTGCTTCACGTATTATTTTCAAGCGTATCGTTCGTATGCGCAAGCATGACGACAGCTTAAAGTCTACAATGCTTGTTATTGCAGATTCTAGTACAATTAATCACTGCCTTAGCCAATTGGCTGGCTCAGATTATGTAGAGTATAAGGTTGTAGGTTGTGCTATTATCGACAAGAATTGGGTAGGCAAGAAAATCCAGGGTGTTCCTGTTGTTGGTAATTGTGATTCTGTATTTGAATACATTCGTACAAACGTTGTTGATGAGGTTTTCATCGATGGTAAGAACAGATACAGCGAGGAACTTCTTGCTGAGCGTCTTACTGATTTGGGATGTACAGTTCACATTTCTCTTATTCATACAGAGCACTTAATGAAGAACCGTACAATCGAGTACTATGGTGATTACATCACCATGACTACAAGTATGCATATGGCTACAAACCGCGAGGCATTCTGCAAGCGTTTGATGGATATCTTAGGAAGTTTGGTAGGATTGCTCCTGTGTGCAGTAGCATTTATCTTCCTTGCTCCAGTGATTAAGATTCAGGCACCAGGTCCTGTATTCTTCTCACAGACACGTATAGGAAAGAATGGACGTCGGTTCAAATTCTACAAGTTCCGAAGCATGTACACAGATGCCGAAGAGCGTAAGAAAGACCTTATGGATCAGAACGAGATGAACGGTCTCATGTTCAAAATGGAGAACGATCCTCGTATCTTCCCAGCAGGTCATTTCATCAGAAAATATTCTCTTGATGAGCTTCCACAGTTTTGGAATGTATTAATCGGAGATATGTCATTAGTAGGAACAAGACCACCTACAGAAAACGAGTTTGTTCAGTACGAGCTTCATCACAAAGCGCGTCTTGCCAGCCGTCCAGGTCTTACAGGAATGTGGCAGGTTAGTGGCCGAAGCGACATTACTGATTTCGAAGAGGTTGTGGCTCTTGATACGGAATATATCAAGAATTGGTCACTTGGCCTTGATTTACAGATTATCTTTAAGACAGTTGCAGTTGTTTTAAAGGGCTCAGGTTCTAAATAGACTAAATGGACAAATATACCTCGTAAAGGTTATAATGAAACTATTCGGAGCCAAGTAAATTATAATATAAAAAGAATGCTAGCATTCTCTTTTATATTTTAATTTATTTGGTGAGATACACACATGAGCAAAAGGAAAACACTAAAAGTGTGATTTTGCGAATGGGTGCTGAATAGTTTCTTTTTTTTGGAGTAATATATTATGAAAATTTCAGTAATTACCCCATTTTATGAGGGTGATAAATATATGGATAAATTGGTGGATGCACTTATTGCCAATGAATTGTCCCTCACAAAAATGGGGCATGAGCTTGAAGTGATTCTTGTGAATGACAGTCCTTGGAAAAAGTTGGAGGCTCCTGAAGCAGAGAGTCAGTTCCTACGAGTAATAACCAATCCAGAAAACAAAGGTATTCATTATAGTCGGGTGGCAGGGTTAGCAGAAGCTACTGGTGAATACATCATGTTTTTAGATCAGGATGACATCATTACTGATGATGCTCTTGTTAAGCTTTTAAAGTCAGCAGTTACATCTAAAGCTGATGTGGAGGTTAGCAATGCATCTTTAGAGCAGTCAGATGGGAGCCAGTTATTGTGGTACCGCAATGCTGCACATAAGGCTTTGGTTGGAGACTTAACTACGTATTTACGAATTGGAATTCAGATTATTTCTCCAGGACAGTGCCTTATAAAGAAGGCGTCTATTCCAGAATTTTGGAAAGAACATATTATGACAAAGAATGGTGCAGATGATTATTTTCTCTGGTTGTTGATGCTGGCAAAGGGATTAAAGTTCCATTATTATGATGAGCCACTATATGTTCATAAATATACAGCAGCTAACTTATCAGCTGATACTACTGTCACAGATGAATCTGTTTTTGATTTTATCGATTTATTACATGACTGTGAGTATTTTAAGCAGGAAGATATTTTTACTCTTCATGAGATGATAAGTTATAAGAATCAGTTTAGAGCTAGCAATACATTCGGGAAGATTACATGTTCATTGGCTAATCTTAGCCTGTTCATTGATAACATTAAGTTCAAGAAGAAGACAGGAACTGGATACGGGTTTAACAGATAATGAAAGATATAGTGATACTTCTTGCTACCTACAACGGCGAACGTTTCATAAGGCAGCAGCTAGATAGTCTTTTTGAACAGACCAATCAGGATTTTCGACTGGCAGTTCATGATGATGGTTCTACTGATGGTACAGTAGAGATAATAAATGAATATCGAGATAAATACCCTGACAGGATGGAGATTTTTTATGGTCATTCCTGTGGTGGGGCCAAAGAGAATTTTCTATGGATGTTGGGCAGAGTTGAGGCGGATTATTATCTATTTTGTGATCAGGATGATGTCTGGTTCCCTGAGAAGCTTCAACATTCTATAGATGAGCTTACAGCTGCGGAGGGAGCTTTTCATCACGAAGGTGATGAAATTCAGCCGGTGTGCGTGTTCACAGATATGAAAGTTGTAGATGAGGAACTCAATGTTCTTTCGGATTCTTTCATCAGATACATTGGAAGAATGCCGGACAACACAGCTTATACTCAGATTCTTATCGATAATCCGGCGGCGGGATGCACTATGTGTTTCAATCGTCAGCTTAGGGATTTGGTGGTACAGTTAGTTCCACAACTGGATATGAAAAAGATTCCTATGCATGATGTTTTGGTTCTGGAAACAGCTGCAATTATGGGACAGGTAGTTGCTATTGATGAGCCTTTGGCATATTATAGACAGACAGGCTTTAACACTATGGGCGCCACAACAGAGACAGAATCTGAAAAAGCTTCCAGAAATTTAGAAGATTTTAAACAAGGAAGTTTATTTGAAAAGAAGAAAGCATTTGTAAATGAGTCCAGGGAATTTGCTGGGGAAATTGCAAAAGCAGATTGGCTACCAAAGGACAAAAAGAATGTTCTTCTCCGTTTTTCTAAAATAGGAGAGAAGGGGAAGTTAAAACGTATGAGTTTTTATTCAAAAAATAATTTTACCAGAGCACACCATAATCTATGGTTCCGTCTTTGGGTTTAGGAGAATAAAATGAAAAAAATATTGTTATACATGAAAAAGCATGCTGACTTTATAATTCTAGATATGGTTGCGCTTATCATCGGGTATATTGCTGTTGTTCAGTTCAGATACTTGGCCAGACCGGTTCATCATGGAGAACTGTTCTTTGACTATGGTGTTGTTTTATCAGCCGTATATTTTCTAACACTGATTATAAGTAAAAACCTGTCAGGTGTAATCAAGCGAAGCTTTTTCAAGGAATGCCAGACGCTACTTGCACAGGTTTTTGTTAGCTGGGCTTTCTTTACAGTAGTTCTTTATGGTATCAAGAGCGCCCAGAACTTTTCTCGAAGCGTATATGGTGCAGCATTTGTTGTTTGCTATATCTGTTTATTATTTGAGCGTAGTGCATTAAAATGCTTTATCAGATTTAGCAGATTCCATTCCGCACTTTGCCCAAAACTGATAATCGTTTGTGATAGTAATCATTCGCAGGAGGTTATCAGAAGAGTTCTTAAGGGATCCTTTGAGAATGATTATGAAATTGTTGGTGTGGCAATGAATAACGAAGGTGTTACAGACTATATCGATCACTTTGATTCATTAATAGGTCTTGATAAGCTTGAGGAATTTATTGCAGATAAAAAGATTGATGAGGCTTTTATTGAGGTTGCAGATGCAGGAGTTGAGACACATGTAATCAACCTTTTACTTAAGCATAATATTATTGCTCACCGCAGTCTTGAAGAGAGCATAATGAACTACGTGGAGCAGGAAATCGATGAGATTAGTGGTCACTACGTAATTACGATACGTGATACTCAGGTTTCATTTGTAACCAGAGCAGAGCGTCTCGAAACAAAGTTATTTAGAAAGTTGACAAAAAAGGATTAGCATGAAATCAGCAGTATTTTTTGATATAGATGGTACAATTTGGGATTATGATAAATTTATTCCAGAAAGTGCTAAGGTAGCAATAAAAAAGCTCAGAGAGAACGGGCATCTGGCTTTTATTTGTAGTGGTAGAGCCCGTGCTTTTATTAATGATCCAGATTTGCTTGGACTTGGCTTTGATGGAATCGTTTGTTCTTGTGGATGTCACATTGAGATAGACGGAAAGATTATCTATCAGAACATTATTGATAAGGATGTTGTAAAGCATACTGTAGAGTTAATTCGTGATTACGGTTTTAGACCAATCCTCGAAGGTCCAAAGTACATTTACATGGATGATGATGAGTTCGGTATTGATGATCCATTTGGCAATGTTCTTCGTCGCGATGTTGGAGAGAATCTTGTTCCAGTAGGTGGCGATTATTATGGTGACTGGGTTATTAATAAAATGTCATGCGCTACTGAGGTGGAAGCAGATAAGAGGCTTGAGTGTTTTGACAAGCTCTCCAGCCATTATCAGGTTATTGAACATAATGAAAATGTTTGTGAGCTTGTTCCAGTGGGACACAATAAAGCGACCGGTATGATTAAGGCTTGCGAACTTGTAGGAATTGATTTAGCCAATACATACGCTATTGGAGATAGTGAAAACGATCTTGATATGCTTCAGGCGGCTCATGTTGGAATTGCCATGGGAAATGGTACAGACAGGGCGAAGGAAGTTGCAGATTATGTCACTACTGATTTTGATAAAGATGGAATTTATAATGCGCTTAAGCATTTTGGATTGATTTAGAGAACGAAAAAAGCACCTCACAGTGAGGTGCTTTTTCTAGTATTGGGCGGTGAAGCTGTTGATTTTTATATATGCAAAGGCATCATCTATGGCTGCGTAAGGATGCTTTAGTGGTGTCCAGTTTCTAGTGATTGCTCTTGCGGAAATAACCATTCTACAATTCTTTAAATCTTTATCAGTTACTCCGGTTTTTAGATAAACAGTGAATGTATTTGTATAATGGCAATCGCCCATGTCATTTGCATTACTAACTAAATTTGGTGCGTTGCGGCCTAATTCCTCACCTGTTGAAGATAGAACCTGGATAACGAGCGCAGACAATTCATCTGCAAATTCCATATCTACTGTGACGGATTTAGTTCCAGATTTGATTACGCCTGGAAGGACGGTAGCTGAAAGACTGGTTCCAGCTGATTTGTATGTAGCATTAGAAAGTGAACCTGCAGGCCAAATTCTTTCAGAGCCAGATGCACTATTATAAAGTACTCCCGAAGTATTGGAAGAGTTAAGTGCAAATGTCTCAGATGTGTTGCCATTTGTTTTTGAAACTCGTTTTGTGGTTGTACTATCTAAGTATGGGCAATAAGCGGTATATACAAGATAGTTGCCCTCGGTTGTCACTTCTGATTTTACTGTTATAGGTGTTACTTTGTGAGAAGCCGCCTTTGTACAATAAGGTTTAAAAGTGACCTGAGAATAGTCTTTAGACCAAATAATTGTGTCATTCTTTTCAGAGGCTGTATAGCTATGACCATTAGTTATGCAATCAGGATAGCGACCTTCCAGATATACTGTTCCCGCGATATTTACCTCGGCAGTGGAAGTGAATGAACGCCATGGTGACCCCTTTGGATAGTTTAATCCATAGTTCATATAGGATTCCGCTGTTATATTTATTTGTGCCGAAGCTCTTTCCTTGTCAGATAATCCACTAATATAAAATTGCAAGCCTTCATCAGTAAAGGTGGCTTGTACACGAGACTGATTTTCATTTGTGGCAATTGGCTTTCCGTTTACAGTAACTGACCAATTTACAAGTCTGTTAGTATACCATCCTCCGGTGTCAGGGGATACGATTCCATCTACATAGACATATTGTGCTGAATCAATAAGTGCAAGCCTACCTATAGGGAATGTGGCAGTTCCAGTATGGTATGCTATTACGTCACCATTTCCGCTCTCACCATAATCTCTTGTGGTCTCACTTTTTCCGTAGTATCCACTACCGCAGGAAAATGCTTGGCGGAATTTTCCAGATTGGTTTTTTCCAGAGTGCTTTGCTGCGTAGCGTGTTGCATAACCATATTCTCCATTTGTATCATTAATCAAATTGTTCAGTTCGGTACATCCATTAATGAAATTCATGGCAGTACTATTTTTATACAAGAGATATGCCATGCGCTCTGTTTCAGTACCATTTGAAATACATTTCTGATGGTTGCCGCAAACATTTTCAGATTCACGACCACAACACCATCCATCAGCAACAGAAAAGATAGTGGAAACATCGTCAAAGGTATCCAAACCTGAGATATTAATATTGTTATTCATATTGAGCCATGCACCCACACCTTTATGAGTGCTTACAACATAATTGAAAAATTCCTGGCCCTTACCACTTGCATTATTAGCAGCGTAAGTAGAACGGGCAATCAAGTCATAAATAGGGGCATATTTCTTTGCCAATGAAGAATTGCCTTTTGTAACGTAATCATTGTAAAGATACTGCTGATAAGATTTGAGCCATGCAACCTGTTCAGGTGACAAGATACTTTCATTACCATCACCTTCATAAAGGGAAGCGAGAGTTGTAAGAACGTACAAATCGTATGAGATACCCTTATAAGAACCATTTTTTAAAGTATTGTCGATGGTTCCTTTTCCTGTACCGATATAAGTTTTGTCGGCTGTAAGAACTGCGATTTTCTCAGCAAAGATTTTGTATTTGTCGGGATTAGAAAGCTGATTACAAACTGCGTTTTTAACAGCGTCATTAGTAGCTTCACCTGAAAGACCAAAGATTTCTCCAAGGAACTCAGGATTATTTTTTATCGTATTTCCGAAGTAGGCTTCGAAATCTCCAGTTGAACCTGTTATGCGACTATTCTGTACTCCTGCCGAAAGAAGCTTAAGAGTACCATCATTGCTGGAATAATAATCATCATATTTTTTTACCCATGATGAGAATCCTTCTGCGTTTGCATTCCATTTTGCTTCTTCTGTAAAAATCTTTTCCCAAAGCATTTTTACTACTTCGCTTTGCTGACTTGAGTTAAGTGAAAGATAATGAGGGATTTCATTTCGGAATGGAATAAAGATTTTTTCAGAGCTTGGTTTGTGAATTGTGGATAATTCTGATGCATTGGCTACATTTGTGTTGAAAGGTACAACAAAGGCAACTGCCACGGCCAGGGAAATGACCTGCCTATACAATCTTTTTAATCTATTGGTTTTAAAATTCATTATTTAATATCCTTTTCGTAAAGAGTAACATTCATCTTGGTTTCATTTTCATCATCATCTACTAAAGTATAGTTGGCGTTGATTTTGTTAACCTCAGATTCGTTCTGGTTATAATAAACATCTATGGATAAATCCTCTGGGCAAATTCCAGAAATATTTAGTGAGTTTAGAGCTGATTTTTCTGCATTGGAAAACTTATTATCAGAATCGATTAGAAGAGTGATAGCCTCATTTATGTTTAGCTCATCATAAGCATTAAATGATGACTCATAACAAAGACAGTATTTCTCAGAGAGATATCCTTCGGAAGTTACAACAATTGTTGGGACAAAACCTCTGATGGAGATAGAAGCTTCTCTTGGTTCATGCTCGTCTTCTTCGTCATCCTCATCTTCTTCGATTATTTCTTCTTCAATTTTTTCTATGATTTCTTCATCATCGGTTCCCTCAAGAGATGATTCTGTCTCATCTAACAGTTCTTCAGAAATGTTAGTATCTTCTATAATGTCATTTTCATCACTATTATCTTCAGTAATAGCCTCATCCATAGCATCTGTGACTACTTCCTCCATAACATCCTCTGGTGCATCCTCCTCAGCAAAAACTGTAAGTGGATTTCTTAAAACGAGCATGGAGAAAATAACAGATATTGTTAAAAGCTTTTTGTTGAATTTCATTTTCTACCTCCTAGAATCTCTTAAAGTCTTTGCCGTCTACGTAGTAACCATAGCAACCGTCCTGAAAACCAAAGTCAAACTCATATTGACCGTTTTGATCAGTTGTACGTTCGTTCAACACGTTGATTGCATTCCAAATCTTTTGAGTACTATCATTTGATGCATCCTGGAAATCAGAAAGTGCCTGTATGATTTTCTTATCACTTTCATCAGCAACAGACTGAGCATCCTTAAGAGCCTGAGTTAACTCTTCCTTATTCTTTACAGCCTCCTCACGAGTGAGATTGATGTCCTGAGTCAACTCTTCTTTATTCTTTGCAGCCTCCTCACGAGTAAGATTGATGTCCTGAGTTAACTCTTCTTTGTTCTTTAAAGCTTCTTCATGATTTCGGCTTATGTCTCCAGCTAAATCTTCCTTATCATGCTTTTCTGTAGTTTTGTTAGCAGAAACTGTGTTAGTAAGCTCATCTACAAGTCTGAGTAACTCATTATAATGCTCATAATCACTTGATGAGGCTGAAGAGAATTTGCTTTCAAGGTCACTTCTGATTTCTGAAATTTGACTATTGTTTGTCTGGTATTTAGCGTTGATTAAATCATAAACAACTAGCAAGTCTTCCTCTGAAGCGGTGCTGCAGCTGTTAAAGTAATCGCTGATAATAGAATTTAGGACATTGCGCTGATCATCTGTGAAACCGTTAAGGGAATCGATATAATCATAGATTTCCTGAATAGATTCTGAAGTGGAAAGCTCAGATGCTTTGGCAAGTCCTGAATAGTGCATAAGACTCTTAAAGTTAATAAGCAAAAGAACGACTAAAGCAATTGCAAGCCCTGATAAGAACAGGGCGAACCTGTTAAGGGTATTATCCTCCTTAACATATATTTTTCTAATTTGGGTAGAGAACCCTCTTGTATTCTGTTTTTTATTCATTTCAATACTCCTTATAAACTTAACTACTTTAAGGAATATGAAAGTGGTTTAGATTCTGTTGAATTCCTGTGGGAAAATGTTGAACCAACCTGATTTAATATTTTGAAAAAAAGACAAGCGCTAATATATCATGATTAAAAAGTTATTTCAAGAGAAAATTTTAAAATGGGCAAAATAACTATAATGCATATTCTGAATCCTCCTTGACAGATTTAGGAAATACTTATATCATAAGTTAAGTTTTTAATGCGATGATGAAGAGGAGTACTCAGTGTCGTCCTGTAGAGAGGGTCGCTCACCGGCTGAAAGGTGACCTAGGAGCAGAGCTGACGAAGGTAGCTTCGGAGCAGGTGGTGAACAAAGCATCCAGACGCCCGTCGTCCAGGTGGACAAGCCATCCGAGTCGTTCCCGTAAGGAATAAGATGAGATATAAATGCAGGTGGTAACGCGACCGTATCGTATATGGCGCCCTGTGTACAGCAATTTGCCGTACACAGGGCTATTTTAATGTTTCAAGTAAAGTAAGGCAGTTGAGAAACTTGGCAAGCGCGAGCAAGAGGGCCCCATGGGAGCAACAGAGGGGACCCACGCCGGCGGGGAGTTTCTGTTGCTTCCAATGGGAGATGGCTTGCGGGAGCATGGAAAACTTGGGACTGCCGTAGATAAGAAAGGAAATAAGGATGAAAGAATTAGCTAAGACTTATGATCCAAAGGGTCTTGAAGACAGACTCTATAAAAAATGGGAGGAAAATGGCTATTTCCACGCTGAGGTAGACCGCAGCAAGAAGCCATTTACAATCGTTATGCCTCCTCCAAATATCACAGGACAGCTCCACATGGGACATGCCCTTGATAACACAATGCAGGATATTCTTATTAGATATAAAAGAATGCAGGGCTACTCAGCTCTTTGGCAGCCAGGTACAGACCATGCAGCTATCGCTACAGAGGTAAAGGTTATCGAGCACCTTAAGAAGCAGGGTATCGAGAAGGACAGCCTTGGTCGTGAGGGATTCCTTGAGAAGTGCTGGGACTGGAAGGATGAGTACGGAACACGTATCATCAACCAGCTTAAGAAGATGGGTTCTTCAGCTGACTGGGAGCGCGAGAGATTCACAATGGATGAAGGCTGTTCAAAGGCTGTTGAGGAAGTATTCGTTAAGCTTTTCAACGAAGGCTATATCTACAAGGGCAACCGCATCATCAACTGGTGTCCAGTTTGTCAGACATCTATCTCTGATGCTGAGGTAGAGCATGAGGAGCAGGCAGGTCACTTCTGGCACATGAAGTACGAAATCGTTGGCGAGCCAGGACGCTTCGTAACATTCGCTACTACACGTCCAGAGACAATGCTTGGTGATACAGCTGTTGCAGTAAATCCTAAGGACGAGAGATACCAGGATATCATTGGCAAGACTGTAATGCTTCCATTCGTTAATCGTGAGATTCCAGTTGTTGCTGATGAGTATGTTGATATGGAATTTGGTACTGGTGTTGTTAAGATTACACCAGCACACGACCCTAACGATTTCGAGGTAGGTAAGAGACATAACCTTCCTGTAATCAACGTTCTTAATGACGACGCTACTATCAATTCAAACGGTGGCGAGTTTGAGGGAATGGATAGATACGAGGCTCGTGAAATCATCGTTAAGAAGATGGATGAGATGGGACTTCTTGTTAAGATTGAAGACCATACTCACAACGTAGGAACACACGACAGATGTAACACTACAGTAGAGCCAATGGTTAAGCCACAGTGGTTCGTTGCGATGGAAGAGCTTGCAAAGCCTGCTATCGAGGCTATCAAGACAGGTGAGCTTCAGTTCGTTCCTAAGAATTATGACAAGACATATTTACATTGGCTTGAGAACATCCGTGACTGGTGTATTTCACGTCAGCTTTGGTGGGGACACAGAATCCCTGCATACTACTGCGAGAAGTGTGGTGAGACAGTTGTTGCTCGTTCAGCAGATGCTCCAACAGTTTGCCCTAAGTGCGGTCACACACACATGAAGCAGGATGAGGATACACTTGATACATGGTTCTCATCAGCACTTTGGCCATTCTCAACACTTGGTTGGCCAGAGAACACAGAGGAGCTTGATTACTTCTATCCAACAGACGTACTTGTTACTGGATACGATATCATCTTCTTCTGGGTAATCAGAATGGTATTCTCAGGATATGCTCACACTGGAAAGTCACCATTCCACACAGTACTTATTCACGGCCTCGTTCGTGATTCACAGGGCCGCAAGATGTCTAAGTCACTTGGAAATGGTATTGATCCACTTGAGATTATTGATAACTACGGTGCAGATGCACTTCGTCTTACACTTATCACAGGTAATGCACCTGGTAACGACATGCGTTTCTACAACGAGCGTGTTGAGAATAGCCGTAACTTCGCAAACAAGGTATGGAATGCATCACGTTTCATTATGATGAACCTTGCAGATAATGCAGTTACAGAACCAACTGAGGCAGACCTTGCAACAGAGGATAAGTGGATTATTTCAGCAGTTAACACTTTAGCCAAAGATGTTACTGAAAATATGGATAAATATGAACTTGGTATCGCAGTTCAGAAGGTATATGATTTTATTTGGGATCAGTTCTGCGACTGGTATATCGAGATTGTAAAGCCACGTATGTACTCTCAGGAGTATACAGCTAGCAAGAATGCAGCACTTTGGACAGCTAAGTTTGCACTTACAAACGCCCTTAAGATGCTTCACCCATTCATGCCATTCATCACAGAGGAAATCTTCTGCACACTTCAGAGCGAAGAGAAGACAATCATGCTCTCAGCTTGGCCTGAGTATGATGAGGCAAAGAACTTCCCAGTAGAGGAAGCAAAGGTTGAGCGTGCTAAGGACGTAGTTCGTGGTATGAGACAGCTTCGTACAGATATGGATGTTCCACCTTCAAAGAAGGCTGCTATCCACATTGTAGCTGAGGATGCAGAAGTACGTGGCATCTTTGATGAGATTACACCTATCTTTGCAACACTTGCAGGTGCAACAGATGTAATCGTTCAGGCTGACAAGCTTGGAATCGGAAGCGATGCAGTTTCAGCTGTTATCCCAGATGCAACACTTTTCGTTCCACTTGAGGATCTTGTAGACTTCGAAAAGGAAAAGGAGCGTCTCACAAAGGAAAAAGAGAAGCTTGAGAAAGAGCTTGCTCGTTCACGCGGAATGCTTTCAAACGAAAAGTTCATGAGCAAGGCGCCAGAGGCAAAGGTTGCTGAGGAGCGCGAGAAGCTCGCAAAGTATGAGCAGATGATGGCTCAGGTAGAGGCTCGTCTAGCCTCAATGAAGTAGGAGGAAAATAAAATGGATGTAAAGAATATTTTAAGCAAATGTGATCACACTCTTCTTGGAGTTGACGCTACTTGGAACGATATTAAGGGAATCGTAGATGATGGTATGAAGTATGAGACAGCTTCAGTATGTATCCCAGCAAGCTTTGTAAAGCAGGCTGCTGAGTACGTTAAGGAGCAGGGTGGACATCTCCCAATCTGTACAGTAATTGGTTTCCCAAATGGTTATGCTACAACAGCTTCTAAGTGCTTCATGGCTTCAGATGCTGTAGATAACGGTGCTTCAGAAGTTGATATGGTTATCAATGTTGGTTGGGTTAAGGAAGGACGTTACGATGATGTTCTTGCTGAGATTAACGCAATCAAGGCTGCTTGCAAGGGCAAGCTTCTTAAGGTAATCATCGAGTGCTGCCTTCTTACAGACGAAGAGAAGATTAAGATGTGCGAAGTTGTATCTAAGTCAGATGCTGACTACATCAAGACATCTACAGGCTTCTCTACAGGCGGAGCTACATTCGAAGATATCAAGCTTATGGCAGACCATATGACAAACGGAAAGCTTATCAAGGCAGCAGGTGGTATCGCTGATCTTGAGGATGCTCAGAAGTTTATCGACCTTGGTGCTTCAAGACTTGGAACAAGCCGTGTCGTAAAGGCTGTTAAGGGTCTTCCAAACGACGGAAAGTACTAAAAATACAATAAATGCCTCAATCGTGAAAATTTAATGAAAAATACGCAAAATTTAGTGAACTTTGTGACAAAACAAAAGTATTGAAATATAATTAAGCTATTCAGAATAGGCTTATTGTGAGCATATTTTGAGCCGAAATAGTAAATGAAGGACTAAATTTTAGATTTTCACGTGGGGGACTTATGGCATTACCAGCACAAGCGCCAAAAGTACAGGTTTCATCAAATGGTTTGGAGGCCACTTTGACCTTCAAGATTCCTGATGGAAAAAATGAGGTGCCAAGCTTTACTGCAGCACAGTTGCTTGGCTTCTTGAATAATGCCAATGTTACTTTTGGAATTGATCAGGAAATGCTAAAACGCCTGGCTGACAGTCCTATATATGGTAAACCTGTTAAGGTTGCAGAGGGAACGGCTCAGCAACAGGGAACTCCGGGGTATTTTGAATATACCTTTGAGACAAAATTTAACAGAAAGCCTACCATCAGACCTGATGGTACGGCTGATTATATGAGTATTAAGACTATCGAGACTGTACAGAAGGGTGATGTTATCGCTATCTATCATCCTGCAGTACAGGGTTCTCGAGGTATGTCGGTTCGTGGACAGATTCTTGAACCAAAGCCAGTTAGAGATTTACCTCCTCTTTTTGGAAGAGGTTTTGATCGTTCGAATGATAATCTTACTTACACAGCAAAGTTGGACGGCAAGATTGAAGTGAATCAGGGAAAGATAATCATTTCTCCGGTTCATGAAGTTCAGGGGGATGTCGGTATTGAAACTGGAAATATCAAGTTCAATGGCGATGTTATTATCCATGGTGGAGTTCGAGATGGCGCAGTTATAGATGCAGCAGGAAACGTTATTATTCATGGTCTCATCGAGGATTGTGATATCAGAGCTGGAAAAGATTTATTCCTAATCTCTGGTGTTAAAGGAAATGAAAAGACAATGATTAAATGCGGCGGTTCCATTACTGCACAGTTTGTTGAATATGCAATTATTAACTGCTCTGGAAATATCACGGCTGATTATTTCTTTAAGAGTAAGATTTCCTGTGATGGCAAAATTGAGCTAAGCGGAAATAATGCGTCTATAATTGGAGGATATGTTTCTGCTGTTCAGGGAATTGATGCTAATGACATAGGAAATTCATTTGGAACAATTACTAATGTTTCTGTTGGCGTAGACGTTGAGCGAACCGCAGAGTTTGAGATGCTTGCCAAGAAAATCGAGGACCTTAATTCTAATGTAATGAAAATCAAAAAAGGAATTGAGGATTTTGATAAGCTGGGTCAGGAACGGGGAATTAACGTTAAGGAAGACCCTCGACGTATGCAGCTTCTTCGTGTTAGAATTCGAGATGAAGCAATTGTACAGGAAGAGACTAAGCGTCTTGCTAAGATGAAAGAGGTAATTGTATCTGGTAAGGATGCCTCTATCAAAGTATACAGGCGTATGTATGCTGGTGCTAATATTTCAATCGATGATCATCATGTGACAATTACTGATAATCATGAGAGAGTTGAAATCACAAAAACACCAGAAGGATTAAAGCTTACAAGAATTACCGGTGAACGAGCAAAGGATAAATAAAATGATTGATTTCGAAGAAGAGTTAAAGAAGTTTGAGCCTGCCATTGAGGTGGAACAGGCAGAGGCTGACATTAAAGCCAGAGATTTGACTGATTTAACAGATTTACTTGTAAATATGTCGGCGCAACAGACTAATGTGCCAAAATAAACAGACAGAAAAGTAGCTTTTATTTACGGAGAATAATAAATGCAATGTTTTATGTGTGGTGCCGAAGTTGGTAACGATAAAGTTTGTTACAATTGCGGCGCCGATATTTTGTTATATAAACAAATCATATACACATCTTATGTGTTCTATAATCAAGGCTTGGAAAAAGCCAGGGTTCGAGATTTATCAGGAGCCATTGAGGCACTGAAGTCATCTCTCCAATACTACAAGTACAATACCAGAGCTAGAAATCTTCTCGGATTGTGCTATTACCAGGTGGGAGATACTGTCAGGGCTATTAATGAGTGGGTTCTGTCAAAGAATCTTCAAGAGGAAGACAATCCTAATGCTGACAGATATCTTGCGGAAATAGAGAATGACCCAGGACTTTTAAGCAGGCTTAATTCCACTATCAAAAAATATAATCAGGCAATTGAATATTGCAAGGCCGGAAGCCGAGATTTGGCTATGATTCAGCTGAAAAAGGTTATCAGCCAGAATCCTAATCTGGTAAAGGCTCATCAGCTTTTGGCTCTTTTGTATATACAGGACGAAAAGTACGCTGATGCTAGAAAGGTTCTTTCAGCAGCAGCTAAAATCGACAGCAACAATACCACTACTATCCGCTATATCCATGAAGTTAAAGAGCTCTTAAAGGAGCAGAATACTGGTAAGCGCAAAAGAAAAAATGATGTGTTCACCTTTAATGATGGAAATGATACCGTCATTATGAACGAGCGTGCTTTAAGAAGTATGCTTGATACCACTCGTACCAGTCTTGTGAACATTGTGCTTGGACTTGTGGGTGGACTTCTAATATGCTTCTTCTTAATTGTTCCTACAGTTAAGGATAATATGGCTGAAGGAAATACAGATACTATTCTTGCATTGAATGAGAATCTTTCTCAGGCCAGAAATCAGAATCAGGAACTTCAGGATGAGATAGACAATCTTAAAAAGAGTTTATCGGCATATGACGAAACACAGGATATTCCTACATCCTATGAAAACCTTCTTGCGGCTCAGAATGCCCATTCAGCAGGGGATGATGCAGCAGCCTCTGAATCTATTCAGCTTGTTTCAAAGGATGTGCTTGGAGAAGCAGGAAAGGCTGCTTACGATAGCCTTTATACACAACTTGCTCCTACAATTATCAAGGGATATTATGACGATGGAAACACATTCTACAGCGATGAAAATTATGAGAGTGCTATCGTAAATTTCCAGACTGTAG
This sequence comes from Pseudobutyrivibrio xylanivorans DSM 14809, assembly GCF_900141825.1. Taxonomy (GTDB): domain Bacteria; phylum Bacillota; class Clostridia; order Lachnospirales; family Lachnospiraceae; genus Pseudobutyrivibrio; species Pseudobutyrivibrio xylanivorans. The sequence continues at coordinate 27,897 of NZ_FQYQ01000017.1, read as the reverse complement.
TTGATATTGACGAAACATACAATAATGGAGCTGCTCTCTTCCTTTTAGGTGACTGTTACAGATTAACAGGAGATTCAGCTAAAGCATTGGAATGTTTTAACAAGGTAGTTGAGCTTTACCCAAGTAATCAGTGGGGACGTCAGGCTAAGGTTTACATAGCAGCTGACGATACAGAGCTTAGTGCTACAGAGGTAGGTGACTAATTTGACAGATTTTCAGTTGATTAAAATGGCTTTAGAGGCCAGAGAGATGGCATATACGCCTTATTCTCATCATAAGGTGGGCGCTGCTCTTTTATGTAAAGATGGCACAGTATTTAAAGGATGCAATATTGAGAATGCAGGATATACTCCTACAAACTGTGCAGAGCGCACGGCAGTTTTTAAAGCTGTCAGTGAAGGCAAGAAGGATTTTGAGGCTATCGCAATCGTCGGTGGTATGGATAATTTAAAATCATTACCACTTTGTGCTCCTTGTGGCGTATGTAGACAGGTTTTAAGAGAATTTGTTGCGCCTGAAAATTTCAAAGTTTTGCTTGCTGAAGTAGAAGATGTATCAAATGTATCTGCAATTAATGAAACTGGTGTGAAAATTAAGACAATGACCTTGTCAGAGCTGCTTCCGTTAGGCTTCGGCCCCGAAAATTTAGTGCTCTAATAGAGTAAATTCCTTGCAAAATAATCTAAATAATTTATAATTTTAGTTAGGTGTTTTCAATTATTAAATGGAAACGTAATTAATAGGAGGAATTAAAAGAATGAAAAAGAAGTTATTAAGCGTACTTCTTGTAGCTTCAATGGTAGCTACTATGTTTGTTGGTTGTGGTTCATCATCTAGCGAGACAGCTTCAGATGCAACTGCTTCAACAGAAGAGGGGGCAGCAGATGCTGCAGCTAGCGATAAGAAAATCGCTATGATTACAGACTCTGGTGATATCACAGATATGTCATTCAACCAGACAACTTATGAGGCTTCAAAGGCATTTGCAGAGAAGAACGGAGTTGATTTCCAGTACTACAAGCCAACAGAGGATTCAGATGATGCTCGTATCGCTTCATTTGAGAACGCTGTTACAGATGGTTACAACGTAATCATTGTTCCTGGTTACCTTTTCGCAGGTATGATTGCTCAGTGTGCTGCCGATTATCCAAATGTTACAATCATCGCACTTGACTGCTCACAGGGTGATTTTGAGGGCGCTGGTATGACAGAGCTTCCAGAGAATGTTTGCTCATTCACATATCAGGAAGAGCTTGCTGGTTACATGGCAGGTTATGCAGCTGTTAAGGAAGGCTACAAGAAGCTTGGCTTCTTAGGTGGTATGGCTGTTCCAGCTGTTATCCGTTATGGTTTCGGTTTCGTTCAGGGATGTAACGACGCAGCAGTTGAGCTTGGTAATGCTTCAGATGTAGAAGTTAACTACGTATATGGTGGCCAGTTCTACGGTGATGACGCTATTACAGCTCAGATGGATACATGGTATTCAAATGGTACAGAAGTAGTATTCGCTTGTGGTGGTGGTATCTACACATCAGCTTGCGAGGCTGCTACAAAGGTTGACGGCAAGGTTATCGGTGTTGACGTTGACCAGGCTGGTACAATTGAGAACGCTTACGGCGTTGAGGGACTTTGCATTACTTCAGCTATGAAGGGTCTTGCAGCAACAGTTGATGCTACACTTACAGATCTCTTCGCTGGTAACTGGTCTAACTACGCTGGAAAGATCGAGAACCTTGGTATCGTATCAGGTACAGATCCTTCACTCAACTATGTTCAGCTTCCAATGGATACATGGACAATGACAAACTTCACAGTTGATGATTACAAGGCACTTGTTGCTGCTATGAACGATGGAACAATCAAGGTTAGCAACTCAACAGACGCTATGCCTTCAACTGAGATTAAGGTTACTGAGTTTGACAATATCCATTAATTTCCCGGTAATTTAAGGAAATCTGTTATTATCATAAGGGAAGGTTTTTTGCCTTCCCTTATTTTTAGAATAATGGATTATTCAAAGCTATATAAATCATTATTAAACACGAGGGAAGTATAGTAATGATTTCTATGGTTTTGCATTTCTAGGGAGAAAAGCATCATCAGAATATTTTTAAGCAATTAGAAAGGTGTATTGCGATGGAAGACTATGTAATTGAGATGTTGCATATCACAAAAGAGTTTCCAGGCATTATTGCAAATGACGATATCACTTTGCAATTAAAGCGTGGCGAGATTCATGCGCTTCTCGGGGAGAATGGTGCCGGAAAGTCCACACTTATGAGTGTATTATTCGGACTTTACACACCGGAAAAGGGAGTTATTAAGAAGGACGGTAAGGAAGTTAAGATTAACAATCCTAATGACGCTACTGACCTTGGTATTGGTATGGTACACCAGCATTTCATGTTGGTTGATATTTTCACTGTATTAGACAACATTATTTTGGGTTCTGAGCCTAGCAAATTTGGTTTCCTTACAAAGACAGAGGCTCGTAAGAAGGTTATGGACTTATCTAATAAGTACAACCTTAAGGTAGATCCTGATGCATTAATCGAGGATATCACTGTTGGTATGCAGCAGCGTGTAGAGATCCTTAAGATGCTTTACAGAGATAATGATATTCTTATCTTCGATGAGCCTACAGCGGTTCTTACACCACAGGAAATCGATGAGCTTATGAAAATCATGAAGGAATTGGCAGCGGAAGGAAAGTCAATCCTCTTCATCACTCATAAGCTTAATGAGATTATGGAAGTTGCTGATAGATGCTCTATCCTTAGAAAGGGTAAGTATATCGGTACAGTTGACGTTGCAAACACTACAAAGGAAGAACTTTCTTCTATGATGGTTGGACGTGACGTTAAGTTTGCTGTTGATAAGGTAGAGGCACAGCCTAAGGAAGAAGTTCTTAAGGTTGAGAATGTTTGTGTTAAGAGTAAGCTTCACTCAAATGATTCTGTTCACAACGTATCTTTCAATGTTCGTGCAGGAGAAATCGTATGTATCGCCGGTATCGATGGAAACGGTCAAACAGAGTTCATTGGAGCTCTTACAGGTCTCGATGATATTTCAAGCGGTAAGATTACACTTTGCGGTGAGGACATCACAAAGAAATCTATCCGTTATAAGAATACACACGGCATGAGCCATATCCCTGAGGACAGACATAAGCATGGTCTTGTTCTTGATTACACTCTTGAGGAAAATATGATTCTTCAGAGATATTTTGAGCCGGAGTTCTCAAAGAACGGCATCATAAAGAAGGCCGACATGAGAAAGTACTCTGACAGACTTACAAAGGCATTTGATGTCCGCTCAGGTCAGGGTGCAAAGACAATTGTTCGCTCAATGTCAGGTGGTAATCAGCAGAAGGCTATCGTTGCCCGTGAGATGGACAGACAGCATGAGCTTCTTATTGCTGTTCAACCTACACGTGGTCTTGATGTTGGTGCTATTGAGTATATCCATAAAGAAATTGTTAAGGAACGTGATAATGGCAAGGCCATCCTTCTTGTTTCTCTTGAATTAGATGAAGTTATGAACCTTTCTGATAGAATTCTTGTTATGTATGAAGGTGAGATAGTAGGTGAGGTTGATCCAAAGACTACTACACTTCAGGAATTAGGATTATACATGTCAGGCGCTAAGCGTGATGACAGAAAGGAGGCTAAGTAATGGAGAAAACAAGCTTTATTAAACGACCAGCCGTACAGACATTACTTGCTTCAATTCTGTGTGCTATTTTAGGTATCGTTTTAGGTTATATCATTCTCTGCTTCATGAACGCAGAGCACGCTGGAGAAGGTATGGCAGCTATCCTGACAAACTTCTTCAAATATCGTATCGCAAGCACTAATACTCTTATGAAGTATATGGGCTCATTTTTAGTAAAATCAGTTCCAGTTATCCTTTGTGCAGAGGCTATCCTCTTCGCATATAAGGCTGGACTTTTCAACATCGGTGTTGCAGGTCAGTATACAGTTGGTATTATTGCCGCTCTTTATACATCACTTGCACTTGGTTGGAGCTGGCCATTATGCTTACTTGCTACTATTGCAGCAGGTGCTATTTGGGGCTTCATCGCAGGATGCTTCAAGGCATTCTTCAATGTAAACGAAGTTATTGCTGGTATCATGCTCAACTGGATTGGTCTTTACATTTGTAACATCATCCTTGGTGGTGAGAAATGTATGAACCAGAGTAAGTCTGAGACATACGAAATCAGCGACTTAAATCCTTCAGGTCTTCTTCCAGGATTCCTTCAGGATGTTTTTGGTGGCAACCAGTACATGACGATTGCTATTCCAATTACAGTTATCGTTGCTATTATTATTCTTGTAGTATTAAACAAGACAACATTTGGTTATGAGCTTAAGGCTACAGGTCATAACAAAGAGGCTGCTAAGTATTCTGGTATGAATGCAAAGAGAAACATCATTCTTACTCTTGTTATTTCAGGTGCTATCGCAGGTATGGCTGCAGGCTTATATTACCTTACAGGAGTTGAGCATTTTAAGATTGCATCTTCTGTTCCTGGAATGGGCTTCAATGGAATCGCTGTTGCATTCCTTGGTGGTCTTCATCCAATCGGAGCAATCATTGCAGGTCTTTTCGTTGAGTACATTACACTTGGTGGTCAGTACCTCAACACAAATTACTACAATCCACAGGTTGCAGATCTTATGATTTCAATCATCATCTACCTCTGCGGATTCGTATTATTCTTCAGAACAATACTTAACAGACCAGGCAAGGTAAAGGTTAATGCCAATGCCGAGCCAGACAATACAGCTAAAAAAGCTGAAGAAAAGGAGGTGTAAAGGATGGTATTATTAATTCAGTACACACTTATTTTCTCAGCAGTACTTATTCTTGTTGCTTTGGGAGGTATGTTCTCAGAGCGAAGTGGTATCATCAATCTTGGTCTTGAAGGTATCATGGTATTTGGTGCCATGGCAGGCGCAATGGTAATGGTTCTTCTCCCTAGTGATGCATCTAGATTTACAATCATTGTGCTCACACTTTTAGCTTCCGCAGTTGCTGGTATGCTTTCGTCACTACTTATAGCCGTTGCATGTATCAACTTTAAGGCTGACCAGACACTTATCGGTACAGCACTTAACATGCTTGCTACAGCTTCAGCTACAGTTATTATTAAGGGCTTCAATACAGCTCGTTCAGGCGGTACAGATTTCTCTGCAAAGCTTGATTACGTTAGAGGTCATAATGCATTTATGTTCAACATCGGTTCACTTCAGCTTAGTTGGTTTATCGTTGTTGCAGCTGTTCTTCTTATAATCGCAATCGTATTCTTCTACAAGACAAAGCTTGCTCTTAGAATTCGTGCTTGCGGTGAGCATCCACAGGCAGCTGATTCAGTTGGTATTAATGTTTACGCAATGAGATACATCGGCGTTCTTATGTCAGGATTCCTTGGTGGACTTGGTGGAATTATCTACATTGCAGCAGCCAACTCTACATGGCATTTTGATTACGGTGTGGCAGGTGCAGGTTTCCTTGCTCTTGCTGTTATGATTTTTGGTCAGTGGAAGCCAGAGCGTATTGCATGGTCAGCAGTACTTTTTGCATTATTCCGCTCACTTTCAAACGTATATATGGGAATCGGATTCCTTCATGCACTTCCTATTTCAGGAACTGTATACAATATGTTCCCATACATCGTTTCACTTATTGTACTTGCATTTACATCACAGAACTCTAGAGCACCTAAGGCTGAAGGTATTCCATACGACAAGGGCGCTCGTTAATAGCTTAGAGGAAGGCTGTTTATTATGAGAGTAATCAATGTAAGCGAAATCAAACCGGGGATGATTCTTGCAGAGAAGCTTGTAAGTCCCCGAGGTCAGATCCTTGCTGAGGCAGGCGCATCAATTACCGCCCAGCAACTATTGCATGCTTCTTACTACGGTATTGAGCAAATTGCAATACAGGACGAAGAAGAGGCTATTGATAAATATTATGATGAAGCTCCTGATGAATTTATCGGTGAGACTCAGTCATGGCGCATTTTAAACAGTAAAGAGTTTAAGGAGTTTAAACAGGCTTACAATAGATGTACTGATAAGCTTGAAGCAATTATTACGGACTTTGTTGAACGCAAGGTTCCAATTAATAACGATGAAATTATAGACGAGATACATATGGTGTTTGAAAAGCACTCTACTGGTCTTGGAATAATGGCAATGATGCTTAACATCCAGGAGCTTGATGCATCTACATTTCAACACTGCGTGAATGTGGCAATCATCTCCAGAGTATGCGGAGGATGGATTGGCATCACAGATGAAACGGAATTAGATGTTCTTACTATGTGTGGTTTGTATCACGACATTGGTAAATCGCTGGTTCCTCACAGTATCCTTACCAAAGCAGACAAGCTTACGGATGAAGAGTTTGCTAGAATGGCAGAGCATCCGCTTCTTGGATACAATCTGTTATTGGACGCTGAGCTTGATAGACGAATCAAATTAGCAGCGCTTCAGCATCACGAGAGAAATGATGGAAGTGGATATCCATATGGACTTACAAAGGATTTCATCAGTCCATTCTCTAAGATAGTAGCTATAACAGATGTATATGATGCCATGACGGCAGACAGATGTTATAGAGCGGGCATTTGTCCATTTGAGGTTATTGCTCAGTTCCAACGTGAAGACAGAGCAAAATATGACCAGCATATTCTTCAGGTATTTTTGGAGAATATCGCAGAATCATATATTAGTACTGGAGTACTTCTTTCAGATGGAAGCCGTGGTATTATCAGTATGATAAATAAAAAGTCTTTATCCAGTCCGCTTATAAAGCTTGATGATGGCTCTTTCGTAGATTTGAGAGAGAGGACAGAATTGTTCATCAGAGCTTGTATTTAGTCAATTATAGAAATTGTAGGTCAGTTCAACAGTGAACTGACCTATTTTTGTGCAACACTTTATATGAATATCGTATATAATGTCAAAGCGTGTAATTTTATGTATAGAAGGAATGGTATAAGAATTTATGGAAAAGAGTGGTTATAAAATTAAAAACACACTAGGTATGTTTGACCTTTATAAAGGTTATGTAATGGTAACTATGATCATTGCTCATACGTATGGATTATTTGATAACATTGGAAATAATCCAGTTACGATGGTTATTCTTGGCTTCACTGCGGTAATTGGTGAGGCTGCAATGCCAGCACTTTTTGTTCTTAGTGGTTATGGTTTCAGAAAGACTACATTTAAGAAGTGCTTAAAGAGACAGTACAATACAATTATTATTCCATATATTTGGACAGTTATTATCACATCAATAGTTCACTTTTTTGGTTATTACCTTATGTATGGAGGATTAAAAATTACTCTCAAACAGACTATAGGAACATTCCTTGGCGGTGTATGGGGTGCTACATGGATTTTCCCAGTATGGAAATTTACCATTTCTCCTTGTGGCGATGTTTGGTTCTTATGTGCATTAGTAGTAGCAAGTCTTGTTTTTAATGAATTATTAAATCGTTTCGAAGGAAAAATGCTTTTTGCAGCGGTTCTTATTACATCAATCATCGGCGTATTATTATTAAATATAAAATGGTTACCATGGGCTCTTTCTCATGGAACGATTGCAGTTGTATTCTTGTACTTGGGATATGTAATTAAGAAGAAGAAGATTTTTATAAATATTACTCCATTACAGGCTTTACTTGTGACAATCCCTGCAGCGGGAGGATTTCTTGCTATTATTGCTTTAGTTGGTGATTTCAACATGGCATATGGACAGTATCCATTAGGGCCTGTTTCCGTATACTTCGTAGGTGTACTTGGTTGCGTGTGCATTTACTGGTTCTTACATTTAAATCGATTTAATGGTAAAATTTCTACATGCCTTAGAAGTTTAGGTAGAAATTCGTTATATATACTACTCATTCATTCAATTGAAATCGTAGCAGTAGGACGTTACCTACAGTATGATTTTGTAAATAACTGGAAGGGGAATATCTTAGTTGCCTGTCTTATCCAGCTAGTAGTAAGAATGATTGTTGTATTTGGTTGTACTTATGGCTATCTTGGCATAAAAAAAAGGGTACTTGCTAAGATGGACAGTAAAATAAATAAGTAGGACAATAGTGTTAGGAGGAAAATGTTATGGAAGAAATTTTTAAGAAGATTGCAGCTATCATTGAGGATGTAGCGGACATCCCATTAGATGAGATAGAAATGAACAGTTCTTTTATAGATGATTTGGACCTATCTTCATTAGAGCTTATGTCTATTGTTGCAAAAGTTGAAAAGGAATTCTCAATCAAGGTTAATGAGAAGCAATTGTTATCTGTTGAAACTGTAAAGGATGTTGTTGAATATATAGCAGGTAATAAATAAAATGATTAAATTTTTGAGTGAAATGCAGGCCTGGGGCGATAATATAGCCTTCAGGATTCTTGATGGAGATAGTTCTATTAACATTTCATTTCAACAATATGGAGAGATGGTTCAAAAATGTGCCTATAATTTAAATCAGCTTACAGATGGTTTAAAAGGCAAGAGGGTTGGAATATATTGTGATTCATCTTGTGAGTACACAATGTTAGTTGCTGCTATAATGTTTAGTAGAGCTGTTGCAGTTCCATTTAATATTCGTGAAAGTATTGATAATATTTTGTACGAAGTGGAAAATGCAGAAATTGATTACTTAGTTGTTGATAATGACTTGGTAGAGGAGGATAGCATAAAAGCTAAGGTCCTCTTGTTGTCTGATGTATTTAAATCAAATGGAGAAAAAGTAGAATTAAAGGATTTTTCTGAAGAGGAAAAAGATTCTAATGTTCTTATGATTTACACATCAGGAACAACAGGAAAGCCAAAGGGTGTGGTTTTATCTGTTGGAAATATTTTTGGATATAGGAAATCCATGTATGATGAAAATGCTCCTTTCGAAAAACTGGAAGGGTTAAGAGTCTATACGAATTTTCCATACTATCATATAGGTGGAATCAATGGGTGGATTACTCATTTTGAACTTGGTGTGACTACTTATATAAGCAAAAATCCAAGTAATGTGCTTAGTGACTTAGAAGGTGAGACAATAGATAGTGCTATTGTTACGCCGGCTACACTAAATCTTTGGAAGAAAACAGTTTCAAGAGGTCGTATGGATCGACTCGGAGGAGCCAAGCTCTTGGTTTCGGCAGGTGCGCCTGTAGATATTACTACAGTGGAATTATTCATGGAACATGGCATTAGCTATGGGCAGTACTATGGAATGTCCGAATCATGTGGAAATATCACTAGCAATTTTGATTGTAAAAACCATTTAAAATCAGTGGGAAAAGCAGATCCTTCTGTTGAGGTTATAATCGAAGATGGTGAGATTTGCGTAAAGGGTCCTGGTGTGATGCAGGAGTATTATAAGAACCCAGAAGAAACAGAGAAAACCATTATTAATGGTGTGCTTCATACTGGAGATCTTGGATACGTAGCTGAAGACGGATATGTTTATATTACAGGTAGAAAGAAGAATTTAATAATTCTTTCAGGTGGAGAGAATGTAAGCCCAGAAGAGCTGGAAAATGCTCTTTATAAATGTGAGTATGTCTTCGAATGTAAGGTATACGCTGAAGATGACAGAATCGGTACTACAATCTATACAGATGAGGAAAATTCTGAAACAGTATTATCTTTCATCACAGAGCTTAATTCCACACTGCCAATCTACAAGCGAATTTATAGAAAGAACATCCAGAATGTTCCATTAGAAAAAACAGCTAGCGGTAAAATAAAAAGATAATAAAGAAGACTGTGGCCTTGATATGAGACCACAGTCTTTTATTTTAGCCTTCGGTTTTTGCTGCGTTTTCAGCTGCTTCTACTGGTTCATCTTTTTTACCGCCGTTTTTCCAGTCGTCGAATTTCTTTAGTACAGCATCGTAGGTCTTAGAGGAAATATCAGGAAGGTCCTTTCCCCAAGTACCTGTTGCCTGCTCGTATCCTTTCTTAAAAGCAGCTAGCAATTCGTCTGCCTTATCAGGATCATCACCTGAAAGAGCTTTTGCAAATTCAAGAATTCTGTCAGATGTTTTTTCTACACCCCAATATCCATCTTCTGAGATATCCTCTTTTGCTTTTGCAATAGTATCAGGGTCAGCAGTGAACTTACCCTCAGCCAGGAATTTCCACATATCATCCTGAGATGCAATGGCGAATGTGCTTCCCTGACCGGCAATTGTCTTTTGAACTATCTCTAAAAGATTATTCATCATCTTTTCCTGATCAGCTTTCAACTGCTGAACAAGAGCTGTTCTGTCAGCCTTAGAATATTTCTCAGATTTAACGGCTGTATCATCACTTGATTTTTCGTAGACAGCGGCTTCCTCGGAAAATTTTCCGGATTTTTCTTCTGTTTTTGCAGTTTCCTGGGTATCTTTAGCAGAATCCTTAGCCTCTACAGGCTTGGTGTATGTTGTCGAAACGTTAGAACTAACGCTATTTAGAATATTAGCATCCATAATAAAAACCTCCTTGTACTGTGGCCAAATAACAAACCATATGGAAATCCTTTTCCTAATCTTTTTATCGGTTGTTTATTGATAAATTATTACCGATAGATTGTATTTATTTTAATACAAAATCCTTGTAAATGTGTGGTACCTTTGTTAAAATTTAATAGTATTGAATACAAAAAACATACAAATGCAAAATACAAAGCAGTACAATTTTGCATGGAGGCTATATTAGATATGGATAGTATTGACGTAAAAGCATTAGCTAAGATTAATATCGGACTAGATGTTACGGGGATTAGAGAGGATGGTTATCACGAGGTTCGCATGATTATGCAGACAGTGAATCTTTTTGATAAGCTTACTGTGAAGAAGGTTAAGGATGGAACAGTTTCAATGTCCACTAATCTTAAGTTTCTTCCGGTAGATGATGATAACTTATGTATAAAGGCTGCAAAGCTGTTGATAAATGAGTTTGGTATTAAGGAAGGCGTGGAAATCTCTTTAGAAAAGCATATTCCTGTTGCGGCAGGTATGGCCGGAGGTTCTACTGATGGTGCTGCAATATTATTTGCAGTAAATAATCTATTTAATCTGGGGCTATCAAAAAAAGATTTGATGGATAGAGGTGTGAAGCTGGGGGCCGATGTACCTTATTGCATAATGAGAGGCACAGCTCTTGCTGAAGGAATAGGCGAAATCCTTAGCCCACTTCCACCTATGATTAAGTGCCCAGTGCTTATTGCAAAGCCTGGCATTTCAGTTTCTACAAAACAGGTATATCAAAGCCTGGATGCCAGATTTGATTCAGTTAAGCATCCAGATATTGACCAGCTTATTTCAGATATCAAGGCACAGGACCTCAAGGCGCTGTGCTCTCATATGGGAAATGTTTTGGAAGAGGTTACAATACCTATGCATCCAATTATTTCCGACATTAAGCAAAACATGATGGATCACGGTGCTGTTGGTTCCATGATGAGCGGAAGCGGTCCTACTGTATTTGGATTCTTTGAGGACAACAAGACTGCAAAGGCAGCTAAGGAAGCCCTTACAGAATCAGGAATGGTTAAACAGCTATATCTTACAACACTGTTTAACAATAGGTAGGGAAGACTTGTTATTGAGGGAGGTTACTAAAAACAATGACAGAAAATCTTACATTACAAATGGATGATTATTTACCACTTCGAGATGTGGTATTTAACACACTTAGGGAAGCGATTTTAAAGGGAGAGCTTAAACCAGGCGAGCGACTTATGGAGATGCATCTTGCCAATAAGCTTGGGGTTAGCCGCACACCAATCAGAGAAGCTATTAGAATGCTTGAGCAGGAAGGACTTGCAGTCACTATTCCAAGAAAAGGTGCTCAGGTTGCAAAGATGACAGAAAAAGACTTACAGGATGTACTTGAGGTACGGGATGCACTTGATGCTCTTGCAGTAGTATGTGCCTGTGAGCGTATGACAGATGCTCAGTTTGTTGAGTTGAAGGAAGCTATGAAGGCTTTTGAGGCTGCTACAAGAAAAGATGATGTTCGTAACATTGTTGAGGCTGATGAAGCTTTTCATGATGTGATTTACGCAGCTGCAGCCAATCCAAAGCTGGAGACAATTATTAATTCAGCAAGAGAGCAGATGTATCGTTATCGCTACGAGTATGTTAAGAACCCTTCAGTTTATTCACAGTTGATTGAGGAACATAAGCAGATTATCAATGGTTTTGACAGAAGAGATGTGGATTTCCTTAAGGATATTATGCATACTCATTTAGCTAACCAAATTAACGCCGTACGAGAAGTAATCAGAGAGCAGAAATAATATATGGAAAAAAAACATTGTAAAATACATCTTCAGTCTAGACAAAAAATGGGACCTGACGATGAGACTACCAGCCAGGAATATATTGGAGAGATGGTGGAAAGAGAAGAGAAAAGATATCTTTCTTACCAGAGAAACAGTGAGGATGGGGATATCAGCTGTCTTATTTCTTTTGATAGACGCAGCCTCTCTTTGACCCAAAAGGGTGCACTTAATTCTAAATTACAATTGTTTCCTGGAAAGCAGACAGAGAATATTTATAGTACCCCAATGGGAGATTTGAATCTTCCTATTTTCACTAGAAACTATCAAGTTTTGGAATTGGGTAACAAGATTAAGCTTGTATTGGATTACGACATTATTACAGGAGGGGAACCAATTAGAACCTCCATGGATATTGAAATCGAATTTTAGAGAAAGCTTTGGTCATTTTGTCCAAAGCTTTTTTTATTATGAGCTGGTACAATAATGGAGATGTGTGTATAAAAAGGAGGGCAATGTTATATGTTTCAGTATCTGTCAACTTTAGAAAAATATAGCAATGAATGTGCTTTCAAATTTCTTGATGATGAAAAGTCTTTTGAAGTGAGTTATGAACAGTATTTAAAAGATATTAAAACATGTGCCACGAGATTGGAAAATAATCTTGGTAATTTAAAGGGCAAACATGTGGGTCTTATTGGAATCAACAGTTATGAATATGTTGTAATAATGGCTGCCTTGATTTTTAGTCGTGCAGTTTTCGTACCTCTTAATTATCGTGAAACATATGAAAATCTTGATTTTGCAGTAAGAAATTCAAAGTTAGATTGTATAGTAACTGATGATACAGAAAATCATAGTTTTGGGGAAAATGTTAAATACCTTGGATTTGACGTGGCACTCAAAGGTGAAGCAGAAGAAAAGGATTTAACTGATTTCACTGAAGAAGAAGTAAATAATCTTATGATGATTGTTTACACATCGGGAACCACAAGTCTTTCAAAGGGAGTCGCACTGTCAGCAGGAAATCTGTTTCAGGAAGAACGAATTGCATTACCAGAGAAATATACAAATGGTTACAGGGCTGTTCCAGGGGTAAAGGTTTATACCAATTTTCCACTTTACCATGTTGGAGGTCTACTTACATGGCTTTCATGGTCAGAGCATGGCTGCACACTGGTTCAAAGTGCGAATCCACAGAATATTTTAAGTGATTTGGAAAAAGATAGTATTGATATCGCATTTGTTATACCGGCTACTATAAAGCTTTGGCTTAAAACAATTCACAGAGGTCACATTGAGAGACTTGGTGGAGTGAAGCTTGCTCTTACAGCTGGAGCTCCAGTAAGCGTTGATGATGTAAAAGAGCTTTCTGCCAACGGTATCAACTTCGGCCAGTATTATGGAATGACTGAGACAGGGGGTAACGTTACATACAATTTTGATATGGTAAATCACATTTCATCTGTTGGTCGTCCATATGATGATGCTGATGTGAGAATTGTGGATGACGAAATTGTAATTAGGCATTGGGGTAATATGCTTGGTTACTATGAGAATGAAGAAGAGACTCAGAAGATTATAAGAGATGGGGTTATCTATACAGGTGACCTTGGTTACATGGATGAGGATGGATACTTATATATTACAGGTCGAAAGAAGAATCTTATTATATTATCCAGTGGTGAAAATGTTAGTCCTGAAGAGTTGGAAAGACTTCTGTATGAATGCAAGGCTGTCAAGGAGTGCAAGGCATTTGAATCCAATGACAGAATAGCTGTTGAAATCTACGCAGAAAAGTCATCACAGGATTCCATCCGTGAATTTGTTTCAGAGCTTAACAAGACATTGCCGATTTATAAGAGGATTTATGGAATAGAATTCCAGACGGAGGAGCTTGAAAAGACAGCTAGTGGAAAGATAAAGAGAATCGATACAGTTGCATTGAGGCAAAAAGAAAATCAGCTCGGGTCATAAGACCTGAGCTGATTTATGTTTCATGGAAAAATATCTAATTAGTTTGTAGCCATATTTTTTAGATTCTGCATAACCTTCTTAACTGGTGGAAGGAATAATACCACAATAGTAACTGCTGCCTCTGCAAAGATATAGATTGCGTTGTAGGCAAGTGAGTAAGCAAGTGGATTCCATCCTTCCCATGCCCACTCTCCAAAGAAAATCCATCCAGAGATTACAGCAAATACATATCTGCCGAGTACTGCAACGATATATCCCTTAATAAGACCATTCTTTGACTTCGCAAAAAATCCTGAAAGTCCTAAAGCACCGAATGCAAGGATATAGTCAACTACAACCTGAGCTGGGAATAAAATATATGGATCAACGATAAGATTTAAAAGTCCATAAGCTACTCCTGTGATTACGCCTACAACAGGTCCAAAGAAGAAACCAGGAAGGCATGCAACGAGCATTGAGAAGGCTGTTATAGAGCCGCCTGTAGGAAACTTAAAAACCTTGATGTTTGAAAGCACAAAGGCTAAGGCAATGGAAACAGCACAGAATGCAAGCTGCTTTGCAGTAAAGCTGATTTTGCTGTTCTCATTTGAAGAAACGTGATTGATCATAATAAAAAATCTCCCTTCATACATCATGCTAGGAGATCGTCTAAAATAGCTTCCTTACGCTGGTATTATCCAGTTCAAGTAATAAGGGTCGGCGAAAAGCCTCTCAGCACAAAGGCACCCCTAGCAAATTATTAATTTTTTCAATTAGAACAATAGCATGTTGAAAAGTATTCGTCAATAGTGTGAAGCTAATTGGTCTTTTACTATTGATATGTTAAAATCAAAGTGAAATGGAATTTTAGATAGGAATATATATGGTAAATACAGAAAAGATTATAGAAAAAGTAATATTAGTTGCAGTTAATGAGGGAGACGAGGCAGAAGCCTGGGATTCTCTTAAGGAGCTGGAGGACCTTTGTGAGACAGCCGGTGCACAGGTGGTTGGTCAAATCATGCAAAATCTTGACCGCAGAAATCCAGGTACCTATGTAGGAACTGGTAAGGTAGAAGAGATTGCCGATTTAATCTGGGAGACAGGTGCCACAGGAATCGTTTGTGATGATGAGCTTACTCCTGCCCAAATGAGGAATCTTGCGGATGCTTTGGATACAAAGGTAATGGACAGAACTTTGATTATCCTTGATATTTTTGCTGCTCGTGCAGGTACAGCAGAGGGTAAGATTCAGGTAGAGCTGGCTCAGCTTCGTTACGAAATGACAAGACTTACAGGATTTGGTAAGAACATGTCTCGAGTAGGTGGTACAGCAGCAGGAGGCGGGGGAGCAATTGGTACCCGTGGTCCAGGTGAGAAAAAGTTGGAGATGGACAAGCGTCTCATTGCAGGTCGTATTTCACAGCTTAAAAAGGAACTTGCTGATGTGGTTTCTCATCGTGAGATTACAAGAGCAAAACGTCAGCGAAATGGAGTACCTGTAGCTGCAATTGTAGGCTATACAAATGCGGGAAAATCCTCTTTATTGAATAAGCTTACCGATGCAAATATCTTAGAGTGGGACGCTTTGTTTGCAACACTTGATCCTACTACAAGAGAGCTTTTACTGGATAACGATCAGAAGATTCTTCTTACAGATACAGTAGGGTTCATCAGAAAGCTTCCGCATCATCTTGTAGATGCATTCAAGAGTACTCTTGAGGAGGCAAAATATGCCGATTACATTATACATGTGGTTGATGTAAGCAATCCACAGATGGACAGACAGATGGAGATAGTTTACGAGACCCTTGATAAGCTTGGTGTCAGTGATAAACTAATCCTTACTATCTTTAATAAGGTTGATAAAGTTGCTGATGAGCATGATTATCACGATTTAAGAGCCGATTATACTGTTCATACTTCTATAAAGACTGGCAAGGGATTGGACAGGGTTCGTGAGGTTTTGGCGGAGCTTCTTCGTGATGGAAAGGAATATGTAGAAAAGCTTATTCCTTATACAGAGGCTGGAACAATTGCAAAAATTCGTGAGAACGGCGAGTTGATTTCAGAAGAATACCGAGAAGATGGTATATTTATTAAGGCTTATATGTAGGAAGTGCTGAAATTCCGAAAATACTTAGACATTCTATTTTATATTTGTTATCATTGAATGCGGACGAAAAATAGAGAAAAAAGTATTTACTTTTCGCGAAGGAAAAGTGCGGTTACTAAGAATGTAAACCGGGTAGAAGGAGAATAAAATGACAATTGCACAAATGATATCACTGTTAGGTGGAGTAGGTCTTTTCCTGTTTGGAATGTCTATCATGTCCACTGGTCTTAAAAATAGTTGCGGTGATAATCTTCAGGTTATCTTAGAGAAGGCTACTACTAATAAGTTTGTAGCTGTCGTTGTCGGACTTGTAATGACAGTCCTCGTTCAGAGCTCTTCAGCTACTGATGTTATGGTTATCGGCTTTGTTAACTCAGGCATGATGACACTGGCTCAGGCTATTGGAGTTATCCTCGGTGCCAATATCGGTACCACTGTCACAGCACAGATTACAGCTTTTAATATTGCTACATTCACACCATTGTTTCTTTTTTCTGGTGCGGTAATGTACTTATTTATAAAGAAGGATTTGGTAAAGCACATTGGTACAGTTATCATGGGCTTTGGTATGCTCTTCCAGGGTATTACTATTATGAAGGCTGCAATTGCACCACTTTCGCATTCTGAGATGTTTAAAAATTTCCTCAGTGGTCTTACCAATCCATTCGTAGCATTAGTATTTGGTATTGCATTCACAGCTCTTTTACAGAGTTCATCATCTGCAACAGTTATCTTCCAGGCCTTTGTTGTACAGGGTATTTTGGATTACAATGTTGCGGTATATCTTGTAATCGGTGCAGCCATCGGTTCTGTTACACCAAACTTGCTTGCATCACTTACAGCAAATAGAAACGGTAAGCGTTCAGCTATTTTGAACCTTTTGTTTAATGTAATTAGAGCAGCTATCATTGTTATCATTATAAATGTAACACCACTGCTCAGCTGGATTCAGTCTACATCAGCAGATCCAGCTCGTCAGATAGCTAACACACATACAATCTTCGCTATCCTTGCTGTATGTATCATATTCCCATTTACAGACTGGATTATTAAGCTCACTTACATGTTCATCCCAGAGCTTCCAGAGGAGACTCGTGCAGCAGAGGACAGAAAGCTTGTATTCATGACTCAGATGGGCAATGTACCACCAAACATGGCCATACATCAGGCACAGCTTGAGGCTGCAAGAATGGGCGCCATCGCAGCAGAGAATTATGAAAAGGCTATCGATTGCTTCTTTGATTATTCACCTGAAAAGGTAGAGGATGTCGAGGAGCGTGAAGAGACAGTTAATATTCTTAATCATGCTATTCAGGATGCAATGGTTAAGCTTCAGACTTTGAACCTTACACCAGCAATGCTTCGACGTATTTCTGCTATCACAATAGCAGTTACAGATATGGAGCGTATATCAGATCATGCTGAGAACATCATCGAGTACGCTACACGAATGAAGAATAAAAAGACTAAGCTTTCAAAGAAGGCTGCCAAGGAACTTAAGGAAATGGCAGAGAACTCAATGGAAGAGGTAGAGCTTGCCATTGATATTTTCACTTCTGAAAACTATGACAATCTTTCTAAGATTGAAAAGCTTGAGTCGAAGGTAGATAAGCAGGAGAAGCAGCTCATCAATCATCATGTTGAGCGTCTCATGGAAAACAAATGTGAACCTATCGCAGGCGTTATCTTCTCCGATATGGTTACAGACATTGAGCGATGCGCAGACCACGCAATAAACATTGCATATGCGCTCAAAGATACAAACAAATAATAAACACTAAGAGGACCAAACTGTTACGGCTACAAGCCTAATGATTTCTCCGCTCAGCTGAAGAAAGCTTCGCTTGAGAAATATTAGAGCTTGATGCCTACAGTTTGGTCATATTTATGTGTGTGATACTTTTGTGATAATTGATTTCATATACTGTGTTCAACAAATGAAACATGATGTTAGTTGATACGTGTAACTACGACACGATTGAGCGCGAGGACGCAGGAGGTATTGAAATGATTTTAATTATCGCATATGTAGCATTTGCAATCGTAGGTATTGGCGTATTCCTTTATTCAAGAGATACAGATGAAGAGTTCTATGAGGAGCCACCCGTAGAGAACGAAATCGGAGATGCTTATCTTTATAGATTCGTTGAATCTGATTATGAGAGAGTAGAAAAAGCATTGATGAAGTTTGCAGATGAATTAGCAATTGGAAGAAGACTTGCATAAGAGCAAAATTCCTTATAAATATCGAACTTAGAGAACAAAAATAAACAGAAAATACACAAGTGTCTACTATAATATTTAAATACTAAAATTTATACTAACGGAGGACGGGGAACAATGAAAAACAGATTTGTGGTATTAGCAATGGTAGGAGTTATGGCTTTGTCCATGGTTGCATGTGGTAGCGCATCAACTAACACAGAGACAGAGTCAGCACAGGTAGAGGACGAGGCAGTGCCAACAGCTTCTAATGAAGCAGCACAGGATTTGGATGAAAACTCAATAGACTTTATAAAGCAGGTTTCTAATGAGTGCGCTCCAGAAATTGATTTTAGCGATTGTGATACATTCACAGATATGCTAAACAAAAAGAAGATTACAGCAGGCATGGGATATGCAAATATTACTGTTGGGGATGTAGATGTTTTCGCAGTTACAAGTGGAACATATGACAACATGGACGGTAATATGGCAGGTATCGATGCTACGCTTTTCACTTATGATGATGGTAATATTGTAGAGCTTGGAAAGATTTGTTCAGGTGGAACAGCTTATCCAATTGCTACAAAGGATGGATATATTTACACAGCATCAAACCACTGGGTTTGCAAGTATGTAATCGGTGATGACAATTCTCTTCAAATCATGGAGAAGGCATCTGTTGTATATGATACAGACGGAAATGGAACATATTTCTATGAGTCAGAGGATG
This sequence comes from Pseudobutyrivibrio xylanivorans DSM 14809, assembly GCF_900141825.1. Taxonomy (GTDB): domain Bacteria; phylum Bacillota; class Clostridia; order Lachnospirales; family Lachnospiraceae; genus Pseudobutyrivibrio; species Pseudobutyrivibrio xylanivorans. Next base: position 8,596 of record NZ_FQYQ01000017.1, on the reverse strand, counting down.
GCGGAGATTACAGCAAGATTGATTCTGCACATGCAGAGGAAATCATGAACCAGCTCTATGATGAGATGGGCGCAGCTGAGGTTATCAATTTTGATACTGTAGCTGAATAAAATGGAATATTTAGTGTGAAATCAACGAGCTTCGTAAATTTTACGAGGCTCGTTTTTTATGCCTTGTATAATGTGTACATGCTTTTAATTCATAAAAGCTATTCTGCTAAACACTTATTGATTTCATCTCGAATAAAATTAATTCTATCCTGAGTGGCAGAATCGGCTACCTGTAAATCCATAAGCTGTTTTAGGTAGCCCTGCTCAAGGGTGAGCTGTCGGCTGCGAGGAAATACCAACTCAAAGGCCAAAGAAAAATGGCCCACATAATAATCTAGATAAGTCTTTTTTAGGGAGCGCAAAATTGCAGTGTGCTCCTTAAATTGCTGGAAAACTTCGTCTGTTATAGTCTGGCTTTTAATGTAGTCTAGTGATACTCCGTAGATGCCGATGATAGGTTCTTCTATCTGTACTCTGAAAATATCAATTTTGTCGGCATCTCTGATGATGTTCAAAAACATTTCGGTTTTTGAATCCAGTCCTTGTGAGATACGATATTTATTATGCTGTCTTATGGAAATCTCGATTATTTCATCGTAGTCTCTAACATCTATGTACTCCTCAATTAATCGCTGTTCTTTGAAAAGTAAATCGGCACCAAATTCACCATGGTCCACTGATTTGCTGTCGTTAAAAGTGCCATAACGCTTGATTTGTTCGAAACGACCAATATCATGCAGCATGCCGATTAGCCATGCTACTTCGATTTCATCTGCAGTTAACCCAAGACTTTCTGCGATGCTCCTGCAGTTTTCAGCAACCTTGTAAGTGTGAGTGATTTTTAAGGATATTTTTGGATCTTCTGGATTGAAATTTTTTGTATAGTTAGCGAAAGTAGTTTTTACCTGTTGCTCATTAATCATAAATAATACTAATCTCCTGAAATTATCATATTTGGATTTATTTTATAGGTTATTTTATCACCAAATATATGTTAATCCTATAAATAATTCTACGAAAAACACGTTGTGATTTATCCATCGTCACTATAAAATGAATATAGTTGTATTTAGAAAGAGAGAATGTTATGAGTTTTGTCCATCTTCACACCCATACGGAGTATTCGCTCCTAGATGGTTCCAATAAAATAAAATCGTATGTTGCAAAGTGTAAGGAACATGGAATGACTGCAGCAGCCATCACAGACCATGGAAACATGTACGGCGTTACAAAGTTCTATGATGAGTGTATGGCCCAGGGAGTAAAGCCAGTTATTGGCTGTGAGGTGTATGTTGCACCAGGTTCCCGCTTTGATAGAGAAATGGTAAAAGGTGATGATAGATACTATCACCTTATTTTGCTTGCAGAAAATAATGTAGGATACCACAACCTTATTAAGATCGTATCAGCAGGTTATGTGGATGGATTTTATTATAAGCCTCGTGTGGATTTCGAAATATTAGAGAAGTACCACGAAGGCCTTATTTGCTTGTCAGCATGTCTTGCTGGAGAGGTTGCCAGAGCACTTGCCCGTGAACAGTATGAAGAGGCAAAAGAAATTGCTTTAAAGTATAGAGATTTATTTGGTGCAGATAATTATTTCCTTGAGATGCAGGACCATGGTATTGATTTGCAGAAAAATGTAAATCAGGGACTCTTGCGTCTTTCTAAGGAGACAGGAATCCCTCTTGTTGCCACAAATGATTGCCATTATACAAATAAAGAGGATGCCTATAGTCACGATGTTCTTCTTTGTATTCAGACTGGTGCAAAGATGGATGATGAAGACAGAATGCGCTTCGAGACAGAAGAGTTCTATGTTAAGACTGAGCAGGAGATGCTTAATCTTTTCCCTTATGCCAAGGAGGCAGTTTATCGCACTCAGGAAATTGCTGACAGATGTAATGTGGAGATTGAGTATCACATAGCAGGCTTACCTCCATTTGCAGTTCCAGAGGGCTATGATGCCTGGACATATCTAAATAAGCTATGCTTCGATGGTTTGAAGGAGAGATATGGTGATGATGCTCACCTTTACGAGGAACGTCTTACCTACGAGCTTAACACCATCAAAGAGATGGGGTATATTGAGTACTTCCTTATTGTTTGGGATTTCATAAATTATGCCAGAACCCATGATATTCCTGTGGGACCAGGCCGTGGTTCTGCTGCTGGTTCGCTTATCAGTTACACCACAGGAATCACTGATATCGACCCTATGAAATATAATCTGGTATTCGAGCGATTCCTTAATCCAGAGCGTGTTTCCATGCCCGATATTGATACTGATTTCGACCCTGAGGGACGTGAGGAGGTTATCGAGTACGTTCGTAAAAAATATGGTGACGACTGTGTAACTCAGATTGTTACCTTCGGTACACTTAAGCCAAAGAGCGTAGTGCAGGATGTCGGTCGTGTTATGGGACTGCCAATTCCTTACACTAACAGCATCAAAAAGCTTATCCCGGATGTGTTACCAGATGGCAAAAAGGTTACTATCGAAAATGCTATTAAGTACAGCCCAGATCTTAGAGCTATGTATGAGGCTGATGATGAAATCAGAAAGCTTCTTGATATTTGTAAGAGTCTGGAAGGCTTGCCACGTAACACTGGTGTACATGCCGCAGGTGTAGTTATTTCAGGAAAGCCTACTGACGAATATATGCCACTTGCCCTTGGAAAGGGTGATGTGATTATCACACAGTACGAGAAGGAAGTTATTGAGGAAATCGGACTTTTGAAGATGGACTTCCTTGGCCTTCGAAACCTTACTGTTATAAATGACACCCTTAAGCAGGTGGAAAAGAACTATGGCATCAAGCTCGATTTGCATGATATTGATTACAATGACAAGGGTGCAATGGAGCTTTTCGCAGCTGGAAAGACAGATGGTGTTTTCCAGTTTGAATCTGCAGGAATGAAGAGCTTGCTTAAGCAGCTTAATCCTACTCAGATTGGTGATTTAATCCTGGCCAATGCAGTATACCGTCCAGGTCCAATGGATTTCATACCGAACATTATTGATTGTAAAAATACTGGCAAGGAATCTCCATTTATTCAGAGGTTCCCACTCCTTAAGGATGTGCTTGCGGATACATATGGATTCCCAGTTTATCAGGAACAGGTTATGCAGATTATGACTACCTGCGCTGGTTATACTATGGGTCGCGCTGACAATGTCAGACGAATGATGAGTAAGAAAAAAAGAGATAAACTGGCAGAAGAGCGTCCAACATTCGTACAGGGCTGTTTTGATAAGAATGGCATTTCAGCAGAAGAGGCAGACTGGCTCTTTGATCAGCTTATGCCATTCGCTGAGTACGGATTTAATAAGAGTCATGCAGCAGCATACTCTTATGTGGCTGTTCAGACTGCGTATTTAAAGAAGTATTACCCACTTGAATTCATGGCAGCGCTGATGACGTCAGTGCTTAATAGCAGTACAAAGATTGCTGAGTACATTGCTGTATGTCGTGAGTCTGGAATCGAATTGCTTCCACCAGATGTTAATTACGGAGAGGCAGATTTCGCCGTTGATAATGGAAAGATTCGATACGGTCTGTCTGCTATCAAATCAGTTGGCAGCAGCACTATCACAGCCATTATAGAAGATAGAAGAGTAAATGGTCTATATCGTAATTTGGAAGACTTCATAAAGCGAGTTGTTAAATACGATGCCAATAAACGCACAGTTGAAAACCTTATTAAGGCAGGAGCCTTGGACTCCCTTGAGGGTAACCGTCGTCAGAAGGTCTGCATCTATGAGGTTATCATGGACTCTGTTAATAAGGATCGCAAAAACACTATTGATGGTCAGATGTCACTTTTTGATTTTGCTGATGAAGATCAGAAAGAATCATTAAGGATTAGCTTGCCAGATTTGGATGAATTCCCTAGAGAAATTCTTTTAAGCTTTGAAAAGGAACTGATGGGAATATATGTAAGTGGACATCCATTGGATGATTTCCTTCCTCTTCTCAGAAAGAATGTTACAGCTCATGCAAGTGAGTTTGATACAGCACAAGACGAAGTCGAGGTAGCCACTTTTGGAGATGATGCTGGAGAAGGTTCGGCATCTATCAAAGATGGAGCTGAGGTAATTATTGGTGGTATCATCATGGAAGCCGCTTTGAAATATTCAGCCAAGGGCAATGCCTATGGAAATATTATCCTTGAAGATTTATCAGGATCAGTTAAGGTGCTTGCATTTGCAAAAACATATGAGAGGGTACGTCCATTACTTGTGGAAGGTAACAAAGTCTTCATTAAAGGACGTGTTCAGAATGATGGTGAGCGAGAGGCTATTCTAATCTGTGAAGATGTTAAATCCTTTGATGATTGCAAGAGAGAGGTCTGGATTCAGTTTGCAGACAAGGCAGAGTATGAAGCATCAGAAGCTACATTGGCAGATTTAATTCATGCTATGGATGGCAATGACAGTGTAGTTATATATCTAAAGGCTGAAAAGGCAAAGAAAGTAATGCCACCAAGCTGGAGCTTATCAGCCACTGATGATAACATCAAAGCACTTAGTGGAAAATTCGGTGCTGACAATGTTAGAGTTGTGGATAAAAAGCTTGAGTTTGCAAGAAGCAAAAAATACTAGTTACAAATGTCATAAAATTTCTATTCTTCATTAAAAATGATGATGGCTTTGATACAGTCAAAGAAAAAACCTTAAATAATCACAGAAAAAGAATAATTGGATGATAAAATCATGATGGTGATACCGGGGGAAGAACGTTAAAAAAATAACTATTGAAAACGTTTGCAAAAGAGGCTAAAATAGATTGGGATTGTTTGAAAAGGGATACATTTAGGAGGAATAATCAAATGGCAGACAAGATTAAGACTATTGGTGTTCTTACCTCCGGTGGTGATGCACCTGGTATGAATGCGGCTATTCGTGCCGTTGTTCGTCAGGCTATTGCTCATGGTAAGACAGTTAAAGGAATCAGACGAGGATACGCTGGTCTTCTTTCCGGCGAAATTATAGATATGAACGCACACAGTGTTTCTGAGACTATTCAGCGCGGTGGTACTATTCTTCAGACAGCTAGATGTCTTGAGATGCTTCAGCCTGAGTACCAGGAGAAGGCAGCTAAGATGTGCCGCGAGCACGGTATTGATGGTCTCGTAGTTATCGGTGGTGACGGTTCATTTAAGGGTGCACAGAAGATTTCTCACTTCGGCATCAACACAATTGGACTTCCAGGTACAATCGATCTTGATATCGCTTGTACAGAATATACAATCGGTTTCGATACAGCTGTTAACACAGCTATGGAAGCTATCGACAAGGTTCGTGATACATCTACATCACACGAGCGTTGCTCTATCATCGAGGTTATGGGTCGTGGAGCAGGTTATATCGCTCTTTGGTGTGGTATCGCTAACGGCGCTGAGGATGTACTTCTTCCAGAGAGATATGATTACGATGAGCAGAAGCTTGTAAATCACATCATCGAGGGACGTAAGAAGGGTAAGCAGCACCACATCATTATCAATGCTGAGGGTGTTGGCCATTCTACATCTATGGCTAAGCGTATCGAGGCTGCTACAGGTATCGAGACACGTGCTACTATCCTTGGTCACATGCAGCGTGGTGGTTCACCTACATGTAAGGATCGTGTTTACGCATCTACTATGGGTGCTATGGCAGTTGATCTTCTTTGCGCAGGCAAGACAAACCGTGTAGTAGGTTACCGTCACGGTGAGTTCGTTGATTTCGATATCGACGAGGCACTTGCAATGCACAAGGATGTTGATGAGTATCAGTACAAGATTTGCAATTCTTTGAACAATGATTACAAGTACGAGTAATAATCAAATCAAAAACATAATGACACTTAACAAAAAAGCCAGAGAGCGTAAAGCTCAAAGGCTTTTTGTGGTTGAGGGAATTAGGGCGGTGGCAGAAGTACCAGCGTCACTTTTGCATGCTATCTATTATGTGGAGGGCTTTGGCTCTTCAGCAGAAGGTTCGGCATTTATTTCAGAGATTTCTGCCAAGGCACCAAATGTTCCCATGGAAGAGGTTGCTAAAAAAATCTTTGATTCCATGAGTGACACAGTTACACCACAGGGAGTCCTTGCTCTTGTTAAGATGCAGGATTTCATCATGGCGGATGTGCTTGGTAAGGATTCGGGAAAGCCAGCTCATATTGTTGTTTTGGAATCATTACAGGACCCAGGAAATATGGGGACCATCATTCGTACTGCAGAAGGTGCCGGCGCTACAGGTATCATTATGAACAATACTACTGTAGATTTATATTCTCCAAAGGTGGTTCGTTCTACAATGGGTAGTATTTTCAGAGTTCCTCATTTAGTGGTTTCTGATTTAGGTGCTACGTTGACAGAGTTGAAGGAGCAGCATGGTGTCTCCATTTATGCAGCACACCTTAAGGGTGAGAAATTCTATGATGAATTTGATTACTCTGGTCCTACAGCATTCATGATTGGAAATGAAGGTAATGGTCTTACAGACGAGGCTGCATCATTTGCCACCAGCTATCTTAAGATTCCTATGGAAGGTCAGCTGGAGTCACTTAATGCATCGGTGGCAGCCGCGTTACTAATGTACGAAACACATCGACAACGAAGTTAAGGATGAGGTGTATATGAGAATATGGTTTAAATCGTGGCAGGATAATCATCTACTCCACGACCTGGTAATAGAGGACAATTCAGAGGAGACTCGCACACATAAGATTTTCAATGCGGTGGATAAAGCTTGTTACGAGTTTGATACAAGTAAGCCAGTTTGGCTAGATTCCACTATTCGTGAGTTCAAGCGACATGGTAAGGCTCGCTTCACTAAGGATAACTTTGTGGATGAGATTCCGTTTGATTATTTAGAGATACATGTACTAGATGAGGATTAATGTTTTATGAACAAAAGTAAATCGATTGATTTATTAAATGGGTCCATTGGTAAGGGAATGTTTCAGTTTTGCATTCCTTTATTTATGGGACAGCTTCTGCAGCAGCTTTACAATATAGCTGATGCATGGGTTGTTGGTAACTTTGCTGAAAGCAATGCCTTTGCAGCTATTAGCTCGGGTGGCGCTTTGAGCTTTTTTATTGTCGGTTTTTTTGGTGGAATGGGTGCCGGAGGTGGCATTATCATCAGTAGATATTATGGCGCAGGTGATGATGAGAACATTCGTAAATCAATTCATAGCAATGTGTTGTTTGCTTTGATATGTTGTGTGGTTGCTACATTGATTGGTATCACTTTTGTGCCATTTATGCTTCGCATTATTGATACTCCAGCAGAGGTACTTCCATACTCACTGACTTACTTTAATATTTATTTTGGTGGCATTTCCACCATCGTTTTATACAACGTATTTATGAACATAATGCGTTCGGTGGGAGACAGTTATCACCCATTGTTATATCTTTTATTCTCATCAGTTCTCAATGTAGTGCTTGATGTGATTTTAGTTGCTGGTTTTCACACAGGAGTAGTTGGTGCAGCAGTAGCTACTGTTGTATCACAGGGAATATCAGCGTTACTTTGTTTTATTCGTCTGGTTCGTATAAACGATAATACTGGAGTAATTATCAGAGATATTTTTAAGTGGCACCCAAGAATGATGAGAGAAATTCTCGTTCAAGGACTTCCTATGGGATTGCAGAATTCAGTTATTTCTATCGGAAATATTGTGGTTCAGAAAAACATTAATGCCTTCGGACCGCATGCCATGAATGGAATGGGAGCATACTCAAAGATTGAAGGATTCGTATTTCTTCCTATCACCAGTATATCTATGGCCATTCCTACATTTATCAGCCAGAACCTTGGTGCCAAAAAATACGACAGAGCAGTTAAAGGAGCTCGCATGAGTGTTATTGCAGGTGTTGTTCTTGCAGAGACCATAGGACTTATTTACTATCTGTTTGCAGATACAGCCCTTGGGTGGTTCATTAAGAATCCTGAGGATATTTCCTATGGCCATATGCAGGTTGCAGTATGTGCATTCTTCTATTGCTTATTAGCATACTCACACTGTGCAGCAGGTATTATGAGAGGCGCAGGTAAAGCAATAGTACCGATGGCTACCATGCTCACCTTCTGGTGTGGAGTACGAATAATTTACGTAACAACAGCTATTCATTTTATACCAAAGTTCACCACAATCAGCTGGTGCTACCCACTTACTTGGGCTTGCTCGTCAATCGTATTTACTATATGGCTACTCACTTCCGACTGGCCACACGCGTATGATACTCAGCATTTATGGCAATAGGGATATGATTAACTCAGAGGTTTAGTCTTTGGCTAAACCTCTTTTTATTTGAGCTTTGTTCATTCTATCTGCCAAGAGTCCCAGTCAAGTGCAAGGCCTGGCGGCTCGGCTTCGCCGTCTCTTGACAGCGCCTCTTTTGGCAGATACTAGGCAAACAAGCTCAAAAAAAAATAGGACTGTGGCAAAGCCCATTGCATTTACTACCTGAGACCTACTAATTTGATAAGGTAGTAAATTTTTTTAGATATTCTACTACCTATATACAAGAAATGAACACAGGTAGTAACT
>NZ_FQYQ01000057.1 GCF_900141825.1 Pseudobutyrivibrio xylanivorans DSM 14809 | reverse complement strand
GCTCAAATGAAAAACTAACTTCCGGCAAAGAACATCAAAAACGCCTCAGTTGAGTTTTTTACAATTATTTACAATCAAAACTACATTTGACGACTCTGTAAAACGTGATAAAATCGTTTTACAGAGTCTGTTTGTTTGCATGGCAAACAGACGACTGGAAATAATTGAGCAAAAGTAAATTCCACCCGTCATTAAGTAAAAATGATGATTGAGTGGTTACCTGTCTGCTCTAAAATATTATTTTTCTAAGAGTTCCGGTTTTAATAGGATGTCGTCTGGCGAGACTTCATATTGTCCTGTTAGAATCGGAATTTTTTTGTCGATAAGTAGCTTTGAAAGTGCAAATGGAGTCGCACCATTTAAGCTGTCTCTAGCAGTTGAGTTGATGTGGCTGGCGAGTTTGTTCATATCAGCTTGAGTAAAGTTTTGCATGCTCTTTCCTTTAGGAATCACATATCTAATGTATTCATGATTCTTTTCCAATTTCCCTTTTTGATTAGATGCATATGGATCACAGTAGAATACATAGCATCGATGCTTTCCATCAGGGCCTTTCTCGATATCCCATGGATTTTTAAATTCTGCACCATTATCAGTGAGAATGACTTCAAAATATTTTCTAAAAAGTCGTAGAGTAATAGTCTCAACAAGATTATTAATGGCGTTGATTACGCATTCCTGAGAACACCTAGGAAGGAGAATAATGAGCATGAAATTGCAGCTTCTAAATAAAAGCGTCAAAAGACATTTGCCGGTTTCTCGAGTTCCTTTAACAGTGTCCAATTCTACAACTGATGCATCTGGATGATGTTCCATGTAGAATTCGAAATCTTTATAAGTACGTTTGTTTCTATAACGTTGGGTTATGTCTCTTGAAACAGAATGTTTAGCGCGACGCTTTTTGTAGCGAACACGTCTATGCAAGTCAATATTTCTAGCATCAAAAACTCGTTGATCCAGATAATTGTAGAGTGTTCTTCTACAAACAGGTATGTCATCAGCATGAACAGCGAAAATGTGACTCAATGGTTGTCCCTTTTTAATCAAAGGGGAAATCATAGAATTAAGTTCATCCAATTCTTGTGGTGTCAGGTTGATTCCGACACGTGAGCGTACGAGAGTGGCTTCGTATGTGGTTTGAGCCTTTCGGGCATGGTATACATGCTTTTCAAGATGGCAAGTGGGGCGATTCTCGCAACCGTTACAAACATATGGTGGCTTGAAAGGAATATCGCATGTAAAAAAATCTTCAGATGGGCATGTGACGCGTCGTCTAAAAGTGAAACATTGCTTGCATTTTCTCTTGCAATGCTTGTTTCCGCATAAGTTATGGATTTCGCAATCATCATAATTAATGCAATTGCGACAGCTCGTTGC
>NZ_FQYQ01000008.1 GCF_900141825.1 Pseudobutyrivibrio xylanivorans DSM 14809 | reverse complement strand
GCTACTCACTTCCGACTGGCCACACGCGTATGATACTCAGCATTTATGGCAATAGGGATATGATTAACTCAGAGGTTTAGTCTTTGGCTAAACCTCTTTTTATTTGAGCTTTGTTCATTCTATCTGCCAAGAGTCCCAGTCAAGTGCAAGGCCTGGCGGCTCGGCTTCGCCGTCTCTTGACAGCGCCTCTTTTGGCAGATACTAGGCAAACAAGCTCAAAAAAAAATAGGACTGTGGCAAAGCCCATTGCATTTACTACCTGAGACCTACTAATTTGATAAGGTAGTAAATTTTTTTAGATATTCTACTACCTATATACAAGAAATGAACACAGGTAGTAACTTTTTACCACCTTAAGAAAAAATATCAATATAGGTAGTATTTTTTAATTCAAAAACTACTACCTGTGGCTTACTAATTTGAAAAGGTAGTACATTTGGGGGAATTTTCTACTACCTGTAATAAGGAAATGAATACAGGTAGTAATTTTTTACTACCTCAGCAAGAATTATCAAAATAGGTAGTTTGTAAATCAAAAACTACTATCTCTAAAAGCAAAATCTTTTCAGGTAGTAAAACTCTCATTTTTCCTACTACCTATATCAATATATTTACCAATAGATGGTAAAATTAAAAATCTATCTGTATTTTTTATATAAATAATTGTCCCAGTTCTAAATATGTAGTGTGGCTCTGCCACAATCCCATTTTCATCCCTGCTTGATTAACCCATATCAGCAAAAAGTCGAGATGTCAATGCCGCGAAGCGCCGAAGGGCAGCATTGACTTTGAGACTGAGCTGATATGCTGTATCAAGCAGTGTGAAAATAAAAAAAGGTTCAGCCATATACTAAACCTCTGAGATAAACTTATCTTTATTAAAATCAATAAAACAATTAAACAACAAGATTTAAGAAAGACTTAATAAATAGTTGCGGAGAAATGTGGTATAATGTATACGTAAAGAAATACGGGGAGGTGATTCAGTTTGGATTTGAGTATGTTTCCAGATGATGGTGTGAACTCTTGGAACACCGTCATGTTACTTTATGAATCAGCAATTAAAAAAGTTCGTACCAAGGTTGAAATTCTTAATGATGAGTTCCAGCAGGTACGTCAATATAATCCAATTGAGTACATCAAGACAAGAGTAAAGACGCCAGAGAGTATTGTTAAAAAGCTCAAGAAAAATGGTTATGAGGTTTCAATACCTAGCATGATTGAGCATTGTAATGATATTGCAGGTGTGCGTATTGTTTGTTCATTCACTTCGGATATTTATCAGATAGCCGAGATGATTGGACGTCAGACAGATGTTACTGTAGTTTCCATTAAGGATTATATTAAAAATCCTAAGGAATCTGGGTATAAGAGCTATCATATGCTTGTTACTATTCCTATCTATTTGTCAGATAAGACTGTAGATACTAAGGTAGAGATTCAGATTCGTACCATAGGAATGGATTTCTGGGCCAGCTTGGAGCACAAGATTTATTACAAGTTCGAAGGTAACGCACCAGATTATATTAGTCAGGATCTTCGTGAATGTTCTGAAATCGTATCTATGATGGATACTAAGATGCTTCAGCTAAACAATGCTATCATGCAGACAAAGCTGGAAGAGGCGGAACGAGAAATGGAGGCCAGACGCCACACCAATGGGTGGCAAGAAAAGGTTGTAGAAGGAAATACCTTGTAGTATGATAAAGGCTGTCGGAAAAATCCGACAGCTTTTTTTAGGAGGAAAATCATGATAGAAATATTAAAAGCGATTTTATTTGGTATAGTTGAGGGAATCACTGAGTGGCTCCCAATTAGTAGTACAGGTCATATGATTCTCTTAGATGAGATTGTAAAGCTCAATGTATCTGAGGACTTTTACAGCATGTTCCAGGTAGTTATTCAGCTTGGTGCTATTCTTGCAGTAGTAATTATTTTTTGGAATAAGATTTGGCCATTTGGTAAGAAGGGCAATAGAGCACCTCTTAGCGAGAATGGTATCGGTGCATGGATTAAGGGAGATATTTTTGTTCTCTGGTTTCACATCTTAGTTTCTTGTGTTCCAGCAGCCATCGTAGGTGTTCTTTGGGATGATTTATTCGAGGAGCTTTTCTATAATCCAACTTGTGTAGCACTTGCGCTTATTGTATTTGGTGTTGCATTTATCATTGTTGAGACAAAGAAGCATGGACACAATGCAAAGATTAATTCAGTAGCAGATATCACATACACAACAGCATTTTTAATTGGTATGTTCCAGCTTATTGCAGCTATCTTTCCAGGTACATCACGTTCAGGTGCAACAATCGTTGGCGCACTTATTATCGGTGTGGCACGTACAGTTGCAGCAGAGTATACATTCTATCTTGCAATTCCCGTAATGCTTGGCGCCAGCCTTCTTAAGATTGTTAAGTTTGGCCTCAGCTTCACACCAATGGAAGCAGTTATCCTTGTTGTAGGTATGGTTGTAGCTTTTGTTGTATCTATGTTTGTTATCAAGTTCCTTATGGACTACATCAAAAAGCACGATTTCAAGGTGTTCGGATGGTACCGTATCGTCCTTGGTATTATCGTGCTTGTGTGCGGATTCGTAGGATTAATTTAATAGCAAAATTAATTTAGGAAACTAAAGGTCGTCCTGTCAGTGTAGATTATTGGCAGGGCGACTTTTTTGTTAAAGATTTTTAGGTAAAATTACACTTTATTACGTACATATATTGAATTAGTAGTTTAATTCATATTATTATAATTTAGTCCTATAATTTACAAGGAGGTAAGGGAGAATGAAAAGATTCGGAAGGAAGCTTGTCAGAGCACTTTTTGTAAGTGGAACAATTGCTGCGGGATTCGCAATTAACTCTACAAGCACACTTGCGGCTGAAGTTAAAGATGTAGATGAACAGTCTTTAACAACAGTGGAGAATGATGCCAAGGAAGGTCAGATTTCTGAAAATTCTCTCCAGACAATGGAGGACGCAACAGGTGTAATTGAAGGAGACGCCGTTGCAGAAGAAAGCTATCTTAATCAGGCAAAAGACGGGGTTGAGAAGGGAAACCTTACACCTGATTCTGCCACTGAAATTATGAATGGTGGCACTGCTGTAATGGAGCAGGCACAGGAGAAGAAGGAAACAGTTGATTCAATTTATGAAACTGTAACTTCTGAGACAGAAAATGCTAAAACAGAATTCACAGAAGCAGCAAATGGTTATGATTTAGAAGATGATGCCAAAAAAGTAGAAGCTGCTGAAAACACTCAGGACAAGATTTCTGCTGTGAATAATACAGTAGAGGACGCCACAGACAAACATGAGGAATTTAGTAATTCACAGGGAAAAGATTCCCAAGGTTACAAAGATGTTTGTGATGAAGTTACTGACTGCGAGGAAATGGTTGCACAGACACAGGCAGAGTACGACAGATTAGTAGAATATGGTCAGGAACTCAATGAAAAATACAGCGAGCTGATTGAGCGTATAAACAATTATGAAGACGAATCATACAGATATAATTCTGAATTGGTAAATTTACGCGAAGAAATCAGCTATGCTAATAAAGAACTATTCGGACTTTCTGATGAAATAATAGGTCAGGGAAAAGACTATGCTCAGGCGATTGCTAATCTCAATGAGGTTATGAAAGAGCTTAGGGAGGCCGAAGCACGTTTAGAGGAAGCAGCTGCTCATTTAAATGATATTACAGCAGATGTTAACGAGTCTGAGTATAGTACAGATATCAGCGCATATGAGGCTGAACTTGAGAATTTCAATAATGTAAGTCAGCGTGTTAACGAAAGCTCTCAGGAATTAAGAAATTCGAAGGATCACTATCAGCAGTTAAAGAATAGATATAATACACAGACAAAAGCTGTTGAAGAAAAGTATAAGGCGCTTGTTGAACTGCAAGATCAATATAATAAGTGGTTGGCTGAAAACAACTATGAAGAAATGGAAGCTGAGTACAGAGAGGTCGAGGGACTCATTTCTGAAAATAATAAGGCGACTTCAAAGCGAGCTAGAAATCTTTCAATGCAGCAGGGCTATTTAAACTATCTCAATGGTATTAAGAATGGCTATGATGTAAAGATTGCTTCAGATTATGAGCATTTCAATGCAGTAATTGATGCGTCAAACAGATACATTGCAGCATTAATGTCTGAGATGGAAGCATCTGAATTAAAGGATCGTGCCGATGCTGGTTATACAAAAACTAGTGAATGCTACGAGAAATTGAAAGATGTTATTGAGGCTTATAATACAAGCAATACAGAGCTTACAAATGATGAGATAGTTAAAGCAATTGAAGAGGCATTAAAGGATATCGAGAATGATGTCACAGAATTAGAAAAAGATGCTCGTCAGGTTAAGGAAAGCCTTGAAGATGGTTCATTAACTATAGGTAGAGCCGACGAATTAAAGGATAAAGCTGCTTCTGAAATAGAAGATGCTCAAAATAAAAACGCAGCTATACAAGCATGTTATGAGCAGTTGTTAAAGAATGTAAAAGAAGTAGTTGATAACTATAATAAGGCAACTGAATATATTGCGGAGCATGGAGTTGATTCAGAAGAGTATAGAAATCTTTTAGCTGAAATATCCGAGCTAGAGGCAAAGGTTTCAGCTTATGAGGAGCAGTATAACTTTTTCCTTGAAGGCATAGAGGAACTAGATAATAGTACTGAAGGATGGGAGTATTACAATTCGCTTCATGAAGAAGCTGTAGGTGAAATTTTTGCTTTAACAGATATATGTTGTGCTATTGCTGGAGAAATATCTGAACTTGAGGATACATACAATAATTTATTATCATCAACAACACCAGATGAGAATTCTTTAGAAGCTATATTGGATAAGCTTGAGCGTTTACGTGCGGAATTGAAAAAGTATGAAGCACTGTATGAAAAGTATACTGAGCAGGAGAAAGAATCAGGAGAAAAGCTTGAGACTCTTCAAGACCCACATGGACTTAGGGATATATATGATAGTCTTTACTATAACTTGTATGAAGTTAAACAATCATTAGACTCTGCCAAAGCAGACCTAGAAAAACTCTATGAAAAAAAGAATGATCTTTATTATGTATTAAACGGTGCTGAGTTTGAAGGTATAGAAGACTTTTACGATATTGCTGAACAGTATAAAGTAGCTCAGGATTACATCAATCGTTGTGATGAGTTGGTAACAATTGCTGATAATACTCTTGAAAAAGCCTTATGTGTTTATGTTTCATTAGTAGAGAATTTAGATGTTTACTATCAGGATGTTGTACCAGTAGACGTATCATATGAATTTACAAATGGCACAGGCAAGGATGGAAAGACTATAAAGTACTCATTTATTGGAAAGATTAAGGGTAATCTTGAGAAGGCTGAGGCAGCTACAACAATTTGTGGAGTATTTACTTACCTTAAAGCTGCATCAGGTACATTTACTTCAGTAGTTTCAAATGAGTTTGGAATTATTGATACATTCACACAATACATAGATATGAGATTCAGATAAAAAGGATGTACGACTCGTCTAAGAGCTAATCAAAGACACCACCGGTTAATTCCGGTGGTGTTGTTTTTTACAAAGAAATAATATTAGCGTTAAATGCTTCAGCTTCACTGTCATCATGGGTAGTCATGATGACAGTTTTTTCTTTTGTAAGTTCTTTTATTATATTGATGACCTGCTGTTTGGTTTCATCATCTAAGCCCTTAAGAGGCTCGTCCATAATAAGTAAATTGAAGTCAGCCAAAAGAGCTCGTAAAATGGCCACTCGTCGCTTCATGCCGCCACTGTATTCAGACAAAGGCTTTTTGGTTTCTGCACCAAGTCCGATTTTATCAAGCCATTTTATTATTTCAGAATCAGAGACGCCTCGATTTTTATCGATAACCATTCTAATATTAAGTAATGCAGTTAGATTATCGCATAGACGATTTTCCTGAAATACTGCGCTTATCTTCTTGTCTGCTAATCCATTAACCTCGCCAGAATCAGCGGCTTCCAAGCCCATAAGAATATTGAGGAGAGTAGTTTTGCCTACACCTGATTTTCCCATGATACAGTTGAAGGAGCTATCTTCAAAGCTGGTAGAATAATTATCTAAAACTTTTTGGCCATCAAAGGCCTTTGTAAGATTTTGAATTTCAATAGCCATTTATCTGCCCTCAATCCTGTTCATTAATCTATTAATAAAATACGCAAATGCTCTATTAAACACTATGCTCAGAACAATAATAACTATAGTCCAGGCAAAAAGCTCTGGAGTGTTTAGATAAATCTTGGCTTCATATAATCTTTCGCCGATAGAGCCCTGTGGAAGTCCAATGATTTCAGCGGCAATTCCAGCTTTAAAGCTCATGGCATTTGAAAGTGTTGCTGCGGCATGATAGAAAGGAATGACTTCGGGTATATAGATAAAACGAAGTCGTCTTCTTAAAGGAATTTTAAACACCCGTGCCATCTCCAACATCTTTTCATCCATGGATAAAAGCCCCTGTAAAATGTTGGTGTAAATTACAGGAAATGCCATCAGAAAAGAAATGAAAACTGAAAGATTTCTGGATGGAATCCATATGAGCACTAATATAATAAATGACGCTACTGGAGTGGATTTGATAACAGCCACTGGAACAGAGATAAACTCTCTGAATCGTATAGACGTATATGAAAGGGCAGCAAAAACTGCGCCAAGGATATTGGCGATAATTAGGCCTATGAAAATTCGTATAAACGTAAATAATATGGATTGCCAAAAAGAAATAACTCCAAGCAGCCCACAAAGGCTTTTTACGACCTTTATGGGAGATGCTAAGAGAATATCAGAATCTAAATACATAGACAGTAGCTGCCATATGATTAACCAAAATATGACAGCCCAAAGTCTTATAGTTTTTTTATTTTTCGATGTAGTAGAATTCATCTGCTGGTACCTGTCCACCTACAGCTTCAGGGTTCTGATTGAAAAGTTCGTCTAAGTATCCGCCGAGCTTTGCTTTCATATCATCACCTGCGATAAATGTGATATTGCAGTATGGGATAGCCTTCTGTGCTACTGCCGCCTTAATAATATCATAGTTTTCGATTAATGCAGAAGCATCTTCAATATTTTCATTTGTATATTTAGTAGAAGCTTCATACTGCTCCATGAAAAGCTTTACAGCTTCAGGATGCTCATCTACAAAAGCTTTTCTTGCAACAACGACACCAGTTACCAGTGTAGTATTTGAATCATTTGAATTGGCAATATTTTCCCACTCTGTTGTCATGTTAATAGCAAGACGCATGTTTTCATTTTGCATAAGTGCTGTGGTAGCAAATGGCTGTGGAAGCATTGCAACACCATTGTCGTCATTTAAAAGTGCGCTTACACATTCTGCATGCTCTGCTTTGTATTCGATAGTAACATCCTTTTGAGGGTTGATTCCGTAAGATGAAAGCATGTAATTAAGAGCGTACTCTGGAGTAGCACCCTTACCACTTGCGTAGATTGTTTTACCTTTCAGATCATCTACGCTTTTGACTGTCTCACCATTTTCTACAATGTATAAAACTCCAAGTGTATTGATGGCAAGAACCTGAACCTGTCCTTCAGTCTTGTTGTATAAAACAGATGCAAGGTTTGCAGGAACAGCAGCGATATCTACATTGCCCTGGATAATCTGAGGAGTGATTTCATCAGGTGCAGCAGAGATTGTAAATGTATAGTGATTAGTAGCTGTATCACCCTTGTCAGAATCATCCATAAGCTTCATCATACCCATGGCAGTAGGTCCCTTTAAAGCTGCTACATTAATATCTACATCCTCAGCTGGAGTTGCAGAATCAGGAATAGCCTCATCAGAGGCTTCTTCTGTAACCTCAGTCTCTTCAGTAGGTGCAGCTTCTTCAGAAGCTTTACTTCCACATCCTACAAGACATGTAGCCATCAAAGCTGTTGCCATTAATAGTGACAGAATCTTTTTATTCATTTTTTCCTTCTTTCTACTTACGTAAATACGAATTATTTAACGTAATTTACAATAAGCTTAAATGTATTTTCAACGCCCTTTTTATGTGAGCGCTCGTAACCGTGACTAGCGTAAACACCGGCGCCGATAAGACCATGTTTTACATCATAGCCTGCCCTGAGGGCAGCATCGGCATCAGAGCCGTAATGTGGATATACATCGATAGCAAAATCAATCTTATTATCCTTTGCAACCTTCACAAGGTTTGAAACTACATCATAATTGTAAGGGCCAGCAGAATCCTTTGCACAGATGCTGACCTGAGTCTCTTTACAGTCGAGACCTTCACCGATACATCCCATATCTACAGAAAGGATTTCGGTGACACCTTCTGGTACTGTACCACAGGCACCGTGACCAACCTCCTCGTATACAGTGATGTGATGGTAAACTTTTCTTTCAGTAGTAATCTTGTTATCTGCAAGATACTTTGCCTGTCCAAGAAGAATACCAACAGAAAGCTTGTCATCAAGGAAACGACTCTTGATATAGCCTGACTCTGTAACACGAGTACGTGGCTCGAAGGCAACGATATCACCAATCATAATTCCAAGCTTCTTTGTGTCCTCAGCGCTTGATACCTCTTCATCGATAACTACTTCCATGCCCTTAAATTCACGAGTCTTTGTAGAGTAGTCATCATTTACATGAACTGATGCATCATTAAGCTGGAAAGTACCTTCGTAAACCTTACCTTCACGAGTATAGATGCGGCAGTTCTCAGCTTCGCCATTGTTAGGAGAGAATCCACCAAGAGGAGTAAGTACAAGATTACCATTGCTCTTAATCTGGCTAACCATGCCACCTAAAGTGTCCATGTGAGCCTCGATGAGAATAGCATCATCCTCATTCTTGCCACCTAAATCTACAAGGATACCACCCTTGTTTGTCATAACTGGCTTGTAGCCAAGCTTCTCATATTCCTTCATAAGATGCGTTGCAGCAGTAGCAGTGAAGCCTGTAGGGCTGTCGATTCCTAAAATATCCACTGTCTGTTGAACCATGTAATCTACGTATTTCTTTGTCTGCATTTCTGATATGTCCTCCAAATTCTTATTCTATTCCAACCTCGGCTTTTGCCATTTTGTCTGCAGCCTCATTGCCAGGGATACCTGTATGAGCCTTAACGTGAACAAAATTTACCTTCAATCTATCCTTAAGCTGGTCATATTCTTCAACATAAAACATTGAAATCTTTTTATTTGTCTTCCAGTATCTGAGAGGCCATTTCTCGATGCCCTCGTAGTCGTAGAAGAGAGTCATTTCTGAAAGTCCAAGCTCTACAGCCTTGTGCATTGCTGCAACGGCACCGTGAACCTCGCCAGCAACATTTCTGGAAACGGCTTCCTCAGGATCATTGCCATTACCGCGAATTTCAATATCTTCTTCAACATCACTGTAATGAAGAAATCCACCATAGCCATACACTCCGGTAGCTACATTAAATGAGCCATCCGTAAATGCGTATATATCTGGAAGTATGGTTACTCCATCAGCTTCGCTTTTTGTGGCAGCAGAAGCATTTCCTGTCATAAAAGCTTCAGCCTCATCAAGAGTTTCAAAGCCTTTGAAAACTGCACCAGGATAACCTGAAGTATTAGACTGACATTCAAGCCATGTCTTATAAATGCCAGGTACCTTTCCAACCTTTACAGCATAAAAGTTTTTCTTTGCCATATTATTCTCCTGTGAATTATTCTATTTAATATAGTAAGAGTAATGGTGGGATTTTTCAAATTAAAATATGAAAAAACTCTGAAACTTATTGAGAAAAATTGCATGATAAGAGGTGTTTAGATAGTATAAATATATGGGGTTTACATCACCACTTTATTATGGTAAAGTGTAGAGCAAATAAAAAAAGAGCCTTATTTTTGGCACAAAAATAAGCTGGTGACGGGAATTGAACCCGTGACCCCTTCCTTACCAAGGAAGTGCTCTACCTCTGAGCCACACCAGCTTGCTTATTCAGCAAGAAAAAGGATATCAAAAGTAGGTGGTGAAGTCAATACTGTAGCACTATTTTTGTTGTATGTATCAGGGGTTTTAGGGGAAAAAGAGTATGAAGATTTCGTTGGTGTCTCCAGGGGCACAGGTGGTTTATGAGGAGTTCATGCAAGCTATTAATCAGAGCTCATCTCAGGGGCGAACCAGTGCTTCAAACATTAGTAAAGCATTTGCCAAGGCATTGAATACAACTACTGTTGCAGACAGTATTTCCAGTGCCACTTCATACAAGGACATTTTTATCGAGGCAAGCAGAAAGTATGGAGTAAGCTATGACTTGCTAACAGCAATGGCTCAACAGGAGTCAGGTTTTGATTCTGATGCAGTCAGTCGAAGTGGCGCAATGGGAATTATGCAGATAATGCCAGAAACCGCCAAGGAACTGGGATTAGAGCACCCATTTGATGCCTATGAAAATATTATGGCGGGAGCCAAGTATATTTCTCAGAAGTTACAGGAATTCAGCGGTAATGTAGATAAGGCTCTTGCAGCATATAATGCTGGAAGCAGTGTTGTAAAACAATATGGCGGAGTTCCACCATACGGAGAGACACAAAGCTACGTGAAGAATATTAAAGCAATAATGAAACGAGGGGCAGATGTGCCTTACACTAATTACATTTCACGTAATGCCACACGAAATCAATTGGAGGAAGACCTAAAAAAGCTTTTACGCGAACTACCAGACACAGAGGAATATGCAGTACTTAAGCAAACATTAGCGGAGATTAACTATTTATGAAAACCCCATTTGTTACAAAAGAGAAGATTCAGGAGATTACAAAGGAGATTCCTACCCCATTTAACATCTATGATGAGAAGGGAATCCGTGAAAACGCCCGAAAGGTTAACCAGGCATTTAGCTGGAACAAGGGCTTTAAGGAGTATTTTGCTGTAAAGGCAAATCCAAATCCATTTATTTTAAAAATCTTACAGGAGGAAGGCTGCGGTGTAGACTGCGCTTCTTATGTTGAGCTGGCTCTTTCCAATGAGCTTGGATTTAAGGGCGACGATATAATGTTTTCTTCTAACGATACTCCTGCCAGCGAATTTAAGTATGCTGACGAGCTTGGAGTAATCGTTAATCTTGATGATTTCACACACATTGATTTTTATGAAAAGGTAGTGGGACATTTCCCAAAGAAGATGTGCTGCCGTTTTAATCCAGGTGGAGTTTATGAGCTTTCAAATGGAATCATGGATAACCCTGGCGACAGCAAGTATGGTATGACAAAGGAGCAGATTTTTGAGGCATACCAGATTCTTCGCGACAAGGGTGTGGAGGAGTTTGGAATTCATGCATTCCTTGTTTCAAACACAGTTACAAACGAATATTATCCAACACTTGCAAAGACTTTATTTGAGCTTATAGTTGAGCTTAAAGAAAAGACTGGAATCTCTATTTCATTTGTAAATCTTTCAGGTGGTGTTGGAATCGCATACAGACCAGATCAGACACCAAATGATATTCTTGCAATCGGAGAGGGAGTTCACAAGGCGTTTGATGAAATCCTTGTTCCAGCAGGACTTGGTGATGTAGCAATCCTTACAGAGATGGGACGTTTCATGATGGGACCTTATGGTGGCCTTGTTACAACAGCAATCCACGAGAAACACATCTACAAGGAGTACATTGGTGTTGATGCCTGCGCGGTAGATTTAATGCGTCCAGCAGTTTATGGTTCATATCATCATGTTACTGTTCTTGGAAAAGAAAATGCTCCAGAAGATCATGTATATGATGTAACAGGTTCTCTCTGTGAGAACTGTGATAAATTTGCAGTAGACAGACAGCTTCCAAAGATTGATAAGGGAGACATTCTTTTCATCCACGATACTGGTGCACACGGTTATTCAATGGGCTACAATTACAATGGAAAACTTAAGAGTGCAGAGGTACTTTTAAAGGAAGATGGAAGTTTCAAAATGATTCGCCGCCCAGAGACAATCAAGGATTATTTGGCTACATTTGATGGGCTTGGAATAGTGGATAATTTACTTTAAAATATTATTGAAAACGCAGACGTAATTTAGTATACTAGTCTGCGGACGCCGGCTTGTCGGAATTGGCAGACGAGGCAGACTCAAAATCTGTTGATGGCAACATCGTGCGGGTTCAAGTCCCGCAGCCGGCACTTGCATTATAAAAACGCCTTAGCATTTTTGCTAAGGCGTTTTTGTTATGCCACGACACACCCATCGCGAAGCGATTTTCCAATGGTTGCGCTTTCCCGTTATTTTAGTTTTTCCTTTAACTTTTCCAACAACTCCCCATACATCTTAACAACCTCATCATGGTGCTCATCGATATACTCATAGCGCCCCTCTTTAACGGCAAACTCCAATCCTTTAGCAGCTTCAGAAACCTTCTGTGAACCAATGGTAAGCGAGGTGCCTTTTATTGAGTGAGCGACTATTCTGTAGTTATTCCAATCTTTTATCTGATAGAACTGATTCAGCTGTCCACGTTTATCATCATTCATGTAGGTAGTCAGAATTTGATGATAAAAATCTAAATCTCCAGCTGCAAATTCCAGACCTGATTTTGTATCAAGGAAGTCAAGCTTCGAGGTAAAATCAGATGATTTGGCTGCATCAGCAATAGGATTATCATCGTTGTTTTCATCTGAAAGGCTTGTTATCAGCCTGTCAGGAAGATGCTTTAATACCATGTTTTCGAGGGCTGATGGATTAATAGGTTTAGAGAGGTAGTCGTCAAATCCATCTTCCAAATATTTTCTATCAGAACCCATAAGTGCATTGGCAGTGAGCATAATAGCAGGTATGTACTGGTTAATACAATCTTTGTCAGTACGTAATAATTTAAGGACTTGCACACCATCCATCTCAGGCATCATGTGGTCAAGGAATACAATATCGTAATGATTCTTGTGAAGCAGATCTAAAGCTTGATAACCATTCTGTGCACAATCAATCTGGATACCGGTTTCCTTTAGAAGTCCCACGAAAACATCCTGATTCATCTGAACATCATCAACTGCCAAAATTCTTGCATCTTTAGCGGTAAAGCCTACTTTATATTTTACGCTTGAACCGGCAGCAAAGTGTTCCTTAGTCTTGCCCAGAGGCGAATGATCAGAAACAACGAATGGTAATTTGACGGTGAAAGTTGAGCCTCTTCCGTAAACACTGTCGACGGAAATTGTTCCATGTAAAAGTGAAACAAGATTCTTAGTAATCGCCAATCCAAGACCAGTACCTTGAACGGTTCTATTCTTACTTAGTTCGAAACGCTGGAAGTTCTCAAACAGATTTGGGAGGTCCTCCGATTTAATTCCGATACCGTTATCTTTAACTTTTATAGAAAGAAGTATTTGCTGCTCATCAAGTTCTTCATAGGAAACTAATACGCTGATAGTTCCACCATCTGGAGTGTATTTTACAGCGTTGGAGATAAGGTTAGAAAGAATCTGTTTCAATCGAACCTCATCGCCGTGTAAAATATTAGGTGTATTGGGATCGCATTCCAATGAGAAATTCTGCATCTTCTTTTGAGCCATACTCAGGAACATATTGTAACTGTCATTTAAGGCCATGCCGATGTCAAAATCCGTAGATACGATTTCAATTTTTCCTGATTCAATCTTTGAAAAATCAAGCACGTCATTAACAAGAGACGTAAGATTTCGGGATGCTACATTTATATTATCAGCATATTTTAAAATATTTTCTTCATGGCATTCTCTAAGAATCAGCTCATTCATACCGGTGATTACATTAATAGGGGTACGAATCTCATGGGAAATGTTGCTAAGGAATGAGCTCTTTGCGGCGTTTGCTGACTGCGCTTCCTGGATAAGACGATTTTCTTCAGTCAAATCTGTGGCTACCAAAATGTAGCACATTGGCTGGTTGTTTCTATCCATTTTGCAGGAGAAATTAACCAGAGTTACCTTGCCAGTAACATTGGCAGTGAGACGATAATCAATGGCAATTCCGTCCTGGGCTTTATCAAACATTCGCATAGGTTCACCACTTCGCAAATCGAAAATCTCTCTGAGTCGAATACGTTGCGGTTCTTTATCAAGTCCTAAAAGTTTATTGGCATAATCATTTGAAAGATTCAGATGATAGTTGGTATCAAAAACCAAAAGTCCTGTTCCTAAGGTTGAGAAAATATCCCTACTTATACTGTTAATGGTGATATAGAAAACCATGTAGTCATTGGCGGAAATAAAGAATACGGCAAAGGCTATTGATACACCAAAACAGTAGAAGGCATGAAGGAAAGGAACTTCATGCATAGTAAGGAACAAATCTGGAATAGATGATGATGCAAAAATAAAGTTAGATAAAAATGCAAATAGTACCAGCTGTTTATCTCTTCTATACTTAACGTTAAAGGCCCACACGAATCCCACTGTCAGCAAGCAGATGGCTATCAAAAGCTGATATGAATAGTGGAATAGATGTCTGTAAGGGTCATCTCTTACATAAATAGTGTAGTTGTCCAGTCGGTAAAATTTGTTTGAACCTGGATTTCCGTAAATTACCAAGTCCAAAAGAGCAGCCAAAGAGGTCACCCATATAATGAAGATTTCAGCGGTCCTGCTTATGTTCAGACAGCTGGTTATAAGGATGATTTCTGCAATGATATAAATATCTATTCCAAGTAAACCTATAACTCTAAAGATATAGGCAAGCTGTAGATTTGGACTTAAGGACATGAGGGAATAGCCTAAGGAACAAAGTCCACTTCCAAGGGCAAGCAGGAAAACAGAATATTTAAAGAATCCCTTTGTATGGCGCTCTCTTCTTAGGAAGCTGACACCAAGATGAACAGAAGTGGTACCAACTATCAGAATGATTATATTTATATAGAGCATATTTTCTTGAATAAATGTCATAGTATTTTCCTTTTAATATAGAAGAAATATATTTTGATTATTCAATACTATTATATATAAAATACAAACAATTTTCATTATCAACTACACAAATATGTGGTATTATGAATTAAAAGTAATGTGTGAAGTATAGTTATGCTTAACAGAATACTGGGGAGGCAAGATGAGAGTAGCGGTTATTGATGATGAAAGTATTTTTAGAATGCAGCTAAAAATGATGGTTGAGAAAGTGTCTGCAAAAAGGGCACTGGACCTGGAGGTGGAGGAATTCGAGACCGGACAATCTTTTGTGGAAGCGTTAACAGAACGTCGCTTTGATATTGTCTTTATGGATATTTTTATGCCAGATATGGATGGTATAGAAACCGCTAAAAAGCTGAGAGAGCTTACGGAAAAGACATTCCTTATCTTCATGACTGCTTCTGAAGGACATTATCCTGATGCTTTTTCATTGCATGCCTTTGATTATGTTACAAAGCCTTTTACTTTGGATAGAATAGATAATGTTATTTCAGAAATTGTTGATCATACGCCTATAGATGCTATTTTTATCAAAATAACAGTCGGTTCTGTGGATGAAAGAATTTATCTTAAGAATATCGTTTCTGTTACAACAGATGGACATTACCTGGAAATCCATAAGGATGATGGCAGCTCTTCAAGAGTACGCCTAACGTCTGGAGAATTCATTAGTATGACCGGTTCTGACAGACGATTCATAATGATTAACCGAGGCATTATTATCAATATGGATTACATTGACAGAATCGAAGGCGGAGATGTTTATTTGGACGACAGATCGATTTATCCAATGTCTGCCAAGAAGATTGCCGATATTACACAAAAAATTAGGGATTATCAGTTTAGTAACAATTAAATTTTATTATAAAAAACCACTAGAGACGTAGGTTTTTGCCAAAATCAATGCGATTTTGCCAAAGCACTTGCGTCTCTCTTTTATTTTGGTAATGTGTAATTAATGAGAATTATAACCTATAACGTTTTTCTCGGGAGAGTATAAAGAATAATTAGAAGGACTAGATAGTTTATGAAAAATCGTTCAGTTCAAGCTATATCCATTGGCTTGTCTGCTATTTCGCTGGTCGCTCCAGTTTGTACGACTATATATGCTAAAGCGGCTGAAGTAGTAAACGATGCAGAAATCACGACAGAACAGCAGGTAGTTAGCGATTCTGGCGAGAAGGCTATAGCTGAAGAGGTTTCCAATTTATCGAAACAACTTAAAACGAACACCATAAGCCAACTTAGTGAGGCTGCCTCTGAGCCAGCAACAGAGGGGCAGTTTGACGAG
Source organism: Pseudobutyrivibrio xylanivorans DSM 14809 (assembly GCF_900141825.1). Taxonomy (GTDB): domain Bacteria; phylum Bacillota; class Clostridia; order Lachnospirales; family Lachnospiraceae; genus Pseudobutyrivibrio; species Pseudobutyrivibrio xylanivorans. Next base: position 140,410 of record NZ_FQYQ01000008.1, on the reverse strand, counting down.
GAGGTTTCAGCGGTATTAGAAAAAGAAGCTACTGCAAATGAAGCAGTAGGTTCTGTTAGTGCGTCTGTAGACAACATTGTAAAAGCTGGCGAAGCTATTGATGAGGCACAGACTCAGGTGCAGGATGCTGTTTCACAGGCAGACAGTGCCCTTAAGAATGCAGGCGAGGCTACATCTGCAGCTAATGAACAGGCTCAGGGAGCAGTTTCTGTTATTAAGGATGAGAATGTTTCCGAGACTGATGCAGCCACTATTATTGCGGATACTGATAAGACAGTTGAGGAAGCGCAGACTGCTTTTGATGAAGCTGAAAATAAATATAACGAAGCTTTAGAAGCTTACAACTTAGCAAAAGATGATTATGACACAGCACTTGCTGCATATAATGCTAATAAGGAAGAGGCTACTGGTAAGTTAAATACAGCTGAGGCTGAATTAGAATCTGCACAGAAACATCTTGAGGAGCTTCAGGCACAGCTGGAAGCAGCACAGAAGAAACTGGCAGATGCTGGCGCTGATGCATTGGTGGCAGCTGAGACAAATGTACTGACAGCCAGTGAAGAGGATAGAGTACAGTACGGCATAGAATATCTAAAGGTATTACTTCAGTACTACCAGCTTCCTAAGGCAGAAGGTCTGACAGAAGGACAGTCGATAGAGATATTGAATCCGGACGACATGATGTCAGATGATTGGAAAAGCGTTTTGATTAATTATGATGTAATTGACGAAGAAGGTAATCATATCCGTAATGTAATTGCGAATTACGGATATAGAATAGATGATAAGACAGGAGAGATAACATTCTATTCTAAGGAATTAAAATCTCTTAACGTTAAAAGTGTCAAGTTACAAAAGAATGTCCGTGAAAAAAAATCAGTCAATGTTAGCCTTACTAATGATGATATGAGCTTCAAGGAACACTCCTTTAATGTAGGAGACGAAGTATGGACAGAAATAATAACAGATTATGTGACCTATATTTCAGGAGTTCGGGCAAAGCTGGATGCCTATAATAGTCTGCTTGCTTCAGTGGAGGTTGCCAAGGCAGATTTTCAGGCAGCTAGAGAAAAAGTGGTTTCTATAAAGACTCAGATAGAAAAGCTGAATGGTGTTAAAGATATTGATTCAGCTGCTGAGATGGCCAGATTGAAAGGTCTGCTTGAAAGTGCAGAGGCTGATTACAATGGTGCTAAGGATAATCTTGAGAATGCCAAAGCGACACTTTCTGATGCAAAGTCGTTATTCAATGAAAAATTTGTTAAGGCAAATTCTGGTTCACAGACCAGTTCTGCAGGTAGTATTCAGTCATCGTCAAGATCGCTTGCTTCCAGCATCGCAAGACTGGAAGCAAGACTCGATCAGGAGTTGGTTGAATTGGAGGAGATTCAGGATGAAGAGACTCCGACTACTATAGATGGTAAAGCTGTGGTATCGAGTATTAGTGAAGAAAAAGTATCTGATGCAGAAGAAAATTCAGCCGTTTCAAGTGCTGAAAATTCAGCTTCACGTGATAGCGTTATCCAGCCACAGGAAATCACTCCAATACCAGGCGAGATTGTTACTATCGAAGAGGAGGAGATTCCTCTGGCAATTACTTTGGCAGGACTTCTTCAGCATGGAAAATGGTTTGCTGGATTGGCAGGTGTTTTTGCTGCTGGAGCAGGTGTAAGTGTTTTTGAAGTCAAAAGAAGAGCAGCTACAAAGATTATAGATAAGCTAAATCAGTAGTATTATTGCCAAAAAATCGACGATTTTGCCAATCTATTGTTCATGCTTCTTTAGAATGGTAAAGTACATATTGTTAGATGACGTTCACATAAACATCACAGATATGACACAGATTAGACGCAATTTAGATAATGATGAGTTATTGAGAACGGCAGGTATAGGGTGTCGAGGTGTTGATAAATATTCACAGCCAGAGCAGCTGGTGGCAGGGGAGGCCACAGCTACTCAAATCGAAATTATTATGGTCGCTGAGAATGAAAGAGAATGGTGAGAGGTATTGATGTTATGAAGGTGTTTATCCTTAAGATGAAAATGTTTAGGACTATGGTGGAGAATCACAGGACTAGACGAATGCTTAAAAGGCTGGAAACTAAGAAGAACTAATCATCCGCGACGACACAAGGAAGAGGAATCCGTGAGGGTTCCTTTTTTTGTATCTAAAATAAAACAGCAAACGGGCAATATACCCCTTTAACCTTTAAAATTTTATGATATAGTATACTTTGTGAAAAAATAAACGATAATTTTTTATCAATAAGGTATGGATTCAAAGTTAATAGAAACATTAGACAAACTTAATACTAATCATTCTCTTGAGCTGGAGGAATATCAGCTTCTTATAGAGAACATTAATCCTGATTTAATGAAGCGTGCAGCAGAATACGCGGTAAAATATCAGGAACAGTTTTACGGGAATAAGGTATTTATAAGAGGCCTTGTTGAATTTACTAACTATTGTAAAAATGACTGCTATTATTGTGGCATTCGAAGAGGCAATAGGGAGTGTGAACGTTACAGACTTAGAACAGAAGACATTATTTCCTGTGCCCATGAGGGCTACAAGTTAGGATTTAGGACTGTGGTACTTCAGGGAGGCGAGGATTTTGCCTATAGCGATGAGGATATCTGTGATATTATCCGCAGAATCAAAGCAGAGCATGATGATATGGTAGTTACTCTTTCAATAGGAGAGAGGGACCACGATAGTTATCAGGCATACTTCGATGCTGGGGCAGACAGATATCTCCTTAGACACGAGACAGCTAATCCAGAGTTATATACTAGGCTTCATCCTGCAGAGATGAGTTTTCTACACAGAATGAATTGTCTACAGGACTTAAAGAATATCGGTTATCAGGTTGGTGCGGGCTTTATGGTTCAGTCGCCAGGACAGACAGCCAGAGATTTAGCCATGGATTTGAAATTTATTGAAGAATTCAAACCAGATATGTGTGGCATCGGACCTTACATAAGTCATAAGGATACACCTTTCGCAAAAGAAGAAAGTGGTACTTTGGAGATGACACTGTTTCTCATATCTCTCTTAAGAATGATTTATCCACAGATGCTTATTCCTGCCACTACAGCACTTGGCACTATTCATCCAAAGGGACGTGAAATGGGTATTCAGGCTGGTGCTAATGTTGTAATGCCGAATCTTTCGCCTACATCTGTACGTAAGATGTACACATTATATGACAATAAAATCTGCACAGGCGAGGAAGCGGCAGAATGCATCAACTGCCTAAAGGGACGCGTATCCTTCGTTGGATATGAAATCGTAGAAGACGCCGGCGATAGAGTAGGTTTTTACAAATAAGTTTAAATAGCCTGTATGTTACAGGCGAGATATAAATTAGAGGTAATAATAAATGTACAATGTAAAATCACTTAAGGCTGATGAGTTTATCGACCATCAGGAAATCCTCGACACAATAGAATATGCCGAAGCAAACAAAAATAATTATGAGCTTATTGATCAGCTCCTTGAAAAAGCAAGACCAGTTAAGACAGCAGAAGGCTGTGTATGCTCTGGTCTTTCACATCGTGAGGCAGCAGTTCTTCTTGCCTGTGATGAGCCAAAATATATTGAGAAAATGTATAAGGTAGCACAGGAGATTAAGGATGCCTTCTACGGCAATCGTATCGTTCTTTTTGCTCCACTTTATCTTTCAAATTACTGTGTAAATGGATGCGTTTACTGTCCATATCATCTTAAGAACAAGCACATTGCTCGTAAAAAGCTTACACAGGAAGAGGTAAAGGCTGAGGTTATCGCACTTCAGGATATGGGTCACAAGAGACTTGCAATCGAAGCAGGTGAGGATCCAGTTAACAACCCAATCGAGTACATCTTAGAGTGTATCGATACAATCTACAGCATTCACCACAAGAATGGTGATATCAGACGTGTAAATGTTAATATCGCTGCTACAACAGTTGAGAATTATCGCAAGCTCAAGGAAGCAGGAATTGGTACATACATCCTCTTCCAGGAGACCTACAATAAAAAGAGCTATGAGGAGCTTCATCCTACGGGACCAAAGCATGACTATGCTTACCATACAGAGGCTATGGACCGTGCTATGGAGGGTGGAATCGATGATGTAGGACTTGGTGTTCTCTTCGGACTTGAGAGCTATAAATACGAGTTCACAGGACTTCTCATGCACGCAGAGCATCTTGAGGCAGTACACGGCGTTGGTCCTCACACTATCTCAGTTCCACGTGTTAAGCACGCTGATGACATCGATCCAGATGTATTTGACAACTCTATTCCAGATGAGATGTTTACAAAGATTGCAGCCTGCATCAGAATAGCAGTTCCTTACACAGGTATGATTATTTCTACTCGTGAGTCAGAGGAAGTTCGTCGTAAGATGCTTCAGGTTGGTATTTCACAGGTTTCTGGAGCCAGCCGTACATCAGTAGGTGGTTACACAGAGAAAGAGCGTCCACACGATACAGAGCAGTTTGATGTTTCTGATCAGCGTACTCTCGATGAGGTAGTTAAGTGGCTCATGGAGACAGGTCACATCCCATCATTCTGTACAGCTTGCTACCGTGCAGGACGTACAGGCGACAGATTTATGTCGCTTTGTAAGACAGGCCAGATTATTAACTGCTGTCATCCAAACGCACTCATGACTCTTACAGAATACCTTGTAGATTACGCTTCTGAGGAGACAAAGAAGGTTGGCTACAAGATGATTGAGGAAGAGCTTAAGAAGATTCCAAAGGAAAATGTTAGAAAGACAGCTGAGGAAAATATCGAGGCTATCAAGAACTCTAATCGTAGAGATTTCAGATTTTAGTTCTTAGTTTTTTAATAAAATAAACAAAATTATATTGTATTCTTATAGGAGGCGAGTATGTCCCTTAACAATACAGCCAGTGGCCAGCGTGTCCACATCGGCTTTTTTGGAATCAGAAATGCTGGAAAATCCAGCATCGTAAATAAACTTACAAATCAGGAGATTTCTCTGGTTTCAGCTCATAAAGGCACCACTACTGATCCTGTAAAAAAGGCAATGGAGATTTTGCCAATCGGTCCGGTGGTTATCATCGATACAGCAGGTTTTGATGATGAAGGCGAGCTTGGTGAACTTAGAAAGCATCGCACATATCGTATCTTAGACGAGATAGATATTGTGGTAATGGTACTTGATGCCAGAGAAAAAGAGCTTTCAGAAGAGGAAGCTGATTTCCTTAAAAATGTAAAGGAGCGCAAAGTTCCTTACATTATAATAGAGAATCATACAGATGAGGCAGAGGCTCATGGGTATTCTGGTCTTGAGGAAGAGAATCTTATATATGTAGACGCCACATCAGACGATATGTCAAAGGTGAAGGAAGCATTGATTAAGCTTCTTCCAGATATGAAGGAGCCTGTACTTGTTGCTGATTTGGTAGAGCCAAAGAGTACTGTGGTTTTGGTTATCCCAATAGATGAGTCGGCACCAAAGGGAAGAGTAATTCTTCCGCAGCAGATGGTTCTAAGAGACCTTCTTGATAACAATTGCAAGATTCTTTGCTGCCAGCCAGAGGAGTTGGCTGAGGCACTTGAAGAAGATAAAAATATTTCATTAGTAATTACTGATTCCCAGGCATTTGAAGAGGTTTCAAAGATTGTTCCTGAGGATACAGTGCTTACTTCATTTAGTATTCTTATGGCTCGCTACAAGGGCAGCCTGAATACTCAGCTTGAGGGTGTTGCAGCTCTTAAGAAATTAGAGGATGGGGACAAGGTTTTGATTTCAGAAGCCTGCACTCATCACAGACAGTGTAACGACATCGGCACCGTAAAGATGCCAGGATGGGTTAAAAAATACACTGGCAAAGAAATTGATTTTGAATTTTCTTCTGGAAATGATTTTCCTGAAGATTTATCAAAATATAAACTTGTGATTCATTGCGGTGGTTGCATGATAAATGGGGCTGAAATGCAGAATCGCGTTAAACATTGCAAATCCCAGGGGGTTCCGGTCGTTAATTACGGAATGGCCATAGCGGAGTTCAATGGTATTTTAGACAGAAGTCTAAAGGTAATTAATTAACATTCACTGGCAAATAAAAAGGTAAAAGGAGAAAAATATGGTAACTTCAGATCAAAGTATTGTACGTTTGAAGCACAACATTATGGAAGAGGTTTGTAAGCTTGCTTGGAATGGTGAGCTTGATGCAGAGCACAAAGAGGCTGTTTGCTACGAAATCATCCCTGGTCCAAGACCAACATATCGTTGTTGTGTTTATAAGGAGAGAGAAATCGTAAGACAGAGAGTTATTCTTTCTTGCGCAGAGAATCTTCCAACAAATCCAGATTCAAAGAACGTTGTTCAGGTTATCCAGCCAGCTTGTGATGACTGTTCAATCGCTTCTTATTCAGTAACAGACAACTGCCGTTTCTGTCTTGGAAAGGCTTGTCTTAACTCTTGTAAGTTCGGTGCTATCACTCCAGGTGAGAGAAGAATGCACATCGATCCTACAAAGTGTAAGGAGTGCGGTATGTGTGCTAAGGAGTGTCCTTACCAGGCTATCGTTCACCTTGAGAGACCATGTAAGAAGGCTTGCCCAGTTGGCGCTATTTCTTACGATGAGTACGGTCACTGTGTAATCGACGATGAGAAGTGTATCTCATGTGGTCACTGTATCCACAGCTGTCCATTCGGTGCTATCGGTTCTAAGACATACCTTGTACATATCATCAAGGCTATCCTTGAGGGCAAGAAGGTTATCGCTATGTGCGCACCTGCTACAGAGGGACAGTTCGGTGAGGATATCTCAATGGCTGCAGTTAAGGCTGCTTGTAAGAAGGTTGGTTTCACAGACATGATCGAGGTTGGTCTCGGTGGCGATATGACAGCTGCTTACGAGTCAGCTGAGTGGTTCGAGGCTAAGGAAGAAGGTCGTAAGATGACAACATCTTGCTGCCCAGCTTTCATCAACATGCTTAGAAAGCACTTCCCAGATCAGTTTAGAGATAATATGTCTTCTACAGTATCTCCAATGTGCGCTATCTCACGTTTTGTTAAGGCTACAATGGGTGAGGATACTGTTACAGTATTCGTTGGACCATGTATCGCTAAGAAGTCTGAGGCACAGGATGAGACAGTACCAGGAAATGCAGATTACGTCATCACATTTGGTGAGCTTCGTGCGTTAATGCGTTCTAAGGGCGTTGAGTTCGAGCCAGTAGAGGAAGATTACCAGGAGTCATCTACATTTGGTAAGCACTTCGCTTCTTCAGGCGGTGTTGCTAAGGCTGTTATCGAATGCATGCAGGAGCGTGGACAGAATACAGATGATATTAAGCTTATGCAGTGCGCAGGTGGTGCTGAGTGTAAGAAGGCACTTATGCTTCTCAAGAGCGGTAAGCTTGATGTTGATTTCATCGAGGGTATGATTTGTGAAGGTGGTTGCGTTGGTGGCCCATCTAAGCACAGAGCTGAGAGAGAAATCGTTAAGGCAAGAACAACTCTTATCGGAAAGGCTGATGGACGTAAGATTCTTGCAAACCTTGAGAATTACCCAATGGATAAGTTCTCTATGTACAGAGATGGACACATGGAATAATAAACAAATTAAAAGACCTCTTCGGAGGTCTTTTTTTATTTGCTTATTATTCCATGATAAATTATTCAAAACTAACAAAAATCCGCAATAATTAGCAACTATTTTGTGGAATATATGCTATACTAGAATAGCTGAATGCAATTGGGGAACAGATTCAGCGTATATAATGTAATTACATAAGGAGGGGGAAATAATGGAAACATTAGTGACAGCATTGATTTGCTTTCCATTTCTCTGGGCGATTTTGCCTGCGGTGATTCACAATTCAAAACGCAGAGCATTTACCGTCTATCTGGGCTGTGCCATCGTAATGGTGTTATCAGTCTTCACTGCGGTTCAGTGGTTTTTGGCAGGGGGCCAGACACTGGATTTTCGTCTCCCATATCAGCAGGTTTTTGGAGAAATCTTCATGTGGGGCGATATTTTCTTAATGTGTTTTATCACATATCTATCTTACAAACATAATAGATTAATAATCGCATTCCTTTCGATTATATCTACTGTGGTGCCAACGGTTTTAGAAAAGTTTGGACCTGAGCTTGGTATTAGACCAACAATGCGTTTTGACTGGCTCACTTTCATCATGGTTCTAATCATCGGTGTTGTAGGTTCACTCATTGGAATTTATGCAGTTGGTTATATGCATGGCTTTCACATTCATCATCACAAGGAAGTGACTGATAGAAGAAGCTTCTTCTTATCAATGATATTTGTTTTCTTTGGAGCAATGTTTGGTCTGGTTACATCTGCAAATCTTCTAGGATTATATTTCTTCTGGGAAATTACATCTGTTACATCTTTCCTTTTAATAGGATATACCCGCACAGATGAAGCAATTAATAATTCTTTCAAGGCTTTATGGATGAACTTACTTGGTGGCTGCGGCCTTGCAGTGGCTATTTCTGTAGGAATTGTATATTTCCACACAGCAAATCTATATGATTTGATTGCTGCCGCAGAGAAGAGCGGAGCATCAGATATGATTTGTCTGCTTCCAATAGCAATGCTTGCTTTTGCAGCACTTACAAAGTCAGCTCAGTTCCCATTTTCAGGATGGTTACTTGGAGCCATGGTAGCACCAACACCTTCATCAGCACTTCTTCATAGTGCGACAATGGTTAAGGCTGGTGTGTACATGCTTATCAGACTTTCACCTGCAATGGCAGACAACTATGTTGGTAACATGGTTGCCCTTATTGGTGGTTTCACATTTGTTGCTGCATCCTGCTTCGCAATTACGGTATCAGATGGAAAAAAGGTTTTGGCATATTCTACTATTTCAAACCTTGGACTTATTGTGGCATGTACAGGCTGTGGCTATGAGGAAACAATCTGGGCGGCAGTATTCCTTGTAATCTTCCATGCAGTTTCAAAATCTATGCTTTTCCAGTGCGTAGGTGCAATTGAAACTACAATTGGAAGCCGTGATGTTGAGCAGATGCAGGGCTTGATGAGTATCTTCCCTAAGCTGGCTTTCATCCTTATGGTAGGTATTGCAGGAATGTTCCTTGCACCATTTGGAATGCTTATTTCAAAGTGGGCAGCGCTTAAGGCTTTCATTGATACAAGCTCAGTATATGTATCAACACTTATGGTACTTTTCATCTGCTTCGGTTCAGCTACAACAATGTTCTATTGGACAAAGTGGATGTCAAAGATACTTGGTGCATCAAAGAGAGAAAAATCAAGAGACCTTACAAAGAAGAATGAGTACATCTCAATGTTCTTTCACGCTTTTATGATGATCTCACTTATCCTTGGTTTCCCATGGCTTTCAGAGCATGTGCTCAAGCCACTTTCTAATGATATGTTTGGTGTGGTTAAGCAGGTTATTTCATATGAAAACATGGTAATCATGATTGTACTTTTGTGTGGAGTTTTCGTAATTCCATTTATCAATTATCTTTTGACAAAAGGACAGAGCGGTAAGCAAGTCATCACTTATATGGGTGGAGCAAACGCTGGAGATAATTTTAATTTTGTTTCATCAACAGGTGATCCTAAGGAAATGGAAATCTCAAACTTCTATATGGAAGAAGCATTTGGTGAGAAGAAGCTGTTTACACCAGCGATTATGATTTCTTCATTCATTTTGATTGTTTACCTGATTATCGTAGTGGGAGGTGCTTTACAATGATGGTTCAGACTAGAATTCTTTTGGCAATCCTCTACGTAGTGGTTGCACCATTTGTTATAGGGTTATTGGATGGCTTTGATAGAAAAATCTCTGCACGAATGCAGGGCAGAAGAGGTCCATCAGTTTTTCAGCCTTTTTATGATTTAAAGAAGCTTTTTGAAAAAGAGTTTTTAACAGCAAATAAGATGCAGTTATTTTTAATTCGCTCTTACCTTTGCTTCATTATACTTTCAGGGATACTTTTCTTTGCAGGTTTTGATTTATTGCTTGTAGTATTTGCACTTTCAACCTCAGCAATGTTTTTGATTCTTGCATCTACAGCTACACATTCGCCATTTTCATCTCAGGGAACATCTCGTGAGCTTGTGCAGATAATGGCATGTGAGCCAATGGAGCTTCTTGTGGCAGTAGGTTTTTATCTTGCAACCAGCACCTTCACAGTGTCAGATATCGTTGCAGGCAGTGATGTTGCAAATATAAGATTTTTACCAGGTTTTTTTGTAGGCTTTGTATTTATTCTTACAATCAAATTCAGAAAATCACCATTTGATATTTCTACAAGCCATCATGCACATCAGGAGGTAATCAAGGGTGTTACTTCTGAAATGGTTGGTAAGGAATATGCAATGGTAACAATCGCAGAGTGGTATGAGAATGCTATCCTTTTAGGAATTGTAGGATTGTTCTTCATTAGCAGCAACCCTCTTACATTTATTGGAGCTGTGATTGCAATACTTGCAGTTTGGTTCCTTGAGATTCTCATCGATAATACATCAGCAAGAGTAAAGTGGCAGCTTATGTTAAAGCTTGCTTGGGGAGTGACAATCGTGGCCGCTGGAATGAATCTTTTCTTGCTGGAGATAATTAGGGGGTAAATCATGGCTAAGATACATAAATCACCATGGCTGCTTCATTATGATGGAAGTAGCTGCAATGGATGTGATATAGAGGTTTTGGCATGCACAACACCTGTTTATGACGTAGAACGCTTTGGTGTTATCAATACAGGTAATCCAATGCATGCAGATATTTTCCTCATTACTGGAGGTATCAATTCTCAGAATGAATCTGTAGTAAAACAGATCTACGAGCAGATGCCTCAGCCAAAGGTAGTTATAGCAGTTGGTACCTGCGCCTGCACTGGTGGCATTTTTAAGGAATGCTACAACATTAAAGGCGGCGCAGACACAGTTATTCCAGTAGATATTTATGTGCCAGGCTGCGCGGCTCGTCCGGAGTCAATTATAGATGGTGTAGTAAAGGGTGTTGCTCTTTTCAAGGAGAAAGCTGAAGCTCTTGCAGCATCACAGAGGGCATAAAGTAGGAGGAAGACATGCAAGAGTTAAAGAAGGATTTATATTTAATAGATAAGGCAGAGCTTCTGACAGTCATCATGGAGAAGAAAAATGCTCTTTGGAGACTTTGTCAGATTTGCTGCTCATATCCAAAGGCAGAGAATCATTTTGAGGTTACTTATTCATTTGCCAATGGCCAAGATATTTCAAATTACAGATTGATTGCTGAGCGCGAGGAGGAGGTTCCATCTATTTCCCGTGTCTATAAATCAGCAATTTTCTACGAGAATGAAATGCACGAGCTTTGGGGACTTCACGTTGAAAATATCAAGCAGGATTTCCATGATAAGCTATATCGTATAGACGTAGAGACACCATTTTTAGAGAAGGAGGGTGAGTAGGATGGGAAATAGAAGTATAGTACCTTACGGCCCTCAGCATCCAGTTTTGCCAGAGCCAATTCATCTTGATTTGGTGCTGGAGGACGAGAAGGTTTTGGCAGCAATTCCTTCGATTGGATTTATTCACAGAGGACTTGAGAGTCTTACATCAAAGAAGGATTTTAATGAGATGGTTTACGTTGCAGAGCGTATCTGCGGTATCTGCTCCTTCATGCATGGCATGGGCTATTGCATGGCAGTAGAGGATATTATGAATGTTGAGGTTCCTCGTCGTGCCGATTATCTTCGTACAATCTGGGCAGAGATGAGCCGCCTTCACAGCCACTTATTATGGCTTGGATTACTTGCTGATGGATTCGGATTTGAGTCACTTTTCATGCATTCATGGAGACTTCGCGAGAAGATTCTTGATATGTTTGAGGCATCAACAGGTGGCCGAGTAATCTTCTCTGTAAATACAATCGGTGGTGTATTAAAGGATATGCCAGCTGATATGCTTCAGGATTTTGTACGTCAGCTTAATGACATGGAAAAAGAAATCCGTGAGATGACAGATATCTTCCTTACTGATTACACAGTAAAGAGTCGTCTTGTAGATATAGGAATCATCACTGGTGAGGACGCTATCCGTCGTGGTGCAGTTGGACCAATGATGAGAGCATCTGGCATCAATGTAGATATGAGAAAGAATGGCTATGCAGCCTACAATGATTTGGATTTCGAGGTGATTACCAGCACAAAGTGTGATTCCTATGCACGTTGTGAGGTCCGTATCGGAGAAATCTTCCAGTCAATCGATATCATCAGACAATGCGTAAAAAAGATTCCTGATACAGAAATAAATACAAAGGTTACAGGCATGCCAAACGGAGAATCATTCATCCGAGTTGAGCAGCCAAGAGGAGAAGCATTTTATCATGTACGTGCTAATGGAACAAAGTTCCTTGACCGCTTCAGAGTCCGCACGCCGACCTTTGCAAACATCCCAGCTCTCACACAGACTCTTCAGGGATGCCAGTATGGTGACGTACCTTTACTCGTATTAACCATAGATCCATGTATAAGTTGTACTGAGAGATAAGGAGGAAGATTATGGGACAGTTTTTACCATTTACAAAACAAGTAATCAAGAACCTCTTTTCTGAGCCTGCTACAACTCAGTACCCTTTTGTACCACGAGAGTATCCAGAGCGCACAAGAGGTCATGTGGATATCAATAAAGATAATTGCATCCTATGTGGAATGTGCATGCGCAGCTGCCCACCAGGGGCTATCACAGTTGATCGTGTAGGCAAGACCTGGAGCATCAACCGCTTCGATTGTGTTCAGTGTGGCTACTGCGTAGAAAAGTGCCCTAAGAAGTGCCTTTCTATCACGCCAGGTTACCAGGAGCCAGGTCCAGAGAAATTCTCATACACTGTAGAGGTTCCTTATGAACCCCCAAAACCTGCAGCAAAGCCTGCAGCACCTGCTGCGGCAACATCAGTTACTGAGGGAGCCAAAGCAGTTTCTGAAACAAAGGCAGAATAGGAGATAATAAGAAAGGGGCGGTGATGCTCCTTTCTTTGATTATTATGATTTTCAATATTAGATGAAATCTGGTTTATATTGAAAGATAAATATTGAGATTTTCAATATAGAGGGTAAAAAAATCGCTGTTGAAAAAAATTGAGATACATTTTCAATATATGAAGAAAAAATATCTATATTGAAAAAAATCAACCGAGATTTTCAATATATGAAGAGTTCTTTTCTCTGTTGAAAAAAGTAGGGTTGATATTTTCAATATAAGCTAAAAGTTTATCTATGTTGAAAATCCTAAAGAAATATTTTCAATATAGAAATAAAATGGTCCTATATTGAAAATCCTAAACTAAAATTTTCAATGGAGCAGAAAATAATAGCTATATTGAAAATAATGACTCTTTACAGATGGAGTTGAGTTAAAGCAGCTTCGGCATCTGAGAAAGAAAAAGGATTTTTCCTTGTTTCAAATGTGACTATGAGATTTTTGCCAGGGATAATACCATTGTTTGAGTAGAGCTGGAGTTTTCCATAGGCATTCTGGGAATATGATTTGTCATCCATAAGCCCAAAGTGCTCCCAATATATCAATTCATCTGTTAGTGGATGCTTTATTGTGAAATCAGGATAGAAAATAGTTTTTCCAAGAAGTAGTTCGCATTCATATCTATAAGGTATGTGATGTTGGTTTAGCACCATGTCGATAAAGACTTCTGACTTTGACCTAACCTGATTTCCGGAAGGACAGGTAAAGGATAATTGCTCCGGGTGATTTGGGCATTTATTATAATTTTCCGATACCCATGAAGAATGGTTGGAATTTTCAGCCTGGATTAATGCATTATATTCGGGATGGGAAATGAACTTTGTGAGCTTTTCATTAGGCTTAGAGATAATTCTAAAGTAAGATTTTAATCCTTTGATTTTCGCTGATATACAGTCCCTTTTAAGTGACAAAAGTTTTTTATGTGCAAGAACATTAGCTAATTTATATTCGGTTCGTGGAAGATATTCTTTTTTCTCTTCCATTTCAATGTACCAGCGGGAATATTTACCCATATTTCCATAAATAAATAATTCACCTTCTGGATAATTTTTGAGATCATTTTCAATTTTAGATAGCTGATTTTCTAGAGATTTAATCTCTGATTCAAAATATGTATTTATAAAATAATCCTCCTTATTCTGATTTGATATAATATAAAAGGGAATATTGTTTAGAAATAAACAAAAAGATAAAAACGAAAAACAAGAAAGATTGTAGCATGAGATTTCTAAAATGACAACAAAAAGTTATAGAAATTGAGTAGATTTAAAAATGACAATAAAATATACCATTAAAGGGTTGGTGCAGGGAATAGGATATAGACCTTATGTTGCCAAGCTTGCAGATGAACTAAATATAGATGGCTATGTCAGAAATACAGGTGGCATAGTGACTGTAGTAGCTAGTGGTCCGGATGATATATTAAATCTTTTTCGCCAGAAGCTTTCTTCTGATGTGCCCACAGGGGGATTTATCACTTCAATAGATGAGGAAATATTAGTAGAACAAAAACTTGAATCAGGTTTTAGAATCATAGAATCAGATAAGGATGCCAAGAAGAATCTTCCGCTGATTCCTGCAGATATTGCCACCTGTGATAAGTGTAAAGAGGAGCTTTTTGATAAGAAAAATCGCCGTTACCTGCATCCTTTTATCAGCTGCACTACTTGCGGGCCAAGGTACTCCATTATCGAGAAGCTTCCATATGACAGGGACACTATTACAATGAAGGATTTTGAAATGTGCCCTGAGTGTCAGGCTGAATACATAGGAAAAAATGACAGGAGAAGACATGCTCAGACTATAGCTTGTAAGGTGTGCGGTCCTCGTCTGAAATTTACTGATTTAAAGTATAAGAATGCTGACAATATTACGTCAAAAAGTATTGTTGATAAGTATGTGGAAAACTATAACGAAAACGATTTAGATAGCGCAATTGCGGCATCTCTTTCGTTGATAAGTCATGGTGGAATTCTGGCAATCAAGGATATTGGTGGATATCATTTGGCCTGCAGCCCTTTCAATGAAAAAGCAGTGGCTGCACTCAGGACATTGAAGCATCGTGAGGAAAAAGCATTTGCTGTCATGTTTGAAGATGTGGAACAGGTAAAAGAGTTCTGCAAGGTAAATCAGCATGAGGCAGAATTGCTGGAATCACCGGCCAGACCGATAGTATTAGTAAGAAGAAAAAAACATATTAAGGCTGGAAGTAAGCATATCGCTGGTAATGTATATCTAAGCAGTCCTGACATAGGAGCAATGCTTCCATGTAATCCAGTGCAGATGATGCTGGTGAAGGAATGTGGTCCACTTATCATGACCAGTGGAAACGCTAGCGGTGATGTGCTTGAGATAGATAATAAGAAAATGCTTCAGTGGCTGAAGGAGAGGGTGGCATCAGGAGAAGTGGATGGCACACCTATTGTCATGCTGAGTCATGATAGGAAGATTCTTCGTCCAATGGATGATTCAGTTATGAAGGTCGTAAAAGGCAGACAACAGTTTATTCGCCGTGGACGAGGACACGTTCCAAATCCTATACCTGTGGATATTGATGGTGAAATATTTGCAGCAGGTGGAGATTTAAAATCCAGCTTCTGTTATGTAAAAAATGGACTGGCATATGTAAGTCAGTATCTTGGAGATTTGGAATCAGTAAGCTGCCAAAAGTTTTATAGAAATGAAATGGCTGCTATGGAAAAAATCTTTGGTTTTAAACCGAAGGAAGTAGTAACTGATCTGCATCCTGGATACTTTAGTGGCCAGGTAGGCCTTGAATATGCCCAGAAAAAGAATTTGCCAATTCACAAAGTGCAGCATCACAAAGCTCATGTTTTATCTGTAATCGCAGAACACAATCTAAAAGGACCAGTTCTTGGCTTTGCATTTGATGGTACAGGTTATGGTGAGGATGGAACTGTCTGGGGCAGTGAAGTGTTTCTTTGTGACGGAAAGTGTGGCATAGACAGAGTTGCTGATTTACGCCCATCCAGATTAATCGGAGGTGACGAGGGGGCAAAGAACTGCGACACCATTTTGGTGGGAATTCTTCATGAGAATGGTCTTGATGAATTGATTGAAAACGAAAATGCCAAGCTCATTAGAACTGCTATCGACAGTGATATAAATGTAGTGACATCCACATCCATGGGACGTCTTTTTGATGCGGTAGCAGCCATGCTTGATATATGTCACTACAATACTTACGAAGGTCAGGCACCTATTGAACTAGAAAATATGGCAGCCCGAACAGAAGAAGTTTATCCATTGTGTTTTGGAGAAAATGGTTCAACTGAAGAAATTTTCTTAGAGATTGCAAATGCAATAACTCATGACGTGCCAAAAGAATCCATAGCAAGAGGATTTATTTACGCTGTAGCAGATTACATTTTGGAGATAGCGACAATTTATTCAGAAAGACTTGGAAAAGAAAAACAGATAGTTCTGTCAGGAGGTACATTCCTGAACAGGATACTGTTAGAACGTACAATAGAGTTGCTTGAAGCTGATGGTTTTAAAGTATATATCTCAGAGCAGCTTCCACCAGGAGATGGTGGAATATGCTTAGGTCAGGCTATGGCATCCCGCCTATTGGAGAGATGCTAAAGCCTAGGATACTTCGATATTTTTTACAATAAAATCAGTGCACCTATTAAGCTTTAAATTATCACTGCCACATTTAGGACAGACATTCTTGAACTCATGGCGGGTGAATTCGCTGCCGCAGTCTTTACACAGAACCATAGATTCCTTTACAGTGGCATCGACCTTTACGCCCGCAAGTGATGTGCCTTCACTCATTACCTGAAGATATTCTTCTATTATCTCGGGTACATAATCGCACTGATCACCAATCAATAAATGAATTTTATCTACATGGCTGACGTTGTTCGCGTCAGCCTGTTTTTTTATTAAATTAAAAACATATTCTGTAACTGCAAGCTCGTGCATGTTATTCCCTCCTAATACACAGTAAAACAATTATATCAAATTTAGCCCCAACAGGGGAAAAAGGATACTAAAAGTAACGTTATAAATTAAATATGAATTTTCAGTGAACTCTATTTACATAACGTTTCGGGGGGGTATTATACAGCCATTGAGGCTTCCAAATAGATTAGGGAAGCAAGATGAGGTTTTGAGGAGGAAGATATCCATGAGAAAGAATCAGTTTTTAGCATGTATGGTGGCAGCTGCAACAGTATTTTCATCAGCTGTAGCATTAATCCCAGTTCAGACAGCCAACGCACAGGGACTTACACAGGCAGCAAATGCAGAGTTAGTAAAGTATGGCGCTTTAGAGAACTCAGAAGTTGAGCTTATGAAGTCACTGTTTGATTTTGAATATTATAAATCTCAGAATCCAGATTTAGTAGAAATTCTTGGTAACGATTATGACATGCTTTTCAAGCATTTCTGCAAGTGTGGTGTTTTTGAAGGCCGTACTTGTAATCCTAATTTTGACCCAGCAGCATACGCATCAGCTTATGGAGATTTAAAGGATTTATATGGAACTGATATCGTAAAGTATTACCAGCATTATGCAGCATTCGGTTCTAAGGAAAACAGAACACTTACAACAGTAAAGGCTTGCGCAGATGCAGGTATTTCAGTTCAGACGCTTTCAAGTGCTCCAGTAGTAATTACTCCACAGGTATTTAAGCTTTCAGAGCAGCTTGGAATTACAGATTACACAGCAGTACAGGCAGCTGTAAATGCAGTTGTTGCTTTTGCTGAGAAGCATTCTGCCGATATTCCAGAAAACACAGTAACCCATATATCGGTTCAAATGGCATATTCAAAGACAGAAGTGAGACCTGAAAGAGCAACAGCAACGGCATATGCGGACGCCAAAACTGTAGTAAGTGCAGCAGAGAAGACTGGTACTATTGCTGTGGATGAAGGTAAGTTTAATAAGTATATTGATTTTGCGATTATCAAAGGTTCTACTGGTTATGCTATTGTATCAGCTTCGCCTAATCATTCTGATGGCTCCTATAACCATGAGCAGTTTGAAAATGATATGTTAAATTCAACACCTGTATATCATACAGAAGGATACATTAGTGCATCTGAGATAACATATAGTTCAGTAGTAGCAAAATATGAGCTGTCATTATCTATTCCTTGGACAGGAACTGATTCAGGTTCAGAATCATCAGTATCTATTGACTATAAAGATGATCCACTATATCAGTGCACATATTGGGCTTCCACAGAAGATAGAGATGATGGAGATAACTGGATTAGGGTACAAAAACAGGGTGGAATTGTATACAATTTATCATCTACTGAAAGTGTAAGTTGTGAAACAACAGAAGAAGGTACAAACATGAGAGGCTGGAGCGAGGAACTTAAGGGATACTATACAAATTCTGAAGGTACAGAAGTTCATGTGTTTGCAGACGATGCAGAAAAGCAAGAATGGCAGGATGCAAGAGAGTACCCAGCTATGGATGGATACGAGGAAGATTACGGCTTAGACAACAAGGGACAGCCAGACACAACATATACTTATGGATTTGATATTCAGCAGGATAATGAAGGAAAAATAACAGGTGTATCAATTGGTGTTTATAATGATGACACTCAGTTTGGTTATGTTTATGAAGACTCTTATACATACACACCTATAAGTGGTTTATCATATTAATATAATCAATTAAGGTATTTAGAAACAAGGGCTCTTGGCGTTGCCAAGAGCCTTTTTTTTCTGCATTCACAGTGATAAAATAAAAGGCACGAGTAATAGAAAAGGGGGTAGTTACTATTCACAGTAACTCCACCTACATTCATAATGAAAGTCTTTCAGACTTCTTTCTCGGTGCTAGGGCACCTAACATTATTCATGTAGGGGGAGTCACTGATTCCAGTATAAAAATATTTAATGAGTGTTATCTTACAAGCAAGCTTGACAATAACTCTCATTAAATATTTATAACTGTGAATAGTAACATGATGTAATCATAATGTGTGTTGCAATACCAGGTTTAGTTAAGAAATTAAAGGACGGGAAGGTTACCGTGGATTTCAATGGAAATGAAGTGGAAGCCTACGCCGGACTTGTTAATGTAAAAGAGGGGGATTACGCTTTGGTTCACGCAGGCTGTGTGATTCAGACTTTGAAAAAGGACGAAGCAGAAGAAATCATGGAGCTGATGGGAGGCTTGGAAGCCTAATGGAATTACCACAGCTTATAGATTTTTTGAGAGACTACGACGGCGAAAAAATCCGCCTCATGGAAGTCTGCGGTAGTCACACTCACGCTATCGCCACTCACGGAATAAGAGATGTATTATCACCAAAGATTGAATTGCTGTCAGGGCCTGGATGCCCCGTGTGCGTCACTCCTACAGCATACATTGATAAATTGATAGAGCTTAGCCTTCAGTCAGACACTACAGTAGCTACATTTGGAGACTTACTTAGAGTGCCGGGCTCACGAGAGAGCCTGAACGAGGCAAAGGGCCGCGGCGGAAGTGTTGAGATGGTATATTCTCCAATGGATGTGCTTGCTCTTGCAAAGAATAATCCATATCGTAAATACGTATTCGCTGCTGTGGGATTTGAGACTACAGCGCCGGTTTATACACTACTTTTGGATAATGCCATAGCCCAGGGGATCACGAACATCCAGCTTCTTACCGCACTGAAAACCATGCCAGGAGCTATCTCGTATCTCTGTGATAATGGAGCAGAGATTGATGGATTTATTGCCCCGGGACATGTGTGTGCAGTGACAGGAGCAGATTATTTTAATGAGCTTGCAGAAAAATATCAGATTCCGTTTGCGGTTTCTGGCTTCGGGGCAAAAGAGCTTGTTATTGCCATTTATGGACTGACCCAGATGGTATTAAATAAAGAAAATATAGTAAAGAATTTCTACACCTCAGTTGTGGCCCAGGATAAAAATCCTATTATTGAAAGCCAGTTAGAAAAATATTTTGAGCCGGCAGATGTGGCGTGGCGCGGTATGGGTATCATCCCAAAATCAGGCTTACTACTCAGGGAAGAATATAAACATTTTGATGCAGGAAGTAAGGGGCTTGATGTGGATAACAAAAAGAATAAAGCCTGCAAGTGTGGAGAAATTCTTATGGGCAAGGCAAAGCCTGTCGACTGCCCACTTTTTGGAAAAATCTGCACACCAATGTCACCACAGGGGGCATGTATGGTGTCAGAGGAAGGAAGTTGTTTTAACGCATGGAGAAGATAATTATGGAGCATGGCTCTGGTGGTCGTGCTACTGGGGAATTGATAAGAGAAATTTTTGAATCGCAGTTTAATAGTGATGTTCTTTCAGAGATGGAGGATGCAGCAGTTGTTCCAGGTAACGGCACAATTGCCATGACAACAGACAGTTTTGTGGTCACACCGCTGGAATTTCCAGGGGGAGATATTGGACGTCTGTGTATCTGCGGTACAGTGAATGACCTCTGCATGAGAGGTGCTGTTCCCAAATACATTACCTGTGGTTTCATCCTTGAAGAAGGAGCAGATGTGGAGCTCCTTCGCCGTATAGTAAAATCAATGGCTGATACCGCCAATGAAGCAGGTGTAAAAATTGTTGCCGGAGACACAAAGGTTATTGAAGGCGACGGTGGAATTTACATTAATACAGCAGGAGTTGGATTTGTCCCAAACGATGTGGATATTAAGGCTAAGAATGCCAGCCCAGATGATGTTATTATCGTTTCTGGAAATGTGGGAGATCATCATGCCACAGTTCTAAGTCAGCGCATGGGTATAAAAAATACAATCCAAAGTGATAACGCACCTCTTCAGGAGATGGTTGGAAAATTGATAGAGAATCACATCCCAGTTCATGTTCTAAGAGATGTGACCAGAGGAGGGCTTGCCACAGTATTAAAGGAATTAGCACTTGCCAGTGGTCTAAGATTTGATATTTTACAGGAAAAGCTTCCAGTGAATCCCCAGGTGAAATCCTTCTGTGGACTCTTAGGTTTAGATCCGCTGTATATGGGAAATGAAGGAAAGCTTGTAGCTATTGTTCCAAAGGAATATGGCCCACAGGCGGTGCAGATTATAAAAAGCAGTAAATATGGAGAGAATGCATGCATGATAGGTTCTGTCAATGCACCTGATGACCAGTCAGAAATAGGAGCTCTTATAATGAAAACAGAGATAGGTGGAAGACGCTTCCTTGATATTCTTCAAGGAGAAGGATTGCCACGTATCTGCTAAAAATTGCCGCTAAATCTTGTTACAATGGACGTAATAATCCCCATATACACCAATAGTTAACATAAAGTTCATAACTAGTTCGGCGGTTAGTATGCTATAATATAACCACACATCCTAATTAACAATAGGAATAAGGAGGATGCTTGCTTTGGGCAAAACAGTTTTGATAGTGGACGACTCCCGATTTATGCGAGCGGTAGTCCGAAACGAAGTGGAAAGAAATGGCTGTACTGTTGTAGCTGAAGCTGACTGTAGTGATGGGGCAGTGGAGAAATACAAAGAGTTTAAGCCTGATATAGTAACTATGGACATCACGATGACTGTTGATGGACATACAGTTGGTCGTAGTTCTAATGGTATTGATGCTATTAAGCAGATTAAGGAATATGACCCAGATGCAAAGATTCTTGTGGTAAGTGCTATGGGCCAGAAGTGTTACGTTATTGAAGCCATTGAAGCTGGCGCCAAAGATTTTGTTATTAAACCTTTTGATGAGGCTAGATTTGCAGAAGCGTTATCGCATTTTATGTAATTATTAAATATGGATTTATAAGGGTTACGTAGTGTAGCCCTTTTTAATTGTATGCAACGGAAACTGGAAAACCTGGTGTGTATAAGACACCTGAGTATTAACTCAGAGGGGTAAAAGAAAAAGACCGAGTTTTCGGTCTTTTTGAGGGGAGTATAAATAATTAATAAGGGTATGATAAGGAAACTCCTTATCATGGTTGTGATTATAATATAGTTAATCGACTAATGCAAGGAAAAGTTGAAAAAAGATATCATCTAGTCTAAGATATTTTTAGTTAGTTAAGTAATAGGAGATTTAGAATTGCCAAAAACATTTACCATTAGTTGCCCATGTCACTTTGGACTTGAGGCACCATTAAAAAGAGAAATTTATGATTTGGGCTACGACATTACAGAGGTTACAGATGGAAGAGTGACTTTCACAGGTGATGCCGAGGCTGTTTGTCGCGCAAATATCCATTTGCGTACAGCGGAAAGAGTCCTTGTAGAAGTGGGCCGTTTTCACGCTACCACATTTGAGGAGCTTTTCCAGGGAATTAAGGCTCTGCCATGGGAGGAGTATATTCCTGAGAATGGTAAATTCTGGGTTACAAAGGCTACATCTGTAAAGAGTAAGCTTTTTTCCCTTACAGATATTCAGTCCATTGCAAAAAAGGCAATGGTTGAGCGCATGAAGACATATTATGACGTTCAGTGGTTTAAGGAAGATGGGGCAGATTATCCTGTTCGAATCTTCTTATTAAAGGATGATGTTGTTGTTACACTTGATTCCACAGGAACACCGCTTCACAAGAGAGGCTATCGTACATACACCAGCAAGGCGCCACTTTCTGAGACTATGGCTGCAGCACTTATTCAGCTAACACCATGGCGTGCTGACAGAATTTTGGTGGATCCATTCTGTGGCTCAGGTACATTTTTGATTGAAGCAGCCATGATTGCTGCAAATATCGCACCTGGTCTTAATAGAGATTTTACCTCTATGGATTGGACAAATCTTATTTCGCCAAAGCTTTGGAATGAGCTTTTGGATGAAGCAAGAGAAGAAGTTGATACATCAGTAGAGTGCGACCTTCAGGGATTTGATATTGATCCTGATATGGTTAAAATCGCACGCCTTAATGCTAAGCAGGCTGGAGTTGACCATATGATTCACTTCCAGGTTAGAGATGTTGGTGCATTAAGTCACCCTAAGAAATATGGATTTATTTTGACCAATCCTCCTTATGGAGAGCGTCTTGAAGATAAAAAAAATTTGCCGGAGATTTATGGCAAGCTTGGAAAAGCCTATGCAGGCCTTGATAGTTGGTCAATGTATGTAATTACCAGCTACGAAGATGCGCCAAAGTCAATTGGAAGAAAAGCAGACAAGAATCGCAAGATATATAACGGAATGATAAAGACATATTTTTATCAGTTCCTTGGACCAAAGCCTAAGAAAAAGGACTAGAAGATGAAACTTTCCAAAAGATTTACGGTGTTTCTCTTAATTATTGCAATCACCGTGTTTGGAAAAATGAATAATTGGAATGACAGGTATGCAGCCGTCGATTCATTTAGAGGAGCAACTTTAAATGAAGACGTGCTGTATCCTTTAATGTCTAAAAATCTTAATGACTCAGGTAAACTGAGACTCTACATTAATGATAATCTCTACTCTAGTTATGAGCAGGAGGCTATTTTGGATGACAGGTTGAATCCTGTTGGCTCACTGGAGTTCATTCGCAGCACATTAGGTGGTTCTGCCTTTATGGAAGACGAGAATTGTGCTGTGGTTCAAGTTTCTAATAATATCTATGAGTTTCTTGTGGATAATAAGACAGCCACTGCAAATGGCAATGATATGGATTTGGCTATCAAACCATCAATGCATACCGGCAGGATGTACGTAGGACTAAAGGACTTATGTGATATTTTCGGCTACGATTATTCATATGATCGTTCAACATATACGGCTAATATCAAAATCAACAAGCTGCCAAAGCTTCCACTTGTCTATGATTTGCGAGATGTGGACAGAGTCAGCTTTATAAGAAATCAGGGCTCTACTGCTACCTGTTGGGCGTGTGCATCTCTAGAGGCATTAGAGTCGTCACTTTTACCTGCATCCCATTATAAGTTTTCTGTTGATTCCATGATTAATAACAACAGCTTCCAATTGGATGAGGCTGCCGGTGGTGAATACACTATGGCATTGGCATATCTGTTATCATGGCAGGGACCTGTTGAGGATGAGAAGGATGGAGGTCTTATTCAGGAGCTTACGGGAGAGACTACACCACCTTCAGTGCATTTACAGGAAGCTCATTTTTATGATTCAGAAAAACTTGATGATATAAAGTGGGCTGTTTACAAATATGGCGGCGTTTCCACATCAATTTACGCCAGTGTTAACACAGCGAATCTGAACGGATCCAGCTGTTATAATCGCAATACAAATTCATATTGCTATACAGGAAATGAAAAGCCTAATCATGACGTAGTAATAATTGGCTGGGATGATACATATCCAGCAGAAAATTTTAGCACCGAAGTTCCTCGCGGAGGAGCTTTCATCTGTCAAAACAGTTGGGGTAGTGGATTTGGTGATGATGGTGTATTTTACATTTCTTACTATGATTCAAATATTGGTAATCAGGCTGTTTCATATGTTAAGGCTGACACTAATAACACATATAATTATATTTATCAAAGCGATTTGTGCGGCTGGGTTGGACAGATTGGTTATAGCAAGGAATGGGCATACGGCTGCAATACATTTACAGCTGAGGCAAATCAGCAGATAGAAGCAGCTGGTTTCTATGCATTGGGAAAAAACACAAGTTATCAGATATACTTTGTTCCAGATTATAAAAACACAAGCACACTTTCATCAAAAGAAATTGTTGCATCTGGAACAGTAGACCAAGCAGGCTATTATACTGTAAAATTTAATCAGGCGAAAACAGTAGAAAAGGGAGAGAACTTCGCCATTATTCTCTACATCAACACACCTGATACCAAGCGCCCACTTGCAGTGGAATATGTTAGTGATTCAATGACAGCGGCAGTTGATATCACAGACGGTAAGGGCTTTATCAGTAACAATGGATTGGATTGGGAAAATGTAGAGGATGTTGCAAAGGCAAATCTTTGTATTAAGGCCTACGCAAATGATGTCGTTGAGGTATTTGAGGACGACAAATAAATTTCCCTATAAGGGAGCGGAGAGATAATGTAATGGAAAATAAGGTTTTGGGGGCCTTTACGGCTATCATCCTGGCGGTGGTAATTGCCATGAGCTGTCTTCTTATTTATGTGCCAAATATGCACATTATTGCTCTTAAGGTACAGGACAGTAAGCTTTCTGGCGGAAGGGTATCTGTTATGGATATGCTTCGCAATTCAGATGAAGAATTGCAGGATGATTCAGAGGAAATAGTACAGGATATTTTAAAGGGACATCAGATTAGACTAACACTTCCTCAGAATGTTACCAGTAAAGGGGTTTCAATAATTAATGACTATGTAAATCGAAATATCGCAATTACGATAAATGGAATTGGAAAAGATTATTTTTCCAAATATCCGATGCGTGGAAACGCAGATAATATTGTTGATGTTATTTACGACAGTGAAAACCTGATAGGTGTTATAGAGATTGCCCTGGATGATGTTAAAGAAGTGCAGATGACATCTGAGGGCGAGTATATTTATTTAGATTTTCTTGACCCACATGATGTATATGATTATGTAGTAGTTGTGGATGCAGGTCATGGAGGAAATGTGCCTGGTGCCACAAAGATGGGTGTAAATGAAAAGGATTTGGATTTACAGTTTGTTCTTCAGCTGAAGCGAATATTCGAACAGAGTGGTAAAAATATTGGTGTGTATTACACCAGGACTGATGACAGTAATCCATCCTTTGAAGCAAGAGTTGGTTTGGCAAATGATTCTGAAGCGGATCTATTCCTATCAATACACAACAATTCTACCGCGTCTGGTAGAATGTCTTCCATTAATGGAACAGAGGTTATGTACAAGGGCGCTGACACCACTGGTGAGTCAAGGCGCTTTGCGGCATTGTGCCTGGATAAGCTTATTAATGCTTTAGGCTCAAAAGCAAAAGGAACAATCGTGGGCGACGAAGTTTACATTATTAGAATGTCCAATGCCCCAGTAGCCTTGGTTGAGGTAGGATTCATGACCAATGCCAAGGAGCTTGAAAAGCTTCAGGACAATGAATATCAGAAAAAGACTGCGGGTGCGTTATATGATGCGGTCGTAGAATATTTATATAATTGAGGTACACATGAAAACTAAAATTATTTTTGCCACAGGAAACAAAAACAAATTAAGAGAGATTAAAGAAATTCTCGGCGAAGAAAAATATGATATCGTCACCATGAAGGAAGCAGGAATCGACATTGATATTGTTGAGGACGGCAAGACTTTCGAGGAGAATTCCTTGATTAAGTCTCGTGCAATCGCAGCAGTTGCCAAGGATGCAATAGTCCTTGCAGATGATAGCGGATTAGAGATTGATGCTTTAAACAAAGAGCCAGGTATCTATTCAGCCAGATATATGGGGGAGGATACTTCTTATGATATAAAAAATGCAAATCTCATCGAGAGACTTGATGGAGTTGAAAAGCAGGATAGAAGCGCAAGATTCGTATGCGCTGTTTCAGCAGTATTCCCTGATGGAAAAGAAGCGGTAGTCCGTGGTACAATCGAGGGGTATATTGGCTGGGAGCCAATGGGTGAAAATGGATTTGGATATGATCCAATTTTCTATCTTTGGGATAAGGATGTGAGCACAGCAAGCATCAGCCCAGAAGAGAAGAATGCCATCAGCCACAGAGGCCAGGCCCTTAGAATGATAAAGGAAGAAATAATTAAGCATGAAAATATTAGTTGTTAGTGATACACATGGACGCTCTGAAAATCTCAGGGATGCAATAGAAATAGAAAAGCCAGATAGAATTTACCATCTTGGCGATGGACAGGGCGTGGAAGACAATCTTTGGATGATGTCAGAAGCTCCTGCAGAATGTGTCTGTGGAAACTGTGATTGGGGCGGAAATCTACCAAATGAGCTTGTCCTTGAAGTTGGAAAGCATGTGATTCTCATTACTCATGGTCATTACTATGGAGTAAGCTATGGCTACGAAAAGATTGCAGAGGTTGCAAAAGCCAAGGGCTGTGACATTGTTTTATATGGTCACACACATGTTCCAACAATTGACCATTATCAGGATTTGATTATCGCAAATCCAGGAAGTATTTCATTTCCAAGGCAAAATTCTCGTGAACACACTTATATGACAATTTTAGTAGATAATAGTGGTGAGCTGACAATGGAACTGCATTCACTTGAGGAATACGATAGGACACATGGAAATTAAAGTTGTAATTGAAGATGTTGTTCCTGAGAAGGAATATATATTGATGACTAAGCCAGATGAGTCCATTACCTTTGTAGAGGTGATGGACCGTTTGGGATTCAAATATTACAGACCTTGCGGAGGCTTTGGTAAGTGCCTTAGCTGTGCTGTAAGGTTTGTGTATGGCGCGCCAGAAATGACCGCCGACGATGAACGAGCACTTGAATTTTGGGAAATGCGAAATGGTTGGAGATTAGGCTGCAAATGTGTTATCTCCCATGATTGCAAAATCCAGGTGCCAAAGAGACTTGTATCTGAAATAAATTCTATAGGAGTTCCTCAAACTACGGAGGAGCTTCCTCTTGATAAGACCAACATAGCTATCGCTGTGGATGTTGGTACCACTACACTTGCCGCTACGGCAATAGATCTTAATACTGGAAAAGTTTTGCGGCAGCATACTTGGACAAACGGCCAGACTAAATATGGAATGGATGTTATGAGCCGAATCAAGGCTGCTATAGATGGTCATGGTGAGGAGCTTCAGCAGTTAGTTGTTGGTGATTTAATGAAAATGGGTGTAAAAATCATTGGTGAAGATTTTCTTACCCATAAAGTGGTTATGTCTGGAAATACGGTAATGACTCATTTGCTTTTGAAGTACCCAGTTGATGGTATGGCTCAATATCCGTTTCATCCTTACACATTAGATGTAGTTAAATTTAGAGAAGAACATCGAGATATCTTTTTTATGCCAGCCATAAGTGCGTTTGTTGGTGGTGATATAGTGTCAGGTCTGTTTTATTTAAAGCAGCAGGCCAAGGCGAGAAAAGAGGAAGATGATATATTTATCATGGTGGACATGGGAACAAATGCAGAAATTGTATTGTTTGATGGGGAGAAATATTGGTGCTCATCAGCATCTGCAGGCCCAGCCTTAGAGGGAGCCAGTCTGAAATGTGGAGTGGCATCTGTACGCGGTGCCATCAACCATCTTTCAATACATGGTCGTGAGGTGAAATATACAACTATCGGCGGAGAGAAGCCAATTGGTCTCTGTGGAAGTGGTGTTATAGATATCATCCATGAGCTTCGTCGAAATAATATTATAGATGAAGGTGGACTTTTAATTGATGAGTATTCTGAGACAGGTTTTCCTGTGACAGAGGATATTGTTGTTACCGGAGAAGATATTCAACAGGTGATTCTTGCAAAGGCGGCAATTCGTTCTGGTATCGAGATGCTTCTTAACGCAGCAAAGCTTAGCTTGGAGCAGATTGACCATTTATTTGTAGCAGGTGGTCTTGGCTCATCAGTAAGTATTTGGGCGGCAGCGGGAATAGGTCTTTTTCCAAAGGAACTGATTCCGAAATTTGAATCAGTAGGCAATGCTTCTCTTCATGGTGATATCGCATTTATCATGAATCCAGATGAAGATGCTTTGAAAGAAATAAAGGAAAATTCGCAAATTGTAATACTTGCAACGGACCCAAAGTTCGAAGAGCTCTTTATTAATAATCTTAATCTTAATTAAGTGTGAATTAATTGAGAACAATTAGTGTATTTCCATGGATAGTGAATAATATGTGCTAAGATGACTTCATAGCCTTCCTGTGTGGGAAGAAAAAGAAAGGAGTCTAGTTATGGCAAAGTATGTATGTCCTGTTTGTGGTTACATTCATGAAGGTGATAATCCACCTGATGAGTGTCCAGTATGTCATGTGAGTGGTGATAAGTTCAAAAAGGTTGAGGGTGAAATTGCCCTTGCGGCTGAGCATGTATTTGGCGTTTATGGCGCTACAGTAAAGAACAATCCTGATATTACTGACGAAGATAAAAAGTACATCTTCGAGCAGCTCAAGGCTAATTTTGAAGGTGAGTGCTCAGAAGTTGGAATGTATCTTTGTATGGCTCGCGTGGCGCACAGAGAGGGCTATCCAGAGATTGGTCTCTATTGGGAAAAGGCAGCCTGGGAAGAGGCTGAGCATGCTTGCAAGTTTGCAGAGCTCCTTGGTTCTGACTTAGAGACAAACATGACTGATTCTACAAAGAAGAATCTGGCATGGCGAGTTGATTGTGAGTATGGCGCTACACAGGGAAAGGTTGATTTGGCAACCTGCGCTAAGAAGAATAACCTTGATGCCATCCACGACACAGTACACGAGATGGCTCGCGACGAAGCCCGCCACGGTAAGGCATTGGAAGGCTTCCTCAACCGTTACTTTAAGTAATAAATATTAATTTCTAGGACACCTAAAATATTAGGTGTCCTTTTTTGTGCAGCCTCAAAAAACTAGGAAAGCGCGAGCAAGAGGGCCCCATGAACACAACAGAGGGGACCCACGCCGGCGGGGAGTTTCTGTTGTGACCAATGGGAGATGGCTTGCGGGAGCATGTAAAGCTTAAAGGCTGCACAGAAGCTTATTTAATGTAGATTATACTTTAATGCTTTATCACTTTAGTACTTCGATTTGCATCCACTTTAAAGTGAATATATAATAGACCAAGTTGTATATTTATAAGGAGAGTAATGTATATTATGAAAGAACAATTCAAACCTTACATTCCAGCGGATAAGGTTACTCCAGAGATGACTCCTACATCTATTATTATGGGTCTTCTTCTTGCGGTAATCTTTGGCGCTGCTAACGCATATCTTGGTCTTAGAGTTGGTATGACAGTATCTGCATCTATTCCAGCCGCAGTTATTTCAATGGCTGTTATTCGCGTTATTATGAAAAAGGATTCTATCCTTGAAAGCAATATGGTTCAGACAATCGGTTCTGCAGGTGAAAGCCTTGCAGCAGGTGCTATCTTTACAATGCCAGCACTTTTTATCTGGGCTAAGGAAGGCGTTATGGACAAGCCTTCACTTATCACTATCACTGTAATTGCACTTTTCGGTGGACTTCTTGGTGTATTTTTCATGGTTCCACTTCGTAGTGCACTTATCGTTCAGGAGCACGGCGTGCTTCCATATCCAGAGGGAACAGCTTGTGCAGAGGTTCTTCTTGCAGGTGAGGAAGGTGGTTCATCTGCTAAGTCTGTATTTGTTGGTATGGGTATTGGTGCAGCTGTAAAGTTCATCGTTGATGGTCTTTGCGCAATCCAGGGCGTATTCACAATTAAGCTTCAGTCTCTTAAGACAGAGTTTTCTGCTCAGGTATATCCAGCACTCGTTTCTGTTGGTTACATCTGTGGCCCACGTATTTCTGCATATATGTTTGCAGGTGGTGTGCTTGGATGGTTCGTACTTATTCCAGCTATTGTTGCTTTTGGTGGCGATATCGTTATGTACCCAGCTAGCGCTTCTGTTGCAGAGCTTTATGCAGCACATGGTGCATCAGCTATCTGGTCAAACTACATCAAGTACATTGGTGCAGGTGCCGTAGCTTCAGCTGGTATCATTTCACTTATTAAGACACTTCCACTTATCGTTAGAACATTTGTGGATTCAATCAAGAGCATCAAGACTGCAGGTTCTACATCTACAGAGCGTACAGCACGTGATATGGACATTCGTTTTGTACTTGGCTCTATCGTAGTTCTTATTCTTGCAATTTGGCTTGTACCAGCAGTACCTGTTACACTTCTTGGCGCAATCATCATCGTTGTATTCGGTTTCTTCTTTAGTGCCGTTTCTTCACGTATGGTTGGTCTTGTAGGTAGCTCAAACAACCCTGTTTCAGGTATGACAATCGCTACTATCCTTATCGCAACAATCTGCCTTAAGGCTATGGGTGATACAGGCGTACATGGAATGACAGGTGCTATCGCAATTGGTTCAGTTATTTGTATCGCAGCTTGTATGGCTGGTGATACATCACAGGATTTAAAGACAGGTTACATTCTTGGTGCTACACCAGTGAAGCAGCAGATTGGTGAAATCATCGGTACTGTTGCAGCAGCTCTTGCAATTGGTGGCGTTATGGTACTTCTTGATTCAGCATACGGATTTGGTTCAGACAAGCTTGCAGCTCCACAGGCTACAATGATGAAGATGGTTATCGAAGGCGTTATGGATGGAAATCTTCCTTGGACACTTATTTTCATCGGTGCTTTCATCTCTATCACAATCGAGATCCTTGGTATTGCAGCGCTTCCAGTTTCTATTGGTCTTTACCTTCCACTTGAGCTTTCTGCTACAATTATGATTGGTGGTCTTATTAGAAAGTTTGCAGATGCAAAATTTGGCAACAAGGAAGACGAGTCAGGAAAGGGTATCCTCTTCTGCTCAGGACTTATCGCTGGTGAAGGTATCATAGGTGTACTTCTCGCTATTCTTAAAGTAGCTGGTATTACTGATAAGATGGATCTTAGCTCAGTAATTCCTACAGGAAATGCACCAGCACTTATTCTTATCGTGTTAATTACAGCTGCAGTATATAAGGCAGCCATGGGAAAGAAGAATGACAAATAAAGAAAACTATTTAGATTTCGTATATGCGATAAATTCTGACCTCATCTGGACTCTTTCCGAGTCCGGAGAGGTCATTGTTGAAATGGAAAATAAAGGATTCACAAACCGCGTGGCTCAGAAGTTCTTCAAGAAACCTGCAGTCAGCAAAATTACCCTGGAGGGCATGGGTTCCTTTATCTGGACCTGCATCGATGGAAAGCGTAATGTGTATGATATCGGTGGGCTTGTCCATGACAAATATGGTGATGAAGCCGAGCCCCTCTACGAGCGCCTCAGTGTCTACATGAAGCACCTTGAGCAGGTTGGGTTTGTGAAGAGAGTAAAATAAAGATGAGTTTAACTCAGAGGTTTAGTCTATGGCTAAACCTCTTTTTTATTTTCACCCTGCTTGATATAGCATATCAGCCCAGTCTCAAAGTCAATGCTCCCCTTCGGCGCTTCGCGGCATTGACTTCTCGACTTTTAGCTGATATGGGGTAATCAAGCAGGGGTGAAAATGGGATTGTGGCAGAGCCACACTACATATTTGGAACTGGGACAGTTATTTATATAAAAAAAATACAGATAGATTTTTAATTTTACTACCTATTGGTAAATATATTGATATAGGTAGTAGGAAAAAATGAGAGTTTTACTACCTGAAAAGATTTTGCTTTTAGAGATAGTAGTTTTTGCTTCATAAACTACTACCTGTGTTGATAATTTCCCTTGAGGTAGTAAAAAGTTACTACCTGTGTTCTTTTCTTTTATATAGGTAGTAGAATATCTAAAAAAAATTACTACCTTATCAAATTAGTAGGTCACAGGTAGTAAATGCAATGGGCTTTGCCACACCCTATTTTTTTTGAGCTTGTTTGCCTAGTATCTGCCAAAAGAGGCCTAGCCTTCACTGACCAAACCTCTGGGTTAAGCTAGTCTTTAATTCAATAGACTCACATATTCTTTAGTGCTATCATAGACGGGCACGATTTTTTAAGGGAAATAATTAAATGAAAAAGAAATATATTATTGGTGTATATACTTTGGCTATACTGGCTTTAGCAGGAGTTGGCGGAAAGCATGGTTATGATTATATCTGTGAGAAACAGTTGGAGGATGCAGCAAAAACAGTTGTGGATGTTGAAGCTATAAAGAATGATCCAAAGACTGTAAAGCTTAAATACAGAGAGCGCTTGAAAGTGGCAGATATTTTTGATTCGGTAGAATACAATGGCTTTTGCAGAACCACATTTGAAAGTGCTGAGGATATAGATTGGAATACTGTTTTGGCTGGTGGAGCTGGAATTTGTGAATATGAATCAGACAGAGAAACAAGGAGTCTGTATGAGCATGTTTATGATGAAGACTTTGAGGGTTATAGAGTTCTGTCTATAGATAAAGAAGAGCTGGAAAAATTTGTTTATCAAAAGTCAGGCAAGCATTTAAAGGATATTAAAGATAACTTAGATTGGTCCTACTATAAACCTACTGGCATATACTTAAGGGAAGATGACTATGACTTTGAATCCTATAATTGTATCAATGCTATAAAAAACGGAAACATTTACATCCTTGAAATGGAGAGTGTATATAGCAACTTCACTTATTACTATAGGCATCCTAACAAGGAAATTGTATTAATTAAAACTCTTAGTGGATACATGGTGAAATCCAGCAGAAATGTCTGGGAGACATCAGATCACTCTTCGAAAGAATTTGATATTGCTTTACCACTTATAGGCGATGATATAAAGGCTTATGCATATAAAAAGTGGGATAAGAATGATGAAGATACAGAAGCATCTGTTGTTCTGGTAAAAGGAAATGATAAATATGATGTTTTTGGTCTTGGTTATTCTTACAATGATGATTCAATTAGTCTTATAGAGGCAAATGCTGTTGAAGCTGTTGATGTAAATGCTGATGGCTTGGAAGATATTGTCGTTGTAGGTCCTGATAAGGATAACAATCTTCAGGCTATTATAGCTATATGTGAGAAGGACATTAACGATGACTATGTATTCTTTACATATGGAAAAGCTTCAGCATGGGT
Source organism: Pseudobutyrivibrio xylanivorans DSM 14809 (assembly GCF_900141825.1). GTDB lineage: Bacteria > Bacillota > Clostridia > Lachnospirales > Lachnospiraceae > Pseudobutyrivibrio > Pseudobutyrivibrio xylanivorans. Next base: position 106,869 of record NZ_FQYQ01000008.1, on the reverse strand, counting down.
AATGGATATCCTTGATGGTGATATCGGTGTTCAAAATATAAAGAAAGCATTGAAGGTATCAGATGATGGAAAATATGATACATGGCAAGCTGCCTATAAACAATTTGTTAAGATAGATAGTTGTTATTCAGAAAAAACATATTCACTTGCATTAATTGATGAAGATGATATACCTGAATTAATTGTAGATGATGAAATGTGCGAGTATTTATATATCTACAGCTATAAGGATGGCAAGGCAAAAAATAGAGTTTGGGAATGGGATTATTGGGGTGATGGAGAGGAAGAAGTAGAGAAGAATTTGTTTGTAGATTTAAAAGGCCAGTATACAGGCGAAGAATTTATGGTAATTCTTGATAGCGAATAATAGCAAAAATCGACTGTCTATGAGATGGTCGATTTTTTTTATATTTTTCTTTATAATTTTTGTAATATACCAGATGTTTTTCCGTCTATATAGATGTAAGGCTTACAAATTCAACAAAGGGGGAATCTATGAGAGACGAAGAAATCATTGAGCTCTATTTCAAAAGAGATGAGCGTGCAATTGAGGAGACCGACAACAAATACGGGGATTATTGCGCTTCAATCGCCGATAAGATTTTGAAGAATGAGTTGGATGTAGAAGAATGTCTGGATGATACATATCTAAGAGTTTGGAATGTTATTCCACCAACAAGACCAGAAATTTTCCGCATATTTATTGGTAAGATAACTAGAAATCTTGCCTTTGACAGATATGAGAAATTTCATGCCAAAAAGCGTGGCGGCGGAAATATCGAAGAGGTTTTGGATGAATTACAGGAATGTATTCCAGCGAATCACAACGTGGAGCAGTCAATTTTAGCAAATGAACTGTCTTCTATCATCAACGATTTCGTTAAAAATCTTCCAGAGAAAGAGGCCCTCATTTTTGTAGGCAGATATTTTTATACTGAAGACATAAGTGCTATTGGTAAGCGACTTGGAATGACTAACAACAATGTGTCAGTTACTTTAAATCGCATCAGAGCAAAGCTACAAAAAAGACTTTTGAAGGAGGGGTATTTAGCATCATGAATAAAGAAGAATTATATAAAAGCATGGATGGAATTGATGACGAAATTCTCCAGAAATACTACGAATATAAACCTGCAAGTAAGATTATAAATTTCAGGAAAGCTGCAGTTATTGCTGCAAGTATTTGCCTGATAGTTGTTGCTGGAAGTGTCATAAGAATGGCAGGCAATATGACAGTTGAAGATGGTGCAACTGAGGCGATAGAAGAAGCTATGCCAGAGACTGCAGCGGAAACATATACATTAGAATCAAGCCCAGATGAAAAGGGTGATGATATGGATGAGTTTGTAGAGAGTGAACCACCCGAAGAAAGTTTTACCACTAAATTTATGGAGTTGATAGAATCATTGATAGATAAAATAAAGACATTATTGGGATTGGAAAACGACAACTAAGAATATAACGGAGGTAACCGCTATGAAAAAGAGAATAATTAGTACTTTATTAATAGGAATGCTTATGGCAGGAATGTTTGTAGGCTGTGGCAGCTCTGGTGCAGGAGGAAATACAACTCCTGTAAAAGACCCTACAGAGCATAAAAACGTAAATACGGATGTAGAAGTAATTGGTGGAATGGGTGATTTTGATTCGGAGTTAATTAAGTTCCTAGAGACAAAGGATTATGTAAATCAGAATTACATGATTTCGCCAACCTCATATAAGGCAGCTCTATGTCTTGCTATAGCTGGAGCAAATGGAGAAACAAAAGAAGAGCTTCTAAAGGCGGCAGGATTTGAAAATGAGGAGCAGATGAATACCTGGTATTCTCTTGTTTATAATTCAACTGTAGATTTCAATGATTGGCTAGCCGGGGATCAGAAGAATGTGGAAAAAGCAAAAGGAAATGATGATTATTATATAGATGGAGAAGGAACTCCAGATGGAGCCTTTAAAATTGTAAATTCTATCTGGGCTAATGAATCCCGAGGCGGAAAGTTTAGAAAAGAGTATATAGAAAAGGTTGAAAAGGAGTACGATGCCACCGCGGCATCTTTGTCAGGTGAAAAGCTCACAGATGCCGTTAATACATGGGTAAATGATTCCACAAATGGTCAGATTCCAAAGCTTGCTGATGATTTGACAGATTATAAATTAATTCTGACAAACGCCCTATATCTTAGAGCTCCTTGGATAAATGAATTTGAAGAATATCAGACTATGAAGGATGATTTCAAAACCTTCTCTGGAAATAAAGTGACAAAGGATTTCATGAATCAGGTTGATAGGTTCAGATATTATGAAGAGGATGGTGGAAAGCTTATAATCCTGCCACTTAAGTATGGAGTAAATGCTGCATTTGTACTAGGCGAAATCAAAGATATAGACAAGGCTATTGCAAATGCTGAAGTATGGGATGTAGATGTAAAGCTTCCAAAGATGGATATTGATAGCGAATTTGGAAAAGATATTATGATTGGATATCTCAATAGCCGAGGAGCTACATCGGCCTTTGATGGAAGCGCGGATTTTTCAGAGATGACAGATGATGATGTTATGATTGATGAAATTATTCAGAAGACAAAGATTAAGACTGATGAAGAAGGCCTCGAGGCAGCCGCGGTAACAGCTATCATGATGGTGGAATCAGCTATGGAACAGGAAGAACCAGAGATAAAAGAGTTTCACGCTGACGAGCCATTTAAGTTTATCGTATATACGGAACTTGAAAATTCTGAGAATGAGATTTTGTTCTATGGACAGATGGTAGAATAGGTTCAAAAAAGAATTTAAAAATTTTTTGAAATTTTTGTAACGAAAGTCACATGACTGAGTCTTATAGATATAAAACAAACAAAGGAGAAGAAATGTGTGAAGGAATTTGAGGAAATATATAAATTGTATTATCCGCAAGTCTATCGCTTTGTAATGAGTCTTTGTAGTAACTCAGACCTGGCGGAAGAGATTACACAGGAAACCTTCTTCCGAGCCCTAAAGGGTATTGATGGATATAGAGGCGACTGCAAGCTGAGTGTTTGGCTATTCCAGATTGCAAAGAATCTATATTTTACTCAAAGAAAAAAGGAGGAAAGGTTCAGCTCTGAAAACGAAACGGAACTTAGTAATACTCCCGATGTATTGAATGTTGAAGAGATAATTGAAAACAAACAATTAGCTCTAAAAATTCACGAGGTTTTACATCTTATTCCGGAGCCTTATAAAGAGGTGTTTTGGATGAGAGCATTTGGAGAATTATCCTTTGCGGAGATTGGAAAGATACATGGCAAGACAGAAAGTTGGGCCAGAGTTACCTTCCACAGAGCTAAGCTTAAGATTCAGGAGGAAATACAATGAAATATTCATGTGATGTAATAAAAGATTTGTTGCCTCTATTTCATGATGATGTGTGTAGTGATGATACAAAGAAAGTTGTTAACGAACATTTAAATGAATGTGAGGCCTGCAGAGACTATTATAAGAAGATGTGTTCATCGGATGTTGTAGAGCTAGCAGCATTTGATGAAAAGCAGGAAAAGAAAATGGCGGAGGCCATGGAGGCTTCCTGGAAGGGACTTGTAAAAAAAGCTATAAAGGTAATTTTGATTATTTTAGGAGCTATACTTGCAATCCCATCCACTGGGCTGGTTATCTTTTTGCTTGTGCTATTTTTAGTGGACGGTAGAGTACGAACGCATACAGATATTGAGGATTATGAAAAGTATCGTTCAGGCCCTAATGCAGAAGAGGAATATAGGACTCGCTGGGGTATGGATGAAGATATCTGGCCAGGAAAAATCACTGATGAGATGAATGTGGCAGACTATAAGCTGGTTTATTACAATCCATGGGATGCTCAGTATGTAGGATACCTTGTAGTAGATTATGATTCAGAGGCTTATGAAAAAGAGCTTACACGCCTGGAGTCAAAGGAACATGATGATTACTTTGGAATCTATGGTGTGACAGGAGAGAAGGATTATCAGATTCTTGCCATGGATGCTGATGATTATCACGGATTTATTTATGCCATGACAGATGGCAAGGGGCGCATAATTTATGCTGAACAGGTCTTCTGTAATTATTTCATGGATTTGAAATATGAAAAATACATTCCAGAGGAGTACCTGCTGGAGGGCTTTGATGCCTCAGCTACAAATCCATATCACGAGAAGATGAAGAATAAGACATTTGAGCCAGTGGGAACGTCAGGTGTGCATGGTCTTAGTGCCTACGACAAGCAGAAGCTAATCGATGAAAATCATTCTGATTTACATTCTTATTTCATGGTATTTCCAAAGGATGTAAAAAAGGTTCAGGAAGGCTCATATACTGAAAGACTTCATACGGATATTGCCAGCACATCTGGCATTGTGTTCTTAAATGCTACATATAGTGAGAGTGATTACGAGGCTGAGGTGGAGAGACTTTCCAAGATAAGCTGTACAATAAAAACTCAAATTTCTAAAAAAGAGGATGAATTTACTCAGGAAATCATGTATGATGATTCCATGTATAACTATCCTGCATATATTGCAGCAGATGGTAACTGTGGAACATATGAATATGCACTTCTGGATGAAGAGAATCACATGATTACCTATGTATTAGTAAAATATCCTGATGATGAGATATTAAGACGATACAAAGATTATCTGAAAAAAGATAGAAAATCATATGATGACAGTGGAACTAATACATGGGAATATTTTTCAATTTACGCTCATCAGTTTCCAGGAGAAGATGGATTATCAATTTATGGTGGAGAATAATTATGAAGCTTGAGAAATTTAAACTAAATAAAAAAATTTTTAAACAGATAATAATCAAAGCAGCTACAGTTTCAGTTGGTATAAGTTTATTTACTGTGGTAATGGATCTTATTACACAGCATAAGTTTTCATTGAATGATATAGTGATTTCTTGTTTACAAATGTTTGTGATATTGATCATACTGTACGTTGTAGCACCTTGGATGAGAAAAGCTTATGGAATTAACACAGAAAATGAAGAAAATACTTGACTCTAAACCAGGTTCATACTTTAAAATCCTCCTCAAATAGGAGGATTTTTTTATGTCAGAAAGAAAATATTATGAAGCAGAAAGCAGATTAAAAGATATTAGAAGAATGCATGACAGAATGAATTCTGGCATGGTAGATGAGATTACCTGGAACGATCTTGAAATGGATGAAGTGTTCCTTGAAGTGAATCATACAAAAAGTTTTATCGGTGAACAGCTTTTATATCACAGTCTACATTGTGGACAGAATGAATTTGCAGATGATGTGGCAGTGGAAATCTCTCAGAACACCAAATTCAAAAAGAGTCTTACTGATAAAATTCATAGAATAGGAAAATGTCGTGAGAGCTATTATCTTTATGAAATATTACAGGACAGTGAGCTGATGCTTATTGAACATGGATATGTGATTTACCTTTTGCAAGTAACGCTTTTAATATTTGGATTGCTCTCTTTAATCACAGGAAGTAGTTATTTCATTGCGGCACTAGGTGTAAATATAGCAGTGAATTTTGCCTTTTATTTTATGGTGAAGCAGAAATACGAAATCTATTTAAATACTCTTACATCCTTTAAAGACATTTACACTGTTTCAACTCAGTTAAATAAGAATCAGGAAATTCGTAAGTACGTTACTGATAAAGAACGTGAAACTATAAAAGCACTTGGTGGTATAAACAGAATTTTAGTAGGTGTTATTTCAAGACGTCGCGCAAGCATAGCGGGAGATGTAAGTTCTCTTCTGATGGATTACCTATATGGTGTATTGCTTTATGACATAGCTATTTACAACATAGTTATTAAGAAACTGGCTATGAAGAAGGAAGAGATATCCACATTGATGGGGATGATTGGAAGGTTTGATATTGCTTTATCTGTTGCAGAGTACAGAGAAGGACGTAAGTACTGGTGCAAGCCATCAGCATCTGATTACCCTGAAATGAAAAACATGGCACATCCACTTTTGGACGCACCTGTTGGAAATGATTTATCGTTGGAAAACAAGGTAATAATTACAGGCCCAAATGCAGCAGGAAAATCTACATTTATGAAGGCAGTAGCAATTAACGCTATTCTTGGACAGGCTATCAGAACCTGTATCGCCACGGAGTTTGCTATGCCCAAAATGAAGATTATGACCTGCATGGCTCTCAGGGATGATGTGCAGTCTGGGGAGAGCTATTATTACCGTGAGGCAAATTACATAAAGAGAATCATAGATGAAGTCAGGGATTGTGAGGAACCACTTCTTATAGTCATAGATGAAATATTAAAGGGTACAAACACCAAGGAAAGAATCGCCGCATCAAAAGCTATTTTGAAATTCTTGTCAGATAAGAAGGTGCATCTTCTTCTTGCAACTCATGATGTGGAGCTGACAGAAATAGAGGGATATGACAATTATCATTTTGATAGCAAAATAGAGTCTGATGAGAGATTTTTCGACTATAAGATACATTTGGGTATTTCTAGTAGCAAAAATGCCATAGCACTGTTAGAATATTTAAAGTATCCTACGGAAATAGTACAGACAGCAAGGAGTTACGTAGATGAAAATAGGAGAAGCGTCTGAAAGACTTGGGATATCAATAAGCAATATTCGTTTTTACGAAAAGAAGGGGCTTATTGATCCAGTTAGAGATAAAGAAAGTAAATATAGAGATTATACTGAAGCAGATTTAGATGAGATAAAGCAGATAATTGTTTTAAGAAAGATGGGCATGTCCATCGAGACAATTACGGATATTCAAAATGGAGACATCACTGTTGCACAGGCTTTGACAAAACAATTGGAAACACTTGATGAGGAAGAAGCAAAAATCTATGCGTCTAAAAGCCTTTGCCAGAAAGCAATAAGTGATGGAAATAAATCCATGGAGGAAATGGTTAGTCTCTTTGATTATGTAGCTGATGAGGAGAAGCAGGGCGTACAGTTCTCTCCAGCGGAGGAATTTATTGATAATCTTGCTTCGGCATTAAACTACGACAATATTGTCACCACATTACCATGGGGCTTTATGATTTATACCAATCCTGTTTTAAATAAAATAGGAAAGATTATATGGTCTGCATATTTAGTGCTTGTTCCACTTTTGGTGATAATATCTTTCATTATTGCAAAGCCAGATAGTTCTAATGGCATGGTTAAAGCGGGAATTATGGTGGTATGGCTGTTGATGGTATGCTACCAGATGTTTAAGAACTTTAAAACAAAAAGAGACTAGTTTTGATTGGGTGTAATAAATGAAAAATGTATTGATTGTAGAGGATGATGAAATAATTGCAGGGGAGGTGGCAAAGCATTTATCCCTCTGGCAGATGAAATGTACAGTGGTGGAGGATTTCGGAAAGGTCATCGAGACCTTTAATGAGTGTGCCCCTGATATCGTACTTATGGATCTTCACCTGCCGTGCTATAACGGCTTTTATTGGTGTGGAGAGATAAGAAAAATTTCTCAGGTACCAGTAGTATTTTTATCATCTGCTGATGACAATATGAATATTGTTATGGCTATGAATATGGGAGCAGATGATTTTATAGCAAAGCCTTTTGATTTGCAGGTGCTGACAGCAAAGCTTCAGGCAATCCTTAGAAGAAGCTACGGAGAGAGCATCAGTGTTCATAAGCTGGAGGTGGGAAATATTTCCTTAAATCTTGATGACACTACAGCCACCATTGATGGAGACAAGCTGGATTTAACAAAGAATGAGTATCTAATCCTTAAAGCCCTTATGGAGCGCCCAGGAAAGGTGGTATCCCGCGAGAGTATCATGGAGCGCCTTTGGGGAGCAGATGAATTTGTAGATGACAACACACTGACTGTTAATGTCACCAGAATCAGAAAGAAGATAGAGGCCGCAGGAGTTCCTGATTTTATTACTACTAAGAGAGGACTTGGATATATTGTTGGAGAATAGTTTTTGGAAGAATAACAAGACAATAATTATCGCAAATACGATATTAATTATATTATTGTGGATAATAGGTGTTCTCTACAACATAGATAGTGAATTTCTCTTCTACGAGATTGGTTTTGTATTTTTATTAGGAGTAGTTATCTGTGTTCTTAATCATAGGAAAATAATAAGAACCATACAGAATTCATGGCAACCAACAGCCGAAGATACGGATGAGAAGTGGGAAGAACTCAGAGAAAAGGAAGATTTCTTTGCTCTTTGGGCTCATCAAATCAAGACCCCAATAGCAGCTTTGAGACTGCTGCTTCAGAGTGAGGAGATTGATGCAGCAGATTGTCGTCAGGAGCTATTCAGAATTGAATCCTATGTAGAGGTGGCTCTTAATTATCTTCGCTTTGAAGAAATGTCAGGAGATTTGCTTTTGGAAAACTGTCAGCTTGAAAGCATGGTAAAGCAGGTGGTGAAAAAGTATTCCACAATTTTTATTCATCAGCATTTATCTGTAGAGCTGGAAAATCTGGATGGTACAATTCTTACAGATGAGAAATGGTTCTGCTTTGTACTAGAGCAGATTTTATCCAATGCACTTAAGTATACTAAAAAGGGTGGAGTTAAGATTTTTGCCAGAGATTTAAGTGATGCCAGAGAGATAGTCATTCGTGACACTGGCATGGGAATTAGAAGTGAAGATTTGCCACGTGTATTTGAAAAGGGATATACAGGCTACAATGGTAGAATTGATAAAAAAGCTAGTGGTCTTGGCTTGTATCTATGCAAGGGAGTATGTGACAAGCTGGGGCATAAAATTAGCATACAGTCACAAGAAAATAAAGGTACGGATGTAATTATTACAATTTACCAGGATGGACTTAAAAATTCGGACCTTACAAAAATGTAAGATTAGAGTGAGGAAATGTAAGCCAATCAAAAGGTAACGCATTTCCTTTTTTGTTATTCTTATACCATCAGATGAGACAAATAACGTATTTACGGAGGGAAAATAATGTCAGTATTAGAAGCAAATCATGTTAAGAAAGTATATAAAACAAGACTTGGTGGTGAAGGGGTAACAGCTCTTAAGGATGTACATTTCAGCGTGGAGCCAGGCGAGTTCGTAGCAATCATGGGTGAGTCAGGAAGTGGAAAGACAACTCTTTTAAATATTCTTGCCAGCCTGGATACACCAACAGCAGGAAAGGTATTGATAAATGGTAAAGATTATTCAGCTCTTAAAGATGGCGAGCGTGCTATTTTCCGCCGCAATAACCTTGGATTCATTTTCCAGGATTTCAACTTACTTGATAATTTTACTATCGAAGATAATATTAAGCTTCCTTTAGTTCTTGCGGGAGAGGATTACGAGACAATGGATGAAAAGGTTCTTCCACTTGCTAAGGAGCTTGGAATCGAATCACTTCTTAAGAAGTATCCATACGAGGTGTCAGGTGGACAGAAACAGAGAACAGCAGTTGCAAGAGCTCTTATCACAAATCCACATATCTTACTTGCAGATGAGCCAACAGGTGCCCTTGATTCAAAGGCAGCAACAAACCTTATGCATCAGCTTAGAGATATCCATAAGAGTGGCCAGACAATCCTTATGGTAACTCACAGTAATGTGGCAGCAAGCTATGCAGACAGAGTAATGTTCATCAGAGATGGCGAGGTATTTCACCAGATTTACAGAGGAGATCTTAAGAGAAACGAAATGCTTGATAAGATTTGCGATACTGTAACCGTAATAATGAGGGGAGGAGAAGACAATGAATAATCATCTTTTGTCTAAGCTCGCCGTTAGCGGAATTCAGAATAATAAGAAGACTGTATTTCCTTATATCGGAGTTAGCGCAATAACAGTAATGCTCTTTGAAATCTTACGAGCAATGATTCACAGCAGATATATTATTAACGATGGAGTGCCAGCTTTTTACGGTGCCAACTATATCGTAATCTTCCTTATGATTGGAAGCGCTGCAGTAGCTTTCTTTTCAGCAATCTTTTTATTCTACGGCAACCAGTTTGTAATGAAGTCACGAAAAAAAGAGATTGGTTTATACGGAATCTTAGGACTTAGCAAAAAGCATGTCACAGTTGTACTTTTAATTGAGTCGCTTATCGAGGCTCTGGCAAGTATTGGGCTTGGAATTATTGGCGGAGCATTTTTAAATAAGCTGATGGTGATGTTTTTATACAGACTGACACATCAGCAGCCAGCTAAGGGATTTGAATTTCCTGTAGCAGCATTTGTAGAGACATTCGTATTTTTTATGGCAATGTTTGCCTTATGTTTGATTTACAACCTTTTCACTGTCAGAGTAGGCAAACCAATTGAATTACTTAAAAGTGAGAACACAGGTGAGAAGGAGCCAAAGGTAAAAGGTGTATTACTTGTTGTGGGAATTGTTTGTCTTGTTCTTGGATATTACATAGCACTTTCTACAGAAGGTACCTTTGAAGCTATGGGAAATCTTATGAAGAGCATCGCACTTGTTATGATAGCAACATATGCTTTATTTGTAGCAGGTAGCATCTTTGTATTAAAGCTTTTAAAGAAGAATAAGAAGTATTATTTTAAGACAAAAAACTTCATCAGTATTTCAAATTTACTTTTCCGTATGAAGCACAATGCAGTAGGTCTTGCATCTATTTGCATCCTTTCAACAGGAGTTATTCTTCTTATGGTATGCTCTGGCGCACTTATGGCACTTGGAGAGCAGAATATCAATTCAATGTTCAAGCAGGATATTATGATTCGTACATACGGTGATTCTGATTCACTTTCAGAAGATTACTGCATGAATGTAATTGAAAAGGCATTTAACGCCACAGGCATCGAAACTGATGACATTTCATATAGAGAGTATGTCACTACATCATGTCCAGCAGAGACTAATAAACTTTTACCAGTTGAAAATAAAAGTGATATGTACGACTTTGAACATATGAGAGTTGTATATTTCATGACACTTGATAATTACAACCATTATGTTGGAACAAATGAAAAGCTTAATGCTGGAGAAGTGCTGAGATATAGTTCAATAGATAAGTTCGAATGTGATGATGTAGTATCTATCTTTGGAAAAGATTATGTAGAGAAGAATAAGATTGATAAAGATTCTATAGAAAATATTTTCGACCCAACAATGACATTGTTTAGCAAAGAAGTAATCGTTGTGTCCAATGAAGACGTAATGAAACAAATGTCTGAAGACAGTGGATTCTATGGAGAAGAAGGCAAATCAATTTATATGGGATTTGATACTGATGAAAAGATAACTGATTCACAGCTGGAAGTTTTTTCTAATGTAATTAATACAGATTTTGGTATTTATACTGATGTAATGTATAAGGAACAACAGAGAAGTTATTTCTATGGCATCTTGGGTGGTGCCTTCTTCGTAGGAATCTTCCTTGCAATCCTTTTCCTTATAGAGACAGTAATGATTATTTATTACAAGCAGATGTCAGAGGGCTTTGAGGATCAGAAGAGATTCAAGATTTTAAGCAATGCAGGCTTAACAGAAAAAGAAGTAAAACAGGCAATCAGAAATCAGGTAAGAATCATATTCTTCCTTCCGGTAATAACAGCAATTGTACACATGTTGGTAGCCAGCAAGATTTTACGATTATTCATGAACATGCTAGTAATTGTGGATACTCCTACATTTTTCCTTGCAACACTTGTTGTATGTTTAATATTTGTAGGAGTTTACACCTTGGTTTACAAGCTTACATCAAAGCAATATTACAATATAGTTTACGGAGCAGAGGCAGATGAAAAAAGTATTAAAGGTAATCGCAATTATAATAATAACAGTAATTATTCTCAGTGTGATTGGGTTTAATTATAAGACAGTATTAGCCAGTCACAAAATTAAGGATGTAGTTGAAGCGGGAACAACAGTAGAGGAATTTACAATCCCTTCTGATGTAGAAATTGTAGGTGTGGGAGAAGCCACCCACGGAAATAAAGAGTTTCAGGAAATCAAGCTGGAAATATTCAAAAAGCTTGTAAAGGATAATGGTTTTACAGCATTTGCTATTGAAGCAGATTATGGTGATTGCCTGGCTGCCAATGAATATATTCAGGGTGGTGAAGGTGATGCCAGAGAAATTGTAAACAATATGATGTTCACCCTATATCACACAGACGAGATGGCAGATACCTTAGAGTGGATGCGTGACTATAACATGGCTGTAAATGAGAATCAGAAGTTAAGATTCTATGGATTTGATATGCAAAATCCAGATGTGACAGTGCCATATCTTCTTGATTACTTAAAAAAGAATAATATTGATGTAGAAACTTCTGAGCTTGAGAAGTTGACAGATTATGAAGCGGTAGCTAAAGGAGAAAATGTCAAGAAAGAGCTGGCTGATATCAGAACAGAGCTTAACAAGAAGTCAAAAGAATATTTGGATTACGACTTAGAATCAGCTCTTCATATGACTACTACAATTTCTCAGTATATGGATTATGAGAAACCTGACCAGATTGAAATGTTAGATTACAGAGATAAATGTATGGCTGAAAATGTAACATGGATTTTAGATTTGGAAAAGCAAATCGGTGGCGGAAAGGTTATGTTAGGTGCACACGACGGTCATATCGGAAAGATTTCCCAGTTAGGATATCAGAAGACATCAATGGGAGGTGAACTGAAGGAAAAGTATGGAGATAAATACTATTCCCTTGGTACAGATTTCTTCAAAACTACTGATAACATTGCAGTAACCCGTGAAGATGAAAATAGCGAATCTCAGCGTAAAAATTATTCTTTAACATCAGCAGATCCTCTTGCATATCAGGCAAAGTATTTTGATGACAAGCGTTACTGCCTTGATTTTACAACTTTATCTGAAACAGAACAGAAATCAGTTTATGATATGGTTCACTCAGATGTTACTATGGGAAGTATTGGCGAAGGATTCGCAGATGTTTATTGTCTAATGCATTGGGCATACAGAATTGACAAGGTTCCAGCGGATTTATATGACGGAATGGTTTTCTATTACAAGACAAATCCAATAGAGCCAGAGAACTAATATGGAAAAGACTGTAATTGATGAGCATAAGACTCATTGGTAACAGATTTTTTGATTGTTAAAGTGATTTTAAGTCAAAAATTAGATGAAATTAGTAAAAATATGCATCCCATAATTGTTAAATAACAAAATGGGATGCATAAAGATTTTTTATATTAAGTTTTATGCATCCCTAAAAGAAAAAGTCTTGATATGGGATGCTATTTTAAATCAGCTGCGATATCGATATTTTCGCCTGTGATACCAACCCAAGCGCCATCCTTAGCTTCTGCTGACTCAGCGTGAGCAAGTAACCACTTGTTTGTTGCTGTGAGAAGCTTGTCCTCTGTGTTGGCACGAACGAAATCTGGGCAGCCTACATTTGTACCCTTTGGAAGTCCAACAAGTACCTGGAAACCAGCATCCTTGCTAGCCTGGCATGGAGCATAGTGAAGTGCTGTAGCGTAAACTTCAATCATTGTACCTGCTGGGCAAAGGAATGCCTTAACCTTGCTTGAATCAAGCTTGAAATCAACGATTTCTTCTCTCTTAGCAAGAAGAAGGATGAAATCTGTAGAACCAAGGTTGATTTCGCTTGAACGGTGATACTCAAGGCAGTTAAGCTTTGTGTTGTGACCATTGCACCATCCGAACTGCATTGGTGAGCCACCAAATAAAGAATTTGTAATCTTATCTGCAGCAGCTAAGCTCTGAAGAGCCTTCTCCTCAGATACATATTCTGTTCCCTCAGGAATAGGAGTGCTATTCTTAAGTGCCTCCACAATTTCCTTCTTTTCAGCTTCATATCCCTCAATGATTCTACCGTAGTTGGTAAATTCAGGATCTGTTACCTTTAAAATTTTCATTACATTAACCTCCTCTTTAATCGTTATACGATTTTCAATGATAAAATTATACCTTCCCAGGGGCGATTTCTTCTTCCAAATAATTAACTAAAACAAGTTAAAAAATTGCTTTGAGTAAGTATGTACAATAAAATACGCCACAATTTGTACAGTAATGTGTAGGAAATGTGTTAAAATGATAATAGTGGTAGGAATATGAGACTTGAAAATGTTGAGGTTGTTTGTCATAAGGAGGAGCCAATGAAGCTTAGGATTCTGATGGCATTTATGGTAATTGTTTTTGCATTCTGTGTAGCCTGTAGTACTCAAAATATCTCTACCGAAGAAGTACCTAAAGGCGCCCTTAGCGAAGAGGAAATACAACCTTCAAAGGGGATAACAGAAGAAGACAAAAAGCAGATTTTGGATGAATATATGAAGAATATGTTTGCCAAAGATATTACGACAATGCCAGGTGTACTGGGATGTAAGTTGGATGTGAATTTAGATGGCGAAAAAGATTCAGAAAAATCTGTAACAGTAATGTATTTTTATGACCCAGAAACAATAGAAGATGTTGCCTCGTTGGAGGATTCCATACAGGAACACATATCTTCTAGTTATCCTGAAGCAGATAATGTGTATTTAAGAGGGACACCAGTTAGTCCTGATAATGATGGAGAAGAATATGTTGGGCTTGATAATATCATCCAAACTCTACCTGCAGATTTAAATGATAACTGGAATTACATTCCAATTGTTCCTAAAAAATAAGGTTTTTAATTCAGTTTCGATAATATAGATTCAGGTATTAATATGGCAGAATATCGGCATCATGATATTTACACGGAAGATGTCATCATCAGCAGAGATGGTGATATTACCGTGATATTTTTCTACAAGATAGCGTACACTCTTTAGGCCGTAGCCGTGGAGGTGCGCTTCTTCTTTTGTAGAGGCAGGAAGTCCGTTGTGGAAATCCAGCTGGCTGTCATAATAATTTTCAATCAAAATATGAACAAAGTCGTTACGGCGTCGCAGGGTTAAGGAAATCATGCGGCGCTCTTTGTTTTCTAATGACGATACTGCCTCGATTGCATTTGATAAAAGATTTCCAAAGAGGGAATAAATATCAACGGTGTCCATGTGCTCCAAAAGCTGCCCATCCGCCATGCAGGTAAACTGGATATCATTGTTTGCACAGTATAATGATTTCTCTGTAAGAATTGTATCCAAAGCGTGGTTGTAGGTGGCGATTTCAGCATCAAAGGTAGAAAGAAATTTTTCTGCCTGTTGCTGGAAAGAGCCTACCTCATCTGCATTTCTTCTAAGGAAATATTTAAGGTCATGGCAGTACATGTTGAGCATTTCCATGTTCTGCATAGAGTCGTCATAGTGCTGTCTGTCGTTTGCAATAATCTGTTCAAGAACCAGAACTTCCTGCTCCATCTTTGTCTTTTCAAAAAGACCAAGCTGAAGTGCCAGAGAAAGGGCTGAGCAAATAATGGAGTAGATTGATGTGATGGTAATCAGTGCCTTATCTTCTGCAAAGTTCATTCTGTAGGAATTTAAAAATGTGGTGGTGAACATTGCAACAAGAGAAATGATTGTCAGATACACATAGTTCTCTTTTAATTCAAAGTCTCTTCCTAGCTTTCTTGTAAGTAAAAAGTATTCACTAATAAATACTATCGTAAATACGATAATCATAATTATAAGTGAATAAGATAGTTTTGGAACTACACCACCTACAAGAGTCATTACTGAATATCCTAAATGCTGTATTGTAAGTCCAGCTGCGCCCCAAAAAAGTGCAGACAGAAAATTTAGCTTGAAGCATGCTGCGATTCCAATAACGATTAATAAAAACTGAAGAGCGTATGCAACGGTATCAAGCTCTGGAGGGAAAAATCCCCACAGAAAATTAAGTCCTATGACACATGTCAAGGTGACAAGGAGTCTTGGCCAAAAGTAGCTTCTGCGTTCCTGATAAAACAGAAGTATGCCTGTGGTGGCAAAAAGCTGTATTAAAACTATGAAAGGTGATAGATGAAAAGCTATCATAGTTGTCCTCCTAGGTAATTGGTTAATTCATTGATAAATTCTTTCTTGCGAGGTCTGCTGATGGAAAGTACATGTGGACCAACTTTAACATCATTTCCCTGAATACCTGTTACAAATCTAAGATTTACCAGATAGCTGTTGTTGCAGCGTCTGAAATCAAATTTGTAAAGGCTTGTCTCGGCATCAGACATTGTACCGCGAACATCATATACTCCATCCAAAGTGTGATAGTAAAGTCTGTGGGAAAGAACCTCTACGTAGTAAAGTTCATCGGTAGAGAAGGTGTGCATCTGCCCCTTTGACAGAACAGTGATTGTTTTCTTTGCTTGCTGTTGAATCTGAGCCAAAACCTTTGGCATCTTAAGCCTAAAGGCATTTTCCTGAAGTGGTTTTAAAATATAATCAGTAGCATTTACTTCATAACCAGCTATAGCATAGTGCGCTAGATTAGTCAGAAAAATCAGGATGACATTGTTATCTATTTCTCTAAGCTTTCTAGCGGTGTTCATTCCATTTATGCCATCCAGCTCAATATCCATAAACACAATCTGGTACTGTCCCTGATAAGCGTCAAGGAATTCTTCACCGGCTGCAAAAATATCTATATGAAATTCTACTTTTGCATCAATGAAATATGAACTGGCAATATCAGTAAAAAGCTCAGCATCAGTATTATCATTTTCTACAAGTGCAATATTCAGCATCACGCCTCCTGAAAAAATGGCAGTTACTACTAATCATTAGTGACTTTCTAAATCCAATTATAACATATGGAAAAATCGATTTTTGACAAAACAGGGATTCTAAATGACAGGATAGGACATTTTATTGAAATGGATTTTTGCGGAGACTACAATGCAAAACATCAAAGGAATGGAGGAGAAAGATATGTTAAGTATCAACATTTCGGATGTAATCAACGTTGTAAAACTGATTACTCCGCACTTGATTGCACTTGCAGTAATTCTTGTGGCAGCAATTGTTATTACAATCGTTGCAGGCAAGAAAGAAAAGACTACACGCTTCATGATGCGCAGACAGTCTTGGATTGCATTTTTGCTTGCAGTCATCGTAATTGCAAACCTAATCTGCTTTGGCCCTATGTCAAACATGATTACACTTGCAACAGGAAATGGAGAGGTTTCTGACAAGACAATCGATGAAGCAAGAGAGCTTTCAGAAAAGATTGCAGGAGAAGGAATTGTTCTTCTTGAGAACAAAGGAATTCTTCCTTTAACAGACACAAAGAAGATAAATGTATTTGGTTGGTCTTCAACAAATCCATATTATGGTGGTACAGGTTCCGGTGGTTTCTCAGCTGATTTCGAGACAACATCACTTCTTGATGGACTTCACGAAGCAGGCTTTGAAACAAACGATGAGCTTTCAGAGTTCTACACAGCATATAGAACAGACAGACCTGAAATCGGACTTTTCGGTCAGGACTGGACACTTCCTGAGCCAGCACTTTCAACATATCCTGCAGATATGCTTGAGAACGCAAAGAACTACTCTGACACAGCTATGATTGTTATCGCGCGTTCAGGTGGTGAGGGTGCAGATCTTCCAAAGGATGCATCTGACAAGAGCTTGACTTATACACAGAACTCAGAGGATTATAAGGATTTCTCAAAGGGACAGCACATTTTACAGCTTAGCCAGACAGAGAGAGACTTATTTGATAAGGTTTGTGCAGATTACAGCAACGTAATCGTTGTTTACACAGGCGCAAACACATTCGAGATGAACTTCGTAGATGAGTATCCAAGCATCAAGGGACTTTTATGGTGCCAGGGCTTAGGTCAGGGCGGCTTCCCAGCACTTGGTGACATCCTCAGTGGTGAGGTAAACCCATCAGGAAAGACATCAGATACATTCGCTAGAAATATTGCAAACGCACCTTGGTTCAATAACTTTGGTGATTACACATTTGACAACGTTGAAGAGTTTACACTTGATTCAGGTGATCCAATTCTCGGTGTAAGCCAGCCTCACTTCGTAAACTACGTAGAAGGCATTTATGTTGGCTACAGATTCTATGAAACCGCAGCCGTTGAAGGCTTGATTGATTATGACAAAGAGGTTCAGTACCCATTCGGTTACGGCTTATCTTACACAACTTTCGAGCAGAAAATGGGAGATTTAACTATAAACAATGGTACATTATCAGTTGATGTTACTGTTACAAACACTGGCGATGTTGCGGGCAAGTCAGCTGTTGAACTTTACGATACACCACCTTACACAAACGGTGGAATCGAGAAAGCTGCTGTAAATCTTGTGGCATTTGATAAGACAGATTTACTTCAGCCAGGAGAGTCTCAGACAATCACTCTTTCTTTCACAGAGGAGTCACTTGCTTCTTATGATGACAAGAATGAGAAGTCATATGTCCTCGAGGAGGGCGACTACATAATCTCATTAAGAGAGGATGCGCACACAGTTATCGATGAGAAGACATATAAGGTAGGCTCTACAGTAGTATTTAACGATGCTAACAAGCGTACATCTGACCAAGTGGCAGCAACAAATCACTTTGAGGATTCACAGGGTACAGCTACTTACCTTTCACGTGCAGATCACTTCGCTAACTATGCAGAAGCAACAGCTGCACCAACAAATTATTCAATGTCAGACGAGATGAAGGCAAATTACATTTGCAATCTCAACTACAATCCAGAGGATTACAATGATGCTTCTGATGAAATGCCTACAACAGGCGCTAAAAATGGTATGAAGCTGGAAGATTTAAGAGGCGCTGATTACGATGATGAAAGATGGGAAACACTTTTAGACCAGCTTACAGTACCAGAGATGGTTTCGCTTGTAGGTCTTGGTGGATACCAGACAATGGAGGTACCTTCAGTAGAAAAGGCTAGAACAACAGATTGCGATGGCCCAGCTTCTATTACAAACAACTTTACAGGAAAGTTTTCAATTGGTATGCCTTCTTCAGTGACACTTGCTTGTACATTTGACAAAAATCTTGGCTACGAGTATGGCCATATCATGGGTAAGATGTGTGATGAAATGGACGCCTCAGGTTGGTATGCACCAGCTATCAACACACACAGAGCAGCCCTAGGGGGACGTGAGTTTGAGTATGTATCTGAGGACGGATTACTTTCAGGAACACTTATTGCTCAGGAAGTAATTGCGGCTAAGGAATTTGGTGTTTACAGTTATGTAAAGCATTTCGCAATGAACGATCAGGAAACAAACAGATGGAACATGGTATCAATCTGGGCGCCAGAGCAGGCTATCAGAGAAATCTACCTTAAGCCATTTGAAATCGCTATCAAGGATGGCGGCGCACAGGCAGTCATGAGCTCATACAGCTACATCGGACCACACTGGTCAGGTGCAAATGACAGCCTTCTTAATAAAGTACTACGCGACGAGTGGGGCTTCAGAGGAATGGTTATCACAGATTACTTCCTTGGAGCAAACTTTATGGATGCAGATGCATGTATCAGAAACGGTAACGACCTTATGCTTGTAGCATATGAGATGGGAGATAACACAGTTAACGACCAGACAAGTGCAACAGGAATTAAGGCACTCCGCCAGGCATCAAAGAACATTATGTACACTGTTGTAAACAGCCGTGCATACGAGCCAGAAAACCTTCACACAGGTCTCTACCCATGGCAGATTGCATTTATAGTTGTTGATGTTCTTCTTGCAGGATTACTTATCCTTCTTGAGGTTAAGACAATGAAAAAATTCAAGGAAATATAGGGAGGATTTTACTAATGAAGAAAAGAAGTATTGTTTTACTAATGGCATCTATTATGGCCATGAGTGCAGTAGGCTGTGGCGCCTCTTCTGCAAAGGCTGATGAGCATCCAAAGGAGGAGCCAGTTGCACCTGTAACAGAGCTTTCTGGTACACAGACAGTAGTTGTAATGGGTGATGATTGGGGCCCTGCAGTTACAAAGACTATTCTTCATTTAGACAAAGAAGTAGAGTCTGATTCGGTTGCAGCAGACGCTTTTAGTGTTGCGGAGACTAAGGAGCAGTTCAATTTTGCTGCATTAGCAGAGGACTCAGAGGAGGACCCAAGCAAGCACATCGAGGTAACAGCAGACAGACAGGTTACAGATGCTTACACATGCGACGCACAGGGAAATAAGTCAGATGATTCAGAGTATGTAGCACTTGAAATGTACTACAGCCCTAATGATGGAAGCCCATTCTGCTATGATATTTTCACATCACAGAATACAGTATGTGATCCATACACACTTGCTGTTTCTTTAAATGATGGAAAAACTATCTCTACAACAGATGGTTCTGAAATTACAAAGATTACTGTAGATGACAAGATTGATCTTTCACTTGATGCTGCTATTTATCCACAGCTTGAGGGTGCAGATTTGAGCGGAACATACACAGGTGAGACTGGTCACACAATCACATATGGTTCCTTCAAGCCAGCAGAGGATGGCAAGAAGCATCCACTTGTAATTTGGTTACATGGAGCAGGTGAAGGTGGAAACAAAAACGAAGTAGCTGTTTTAGGTAATGAGGTATCGGCTTTATATGGAGAGGAATTCCAGAAGGTAATGGGAGGCGCATATGTCCTCACACCTCAGACAGAGACATTCTGGCTTCAGTACAAGGAAGATGGAGAATGGGGAAGTAACCCAGGAAAAGATTCAATCTATCTTAAGGACGTAAAGGGACTTATCGATCAGTACGTTGCAGAAAACGAAGGTGTTGACCCTAATAGAATTTACATCGGCGGATGCTCAAATGGTGGTTTCATGACAATGGATATGATTCTCAACTATCCAGATTATTTTGCAGCAGCATTCCCAATTTGCGAAGCTTACAAGGATTCTGGTATCACAGATTCACAGCTTAAGGGAATCAAGGATTTACCTGTATGGTTTATCTATGCAGCAAATGATGACACTGTAGTTCCTGATCAGTTTGAGATTCCAACAATCAAGAGATTACAGGCTATTGGAGCAAATGTTCACACATCAGTATTTGATGATGTTCATGATAATTCTGGTCGCTTCAAGGGCGAAGATGGCAAAGCATATCAGTACATGGGTCACTGGTCATGGATTTACTTCTTCAACAATGAATGCGAAGAGGATGGTGTAAATCTTTGGAACTGGCTCGCTGAGCAAAGCAGATAAGATTAACCATTGATTCGAGTTTTTTCGTCTCTGTATTTTTTAGGACTCTTTCCATACTCCTTAGTGAATGCTCGATAAAAAACAGAGTAATCGGAAAAACCATAAGCAGCGGCAACAATAGAAATATCCTGACCGCTAAGAATTGCGTCTCGGCACATGTCGAGGCGCTTTTTTGTTATGTATTTGTGGAGTGGAAGACCATTTGTATCCGTAAATACGTGTGAGATGTGATACTTACTTACATGGAGTTTTTCCGCTAAAGTATCTAAGGATAAATCTTCATCAATGTGAGTTTCGATGTACTGAATGAGACTCTGATAAAGGGAATCTGTGTCTGGAGCAATCACATTTGGATTCTGATTTTCAAAAACCATTCTATTGATGCTGATAATGAAATCGCTGACGGCAAGCATAATCTTGGCATCTCGTCCAAATCTGTTGGCGTGGATTTCGTCAATCAAAGAAAACACCTTTCCCTGAATGGTGTTGAATTCAATCTCATTAAATTTATTAATTGAAAAGTTTCCAGATGACTTGGCCTTGTTTGTAAGATAAAGATAATCTTCTGAAAAATCTCCAAGTGTCTTTAAGAAATCTTCTGTAACCCAGAATACAAATCTACGGTAAGGAACATCACCATCTATCAACCTTGCAAAATGAGGCAGATTAGGTGGAATAACTATCATAGTTCCGGGTGTGGGAACAAACTGTTTTCCATCCATGTACATGATGATATTTCCTTCTATGAAGAAGAAAAATTCGAAGTAATCATGGGTGTGAGCAGTAACGTTTGGAAGGACTCTGTCACTGTAATAGTAAATCTCAAAGTCCTGAGAAAGCATATATTGTCTTGTGGTAAATTCTGTTTTTAAATTCTTTTTCATCATAATCCCCCGATAAATTATATTTCACGTATAACATAAAACCGCAACTTTTGCAATATGCACGACAACCCTCACAATACTAATCGTTAAATTACTATTTTATTATCTATGTATATTAAAGCATTTAGATTGAGTAAATTCTGACAGACTATTTACTTTGCAATGTATATAGGCTGTCAGAATTTACAGGGTAAAAAGGAGATAGTAATGTACGAGGAATTAAAAACTAAGTTTGAAGAAATAGGAATTATCCCTGTTGTTGTTTTAGAGGATGCAAAAGATGCTCACGCACTTGGCCAGGCTCTGATGGACGGTGGTCTTCCAGCAGCAGAGGTTACATTTAGAACAGATGCAGCAGAGGAAGTCATTAGGATTCTTTCACATGATTTCCCAGATATGCTTGTGGGTGCAGGTACAGTTCTTACCTGTGAGCAGGCAGATAAGGCTATTGCAGCAGGTGCAAAATTCATCGTTGCACCAGGCTTTAATCCACATGTGGTTAAGCATTGCATTGAGAAGGGATATCCAGTAACACCTGGTGTGCAGACTCCAGGTGAGATGGAGCAGGCAATGGAGCTTGGTTTGGACTTTGTAAAGTTCTTCCCAGCTGAGCCAGCAGGTGGCCTTTCAATGATTAAGGCTGTAGCTGCTCCATATACAAAATTAAAATTCATGCCAACAGGCGGAATCAATAAGGAGAATGTAAAAGACTATTTAGCATATAACAAGATCGTAGCCTGTGGTGGCACTTGGATGGTTAAGGGAGACCTTATATCTGATGGCGATTTCGAGAAAATAAAGGAATTGACACACGAGGCAGCGGAAATCGTTAAGGAGGTTAGAGCATAATGGAAATGACACTTAGATGGTACGGAAAAGATTTTGACACCGTGTCATTGGAGCAAATCAGACAGATTCCTGGTGTAACAGGGGTAATCACAACACTCTACGACACAAAGCCAGGAGAGGTTTGGAGCCGCGAGAGAATCAAGGCAATGAAGGACGAGGTTGAGGCAGCAGGTCTTAAGGTAGCAGGTATCGAAAGCGTAAATGTACACGAGGATATCAAGCTTGGAAAGCCAACCCGTGAGCAGCTTATTGATAACTATATCGAGACATTGAAGAATCTGGGTGAAGAAGATATTCACCTTGTTTGTTACAACTTCATGCCAGTATTTGACTGGACTCGTACAGAGCTTGCCAGAAAAAGAGCAGATGGTTCTACTGTACTTGCATATAATCAGGCAGCTGTTGATGCACTTGTTCCAGAGGAGATGTTTAATTCAATCGCTGGTGATACAAATGGCGCTGTAATGCCAGGCTGGGAGCCAGACAGACTTGCTCATGTAAAGGATCTTTTCGACGAGTATAAGAATATTACAGACGAGGATTTATTTGAGAATCTTAAGTATTTCTTAGAGAGAATTATGCCAGTTTGTGACCAGTATGACATCAACATGGCTATTCATCCAGATGATCCAGCTTGGCCAGTATTTGGGCTCCCTAGAATCATCATCAATAAAGAAAACATTCTTCGCATGATGAAAATGGTAGACAATCCTCACAACGGCGTCACCTTCTGTACAGGTTCATATGGTACAAACTTAGAGAATGATTTACCAGATATGATTAGAAGCCTTAAGGGAAGACTACACTTTGCACATGTTCGTAATCTTAAGTTTAATTCACCAACAGATTTCGAGGAGGCAGCTCATCTTTCTTCAGATGGAAGCTTCGATATGTACGAGATAGTAAAGGCTTTATATGATATTGGATTTACAGGTCCTATCAGACCAGACCACGGTCGTATGATTTGGGGTGAAAAGGCAATGCCAGGTTACGGTCTTTATGACAGAGCCCTTGGTGCAACATATATTAACGGACTTTGGGAAGCAATAGATAAGAGCAATAGATAAGCCTTCCCCTTGAGGGGAAGGTGGTCCGAAGGACCGGATGAGGTGTTAAAGGAGAAGAATTATGAAGCTTTCAAATGAAGGATTGAAGGATAGAAAATCATGGGAGGAGAAAGGCTACAAGCTCCCAGAGTACGACAGAGAAAAAATTATCGCAAATACGAAGGAGAATCCAGTATGGCTTCACTTCGGTGCAGGAAATATATTCAGAGCATTTCAGGCAAATGTAGTTGAAGAGCTTTTGAATCAAGGCGTAATGGACAAGGGGCTTATCGTTGCTGAGGGCTATGACTATGAGATTATAGAGAAGTACAACAGACCATGTGATGATCTAAGCATTCTTGCAACACTTAAGGCTGATGGAACTGTTGAGAAAAAAGTTGTGGGTTCAATTGTAGAATCCTGCATTTTAGATGAGGAAAACGAAAAGGAAATCTCAAGACTTCGTGAGATTTTCCGTGCACCATCTCTTCAGATGATTTCATTTACAATCACTGAGAAGGGCTATAAGACACGTGCCTACATGAATAAGGTGGTAGGACTTCTTCTTGAGAGATTCAAGGCTGGCGAATTACCACTTGCAGTTGTAAGTATGGATAACTGTTCACACAATGGTGACAAGCTTAAGGAAGCAGTTCTTGAAATTGCAAAGGAATGGTTCAAGGATGGAAAGTGCGAGATGGATTTCGTTGATTATCTTGAGGATTCAGCAAAGGTAGCATTCCCACTTTCTATGATTGATAAAATCACTCCTCGTCCAGATGACACTGTTAAGCAGATGCTTATTGATGATGGTGTTGAGGACGCTGAGCCTATCGTTACAACAAAGAATACCTATGTTGCCAATTTCGTAAATGCGGAGGAGACAGAGTACTTGGTTATCGAGGATTTATTCCCTAATGGTCGCCCAGCTCTTGAAAAGGGTGGAATCATTTTCACAGATAGAGAGACAGTAGATAAGACAGAGAAGATGAAGGTGTGCACATGCCTTAATCCGCTTCATACAGCACTTGCTGTTTTTGGATGTCTTCTTGGATATAAGACAATCCATGATGAGATGGATGATGAAGATTTAAAGAAGCTTGTTACAAAGCTTGGTAAGGAAGAGGGAATGAAGGTAGTGGTAGACCCTAAGGTATTATCACCAGATAAATTCCTTGATGCTGTTCTTACAAAGCGTCTTCCAAACCCATTTATGCCAGATACACCACAGCGAATTGCCTGCGACACATCACAGAAGCTTCCAATCCGTTTTGGTGAGACTATCAAGGCTTACAGAGGAAATTCATCCCTTACAACAGAGTCGCTTAAGGTAGTGCCAGTTGTATTGGCTGGTTACTTAAGATATTTGGAAGGCGTTGATGATCAGGGAAATGTTTTCGAGCAGAGTCCTGATCCACTTCTTAATGAGCTTAAAGAGCTTCCAGCTAAGGATGTATTAAAACGTAAAGACGTATTCGGTGTTGATTTGTATGAGGACACTATGGCAAAGCGTGTTCTTGAAATCTACTCAAATATGAAGGGTGTTGGCAATGTAAGAAAGGAATTGGAGGCAGTATGATGAAATTTATGGACGAAGATTTCCTTCTTCAAACTCCTACAGCCAAGGAACTTTTTGAGGCTGTTAAGGAAGAGCCAATAATTGATTTTCATAACCATTTGAATCCTCAGGAAATTTATGAGGACAAATGCTTTGACAATATGACTGAGGTTTGGCTTGGTGGTGACCACTACAAGTGGCGTGCCATGAGAGCCAACGGTATTTCAGAAGAGCTTATTACTGGAGATGGGGCTCCGTTTGATAAGTTTGTGGCATGGGCAGATACTGTGCAGAATTTGATTGGTAACCCTCTATACCACTGGACTCATTTAGAACTTCAACGATACTTTAATATAACCACACCATTGAGCCCAGAAACAGCTAAGGATATTTGGGAAAAGTGCAATGAGAAGTTGCACACTCCAGAGTTCTCAGTACGTAACCTCCTAAGAATGCAAAATGTATCTGTCCTTTGCACCACAGATGACCCCGCAGATGATTTAGAGTGGCATAGAAAGCTTAGGGAGGATGGATTTGAAATTAAGGTTCTTCCATCCTTCAGACCAGAGAAGGCTGTTGGTATTGAAAAGGAAGGCTTCGCTGATTATATTTTCAAGCTTTCTATGGTTACTGGCAGAAGAATCTATGATGTGAAGACTTTGCTTGAAATTCTTGGAGAGCGCCTTGAATTCTTTATTGAGAATGGATGCCGAGTTTCTGATCACAGTCTGGAAAATACATTTTATGTTCCTGCTACCTATGAAGAGGTTAATGAAATCTTCATGGACAGAATCAACGGAAAGAAGGTTTCAGAAGAGGCAGCCGGCAAGTATCATGGATATATGTATACAGAGCTTGCTAAGCTTTATGCCAAACACGACATTGTTATGCAGCTTCATATCGGTGCCATCAGAAATAATTCTGAACGTTTCTTTAAGAAGCTTGGTCCAGACACAGGCTTTGATGCACTTAACGATTTTAATTATGCTCCACAGCTTGCAGCACTTTTGTCAGCTATGGATTTAAATGACGAATTGCCAAAGACAATTCTTTACTGCCTTAATCCTAAGGATACAGAAATGCTTGCAGCAATGGCAGGTACATTCTGTAGCAATGAAAAGGGGATTAAGGGCAAGGTACAGCTTGGCGCTGCTTGGTGGTTCTGCGACCACAAAAATGGAATGGAGCGTCAGATTGAGGCAGTCAGCGATGCAGGTCTAATCGCAAACTCTGTCGGAATGCTTACGGATTCACGTAGTTTCCTGTCATTCCCACGCCACGAGCTCTACCGTCGCATCCTTTGTAACAAGATTGGTTCGTGGGTGGAAGCAGGCGAGTACCCTTCAGACTTATCGTATTTACGTAGCATGGCGATACGTATATGCGGTAAAAATGCAATAGATTATTTTAGATTTTAGGAGATATAAAATGGACTTAAAGCTTAGAGACAAAAAGGATTGTAAGTATGATGCAGTATCGTTAGGCGAGGTTATGCTCCGCTTCGACCCAGGCGAAGGACGCATCCGCACAGCCAGGGAATTTAAGGTATGGGAAGGCGGCGGAGAATACAATGTTATTCGCGGACTTCGCAGATGCTTTGGTATGAACACAGCAGTTATTACTGCTTTTGCAGATAATGAGGTTGGTCATCTTGTGGAGGATTTCATTCTCCAGGGTGGTGTGGATACTTCACTTATCAACTGGAAGAAGACAGATGGTATTGGTCGTGAGTGCAGAAATGGACTTAACTTTGTAGAAAGAGGATTTGGTATCCGTGGAGCACTTAGTGTTTCTGATAGAGCAAACACAGCTATCTCTCAGGCTACAGATAAGGACTTCGATTTTGATTATGTTTTTGGCGAGCTTGGTGTTAGATGGTTCCACACAGGTGGAATCTATGCAGCACTTTCAGAGCAGTCAGCTGAAACTGTTGTAAAGGCAATTAAGACTGCAAAGAAGTATGGCACAATTGTATCTTATGATCTTAACTATCGTGCTTCTATGTGGTCAGCTATCGGTGGTCAGAAGAAGGCGCAGGAAGTAAATAAAGAAATTGCAAAGTACGTTGATGTAATGATTGGTAACGAAGAGGATTTCACTGCATGTCTTGGTTTTGAGATTGAGGGCAATGATGCAAACCTTAAGGAGCTTAATATTGAAGGCTACAAGAAGATGATTGATGAGGCTGCTAAGGTTTATCCAAACTTTAAGGTAGTAGCTACAACACTTCGTACTGTTAAGACAGCAACAGTAAATGACTGGTCTGCACTTTGCTGGGCAGATGGACAAATTTTCAAGGCAAAGGATTATAAGGGTCTTGAGATTCTTGACCGTGTTGGTGGTGGAGATTCATTTGCTTCAGGTCTTGTTTATGGTCTTATGACTACAGGAGATGCAGCAAAAGCTGTAGAATACGGCACTGCTCATGGTGCACTTGCCATGACTACACCTGGTGATACTACAATGGCAACATGCGCTGAAGTAGAGGCCATTATGGGTGGAGCAGGCGCCAGAGTTAAGCGATAAAATAGACAACTAATATAATTATTCCATATATAAAAAGTACTTGTGTCAAAATGACACAGGTACTTTTTTAATTTATAGAAAAACAATTGCCTGAAATTAGTTTCCATTGAATGCCAGTATATCAAGCATTTGACATACTGTCAGGCGCAACCGGTTTCCGAAAACGTTTTCACAGAATTCACAAATTGTTCACAGTATTTGTATAGACAAATCCCTATTTAGCGCCTATTATAAGGATGTTCGCGGGACAACTTACATAGAATGGGCGAGCAAAATATAAAATATAACCCGGGGAGGAAGAAGAGAATGGCAATTGGTGAAATCATTAAATGTACTGGTGCAGAAGATCTGTACAGAAGAGCTGAGGACTTACAGCTTAAGGGGATTAAGACAGAGTTTGTTGCTAGAAATACATTAAAGGTTGTTGGTATTAGTTCAAATAAATAATGCTATTCGGGAGATGCCTGAAAGGGCATCTCTTTTTTTTCGGTGTAAATAATTTGATTAGTATTTAATAATTTGTTAATAAATATTTAAGGCAATTTAATTTTACAAAACCAAATTTTGATGATATACTCAAGAAGAGTTATATTTATCTTGGAGGAAATAAAAATGAAAGAATATAGACAGCAGTTTTTTAAGGGAGAACGTGCTCTTTATGCAGAGGATGGGGCTTGTATCTACGATTCGATATTTGATGAGGGAGAATCTCCTTTAAAGGAAAGTAAGAATATCGAAGTCTATGATTCTCAGTTCAAATATAAGTATCCTATCTGGTATTCAAACAATGTCAAGGTAGAGCGATGTAATTGGCTTGAGATGGGCCGTTCGGGTGTATGGTACACAAACGATATCTACGTGAAGGATTCATTTATCACAGCACCAAAGAATTTCCGTCGCTGCGATGGAGTTACGCTTGAAAATGTTCAGCTTACAAATGCTGAAGAGACATTCTGGAATTGTAAGAATATCAAGCTTTCTAATGTTTATGCAAAGGGAAGCTACTTTGCTATGAACTCAGAAAATATCGAGATTGATGGATTCAAGCTTGATGGCAATTACTCTTTTGATGGAGCAAAAAATATTACTATAAGAAATTCTGTGTTGCTTTCAAAGGATAGCTTCTGGAACACAGAGAATGTAACAGTTTACGATTCATATATTTGTGGTGAGTACCTTGGATGGAATTCTAAGAATCTTAAGTTTGTAAATTGTACAATCGAGAGCTTGCAAGGCTTTTGCTACATTGATAATCTTGAAATGGAAAACTGCAAGTTGATAAATACAACACTTGCCTTCGAATATGTTGATAACGTAAATGCGAATATTACTACAAAGATTGATAGTGTATTCAATCCAATTAGCGGCACAATAACAGCGCCTGAAATTGAGCATCTTATTGTGGAGCCAGATTTAGTTGATCCATCAAAGACTGTCATCAACTGCAAACAGATTGGAAAGACAGAAGAAATCGTCGAGTGGCGTAGAGACAGAAAATAGGAGACTGGAATTAATGGGAAAATATAATTTTGATGCAATAGTTAACAGACGTGGTACTGATTCAATGAAGTGGGATGTGGCTGAAAATGAGCTTCCTATGTGGGTGGCAGACATGGATTTTCAGACTGCCCCAGAAATCATTGAGGCACTTCAGAAACGTGTGGCAGAGGGTGTCTTCGGATATACTGATGTCAACGACGATTGGTATGAGGCATATATTAACTGGTGGAAGAATCGTCACGGCTTTGAGATTGACCGCCAGTGGTTGATGTTTTGTACAGGTGTTATTCCTGCTATTTCATCCATCGTTCGAAAGCTTACTACACCAAATGAAAAGGTGATTATTCAGACACCTGTATATAATATTTTCTTTAACAGCATTATCAATAATGGATGCAGACCTTTAGAGAACCCTTTGCATTATGAGGACGGAATCTTTAAAATGGATTTTGAGGATTTGGAAGAAAAAATGTCAGATCCTCAGGCCAGTCTTATGATTCTTTGTAATCCTCACAATCCAGTTGGTAAAATCTGGAGCAGGGAGGATTTGGCAAAGGTTGGAGAGCTTGCTGCAAAATATGGCGTTACAGTTATTTCAGATGAAATTCACTGTGACCTAGTAGAGCCAGGCAAGGAATATGTTCCTTTTGCCAGTGTCTCAGATACTTGTAAGGATGTGAGCATCACTTGTATTGCTCCTACCAAGACATTTAGTATTCCAGGTATTCAGACAGCAGCTATTTTTGTTCCTAACAGATTTTTACGTCATAAGGTTTGGCGCGGAATCAATACCGATGAGGTGGCTGAGCCAAATGTATTTGCGGCCCATGCAGCTGTTGCAGCTTTTAATCATGGTGGCCAATGGCTTGATGAATTAAGAGAATATCTATTTGAAAACAGAAGAAGAGTGGAGGCATTTGTGGATGAAAATATCCCTGAACTTCATGTTGTGAGAGGCGATGCTACATATCTTCTTTGGATAGATGTTAGTGCTACTGGTGTTCCTAGCAATGTGCTTGCAGCTAAGCTTCGAAAGGATACTGGGCTTTATTTATCAGCAGGAACAGCCTATGGCGATTGCGGAAAGGATTTCCTTCGTATGAATGTGGCATGCACAAAGGCCACCCTGGAGGATGGCCTTGAACGTTTAAAGACTGGAATTGAAATAATATCGATTTAAACTGCATTCATACAGAGTTTATATTCGTCGACTAGTTCATCAATTAAATCTTTTACAGTTGTAATTTTGTTAATGCGGAAGGCGTTTTCTCCACAAAAGAAAAGGCCTTCTTCTTTATTGCCTTCTACAGCAGCGATTAGTGCTCGGCTGATACAATAAGGGATTTTATCTCCCTTTGGACAAGCCTTTAGGCAGCCGTTACATCTTTTGGCAAAGAAGCTTTTGCCTTCCTCTAAGCTTTGAAGCATAGGGGTAAATACTGCTCTGGCAGGCATTCCTACAGGACTTTTGATAATCTTAATAT
The DNA here is from genome assembly GCF_900141825.1 of Pseudobutyrivibrio xylanivorans DSM 14809. Taxonomy (GTDB): domain Bacteria; phylum Bacillota; class Clostridia; order Lachnospirales; family Lachnospiraceae; genus Pseudobutyrivibrio; species Pseudobutyrivibrio xylanivorans. The sequence continues at coordinate 75,999 of NZ_FQYQ01000008.1, read as the reverse complement.
CTTCTTCCTTTGCATCTACTAAAATTTCCTTGAAAGCAGTGGAAGCATCGCATTCCTCTGTGGCTATAAATCTTGTACCAATCTGAACACCATCTGCGCCGTTTTTAATGGCCTCTGCAATGTCCTTTCCAGTGAAAATTCCTCCACCTAAAAAGACTTTAATTTTCTTTTTAAACTGTTCCTCGAATGGCTTAATAACCTCTAGTACTTCTTTTAAAATATCTAAGTTTTCCTGACAGGTATCTTCTTTTAAATCATCTGCAGAAAATCCTAAATGACCTCCTGCCTTGTGGCCTTCGATAACTATAAAATCAGGAATAGACTGAGCCTTTTTTGCAAAGGTTCTACAAAGGAGCATGGCTGCTTTTGCGCTTGAAACTATAGGAGCGTACAATGTGTTACTTCCCTTCACAAGCTCTGCAAGATTAAGTGGCAGACCAGCACCTGAAATGATGGCATCTGCCCCGGCTGAGATAGCAGCCTTTACAGTCTCTTCGTAGTGGCTCACAGCCACCATTATATTTACGCCAATAAGACCATTGCCGCCAGCAATTTCCTTAGCTTTTCTAATATGCTCCTTCAAAGCTCTGATATTAGCTTCGAATGGATTTTGTAAAAAATCTGGCTCCTTAAAACCAATATTTACTGAGCTGATGACACCCATGCAGCCCTGCTTTGCCACATTTCCAGCAAGCTCCGAAAGAGATACACCTACGCCCATTCCGCCTTGTATTATCCCATGGGCTAATTTTTTTCCATTAATTTCCATGACATATTCTCCGTTTAGAAAACTGTTAGTTAAAACTGTTTAGTTAAAATATTTGAGATAATACACCTAAAATGTTGAGTTGTCAAGATAATTGGCAATAATGGACAAGTGTGGCGTAAAATTATTTAATAAATATATTTTCATTTTTAAGCTTGTATAAAATTAGCTCAAAAACATAGGGAGGCATAGCTCGTTTGGCCTGCTCCCAATCTCTCATGGTGTTATAGGGGATATGAAGATATTCACATAATTCTTTTCTATTCATGCCAGTAGAATATCTAAGTAATCTAAAAGCCTGGGCTGACTTTTCTTTGTCAGATGGAGCTTTTAAGATTTCAATTGCAAGTGTATCAAGATTTTCTAATTTATCATCCATAATAATTTCCTAATATTAAGAATATAAAGCATCATTTTTAGTAAGCAGGTATAGGCAATATTGGTTCATGCTTATGCCCTCAGCTTTAGAGTGGTCTGCAAGGGATTTGTGCAAACTTTTTGGAATTCTGAGTTTAAACTGACCAGAGTAATTGTTAATTGAGTCTGGTAAAGGGATTTCATTTCCTTCCTCAAGATTTGCATGTAGCCATTCCTTTTTTGCATCCATGGCATTTGCTATAGCTTCATCCATAGTTTCCCCCATAGAGAGGCAGCCTGGAAGCTCAGGAAAAGAAACAACAAATCCCCCTTCGTCAGTGTCTGGGATTATTTCCATTTTGTAAGGAAGTTTCATGTACTCATCAAATTTTTTCATGTTTGGATTCCTCACTTTCTATTAGTTCCTTAACTATTTGAATATAAACTTTCTTAATAGGAATATGCTTTGGAATAGTGATGATAGGATAGCCTTTCTTTCTGAAAGTAAAATGACTACTTCCAGATTTAGGAGCCTTCATTTCATATCCATAGCTTTCTAATACTTTTTGTAATTCTTCAAATCTTATGTCTGGATCTAAAGAAAGAATTTTCTTTAATAGCTTATCCCACTTAGACATATTAATTCTCCTTTATTATATAGTGGTGTCATATATGGTGTCAATATAAATTGCCGCATTGCGGTAGTAATTATAATAAATTTTAGGATGATGTCAATATATTGTTTATTAAAGTAAAGATAATTCTCCATTTTAAAAATATATGTTGCAAATTCTTCGGAGATAGGGCATTATATTGAAGAACTAAATAGACGGGAGCTTGTAGACAGGCTGAGAGGAAGGTGTGACCTTCGACCGAGAACCTGATTTGGATAATGCCAACGTAGGGATGCCGTGCGTAACGTAAATTACATGGAGACCATTTGAGAAATCAGGTGGTCTCCTTTTTTAATGCGTAACTAGCCGGAGTGGAGGGAATAATGGAATTTAATACTGAATTGTACTTTATTACAGATAGTACGCCATACGACAGGGAGGAGTTTTTGTTTCGTGTGGAGGAGGCGCTGAAGGGGGGAGTGACCCTCATGCAGCTGAGAGAGAAAAACAGAACCACAAGAGAATACATAGAGCTGGCTGAGGCAGTTCATGAAATCTCAAAAAAATATAATGTGCCTCTGATTATTGATGACAGGGTGGATGTAATGCTGGCTGTGGATGCAGAGGGCGTCCATGTAGGTGCGGAGGATATGCCTCTTGCCCTGGCAAGAAAAATCATTGGCCCTAATAAGATACTTGGAGCTACTGCAAAGACTGTGGAGGTGGCAAAGGCAGCCTATGAGGCTGGCGCAGATTATTTGGGGGTGGGTGCTATTTATCCGACTACCACAAAGGTAAAGACCATCATCACATCCACAGAGACACTGGATAAGATTTGCCAGGCGGTGCCAATTCCTGTAAATGCCATCGGTGGACTAAATCCTTCAAATATGGATGTGCTTAAGGGAATCGACATTGCCGGTGTGTGCGCAGTGTCAGCAATAATGAAAGCAGATTCACCTATGGTGGCTGCCACAGAAATGAAGAAAAAATTTGTGGAATTAAGAGCATAAGGAGAAGAAAAATGAAAGTCGTTTTATCTGTCGCAGGTAGTGATAGCAGCGGTGGAGCAGGAATTCAGGCGGATCTAAAAACAATGACAGCCCACGGCGTGTTCGGTATGACGGCAATTACAGCCATGACTGCCCAGAACACTACAGGGGTAAGTGCCATTGTGGAATCAAGCCCAGAATTCCTTGGAAAGCAGATCGATGCCTGCCTTACAGATATCCCTGCGGATGCTGTAAAAATCGGAATGCTTCCATCACCAGAGCAGGTGAGACTGGTAGCTAAAAAGCTAAAGGAGTACGGAGTCTCAAATATCGTTGTAGACCCTGTAATGGTGGCAACAAGCGGAAGCAGACTCATGGAAGAAAATACATCCCAGGTTATGGCGGACAATCTTTTTAGCATAGCCACTGTAATCACTCCGAATATTCCGGAGGCTGAATGTCTGGTAGAACGCAAGATTTTCGATAAGGCAGGAATGGAAAAGGCTGCAAAAGAATTAGGAAATGAGTACGGCTGCAGCGTACTTATCAAAGGTGGACATAGCGTGGAGGATGCTTGCGACCTGCTTTATGAAAATGGAGAATTCACCTGGTTTGAAGGAGAGAAAATTGATAATGACAACACCCATGGAACCGGCTGTACATTATCAAGTGCCATTGCATCAAACCTTGCCTTAGGATACACCCTCAAGGAATCCGTGGAGCGTGCAAAGGAATATATTACAGCTGCAATATCAGCAGGCTTGAATTTAGGACAGGGTTCTGGCCCTTTAAATCATATGGTTGGAATAAAAAGTGAAAAAGGAGAAAGAAATGGTTCAGGTAAATGGACAAGCATACGAAGTAGCAGGGAGGACTGTAGAGAGTCTTCTGCTGGAATTGGAGTATGACTTTAGAACTATAGCTGTGGAGCTAAATGAGGAAATAATTCCTAAGGCAACCCTTGATCAGGTGATACTGAAGGAGGGAGATGTGCTGGAGGTTGTTAGCTTTGTTGGAGGGGGCTGATAATTGGTTACAAAGGAAGAATTCTATCAGGCTCTGACTAATAGGCATGGTATAGAAAATCAAAAGAAATTTGATGATGCTACCGTGGCAATCTGCGGTCTGGGAGGACTTGGTTCAAACATAGCAATATGCCTTGCTAGAGTGGGCATAGGGCGTCTGATATTAATAGATTTTGATGTGGTGGATGTGACTAATCTTCATCGTCAGCAATACAAATTTAATCAGGTGGGAACGCCAAAAACTGATGCACTAAAGGAAAATCTTTTGGAGATAAATCCCTTTATCATAATAGAGACTCATCAGGTAAAGCTCACAGAGGAAAACACTCCATCACTCATTAAGGATGCAGATGTAATCTGTGAAGCATTTGATAAGCCAGAATGCAAAGCAATGCTGGCGGATATCGTATTTACGAATTATCCAGATAAATATCTGGTATCCAGCTCTGGGATGGCAGGCTTTGGAAGTGCAAATGAGATAGTGACAAAGAAAATTACATCCAGATTTTTCATCTCAGGTGATGGGGTAAGTGATGTGAATTCGGGCATTGGGCTTATCTCATCAAGAGTGATGGCATGTGCGGCTCATGAGGCCCATATGGCTCTTAGGATATTGCTGGGAGAGACTCAGCCTTAGTTTATACATAATGTGAAAGGATTAAAAATGGAAAACGACAAACTGGTAATCGGTGGAAAAGAATTTGATTCAAGATTTATTCTTGGCTCAGGAAAATATTCAATGAAGCTTATCGAAGCTGCAGTGAAGGATGCAGGAGCGCAGATTATTACTCTTGCTGTAAGACGTACAAACACTAAGGAGGAAGAAAACATTTTGGATTATATTCCAGATGGTGTAACACTTCTTCCAAACACAAGCGGAGCTAGAGATGCAAAGGAGGCTGTTAGAATCGCCCGCCTTGCAAGAGAGCTTGGCTGTGGTGATTTTGTAAAAATAGAAATTATGAGAGATAGCAAATATCTCCTTCCAGATAATTATGAAACAATCAAGGCTACAGAAATACTTGCAAAGGAAGGCTTTGTGGTAATGCCATATATGTTCCCAGATTTAAATGTGGCACGAGAGCTTCAAAATGTTGGTGCAGCTACAATCATGCCACTTGCTTCTCCAATCGGTTCAAACAAGGGACTTGCCACAAAGGAGTTTATCCAGATTTTGATAGATGAAATCGATCTTCCTATCATAGTGGATGCCGGAATAGGAAAGCCATCACAGGCATGCGAGGCAATGGAGATGGGAGCCGCTGCTATCATGGCAAACACAGCCCTTGCTACAGCAGGAGATTTGACAATGATGGCATCAGCCTTCAAGGATGCTATCGAGGCTGGACGAAAGGCATATCTTGCAGGTCTTGGACGTGTTCTAACAAGAGGTGCAGCAGCATCTGATCCTCTTACAGGATTTTTACATTAGGAGGCTGTCATGGAGAATAATTTTTTGATTGACTCAGACCTTCTCACAAAGACAGGCTTGGAGCGAAAGCATCAGATAGAGACGGACCCATCCAGCAGAATAAATCACATGGAATATCTTCCAGGGATGGATGTAATAGAATCGGATGTTCGTAAATGCGTAATGGAGCATTTTGAATCCTATGATTACAGCAAATATACAGCCAAAGATGTAAGACGTGCCCTAGAGAGCGACAGATGTACTATAGAAGATTTTAAAGCTCTTCTTTCACCTGCAGCAGAACCTTATTTGGAGCAGATGGCACTGAAGGCTCAGAAGGAGACAAGCAAGCACTTCGGAAATACGGTATATCTTTTCACACCACTTTACATTGCAAATTATTGTGAGAATTATTGCGTGTACTGCGGCTTCAATTGCTACAACAAAATAAAAAGATTAAAGCTTTCTATGGAGCAGATTGAGCATGAGATGAAGGTCATTTCTGATAGCGGTATGGAGGAAATTCTCATTCTAACAGGTGAGAGTCATACAAAATCCGATGTGAAATATATTGGTGAGGCATGCAAAATTGCCCGCAAATATTTCAAGATGGTGGGCATCGAAATCTACCCTGTAAATGTGGAGGATTACAAATATCTTCATGAGTGCGGAGTGGATTATGTGACAGTTTTCCAGGAAACCTACGACAGCGATAAATATGAGACATTGCATCTCATGGGAAATAAGAGAATCTGGCCTTACAGATTTGACTCACAGGAGAGAGCCATTATGGGTGGCATGAGAGGTGTGGCTTTTTCTGCACTTTTAGGTCTTTCAGATTTTAGAAAGGATGCTCTTGCATCAGCTCTTCATGTGTATTTCCTACAGAGAAAATATCCACATGCTGAGATGTCCCTTTCATGTCCGAGACTTCGTCCTATCATAAATAATGATACAATCAATCCTCTTGATGTAGGAGAAAAGCAACTTTGCCAGATTATCTGTGCATACAGAATTTTCCTGCCATTCTGCGGAATCACAGTTTCATCCAGAGAGACAGCAGAATTTAGAAATGGCATTGTGAAAATCGCAGCAACAAAGGTCTCAGCAGGAGTATCCACAGGAATTGGAGACCACGAGGAAAAATATACTGGTTCTCAGGAAGAGGAGTCAGGTGATGAGCAGTTTGAAATATCAGATGGACGAAGCCTTGATAGCATGTATACAGACATTACAGCAGAGGGGCTTCAGCCAGTATTTAATGACTACGTATATGTAGGATAAAATTAGATTTTTTATAAAGGAGATTATAATGAGCAATTACACAACACAGATGGATGCAGCAAGACAGGGGATTATCACACCAGAGATGAAGCAGGTGGCTTTGAAGGAATATCGCACACCTGAGGAGATAAGAGATTTAGTAGCAAAGGGCCAGGTGGCAATCCCTGCAAATAAAAATCATAAGTGTTTAAATCCAGAGGGCGTAGGCAGCATGCTTCGTACAAAGATTAATGTAAACCTTGGTGTTTCTCGCGATTGCAAGGATTACAATATAGAGATGGAAAAGGTTATGGCAGCAGTAGACATGGGTGCTGAGGCAATCATGGATTTATCAAGCCATGGTAACACACAGCCATTTAGACAGAAGCTTGTGGCAGAATGTCCAGCCATGCTTGGAACAGTACCAATCTACGACAGCGTAATTCATTATCAGCGCGACCTTGCCACACTTACAGCAAAGGATTTCATCGATGTGGTAAGACTTCACGCTGAGGATGGTGTGGATTTTGTTACTCTTCACTGCGGAATTACAAGAAAGACAATTGAGCAGATCAAAAAGCATAAGCGTAAGATGAATATTGTCAGCCGTGGAGGTTCACTTGTTTTCGCCTGGATGACAATGACAGGTGAGGAAAATCCTTTCTATGAATATTATGACGAGATTCTTGAAATTTGCCGTGAGCATGACGTGACAATTTCTCTTGGAGATGCTTGTCGCCCAGGCTGTCTTGCAGATGCATCAGATGTTTGTCAGATTGAGGAGCTTGTTCGCCTTGGTGAGCTTACAAAGCGTGCTTGGGAGAAGGATGTTCAGGTAATGGTAGAAGGACCAGGACATATGCCAATGAATGAAATCGCAGCAAATATGAAGATTCAGCAGAAGATTTGTATGGGCGCTCCTTTCTATGTACTTGGTCCAATTGTCACAGACATTGCACCAGGCTATGATCACATCACATCAGCCATTGGCGGTGCCATCGCAGCTGAAAACGGTGCAGCATTCCTTTGCTATGTTACTCCAGCAGAACACCTTGCACTTCCAAATGTAGAGGATGTAAAGCAGGGAATTATTGCTTCAAAGATTGCAGCACATGCAGCTGATATCGCAAAGAATATTCCACATGCAATGGACATAGATAATAAGATGGCTGAGGCTCGTCAGGTCTTCGATTGGGATATGCAGTGGGAGTGCTCACTGGATCCAGAAACAGCAAAATCAATTCGTGCAGACCGTTCACCAGAGTTTGATGACACATGCTCAATGTGTGGAAAGTTTTGCGCAGTGCGAAGCATGAATAAGGCATTGTCTGGAGAATACATTGATATTCTAGGATAGTGGATTTTGTGGTATCATGAGTTCATAAATAGTAATTAGAGGTGAACTCATGGAACACTACAAATTTTTTCAAAATAGGGAATGTGAATATTTCCCTTGTCATAAAACTGATAATCCAGAGGACTTTAACTGTTTATTCTGTTATTGTCCTCTTTATTGTCTTGGGGATAAATGTGGTGGGAATTTTAAATATACAGAATCAGGTGTGAAATCCTGTGTAGATTGCCTGCGACCTCATATTCGTGAGAACTACAGTGAGATTACAGGACAGCTTGGTGATGTAATGAAGCTGATAGAAAAGAATAAGTCAGACAATTTATAAACTAAATATTAAATAATTATAAATTATTAGCACTCTCTATTGACGAGTGCTAATAATGGGTGTATAACATAGTTACAACAAGGGAAGGAAAAGAAAAGCTTCCCAAACCAACCTGGCTGAACAGGAGATAAAAATCCTGTGGCAGCAACGTAACCGGGATTAAAACTATATTTCATATATAAGAGGAGGTAGTAATTATGTTAATGCCTAGTATTTTATCAAATGATTTTATGGATGATTTCTTCGGAGTACCACGTATGACAGGATTTGGTCACCACTACGACAATGATTTCGCAAGAATGATGACCACAGATGTTAAAGAAAATGAGAATGACTACACTGTAGATATGAATCTTCCAGGATTTGCAAAAGAAGATATCAAGGCTGAGTTGAAGGATGGTTATCTTACAATCAAGGCTGAGACAAATCAGAACAATGATGAGCAGGATGATGATGGCAAGTACATCCGCCGCGAGCGTTACACAGGCTCTTGCTCAAGAAGCTTCTATGTAGGAGACAATGTAACTCAGGAAGATATCCACGCAGCATTTAAGGATGGCGTACTTACACTTAGCATTCCTAAGAAAGAAGCACTTCCACAGAAAGACGAGACAAAGTATATAGCTATTGAAGGATAATAACTATTCATTTCCCAAAATTTGAATAAATAATAAGGGCATCCAGATTTCTGGATGCCCATTTCATTTTATAAATTATTATGCAAAAAAGAATAAGTAAAAAGCCTGTGCCCAAAGTGCTACGATAACAGCAACACTTAAGATGATTGCACCAACTGCTCTTGTAAGGCAATGAGAATCTTCAAGCTCAGCTGATCTTTTTGCATATGCTACGCTTGATACAATGTAATTTAAGAAAAATAATGTAACTGCAGTAAAAATAACTAATACGATAAGGTTTAACATTTCTGATATCTCCTATAAAAAACAATTCCTTAAGTCCGAAAGGTATTTTAAAGGGTCAGAGATGATTGCACAATAGTTATAATTACCATAAATTATTCGAAATGCACAAATCAATATAACGTTTTTGTACAAGATTGCCAACAAGCCTTCTTATCATCTACTTATTCAGATAATCGAATGTCCCTAAATCATAGTGTTTTGAGTACATATCCTCCAAGGATTCAATCTGAAGAGCACCGCTATATAAAAGCTTATCAAAGGAATGATTGAACTTTCCACCTAGGTGGTCGTGGTAACTCATGTATGCGAAAACGTCCATAATGGAAGCATTTGACTTATAGATTGTACTTAAATCAATAATATCTATATTAGGAAGATAGGTGTTTGTGTTCAGAGAAAAGGCTCTGACAGAAATGATAGGTCTTTCCTCGGTGCTGCTGGCATGCAAGGTGGCAGCAATCTTAACTGCCTCAGCATTTCCACCACCGACAACACAGCTTCCAATTTCCTGGAAAGTGTTAGGGGTATCTGCTACAAAATAGTTGTCATAGTCCTGAAAGGACAATACATTTCCTGCTTTTTTTTCATGATGTTCAGCAACACTCAAATTAAATTTTTCTGCGGCACTGGCAATTTTCTGAAGTTCGCTAAAGAGAGTCATATTGCCTATGGTGATTGCAGTGTGTTTAGCATAATCTATAAGCTCAGTGAAATCATATTTCTTGCTTTCAGAGAAGTCAGCAGGGGCAGGCTTTACAGCGTCAATTGTGAAATCGCTGTAATTGTAGTCTGGATTATTCTCCCTGATGTATATCATTGCCTTTTTAAAGTCTGCAAAAAGACATCTGCGAAGATCAATATGTTTTACATCTTCTATATTTAATGAGTCATCATCCTGCTCGTCTATTGCTGCTTGTATTTGATAGTTCAGCTGAGTTTTAAACATAATATCATTTATAACCATATATAGTATCCTCCACTTCTAACAGAATAATAGCATATTTTGTGGCACACTAACAGAATAATCACTATATTTAGTGATAATTTATTGAAAACTACTAAAATTGAAAGAGCATTGTTATGCAGAAATGTGAAAAAACTGTGAATAACTACACAGATATGCCTGAATAGTGTATTATAATGATTGCCTACATTGATGGTCCCGAAGTTGTTGATAATGGTAGAGATTGATTGATAGGAGGTAAGGTTTCATGAATAAAGATGATATACAGAGTATTTCTAATTTGATTAATGATTTGGATCAGAAGGCTGCAAAAGCAGTTGCAGATAAAGAATATGATGAAGCCGTTACTATTTATCAGGAGATTCTCGGTGCCTATGAAACCCTGAGACTTGAAAAGAGCTGTGGGCGCACATTATTAAATATAGCCAACGTTATGTTACTTAAGGGTGATACTGAGAAGGCAAAGGAATATATAGACATTGCTGCCGATATTAATGATTTGCAGAATGATTATATGGATTGTGTTAACATTCAGATTCTCAGATCTAACATGTATCTTCCATCAGCATATCGTTGTGTAGAGGTTTAGGGGAAGATTTATAATAAATATAAATTTGGTGCCACATCCATTTTCGGATGTGGCATTTTTCTTTATAGGCGAGAAACTGATTGAGCGAAAATTAGTTTATTGTTACAATACTATTTATCAGAAAAAATAGTATTGGAGAAGGTTGTGAAAGACTTAAAGCATTTATATTATTTTGAAAAGTTATTGGAGGATTCCTACAACGATTTGTGCAGACAGGCACAGGCTGAAGGAAAAAAGGCTATCGGTCATGTTTGCTTTCAGATACCAGAGCCACTTTTAAACCTGCCAGGTTGTTTTTCTACACGTCTACGTGCACCTCGCACAGGTTCAATTGAAATGGGTACATATTATATGAGCTCCACTTTATGTGAGGCTTGTCGTGCATATCTTGAACGTGCTCTTGAGGGTGGATTTAATTTCTTAGATTGCATTTTGGCGCCGGATGCTTGCGCTCAGATGAATCGTTGCGTGGAAAATATAGAAAAGCTTGGAACTAATCCAAAGGAAACATTCTTTGTTACATACGCAGATGTTCCTATGAAATCTGATGAAACGGCTCTAAAACACTATGTAAAGCAGATGCGCATTCGCGTGCTCGAGCCACTTCAAAAAAATTTTGGCGTCGACATTTCTGATGCTGCACTTCGCAAGGCAGTAGAGGAGCAAAATGAGATTAGCCGATTGATTACAGCAATTGGTGATTATCGTAAATGCGATAATCCTGTTATTACAGGATATGAGTTTGCTGTGCTGTGTCTTGCTACATACTGCTGTCCAAAGTATTTGATAAAAGAAAAGCTACAGGAGACTCTAGAGGAGCTAAAGACTCGTAAGTCAGATACACCTAATAAATATCGTATCAGGGTAGTAGTGGTTGGTTCTGAGGTGGATGATCCAGAATTTATCAAGCTTGCAGAGGAATGTGGTGCGCTTGTGGTGGCAGACAGATATTGTTTCGGTTCTTTGCCTGGTAGACAGGTGATTGAGCTTAATGATGAAGAAGATATCCTTACTCAGATTTGTCGCACCTATTTACAGTGGGGCAAGTGCCCTCGCTTTTTCAATCAGGACAAGATTTTTGAAAGACGTGATTATGTGGACCAGCTGGCAAAGGAATATCACGCTGATGGTTTGATATATGAGCAGATAAAATTCTGTGATTACTGGGGCTACGAAAGAGCTTCAGCTTTTCACGTTATGCAGGAGGAGTATGGCTGGCCTGTACTTTCCGTGGACAGACCATATTCAGTCCGTTCTTCCGGTCAGCTTCGCACACGAATTCAGGCTTTTGTAGAGCGTGTGGAAATGAAAAAGATTGCAGAGAAAAAAGCTGAAAGGAGGGCGAACTAATGGGAAAAGAATATGGAAGTGAGCCACTTGGAAAAGTGCTTTATTCAGGACGTCGCCCTCGCCGCCGCAGAGAATGGCGTGGTTTTAGAGATACCTGGTACGATTACACTCGCTGGCTTTACTACTTATCTGTACTAGCCAGATTTATGATGAAGCCAAACAATTTCAAGGGCTTCTTTAGATATCGTTGGATGAGCAATTATCTTGCGGTTCCAGATTTTATGGACCGCCACACAGAAGGACTTCGTGGAACAGCACTTCGTCTTGCACACGAAGGAATCGGTCTGATTGTTATCGATATGACATTATCTCTTACAGATATGTTTAAGGCTGACCCTGAAATTGGAAATGATACAGAGCTTTCAAAGAAGATGGTTATCTTCGATGAAAATATGATGAGCACTATTATGGGTGGCTTCCGTAATCTCAAGTGGGTCAGCTACGAGGTTCCTGCCATCTACGCCAGCTCCTTTATGTGTCAGGAAGGCGTAATGCATTATGTGGACAAGACTCACGAATATGGAGTTCCTACAGATGTTTGCCCAATGCCTGCTGCGGAGCTTGGAGCCGCCATTGATGATGATTTACCAAAGATAGGTGCATGTGCAGTTCAGTGTAACACTACCTGTGACGGCAGTCTTATGGGCGGTGGCCTTATGGCCAGAAGTATGGGTATACCTACATTCCAATTGGCTTCACCAATCCGTCATCGCCAGGAGAGTGTGCAGGAATATGCAGGTGAGGAAATTTTAAATGCCATTCACTTTATCGAGGAGCAGACAGGGGAGAAATTCGACTGGGATTATCTTTTTGAAAATATGGCTCGCTTCAATGATGAAACAAAGGAATTTTTAGAGTGGCTGGAAATCAACAAGACTCCTTATCCACAGCTGCTGGGAGCTACACTTGGTTTCTATAGATATGGTGAATATATGGCAGCCGGTGGACGTAGTCCGCTCTTTTTAGAGACAAGTAAGAAGATTACAAAACTTGCAACTGAGGCTTATAGGAATAAGGAGATGGCTTGCAAAGAGTATCGACATCGTGCAATCCTTTGGGGTGTGCAGGCTGCGTACTATACCGCATTTCCGAATTGGCTTATGAACTGCTGGGGAATCGTGCCAATCAATGACATGCTTTGCTGTGTTTCTACAGAGATGGTCAGCACCACAGACAAACATCAGGCACTTTTAGATTTGGGCTATCTCTATGAAAACATGATTATGAGAAGCCGCTCTAATGGTGGCTACGAAACTGGTGTGGAGGACCTTTTCAGAATCTGTGAGCAAATGAACGCAGATATGGTCATTATGTATGTGCACATTGGTTGCAAGTCCATGGCAGGCTACCATGGCCTTTTTGAAGAAGAGGCCAGAAAGCGCGGTATTCACTGGATTTGGGTAAATCACAATCTGATGGTACCTTATGACGGCACCCGACGTGACATGCGCACCGAGGTAAATCGCTACATGCGCACCATCCTCAAGGAAGAGCCTGTGGACCCAAGCCTAGAGGACTTTGATGATTCACTCTGTTGGTAGTTTTTATAAAATATGGTGTTTGCTAAGGTCTAAGCTTTCGGCTTAGGCCTTTTTATCGCGTGAAAATGCTATTGGGCATAGCTTGGCGCTGCTTTTATCGCGGGAATACGAAGATATGCAGGCTCGCAGCAGGCCTTGTGATAAAAATTCAGTTGTTTTTTGAGCATTTTATCAATGGAATCCACACAAAGCTTAGGTTTTCGTTTTGCCGCGATAAAGATATTCAACAGAAGATTGTAATAGTGTAAAATTCTAGTATTATTTATCGCAAGAACCATAGGAATAGGTATATCTTCGTTTGTTTGTGATAAACAGGAAAATGCCTGAAAAAGCTTGAAAAATGTACTAGTAAAAATACTTAAAAATAATTCCAACAATATATGCTTAAACCAAGATTGAATGCAAAGAGGAGTATCATAGGAAACCAAAAAATGATTCCAGGATTAATTGGTTTTACACCAGTTCTTTTGGCTACATATAAGACTTCATCACTTGCTAGACTGATAAAAAAAGCTTTAATAAATCTAGGCAAAAAAAGGCCAGAGGCAACCTTTACTACATCTCCATAAGAAGAAACATACTCATTATTGGAGCGTGAGAGGGCTTCTCCAATGCTGTAACTGGTAGCTAGATTTCCAGCAGTACGCGAAATTGCTTCGCTATTTTCAAAGTCTCCAAGAGTGATTCGTGGACCTCCACCAAGCTTTTTTCTGATTATAAGCCACTTATGAGTATTCATTAATATGCCAGGAATAAATATCATCAGGATGCCAATAACAATAAAAGCCAGAACATATATAGAAAAATCTGTAGCATAGTTTGGTCCTTTATATTCATAAAGAACATAGCCAAACATATCCAAAAAGGTTACGAATAAAAAATTAATTAAAGGTACGACAATCAGTGTAATGTATATTGTTGGATATGATAATAGTCTTTTTATTAATCTGATTTCACTGTTTGTTAATTCATTCATGTTTATAAAATACCATCAGCTTTCTCAATAATATTCTCATTGGTAAGATTGTCTGGGGAAGATACCCAGCAATCAAGATTGTAAAGACCTGTATCCCTAACTTTAAAGTGTGTCATATATACTGATTCTTCAGATTCTCTGGCAAGGACTATGATAAGAGTGGACTCACCTAAGTAATCTTTTTCACCGAACACGTAGTAATAGGTTTTCTCATCATCAAAGTCTTCACGAAGTTTATCTAATGCAGCATCGAAATTTCCAGATTCCTTATTAGCTTCTTTGAGAAGCTCTGCCTGTGCAAGATGCTTTTGGAGTGACTTATTTCTGGAAGCCGAAATATTATCCGCCAAGTTGATAGCAAAAGGACTGACGAGTGCTATTACAGTAAAACCTACACATACTATGGTCGTTATCAATGATTTTAGATTCAAGTCAAGATTAGAGGAGTTTAAGATATTCATGATTAACTGGGCTTTTTCTGGCTGGATATAATTGGGGGATAGAACAACTTGTCTTATTTCAGCCATACGTCTTCCTGACTTACATATAAAGCCTAAAGTTAGAGCTGCGGGCAAACAAATTATCATAAGCCCTGTTGACATCAAAATAATAAATAGAGAAGAATCTGCATCACAAAAGTTTAGTAGATATGCCGCTCCGCCAATAATACATGCTAGTAATGGCATAAAAAATGGTAATAGCTGGATAAATAGCATAATCCTTTTATTTTTTAAATATTTTTTGAAGTCATCAATAGTGATGTAATCAAATACATATAAATTTCTAAAGAAAGCATCTAATTTTAAATAATAGAGCATATTTCACACCTTTAAATTCTAAATAAAAACTCGCTCCATTATACATTGATTCTAGGTTTTTGCAAGCTCAAGGGCAGGTATAGTTTGATTTTGGCAAAGAAATAAGAGAGCATATGCGCTCTCTTGATAAATGTCTTGTGACATAGGCGTAAAGAAACCAGATCGAAAGATATATGAGATATGTGTTGAAAAACTAGGAGTTCAGCCAGGGGAATGCCTTTATGTAGGTGATGGCGGAAGTCATGAGCTTGAAGCAGCACAAGACTGTGGGATGATTCCCTTACAAGCGACATGGTATCTAAAAGATGGTGTGGATCAACCTTGTGGTAAGATGGAACAGTTCAATCAGGCTACTAATCCAATGGATATATTGGGGGGAATTTAAATAATTATTCTTCCAATATCAGCCACTGATTCATTCCTGCACCAACTTCTTCATTCGGCCGTTCTATGAATCCGAGTTTTGCATAGAATGGTTCTTTTCCTTTGGCAGAATTAAGATTAAGATTAACCATATATCCAGGCTTCATTTCGCTCTTAATTCTGTTAATCACAGCTTCAACTAGCTTTTTTCCTATTCCCTGTCCTTGATATTCAGGGATAACGATAACATCTGATATAAAAGCTACATATCCGCCGTCCCAAGACAATCGTACTACACCTATGGCTCTTTCATCATCCCTGACACAAAGAACCATATAAGCTCTTTCAACACAATTCTTTGCTTCCTCGAGTGGGAAAAGCCTCCATCCGACTAATCTACGTAATTCTAAATATTCTTCAGGTGAAATATTTTCCTCGTATCTAATCACTTGTTTTCTTTCCTCCAATCCTCGATTTGCTGATTTTTATTTGCTAGAATCATCTGTTATTAATTTAAGGCAGCGTTCCAATGCTGTCTCATTTTTAATTGTTACAACATCAGGAGTGGTTCCCAAAATGGCATTCATACTACCATCGGTGTTTTCTCCAGCAGTGCAGGAAAAACGAATAAGTAATCCAGAATCAGGTAAGATTATTAAAATTGGAGTGGAACCTAGACCATCACCACCTGTTTGAGCACCAACAAGAGTAGCCCATCCAGTTGATTTACAGAAATATGCAAATTTATCTGATGCAGAATAGACTTTTGGGCCGGTTAACACCCATCTTTTAATGGTAGCTGGTATTATCATATTATCAGTTGGTTCATTAGGTACATTAAATTTCGAAACAAAAGATTTATCTAATCCTAATGAATTGGCCCATTCAGGAGCATTTTTTAACCTATTGGTAGGACATGATTCTACAATGTTTATATACTTATCAGTTGTAGAAGATGTCTTGAAAAAGTTCCTTATATTTAGTTCGTAGCTTCCTCCAAATGGAGCAACAATGTTATCCATCCAATAATAGTCGCTTCCGCCACTATTTCCAGTGATATCAAAAATGACATTCTCAACTTCTGGATATTTTTCTATTGCATCGCTAATCACTTTTTCATCATGCTCTTTCAATTCGTGGGAGAAAGAGGGAATTTTAAAGTATATAGCTTTCAGATCAAAGTAATATTGTATGAAAACCTCTTGATTAGAGATTTCTTCTCCTTCGAATGCCTCTATACTTGTCGGCTTTGTATAAATTTCTGCAATCCTATCGTCTTGCAAGACTTCGGAATAAGGTGTTGTATAGTCGTTTGATGAAATCTTATTTAGAACATAAAGATAATAATATTCCTGGTACATATCCTGAGACAAGACGTCTAAGTGAGCCAGGTTATTCATTTCGCTGAACATACGCTGGAGGAGATTTGCAAAATCATTTACATCCTGAACAGAATCCAATTCCAGCGTATATCTGGTGCGTAATTCATCTACATCTATTATATTTTCATCAATATATGTGAGATATGGGTAGCTGTTTTCTAGTTCATCCCAAAGTAAATCAAAATCATTCTTATATTGGTTATTATTGTGAGAAGAGCAGCCTGTTATTAGCAAAACGGTGCTAAATGCAAGCATCAGAAGTAAACAGTAGGTCTTTTTTGCGATGTTTTTCATATAGAATCAATAGTCCTCAAAAATAGTATATTGTTGAAAACAATTGTACTTTATTGTGAGATAAATATCTATTATGTGGGGGCAGAAAAGCGAGATTATGAAAGAAAAAACAAGAGAAATATTGACACGCGACACGTTACAAGTTACAATTTATATATGATTAAATCATTTGCACATAAAGGACTTAAAGAGTTCTTTGAAACAGGATCTAAAAAGGGAATACAGCCAGATCATGCACCTAAATTGGCTAGAATGTTAGACAGATTAGACGCAAGCGTGACACCACAAGATATGAATTTGCCTGGATACAGGTTACATCCGCTTAAAGGCGATAAACAAGATATGTGGTCAGTTACAGTAAACGGTAATTGGCGTATGACATTTTATTTTGAAGGTCACGATGCTCATCTAGTTGACTATATGGATTACCATTAAGAAAGGAGGCTGCTATATGACAAGAAAACCAACACATCCAGGAAATGTATTTTTAGAAGATGTAATGAAACCACTTGATTTAACTATTACTGATGCTGCAAAAATGCTTGGCGTTAGTCGCAAAGCTTTATCTGAGTTTGTAAATGAGAAGGCAGCATTAAGCCCTGAGATGGCTCTACGTATCAGTAAAGCAACAAACACTTCAGCTGAAAGTTGGCTTAATATGCAACAGAAGTTAACACTTTGGAAGGCTGAGCAGCATGCTCCAACAAATGTTATTCCGTTTCCATTGCCAGCTGTTATGGAAGGGTAGTATCTGATATTTTCATAAAGAGTATTTTAACGTCTACTGCACGAAGGCAGTAGACGTTTTTTTTACAATATGTGAATATATTAACTATTCAATAATCTTTAAAATTCTTTGTCATTACATCATAACAAAGATAATCACCATCACAAGTCTCAATAATATTGTAGTCCATCTCAATATAACCACGCCTCTTGTATATTTTCTTTGCAGGAAATGATGCATCGATAATAACTGAATCATACTTCTTCGCAATTTTCTCCTCTGCAAAATCAAGAAGGTACTTTCCTCTTTTATAGAAAGCCCATACCTTGTTTCACAGTGTTTGTTTTTTCTTTACCAAGTAACACCTCTAATAATTTGAAAGCTACTTCGGCAGCCGTCTGAGGGCAATAAGATGAAATGACATTACTATCAATGACAACCGGTTTATCTATTACGTTTACCCCAAATTCAGCTAGCTGTTTTTGTCTATATCCATCCATCAAATGATAAGTAGTAGCTTTTCTTCCTTTCAGAACACCGCTTTTTCCTATAGGAAGAGCACCAACACAGATACTGGCAATAGTTTTGTTAGCGGTATCAAAAGCTCTTATCAGCTGAAGGAAATTCTCATCATAAGCCTCTTCAAAATATCCGTATATGTGGTCGCCTCCAGGAATAGCAAGAGCATCATAGTCATCAACACATACCTTGTTAATAATTTTACCAACCTTTATTTCGGTATTCCAAAATGCGCTTGGAACTGTATGACTAAATCCGCAGGTTTCTAATTCTATATCGAAGCCATATTCACTTTTGGCCCAGCCTATTACATCATAGAATGGCGCAAACTCCATCATTTCAAAGCCTTTACAACAAAATAGAAGTACTTTCATAATAATATCTCCAACATAATCTAAGAAAAAAAATTAGTGTGACAAACAATAAATCAATATCGCTTGCTGTATTCTTAAAAGATTATTTTTAAATGCATACCCAACGAAGAAATCTGAATCAATTACATTTTCAGAGACTTCTTCACCGCGATAGAATGGTGGGCAAGGATTTAGGATGGCACCATCATTTGCCTGCGTCATTATATCCTTTGTAATTTGATATGATTTAAAGTCATTAAGTATTTCTTGTGGAATAGAATCTGTGCATATTATATCTTTCCCACTAATGAGCTTTGATAAATTAGTACCATGCTTAACATCTGGAATTGCATATTCAGATGGGCTGCATTGAGATAAAGAAAAACCAAAAGCTTCGGAAGCTTCTTTCCAAGCTTTGCCTATATTTCCTGCAGCTCCAACAAATAAATATTCATCTTCCAGATATGAAGATCGAAGCTTAGAAATTGAATATAAATCTGACATCATTTCGCAGGGATGATTTTCATCGGTTAATGCATTTATAACAGGAATATCAGTGACAGTTGATATTTTATCAAGAAGGTTGATATCTTTATGTCTGATGACAACAGCATCAGCCCAATTCTGGAGGTAACCAAAAACATCTTTGATATCCTCTTTTTTATCTAATGTGGCAGGATCAAATAAGATTGATTGACCTCCCAGGAGATATATTCCTTTTTCGAAAGAAACGCGAGTTCTTATACTATTTGAAGGAAAGAACATTACAACGGTTTTATCCTTGAGAAAGTTCGGATACTTATCAATATTCTCTGCAATCTCGAATATCTCTAGTAAATCTGAAATATTGAAATCCGTTAATCTAATGAATGAACGCATTTTAACCTCTACACATTTGATATTTTGGTAATAATTGTACTTCATTGAAGGATAAATAGCCATATAAAAAGAAAAAACTCCGTGGAAAAGGATCCACGGAAGAAGAATAAAAATGGAAATATAGTTGTAATAGTTGATCCCAATTCTCTTGAAGATGTAAGAACTGTTGTAAATAATAACGGAATGTATTGTGTCAAGGATAATGTAATTCTTAAATATTTATAAATTATTAGCACTCTCTCTTGTAGAGTGCTAATTTTTGTGTTAGAACATAATTAGATAAAAAGAACACCTCATCCACCGCTAAAGCGGTCCCCCTTCCCCTCAAGGGGAAGGCAAAGGGGAGAAAGGAGAAGATTTATGAATATCCAGAAATTTACACAGAAATCAATAGAAGCCATAAATGGCTGTGAAAAGATAGCAATGGAGTATGGTAATCAGGAGCTGGAGCAGGAGCATCTTTTGATGGCGTTGATGCGTCAGGAGAATGGTTTGATTCCTTCGCTGATTAGCAAGATGAATATCGACACTACTCAATTCGTAAATGCGATAGATGCAGCTCTCAGTGCCAGAGTGAAGGTGCAGGGAGGTCAGCTAAGAGTTGGTCAGCAGCTTAATTATGTGCTTACCTATGCCGAGGATGAAGCAAAGGCTATGCGAGATAGCTATGTTTCGGTAGAGCACCTTATGCTTGCCATGATTAAGAAGCCAAGCACTCCAATAAAGAACATATTCAAGCAGTTTGGCATTACAAGAGACAGCTTCCTTGCAGTCCTTGCTACAGTTAGAGGAAACCAAACCGTAAATACGGATAATCCTGAGGCTACCTACGATACACTTGAGAAGTATGGCTACGACCTGGTAGAAAGAGCACGCGATAACAAGCTTGATCCTGTAATTGGTCGAGATGAGGAAATCAGAAATGTCATCCGAATCCTTAGCCGAAAGACCAAGAATAATCCAGTGCTTATCGGTGAACCAGGTGTTGGTAAAACAGCAGTTGTAGAAGGCTTGGCACAGCGTATTGTCCGTGGTGATGTGCCAGATGCACTTAAGAATAAAAAGGTATTCTCACTTGAAATTGGTTCAATGATTGCCGGTGCAAAATATCAGGGTGAATTCGAGGAAAGATTAAAGGCTGTTCTTGATGAGATTAAAAACTCAGATGGTGAAATCATCCTGTTTATTGACGAGCTTCATACTATTATCGGCGCAGGCAAAAATGGCAGCGGCGGACTTGATGCAGGCAACATGTTAAAGCCTATGCTTGCCCGTGGCGAGCTTCACTGTATCGGTGCCACAACACTTGATGAATACAGAGAATACATTGAAAAGGATGCTGCATTAGAGCGTCGTTTCCAGCCAGTTATGGTTGACGAGCCAACAGTTGAAGATACCATCTCTATCCTTCGTGGTCTTAAGGAACGTTACGAAGTATTCCATGGAGTTAAGATTACAGATGGCGCGTTGGTCTCAGCAGCTACGCTTTCAAACAGATACATCTCAGACAGATTCCTTCCAGATAAGGCAATCGACCTTGTGGATGAGGCCTGTGCACTTATTAAGACAGAGCTTGATTCAATGCCAGCAGAGCTGGATGAAATGAACAGACGTGTAATGCAGCTGGAGATTGAAGAGGCCGCTCTTAAAAAGGAAACAGACAAGCTTTCTCAGGATAGACTTGCAGACCTTCAGAAAGAACTCTCAGAACTTCGAGACGAGTACAACACAAAGAAAGCTGCATGGGATAACGAGAAAAAGCTTGTTGAGGATGTTACAAAAATCCGCGAGGAATTAGATGACGTTCAAGGCCAAATCAAAATTGCTCAGCAAAAATATGACCTTGAAGAGGCGGCAAAGCTACAGTATGGCAGACTTCCTGAATTGGAAGCTCAGCTTGCTGACGCCGAAGAAAGACTTAAGAGCAGAGATGCAAATCTTGTTCACGAAAATGTTTCAGAGGATGAAATCGCAAGAATCATTTCAAGATGGACAGGCATTCCTGTGGCAAAGCTTAACGAGAGTGAGCGAAGCAAGACACTTCATCTTGATGAGGAATTGCACAAGAGAGTCATGGGGCAGGATGATGCTGTAAAGCTTGTATCAGAAGCCATCATTCGTTCAAAGGCTGGTATCAAGGACCCTACAAAACCAATCGGTTCATTCCTATTCTTAGGACCTACTGGTGTAGGTAAGACAGAGCTTGCAAAGACACTTGCACAGGCACTTTTTGATGATGAGAACGCAATGGTTCGTCTTGATATGTCCGAGTACATGGAGAAGTTTAGCGTATCTAGACTTATCGGAGCGCCTCCAGGATATGTAGGCTACGATGAGGGTGGCCAATTGACAGAAGCGGTGAGACGCAAGCCATATTCTGTAGTACTTTTCGATGAGGTTGAAAAGGCTCATCCAGATGTATTCAACGTACTTTTACAGGTGCTTGACGATGGCCGTATCACAGATTCTCAGGGACGTACAGTGGATTTCAAAAACACAATCATTATCATGACCTCTAACCTTGGTTCACAATATCTGCTTGAGGGTATTGATGAAGCAACTGGCGAGATCACCGACGCGACAAATGAGATGGTAATGAGTGAGCTTAGAAATTCATTCCGACCAGAGTTTCTTAACAGACTTGATGAAATTATTATGTTCAAGCCTCTTACAAAGGATAACATCGGAGGTATCGTAGATCTTATTCTTGAAGAACTTAACCAAAGACTCGAGGACAGACAGCTTAAAATTGAGCTTACCTCAGCAGCTAAACAATTTGTAATAGACCAGGGCTATGATCCAGTATATGGTGCCCGTCCACTTCGTAGATTTATTCAAAAAAATGTGGAAACTATGGCTGCAAAAATCATCCTTGGTGGAGATATTCATGAGGGAAGTACCATTACAATTGATAGCGATGGAACTCAGCTAACAGCGAAATAGTGACAATTTGACAAATATAATCAATGGACTCTGTGGATATTTTACCACAGAGTCTATTTTTATGTAGATAAGGCAATAATTGATAAATACGCCGCAAGAATTGATAATGTGTGAAATTGTTAATTATGTTACGATATTATTACAAGCAGGGGAGACGAGTTAAATAATATTTCATGGGGGATAATGAAATGAAGAAAAAATTGTTAAAGAGTTTCGCATCGAAACTCCTTGCTGTTGCTTGCGCATTTACAATGCTTGCATCAGCACCAAGCCTTACTGCAAACGCAGCACAGGCAACACTCCTTAATACCTATGGAAGCACATATGGTTATTCAGGAACATGTATTAACCTGTATCAGCTTAGAGATGCAGGTCAGCTTAATTTCTTAAAGCAGCATTACAACAGTATTACTCTTGAAAACGAGATGAAGCCAGACGCATTACTTGGCGGTTCTGCAAGACTTATCTCAGTTTCACAGGCTAAGAATCAGGGCTACTATATCCCAGATAATTACAGAGAGCAGTACGTACCACAGATTAACTTCAGCACAGTTGATGAGGTTATGAAAATCTGTTACCAGAATGGTCTCAAGATGAGAGCTCATACATTAGTATGGCATTCACAGACACCTTCTTGGTTCTTCCGTAGCAACTATAGCGGTGGAGCAGGTTTTGTTAATTCATCTGTTATGGATGCACGTCTTGAAATGTATGTAAAGACAGTTATGAACCATGTATACACAAACCAGTATGGTAGTGTTGTTTATGCATGGGACGTAGCAAATGAGATTTTACATGCAAATAACTCAGGTTGGGAAGCAGTTTATGGAAATAACAGAAAGAATGCTTCTTATGTAAAGAAGGCTTTCAACTATGCTTACGACACACTTGAGTATTTCAAGCTTACAGATTCTGTAAAGCTTTTCTACAACGATTACAACACATATATGGAAGTTAATGATGTAATCACACTTGTGAACTATATCAACCAGGGCAGAAAGGTTTGTGCAGGTGTAGGTATGCAGTCTCACCTTGGAACAGGCTTCCCTTCAGTTGATTACTATACAACAGCACTTAACTCATTCTTAAGAGCAGGTTTTGAAGTTCAGATTACTGAGATGGATATTACTAACAAGGGCGATAATGATATGGCAAATTATGCTTATCAGCTCTTCAAAAATATCAACACAGCTAAGAAGAACGGTGGCAAGATTACAAGTATTACTTGGTGGGGACTTTCTGATCAGACAACATGGATTAGCAATTCTGCTCCATTATTGTTCTCTAGACCAGGCCAGGCAAAACAGTCTTACAATGCAGTTATCAAGGCTTACACAGATGTAATTGGTCAGCCAGGTTCAAACCCAGGTACTAGACCAACACCAACACCAACTCCAAATCCACAGCCAACACCAACTCCATCACAGAATGTAGATAAGAACTCTACAGCAAATATTGCAGATGGATGGTACTACCTCAAGAATACACTTTCACAGAAGTACCTTACAGTTGAAGGCAACTCAGCTAAGGCTGCTACAAATGTATGCATCAGCAAGGGTACAGGTGTTGATGGCCAGAAGTGGTATGTTCAGAATCTTGGAAATGGATACATCTCACTTAAGTCTGGTCTTGGCGATTTCATGCTTGATGTAGCTAATGGCAAGGATGAGGATGGTGCAAACCTTCAGATTTACAATGCTTACGCTCATGATCCACAGCAGTTTATCGTAAAGAATACAAACAAGAGCGGCGTATACACAATCGCTACAAAGACATCTAATGGTTCTAAGTATGTTGATGTTTACGAGCACAAGACAGCTGATGGCACAAACGTATGCCAGTGGACATATTACGGAAATCCAAATCAGCAGTGGCAGTTTGAGAAGGTAAATGGTGGATCACAGGCTCAGCCAACACCAACACCAACTCCAAAACCACAGCCAACACCAACTCCAGCACCACAGCCTTCAACAGGAGCAGGCCTTACAGCAAAGGCTACAATCAACAGCTGGGGCAGCGGTTACACAGCAAACATCAAGGTTTCTAACAACACAGGAAAGACTGTAAATGGTTGGACACTTAAGCTTAAGAAGAGCGAAGTAAAGATGGATTCTAGCTGGAATGTAAATGTAAAGGAATCAGGTGATTCTTATGTACTTACACCAGTTGATTGGAACTCATCTATTCCTAACGGTGGAAGCGTAGAATTTGGCTTCAACGGCTCAGGAAATGTTGGAAGCATTAGCATTGATGTTCAGTAAGAAGATTATACTTAGTAATTAAAAATACAGATTCTCCCCCTGCTTGTACTTATAACTCAAATTAAAAATTTCATCGAGGGATAATGTATGAATAAGTATATCAAGAAGTTCTTTTGTGTAGCTGTTACTGGCGCAATGCTTTTTAGCACAGCGGTAAGTGCAGAAGCTGCAACAGTAGTTAACGGCAGCTACGTTAAAGGAGATAATGAGAATAATCCTCTTGTAACTCAGAACTATGGAGCAGATCCAGCAGTTTTGGTATACAACAATAGGATTTACGTTTATACAACAAACGATAGCCAGGAGTATGATGCTACTCATGGCAAAAATACATATGGAAAAATTAACCAGTTAAACTGCTATTCTTCATCAGATATGGTTAACTGGACTGACCATGGTCAGATTAACGTTGCAGGACGCGACGGCGCAGCAAAATGGGCAAGCAATTCTTGGGCTCCTACAATTTGCTGCAAGAAAATTAATGGAAGAGATAAGTTTTTCCTTTATTTTGCAAACAATGCAAGCTCTATTGGCGTTCTTACAGCAGACAGCCCAACAGGTCCATGGCGTGATCCACTTGGACATGCTTTCATAACAAAAGCAACTCCAAACTGTAATGTAGAATGGCTTTTTGATCCAGCTGTTTTAGTAGATAGCAATGGAACAGGATATCTTTACTTTGGTGGTGGCGTTCCAGCAGGACAGGCTGCTCACCCAAGAACAGCAAGAGTTATCAAGCTTGGAGGCGATATGATTAGCACATCAGGCACAGCTGCTATGATTGATGCTCCATATCTCTTCGAGGATTCTGGAATTAACAAGATTGGTAACACATATTATTATTCATATTGTACAAACTGGAATTGCAGCAACGGATATCGCAATGCTACAATCCACGTTATGACAAGCTCTAACCCAATGGGACCATTCACATATCAGGGTGAAATTATGGCAAACCCAGGCTCATTCTTCAATGGTTCGGCTGGTAACAACCACCATCAGATTTTTGAGTTCAAGGGTAATTACTACATTGCTTATCATACAATGACAGTACAGAATGCCGTAATGAGCAATCTTGGCTACAGAACAACTCAGATTGACAGAGTTAACGTTTCTGGTGGAAGAATCCAGACAATCAAGCAGACAATGTCTGGTGTTCCTATGAATCCTTCAGTAAACCCATACGAGTGGGTACAGGCTGAGACAATGTTTACACAGGCTGGAATCAAGGTTCGCGGTAATGGCGATGGTTCTGCATGGGTAACAGATATTAACAATGGTGATTTCACAAAGGTTAAGGGGGTACAGTTCTCTAAGGGTGTTAAGTCTATCACAGCTACAGTTCAGAGTGGCGGAAATGGAAGCATCGAGGTAAGAGAGGGCTCACAGTCTGGTACATTACTTGGAACAATCAATGTTTCAAATACAAGTGGTTCCTTCAAGGATTTCACAGCTAACGTAAGAAATGTAAACGGAGCAAAGGATATCGTTTTTGTATTCCGTGGCTCATTTGCATTTGATAGATGGAAGGCAAACACAGATAACGGCGGAAGCGAAGCTCAGCCTACACCAACACCTACACCAACACCAACACAAACACCATCACAGAATGTAGATGCAAATACTACAGCAAACATTGCAGATGGTTGGTACTATCTCAAGAATACACTTTCACAGAAGTACCTTACAGTTGAGGGCAACTCAGCTAAGGCAGCTACAAATGTATGTATTTCAAAGGGTACAGGCGTTGATGGACAGAAGTGGTATGTTCAGAACTTAGGAAATGGTTACATTTCACTTAAGTCAGGACTTGGAGATTTCATGCTTGACGTTGCAAATGGTAAGGATGAGGATGGCGCAAATCTTCAGATTTACAATGCGTATGCACATGACCCACAGCAGTTTGTAGTAAAGAATACAAACAAGAGTGGTGTATACACAATCGCTACAAAGACATCAGCTGGTACAAAGTATGTAGATGTTTACGAGCACAAGACAGCTGATGGCACAAACGTATGTCAGTGGACATATTATGGAAATCCAAATCAGCAGTGGCAGTTTGAGAAGGT
Source organism: Pseudobutyrivibrio xylanivorans DSM 14809 (assembly GCF_900141825.1). Classification (GTDB taxonomy): domain Bacteria; phylum Bacillota; class Clostridia; order Lachnospirales; family Lachnospiraceae; genus Pseudobutyrivibrio; species Pseudobutyrivibrio xylanivorans. Next base: position 48,941 of record NZ_FQYQ01000008.1, on the reverse strand, counting down.
AAATGGTGGTTCACAGGCTCAGCCAACACCTACACCAACTCCAGCTCCTACAGCACAGCCAACTACAACACCTACACCAGCTCCACAGCCATCTACAGAAAGTGGTCTTACAGCTAAGGCTACTGTTAACAGCTGGGGAAGCGGATACACCGCAAACATTAAGGTATCTAACAATACAGGTAAAACTGTAAATGGTTGGACACTTAAGATTAAGAAGAGCGAAGTAAAGATGGATTCTAGCTGGAACGTTAACGTAAAGGAATCAGGTGATTCATATGTACTTACACCAGTAGATTGGAACTCATCTATTCCAAATGGCGGAAGCGTAGAATTTGGATTTAACGGCTCAGGCAATGTTGGAAGCATCAGCATTGATGTTCAGTAAAAATAAGGGATAGTTACTTATTGTAATTTGTATTGTATAATAAGTGGAGGAGCGTAGTGCTCCTCCATTTTTTTGTAACTGATGAGGTGTTAAATATATGAATCTATTTGATATTATAGGTCCAGTAATGGTAGGGCCATCCAGCTCTCACACAGCAGGCGCAGCCAAAATCGGTAACGTGTGCCACAAGCTGATGGGAGAAAAGATAGAAAAGGCTCAGATATATTTACATGGTTCATTTGCAAAAACAGGCAAAGGACATGGTACAGATAAGGCTCTTGTGGCAGGATTGATAGGACTTGATGTGGATGATATTCGCATTCCTGAAAGCTTCGAGCTGGCAAAGGAATATGGTCTGGATTATTCAATCGATACTATCGACCTTGGAGATGCACATCCAAACTCAGCGAAGATTATTATGTATGGAGTCAGCGGAGCAAAGGTAGAAGTAATCGCTGCTTCACTTGGCGGAGGCAGAATAGAGGTGTGCAACCTTGATGGTGTGGAGGTGAACTTCTCAGGTGAAAGCCCTACTCTAATCGTCCATAATATTGATCAACCAGGCTACATTACTGAGGTTACAAGCCTTCTTGGAAAACAGGGAATCAATATCGCTACAATGCAGCTTCACAGAAAAAATCGTGGAGGCGAGGCTGTCATGGTAATCGAATGCGATGATGAGGTCCCAGTGGAAACAAGACAGGAGCTTGAGGCCCAGGAAGGTATAATGAAAGTCTCGTATTATTCACCAAAGTAATTACAGTCCCAGCTACATTTTTGTGGCTGGGACTATTTACTTTGTACCACACAAATGCTATAGTGTCCTTCGGATGGTATTCGAAAGAAACTATACCTTTTAGCTTCTAAATTTTAAAAAGGTGCGCCCGATGGCATGCTCGTATCATTTTGAACGAGACTGTATCACCCCCGGATAAATAAGGAGGTGTTGCCCATGAAGGTTGGATTTGTAGGTGCTGGAAAAGTAGGCTGTTCTCTTGGCATGCTTTTTGAAACAACACAGCACAATCTTGCAGGCTATTACAGCCGCACGTCTTCATCCGCGGAAAGTGCAGCGGATTTTACCAAATCAAAACATTTTCAGAATTTAGAGACATTAATTGAAGAATGTGATACGGTGTTTATCACTGTTCCAGACGATTCTATTTCAACAGTTTGGGATAGCATAAAACACATGTCTATTGCTGGAAAAATGATATGTCATTGCAGCGGTTCTTTATCTTCGAACATCTTTAAGGATATTGAAGAGACTGGCGCATACGGTTTCTCGGTCCATCCACTACTGGCTGTATCAGATAGATACAGATCATACCAGGAGCTTCCAAAAGCATTATTTACAATTGAAGGAGATGCAACCCACATCGCTGATATTAAGGCCCTATTAGAGAAAAGTGGTCTTAAATATTCAGTTATAAATGCAGATGTGAAAACACGTTACCATGGGGCAGCTGTTATGTGCTCAAACCTTGTGGTTGCACTGATTCAGGCTGCAGAAGATGAACTTCGTATATGCGGATTTTCAGAAGAACTATTAAGTGATGCTATTGCGCCACTTTTGACAGGTAACGTAAACAAGGTTCTAAAGGTGGGAACCAAGGATGCATTAACCGGTCCTATCGAGCGAAATGATATGAGGACAGTGGAAAAGCATCTTGATACCTTTGAGGGAATAGATAGGCAGGTGTATAAAACCCTGTCACTTAAGACCCTAGAGGTGGCAAAGCATAAGCATCCCGAAAGTGATTATAGTGATTTGGAGCTTCTATTAACAACCCAGGAGGATTAGGAGAATAATGAAAAACACAGTAACAACTCTTCAGCAGATGAAGAAAGACGGAGAAAAAATAAGCATGCTTACCTGCTATGATTACTCAACAGCATGTCTTATGGAGGAATCAGGTATTAATGCCATTCTTATCGGCGATTCCCTTGGAATGACAATGATGGGATATAGTGACACTCTTCCAGTTACAGTTGATGATATTATTCATCACTGCGCTTCGGTTTCAAGAGGTCTTAAGGATACATTTCTTGTGGCAGATATGCCATTCATGTCTTATCAGACATCAGTTTATGATGCAGTAAAAAATGCAGGACGTCTTATCAAGGAAGGCCATGCACAGGCTGTAAAGCTTGAGGGCGGTGCATCAGTTTGTGAGCAGATTCGTGCTATCGTAAATGCGGATATTCCTGTTGTAGCACACATCGGTCTTACACCACAGTCAATCAATGCCTTTGGTGGCTTCAAGGTACAGGGAAAGAATGTAGAGCGTGCAATCCAGATTCTTAAGGATGCAAAGGCAGTAGAGGAGGCTGGTGCATTCATGGTTACTCTTGAGTGCGTTCCAGAGGAGCTTGCTACTCTTATTTCTCAGGAGCTTACAATTCCTACAATCGGAATCGGCGCAGGCAATGGCTGTGATGGTCAGGTTCTTGTATATCAGGATATGCTTGGAATGTTCACAGGCTTCAAGCCAAAGTTTGTAAAGCATTTTGCTAATATCGGTGAGGAAATGAAGCGTGCTTTCAAGGAGTATGATTCAGAGGTTAAGTCTAAGGCGTTCCCATCAGCTGAGCACAATTTCAAGATTGATTCAGAGGTTATGGAAGAGGTTCGCAAGGCTGCAGCCACAAAGGAATTTACAGTAACACTTGAGGATGAAAGGGTAAAGGCATAATTATGATTAAGGCAGCAACAATAAAGGAAGTTAAGGACAATGTTAGAGAGTGGAAAAAGCAGGGCTTAACAATTGGTCTTGTTCCTACAATGGGGTATTTACATGAGGGGCACGCAAGCCTTATTAAACGCGCACGTGGGGAGTGTGACAAGGTAATCGTTTCTGACTTCGTAAATCCGATACAGTTTGGACCAAAGGAAGATTTAGCTACATATCCTAGGGATTTCGACGCTGATTGTGAATTATGCGAAGGTCTTGGTACTGATTTAATTTTCCATCCAGAACCATCTGAGATGTATCTTGAGGGCTTCCATTCTTATGTTGGTGTGGATACATTATCAACAGAGCTTTGCGGAAAGAGCCGTCCTATCCACTTTAATGGCGTATGCACTGTTGTTAGTAAGCTTTTTAACATCACAGAAGCTGATAAGGCATACTTCGGACAGAAGGATGCTCAGCAGCTTGCAATCGTAAAGCGTATGGTTCGCGACTTAAATTTCAACATCGAAATCGTTGGATGTCCAATCATCCGTGAGGAAAGCGGTCTTGCAAAGAGCTCACGTAATACATATCTTTCTGAGGAAGAAAGAGAGAAGGCACTTGTTCTTCACAAGGCTCTTACAGTAGGTGAAGAGATGGTTCGCTCAGGTGAGAAGGATGCAAACGTGGTAAAGAAGGCTGTTACAGATATCATCGAGTCTGAGCCACTTGCCAGAGTTGATTATGTGGAAATCGTAGACTGGAACGAGCTTCAAAAGGTGGATAAGATTGATGGTCCTATCCTTACAGCAGTGGCTGTTTATTTTGGAGATAAGGTACGTTTGATTGATAACTTCATCGTGGAAGAAGCAGTAAAGTAAGAAAGGTATTAAGAATATGAATTTAACAATGCTTAAAGGCAAAATACACAGAGCAACAGTAACACAGGCAGAGCTTGACTACGTGGGAAGCATCACAATCGACGAGGATTTGCTTGATGCGGCAGGTATCCTTGAATACGAGATGGTGCAGATTGTTGATGTGGAGAATGGAAACCGTTTTGAAACATACACAATAGCAGGCGAGCGTGGAAGCGGTGTTATTTGCCTTAATGGTGCAGCAGCTCGTTGCGTATCAGTAAACGACCATGTAATCATCATGTGCTATTGCAGCATCCCAGCCGAAGAAGCAAAAGGCCACAAACCTAAGGTCGTTTTCGTAGACGACAACAACAAAGCTGCTCGCATCACAAACTACGAGAAGCACGGAAAACTCGGCGAGCAGTAGCCCCATTACCATTCACAGCCTATAGTGTGCATTTTCTTGCATGCCCTACAGGCCCCGCCGCCCACCATGGGCTAGGAAAACGATTTCGCGAATATTATAGTTTTCCAATATGCAAACAGGGAGCATTCGCAAGTGTCTTTTGAAGTATGAACTATTTTGAGAAATGTAGAACAAGGGGCGGACAATCCTAGTTTAATTATATTTGGATTTTCCAGTTCAATGAGCACTTGTGTTCCTGCTCCATTCACTAAGAAAAATTAAAAGAGCAGGTTTTGTATGTATAGTCACCGTGGCACATTCAACATCGTGTTTCAAGTGACCACTGCAGCCGCCGTCCTAGCGGCTGCTGCCTATACATTACAAAACCTGCTCTTTATTTTTCTAAGCTCATTCCAAACTCACACAAGTTGCTCATTAAACTAGAAAATCCAACTCAGTTAATTTATTGTCCGCCCAGTGGCTACATTTCTCAAAATTGTAAAGACTTACAAAAGACACTTGCAAATAAGAATGCGAGTCTTTGCATATATGGAAAACATAATATTCTTGCGATGTTTTTCCTAGCCCATGGTGGGCGGCGGGGCCTGCAGGGCATGCAAGAGAGAGTTATCAATAGGCTGTGAATGGTAACTACAGCTTATTAGATTGAGTTGGCGATTTTGATTCCGGTAGGTGTGGCGGCTACGCCACCTGTGCCGGTTTCTTTTATGTCGGGATTCATGCTTTTTCCGATGGCACTCATTGCGTCAAAGACTTCGTCGGCAGGAATGCGGCTTTCGATTCCAGCCATAGTAAGCTCTGCAGATGTCACTGCATTCATGGCGCCACATACATTTCTTTTTACGCATGGAACCTCCACAAGGCCAGCAACCGGATCGCAGGCAAGTCCCAAAAGATTCTTAAGGGCAAGTGAGGCTGCATTGGCACTTTGTCGTCCTGTGCCGCCTTTTAGATAAACAAGGCCGGCTGCTGCCATAGCGGAAGCTGAGCCAATTTCGGCCTGACATCCACTTTCTGCACCTGCAAGGGATGCACGCTTTGCAATGACTGCACCTACACCGGCTGTAACAAAAAGTGCTTCGGTCATTTTTTCATCTGATAGGCCAAGCTTTTCCTGTGCGGCGATGAATACTGCAGGTACAACACCACAAGAACCTGCTGTTGGTGCAGCAACGATACGCTTCATACAGGCATTGCCCTCGGCTACACGAAGTGCAAGCTCCATAACACGCCCTGTGAATTCTCCAACTAAAGGCTGACCTTCATCTAAATATTTTCTAAGAAGTCCAGCTTCCCCGCCAACGAGTCCACTGTTACTTCGTATATGCGAATCATAGTTTAAGGCAGATTCCTTCATGGCTGTGTACATAGCCTTCATAGCCTGAAAAGATTCCTCCAAGGAAACAGCACGCTCCTTGCAATCATCCTCCTGAACTATTTTCCAAAAAGGAATATGAGATTCCTCTTCAATTTTGCAAATATCTTCTATTGAATCAAACATAAGTAAAGCTCCTATTATCATTAAGTTTTTGTGAGTCGGTAGAAAACCAGACTACAAAAAACAGTTCTTCCATTGTATCACATAATTATCTAGATGAATCCCTGTAAATAATATCTGTTTCAATATAAGTTTTCTTAAAAGGAATATGTGGATTAGCAATACGTGAAAGTAGTAGCTCTGCAGCAGTGTATCCCATAGAGCTGCTGTGGATTTTTACAGTGGTAAGACTAGGCTCTGTGAGAGTAGATTCTGGTGCATCATCAAATCCGCATATACGAATTTCTTCAGGAACATTTTTACCAAGTAATCGTAGCGCCTTAAGCACTGACATAGCAAGGAAATCGTTGGCACAGAAAAATAAATCTGGCATAGAAGGCAGGGCTGCAATCTGTTCGCTTAGCCAGTTGGCATCAGAATATGGTGCGCTGTCTTCGGCAAGAATGCAACAATCAGTATCTAATGTAAGTCCTCTGTCTGCAAGGACAGAAACATAGGCCTGCCATCTTTCGTAGAAGGACTGGCAGTGGAAACGATCACCTACAAAGGATATTTTTTTGTTGCCTGCTTCCACCAAGGAATCCAACATATGGTATACACTTGAAAGATTTTCCATGAGTAAAACATCCGCATTTATAGTGCTCTTTTGTGTGATAGGTGTATCCACGAAGAGAAGCGGAATACCCTGCTTGCACAGAAATTCGCAATATGGGATAGAAAATAATTCCATACAGATTATGCCTGCGATGTTTTCTAAATTTATATTTGCTGGGAAGCATAGATTACTTATTTCGTAATCACGAATTATGTTTATAGAAAGCTTGTAGCCTAATGCATCAATTTTGTGATGGAAGGCTTCTAGCATTTTTGTTCCAGAATGGGAATTACCTGGAAATGCCTGTGTGAATAAAGCAATTTCAGATTTGGCACCAGGTGTAAGGCTTGGTGATTCTGAAAGTGGTGCAATTGAATCGGCTGATACAAACTGCTTGTAGCCCATAGCAAGTGCGGCCTGGCAGATTTTATTTCTGGTGTTGGCAGATACATTGCCTGTGTTATTTAAAGCTCTTGAAACAGTATTTCTTGATAGTCCAAGTGAATCTGCAATTTCCTGAAGGGTAACACGGTTACTCATTATATTCTCCTAAGTATTTTTAGTTACATTTATAGTACAGGAATATCAAAAATGTGTCAAATGCACCATTCTGAAAAATACTAGTGTGCATTTTATACAAAATCAAACCTTGAAAAATCAATGGTTTCTACAAAAATGTGATACATTTGCACAAACTAATTGATACATATGCACCATAATGATAGTATAAATGTAACATTCGAAGGTGCAGTAGCACCAAAAGGAGGGTATATGAGGAGAATAATCGTTATGCTTTTGCTTGGCACCCTTAGCCTAAGCTGTATTGGCTGTTCTGCTGGGACATCAGAAGCAAAACAGGAATCGGAGGAACAGTATTTGGGAGAGAGCATAGATAACCATGTAGTTTTTCCTGCGTCAGTCGAGGGATTCGTAGGTGATACAATGCCATTTTATGATGATGGTACCTACAATATTTTTTACCTGGCAGATCAAAGAAATGGTAAGCAGGGATATCATCCTTGGGCAATGATGCAGACAAAGGATTTTGTTAATTATGATGACAAGGGAGTTGTAATTAATTACGGAGAGACTATTAAGGACCAGGATATTGCACTTGGTACAGGTAGTGTAATCAAAGATAAAAATGGAAAGTATCACGCTTTCTATACAGGTCACAATGATGCATATGAACCAAAGGAAGCTGTGATGCATGCCATTAGCGATGACCTTGAAAATTGGGAGAAGGTACCTGAGGATACTTTCTACGCAAACGAGAATTATGCAAAAAATGATTTCAGAGATCCATACGTTTTATATATGGAGGATGAGGATTGTTACTGGATGCTTGTTACTACCAGAAGCAACAATACTGGTGTAATTGCAAAATACACATCTAAGGATTTAAAGACCTGGAATGATGATGGCGTTTTCTTTGAAAATGATATGGATACAGATTCAAACATGGAGTGCCCAACACTTCTTAAGTATAAGAATAAATGGTATCTTTCATTTTCTGATCAGTGGCCAAACAGAATTGTTCACTATAGATTTACAGATGATTTAAAGGCAGGCTTTAAGAAGCCACAAAGGGATTTCTTTGATGGAAATGGTTTCTATGCCGGAAGAATGGAAACAGACGGAGAGAGACTTTTTATAGTAGGTTGGAACGGCACAAAGGTAGGACATGCTGATGATGCTGAATACGACTGGGGCGGCAACATGGTTACTCACGAATTAATCCAGGCAAAGGACGGAAGCCTTAGCCCTGTGATGGTAAATGAAGTGGAAGCCAGCATGACAAATAGTCTTGCAGTAGCTCCTGAAAAGATGACTGAGTCAATAAAGTCTGATGATAATACTTTAAATTTTGCCGGAGAAGAATACGAGGTGGCAGGCTTCAAGAAACTTCTTGGAAGCTACATCGTTAGTGGCAAATTTAAGAACTTTGATGAAAATGGAATGTTTGGATTTGCCTTTAATTTAGATAGCGAAAATGTAGGCAAGCTTAATATCGTTTTCAATGCTGCAAACAAGCGTATCGAATTTTACAACACAGACAATATCATGGCCGAGGTTCCACAATCATATGTTGATTATGATTTTGGAAAAATGGATGAGCTTGATGTAAAAATGGTTATCGCCGATGGTGTTGTTTCAATGTATGTAAATAACGATATCGTATTTACGGAGAGAATGTATCTTTCACAGGGAATGGAATGGGGCATCTTTAGTGTAAAATCAAAGGTTTCTGTGGAGGATTTGAAGGTATATAAGTAAGGGGGGATTGAAATGGTTAATAATGTGGTTAAAAAGCTAATCACAAAAAAGGCGCTTATAGCTTTGGCTGGTGTCGCTGTTGTAGGAGGCGGCGCAGCAGCGGGAATACATTTGGCAGGGAATCTTAGCGAAGATGGAATGCTAGAGGAAACAGGACTTACATTTTTATCTGCAAAATGGCCAGAGGTTTTTGATGTAGAAGGATATGTTGAGCCAGAATTTGTGGATGTTCCAAATCGTACAAATAACGCATTCAACGTAAGTGATTTTGGCGAGCAGGGAAAGAATGGCTGGTTTTATCGATATGGTTCTGCACAAAATCCTAGTCGCTCACAGCGCCTGGAAAATTTTGATGGAGAGAAATATTCACAGCGCGGTGTAAGCGGTCTTGAGGTTAAAAATAATTTCATCCATACTTCTGAAGCTGCTGCTCCTATTTTAGAGTGGCGTGCTGCAAAGGATGGAAAAGTAAATGTTAGTCTTACATATGTAAAATCTGTAAATGGTGATAAGAATCCATCATATCCTGACGGCGTTACCGTATATGCGTATAAAGGTGACGAGATGCTGGGAAGATATGATGTGGATGTCAGCACAGAAACAGAAAAGGTTCTGGAGCAGGAGCTAAAGGAACTGGATGTAAAAGAGCTTGAAAGCCTTTATTTTGTAGTAGATGCAAAGGCAAATAATGCTTATGATGGTGGCTCACTTTATGTATCAATAAATGATGTTGATAATAAGGGATTACAGGCAACTGTTGACCATGAAAGAAAAAATAATAATGCTAATAACTTTGAGGACTTTGGTGCTGAGGGCCATAGAGGCTGGACATATCTTCACGGTAAGAGCGTTAAAGATGCAAGCCTTGTTTCTACATTTAATGGTAAAGAATATTTAAATGCCACATCACCAAATCTCACAATGAGTGAAGGCTTTATTCATCCATCTATAAATGACAATGCGATTCTTTGCTGGCAGCCAGCTGTGGATGGAGATATAGAGCTTAGGATGAAATATTCAAAGTTCGAGCAGAACGATGGAAATCCTAAGTATCCAGATGGTGTTACCGTCTCTGTTTATAAGAATGGGGAGAATTTATATACAAAGAAAGTAGCTGCTCCTTCATCAGGAACTAATGAAATCAAGTTCCGTGATAAGGACATAAAAGTAACGACTGCGGATAAGTTATATTTTATGGTGTCAGCTGACGGTAATGCATCCTATGATGGTGGTGCCTTTGATATTAATATTTTAGATAGAAAAGGCATCTCCACCGAGAAGGATGTGGCAATTGATGAAACCGAAACAAGGCAGAATTTTGCCGATGTAAAATACGATTTCGGTGAGCAGGGTAATAATGGTTGGTTCTTCCAGGAGGGTTATGAGGACGACCCAACAGATACCCTGAATATGACAAACTTCGAAAAAGACGAAGAAAGATATTTTGATGAAAGCTATCTTGAAATAAAGCGTGATTTCGTAAACACAGGCAAGGGACGTTCTGCTGTAATCAAGTGGAAGGTGGCTCAAACAGGAAAGGTTAAAATCGATGCTTCTTACACAAAGTTTAAGAACGAGGATAAGAATCCTAGCTGGCCTGATGGAACAAAGGTAACTATTTTCCATAATGATACACCTCTTGTTTCAGAGGAATTTGCACCAGACCGTATAAACGAAGTGACAAAGCGCCTTGATGTTGCAGAGGTGGATGTTGCAAAAGATGATTTCATCACAATGGTTGTAAATCCAAAGGAAAACAATGCGTATGATGCTGGTAAGTTTGAATTTTCAATTAAGGGAATCACTCCACTTACCGGTAAAACAGAAAAGGATGTTGTTTCTTATTCAGATAGCAGAAGCAACAACTGCTCAACAGTTGAAGATTTTGGCTCACAGGGAGCAAACGGATTGTGCTATCAGTCGGGATATTATCTTGATCCTGGCTATGCAGTAAATCTTGAAACCTATGCCAAGAATGAAAAGTACACAACAAAAGATGGCGTAGAAATTAAGCGTGACTACATCATGCCTGGCAATAAGGGACGCTCAGCCATCGTAAAATGGGTTGCAAAAGAAGAGGGCAGTGTCGATGTATTAACTACATATACAAAGCACAAGAATCTTGATAAAAATCCTGAGTGGCCTGATGGTGTAAATGTTTTTCTGATGAAGAACGGACAGGTTCTCAAAAAGGAAGAGTTTGCTCCTGAAGTATCAAAGGAAGTTACAAAAGATTTGAGCTATGAAGGTCTTTGGGTTAAGGCTGGAGATTGCATTTCACTTATGGTAGATGGCAAGGAAAACACTGCGTACGATGGTGGAAATTACACATTCGTTGTTGAGGATGCTGATTACAAGACCACAAAAATGGTGAATAATAGCGGTAGCAACTATGCAAACCTCAAGGTTGATTTTGGTGAGCAGGGCAACAATGGCTGGTATTACTTAGAAGGACGTTCAATTAAAAAGGCAGAAATACTTACAAAGAAAACTGACGATGGAAGCGGTTATGTTTCACGAAAGGCAAAATGGCTCGAAGTAAAGAGAGATTATGTACAGCCTAGATTAAACGCTCATGCAATGTATAAGTGGGTAGTAGCTGTTGATGGAAATATCGATATCAACGGAAGCTATGCAAAACATGGTAACGAAGATCCAAACATGGACTGGCCAGATGGTGTTGTTGTTTCGGTTTACAAAAATGACAGCGAGCTTCTCAAAGAGGTTGTGACTTGTCCAAGAGGTGAGAATAATAGAACTGTTAAAAATATTCAGTTCAACAAGCTTGCTGTAAAGGCTGGCGATATCCTTACCTTTGATATTGGCTGCAATAAAAACAGTGCATGGGACGGCGGTTGTCTTGATATTGATATAGCAGATTCTGAGATGCTTAGAGTGACAGTTGGAGATGAGGAGCGTTCAAACAATACTTCACTTGGTGCGCTTACAACTCCACTTGCACAGGGCCAAGACGGCTGGTGGTTCCTTGAAGGAAAGAGCATTGATTCAGCCAGATGCTTGATGAAGACAAATGATGACAGCTCAGCATTCCTTTCTTCAAAAAATGAAGGTCTTGAAATGAAGAAGGATTATGTACATCCAGCAAAGGATGCAGCAGCTATTTATCAGTGGGTTGTCTATGAGGATGGCAAAATAGACGTTCTTGGAAACTATGTAAAGTATGGACAAAATGATGGAAATCCAAGCTGGCCAGATGGCGTAAAGGTACTTGTTTATGTAAATGATACTGTTCTTGTAACAGAGGATGTAGAGGTGTTCCAGGGAGATGGAAATGACAACTCTGTAAACTTTATGTTAGAGGGGCTTAATGTATCTAGAGGAGACAAGATTTCCTTTGTAATTGATGCTAAGGATAATAATGCCTGGGATGCCGGTAGATTATCTGTAAACATCTACGATGCAAGTGACATTCCAGAAGAGGAAGCTAGAGAAAACAATACAACTCTTGCAGATGACTTTACTGGTATTCAGGGAGAAAATGGCTGGTACTACGGTATGTGCGATTGGGATGGAAAGAATTTTGAAAGACTTCCATTTGATGAGGAAAACAATCGTTACTACAATAACGGAAAGCCAGAACTTAAGCCTGATTTTGTAGAGCCAGGTAATGGTAGAAATGCAGCCTACATGTGGATGGCTGCCAAAAATGGAAGAATTGTTGTGGATGGAAGCTACACTAAATTTGCAAACAGCGCAGATCCAAATGCAAATGGTGTTTGCATGAGAATCTTCATTAATGGAGAGGAAAAGAAATGGATTGGTGGCGATATCCAGGGTAACTTTGGCGAGGAACGTACAGTTTCTTTCAAGGAAATTTATACTGTTCATAAGGGTGACTCTGTAATGTTTGCAATCGACCCTGATGGCAATGACAGCTATGATGGTGGTCGTCTGGAAGTAAAGATTTACGATGCAGACATACCTGAGGAATCAGAAGAAAATACTTCTGAGGAAAATGAACCAGGCACTCCTGATTCAGATGATTCTGATAAGAAATCTGAGGATGAGTCGGAGGAAGAATCTGAGGGTGAGTCAGAAAGTGAGTCTGAGGAAGAATCTGGTGAAAAAACCGATGATAGTATTAATGAGAATTCCGAGGATAAGCCAGAGGAAGAATTATAATTTATAGTAAAAGAAAATGCAATGCTTTGAGGGCTGCCTTAAAGCATTGTATTTTTTTGTATGGGAACCTGTTACAATGAATTAGCGAATTCCATTTTATGTGAGGCTGGTGGATTTTTAGCGTAACAAATGATATAATATACCAAAATGTTGATGAAATATACATTTTAACTTTCTAAAATGTTGATATAAGCACAATTATATTGTTCTAAAATGTTGATAAGGGGTATATTTTATGCTAAGAAGAAAAGCAACAGACCAACTAAAATACTGGGTGGAACACAAGGATAAAAAATGTCTGGTTGTTCAAGGTGCCCGTCAGACTGGAAAAACATATATTATTGAAAGATTTGCAGAAGATAATTATGAGGAAGTAGTTGAAATAAATTTTAAGGAAATGCCTTCCGCAAAGACAATATTTGAGGGAGATTTAACCGTTGATAATATGGTTATGGCACTTCGCTTTCGTTTCCCAGAAATAAAGATTATTCCTGGTAAAACACTAATATTTCTTGATGAGATTCAGGAATGCGAAGAAGCCATTACTGCATTAAAGTTTTGGGCAGTTGATAATAGATACGATGTTATAGTATCAGGTTCGCTTCTCGGAATTGATTATAAACGTGCATCATCATATCCAGTAGGCTATGTTGATTATCAGAGAATGTATGGTTTGGATTTCGAAGAATTCCTCTGGGGAATAGGGATTACTGAGGAGATGATTGATTCTCTAAAGGCATGTTTTGATAAGAAGCAGCCTGTTCCTACAGCAATTAATGATCAGATGTTTAGCTATTATAGGCAATATATTGCCACTGGAGGAATGCCTGAAGTAGTTCAAAAGTATTTGGATACAAAGGATTATAGAGAAGTTGACACTATCCAAAGAAGTCTTCTTCAAGGCTATTTATATGATATTGCTCATTACGCAAATGCTGAAGAAAAAGTAAAAGCAGAAAAGTGTTATCTCACGTTAGGTAAGCAGCTGCTTGATAAAGAAAATCATAAGTTTCAATATAAAGAGATTGAAAAGGGCGCTAGGGCGCAGAAATATTATAATAGTATCGATTGGTTGCTTAGAGCTGATATGGTACATTTAAGCAGGATTGTAACAGATATAAGATATGATCTGGATGATTATGCTAGAAATGATTTCTTTAGAGCTTACACAACTGATTTATCGTTATTAGTTGCAATGAAGGATTTTTCTCTTAAGCAACACATAGTAGAAAATACACTTGAAGGTAATACCAAAGGTGGAATATATGAATGTGCTGTAGCAGATGCATTGCATAAAAAAGGATATACATTGTACTTCTACAAAAATGAAACTACGAAAAAGGAACTGGATGTGATTATCCAAAAAGATGGACAGGTTATTCCTATAGAAGTTAAGGGCGGAAAAGCAAACGCAAATTCAATTAAATCAGTATTAAAAAAATATGATGATATTACGTGTGCCTATAAATTTATTGATGGTAACGTAGGGGTGAGTGACAACGGACTAGTGACTCTACCATTATATATGGCGGCATTTGTATAAATTGATAGATTCACTCATAAAATTGTTAAATTGCCTAGATATTTCCCTCGTTTTTTTGTTCTATAGCCTTGATAATTCGCTCATAAAATTGTATTCTATCTATAGATATTCGCTCATAAAAATGGAGGGTCATATGAAAAGACAAGTATATTCACAGCTTTTAGCATGGAAAAATGATAAAGACAGAAAGCCATTAATACTAGATGGTGCTAGACAGGTTGGAAAGACCTGGATTTTAAAAGAATTTGGGCGTAATGAATATAAAAATGTTGCATATATAAATTGCGATGATTCTCCAGAGATGCTATTGCTATTTTCAGATTATGATACAAAACGTTTATTACGTGGATTCTCTTCAATTTCAGATGAAGAAATTCAACCCGGAGAGACACTAATAATTTTGGACGAAATACAGTCAGTACCACGTGGAATAACTAGCCTTAAATATTTTTGTGAAAATGCTAATGAATACCATATTGTTGTCGCAGGTAGTTTGTTGGGGGTAAGACTTCGTACAAAGAAAAGTCAAAATAACAACGATGAAAATACAGGGACAGGATTTCCAGTAGGTAAAGTTGATGAAATAAATATGTATCCTATGAACTTTCTAGAATTCGTTGAGGCAACCGGTAATAGTATTTTAGTGGATCAGATTAGAGAACACCGTTGGGAAGAACTCGCAACATTTTCATCAAGGTTAACAGATTTACTTCGTCAATATTATTATGTTGGAGGTATGCCTGAAGTTGTTAAAAAATATTTGGAAGAAGAGAATCTAAAACAGGTCAGAAAAATCCAGCAACGAATATTAAGCGATTATGAGAAGGATTTTTCGACACATGTGCCAGATGAGCTATTACCTAAAGTTATAATGGTTTGGAATAGTATAACCTCACAGCTAGCAAAAGAAAATAAGAAATTTGTTTATGGTGTAGTAAAAAAAGGTGCTCGTGCCAAAGATTTTGAAGATGCAATCCAATGGCTTGTTAACGCAGGATTGATTCATAAAGTTGTAAGAGTTAACAAAGTACAGAGACCGTTAAAATTCTATGAAGACATGAGCGCTTTTAAACTTTTTCTCTCGGACTTAGGCTTATTGGGAGCAATGGCTGATGTCACAGCAAAAGAGGTTTTAACTGGAGAAAACTATTTTGAAGAATATAAGGGGGCATTTACAGAGCAATTCATTGCGCAGGAACTAATATCTCTTGGAGAAAAATTGTATTATTATTCTAAGGAAAATTCTACGTTGGAATTAGATTTCTTAGTTCAAAAAGATGCAGTATATCCTATAGAAGTGAAGGCCAAAGAAAACCTAAGATCAAAAAGTTTAAAAACTATTTATGATGACAATAATGAATTAAAACCAGTTAGATTTTCTATGTCTGGATACAAAGACCAAGAATGGATGGTAAATGTGCCACTTTATTTAGCTGCCGAATGGATAAATTCAATAGAGTAACTTTTTATAATAGGGAACTTTATAACCGTATAAGAACAAAAAAGTTCCCTAAAGGAGATTTTAGATGGATAGTAATTTTAATGTAATCCAAAAGTTGTTACAGGAAAGAGCTGATTATCAGGCACGATTGAATTTGATTCCATACGATGGCTCGCCTGAAGTAAAAGAAAATAGTAGTGGCAAATACTTATATATTCGTAAAAGAGTAAATGGCAGATTAACCTCTACGTATGTGGATGTTTATTCTGATGATTTGTATCAGTTATTGCTTCGTAATACAAAAGAAGCTAGAGAACTCAAGAAGCAGATTCGAAGAGTTGATAAAGAGCTAGCTGCAAATGGGTATACTCAGAATGAACTTTCGCCTGAAGTGATTTCAAATCTTGATTTTGCACGAGCGAATATGAAGTCCAATATATATGATCAGGCTGTATTGGAAGGTGTTGCCACAACATTTCAGCAGACGGAAGAGATTATTGAGAATGGTACAGTTAATGGTATGACAGCTGACGATGTACAAAAAATTCTTAATTTAAAGCATGCGTGGGAATTTATTCTTGATAATGACGTGATTCAGGCTGATAGTAATTATTATTTATTGTGTCATATAGCAAAGCTTGTAAATGGAGGATTTTTCCATGATGGTGGAAGAATAAGGGGAGTACCAGTTTCTATTGGTGGAACTAAATATGTACCGCCATTACCAATAGAATCGCAGGTAATTGAAAGAATAAATGATATTCTTAAAAGTGGTATGAATCCGTTAGATATTGCTATTGAATTGTGCATGTATTGCATGAGAACTCAGATATTTGTGGATGGAAACAAGCGAGCTTCAGTAATATTTGCTAATCACTATATGATAAGTCATGGCTTGGGCTTAATTGTCATTCCGGAAAATTACGTTCCAGAGTTTAAAAAGAAACTTGTTGCTTTCTATGAAAGTGCAGACATTACTGAAATTAGTGATTTCCTAAAAAAATACTGTTGGAAAAAGATGAAATAAGTAAATCGTAGTTGTAGGGGGAAGATAATGTTAGAAGTAAAATGTTCAGATGATTATTCAGTTATTAAAAATCTGTTTACTGAGTATTCCCAAATAAAAGGAGCAGAGGGATGTTTTGTTTCCTTTGATAAGGAATTGGCAGATTTAGCAGGATTTTATAAAGATGGTGCAATCCTTGTTGGATACGAAGGTGGTGAAGCAGTAGGATGTGTTGCTATTAAGAAAATAGATGCAAAGACATGTGAAGGTAAACGATTGTTTATTAGACCAGAATACCGCGGTAAAGGTTATGCAAGAATCTTCCTTAATTCTATGATAGAACAAGCGCGTATATTAGGTTATGAGTTGTTGACATTTACTACTAGGCCAGATGTAATGAAGACGGCATATGAACTATATAAGCGCATGGATTTTGAAGAAACAGGAAATGACAATGGCGTTGTATCGATGGAAATGTCATTGTAGGTAACAAGAATAACCAAAAAATCGGCCTTGTGGAGGTATTAGAAAAAATTTTTCCACAAGGCTTTTTAAATACGCAGAAAAAAGATATAGTAGATAATATGTTTTTTAGGAGGAAAGAAGTGACATGAAGGTTGAACACAACATTGAAACGCCAAGAATGATTATTAGATCGTATCAGGACGATGATAGAGCGTTTTGTATTTCTCTATGGTGTGACCCAGTAAATGGGAAATATATGAGTGACCCGTCTGTAGATTGTTTGAATGAAAAATATATTAAATGTTTTGAGGGTATGGAAGATGAAGACGATGCTTATTATTTAATCGCAACTGATAAAGAAACAGGAGCGGCGATAGGAACTTGTTGTCTGTTTCCAGAAGAAGATAATTATGATATTGGGTATTGTATAAGCAAGCACCTTTGGAAGAAAGGTCTTGGTAGTGAGTTAATTCAAGCTATTATAGAGTTTGCCAGGGAGTTAGGGGGACGAACTTTGACTGCTGAGGTGGCAGATGAAAATATAGCTTCAGTTAAGTTACTTAAGAAGTTTGATTTTGAATCGTACAAGGTTGCAAGTTACAAAAAATGGAACAGTGAAGTAGTATTTGATTCACAGTTTTATAAATTGGCTTTATAAGCTTAAGAAGGAGTAGACCTAATGTTAGATAATAAAGGATTTGATTTATGGGCGGATGGTTATGATAAAGCAGTAGGCATCTCAGAGGAGGCAAATGCATATCCATTTGCTGGATACAAGGACGTTCTTGGTGGGATTTTTCAAGAGATATTGTCTATTGAAAAAGCAAAGGTTTTAGATATTGGCTTTGGTACAGGAACTCTTACCACAAAGCTTTATGAGAACGGTTGTGAAATATATGGTCAGGATTTCTCTAATAGAATGATAGAACTTGCAAAAGCAAAAATGCCAAATGCAAACTTATATCAAGGTGACTTTATCAAGGGATTGGTACCTGAATTGAGCACCTGCAAGTTTGACTATGTAATTGGTACTTATTCCTTACATCATTTATCAGATGAACAAAAGAAGGTCTTTTTTTCAAATTTATTAAATCAACTAAGTGAAGGCGGCAAGCTAATCATTGGTGATGTAGCTTTTAATACTAGAGATGAACTTGAAAAATGTAAATTAGAAGCAGGTGGCGATTGGGATGATGATGAAATATATTTCGTAGTTGATGAATTAAGAAAAACATTTCCAACTCTTTCTTTTGAGCAAAAGTCTTATTGCTCAGGAATTATTTCCATCCAGAAGCCCTAGGCAGATAACTTGATATCATACAAACAACCTATATTCCATGATGAATGGATGGAGGTTGTTTTTTCTTACGGTTATACCGAGGTTTCAGAAATGGAAGATTAAGAATTCACCTCAATCTCAAGCACTTTTGAGATGAGGGTGAGTTCTATTTCAAGTATTCAGAATTATAATCCACACCCTTAACAAGTCTAAAAGAGGGGGTTATACAATTATCTGAATAGGGAATGGTACACCTATATACATCGCCAATTTGTGATTTACTATAATAAATAGTCAATCCGTTCTCATCCATTGTCCATGCCACCTTATCTGATATAGGTACATCTTTACTATAAAAAGCATTATCAATAAAAGAACCGATGTAATCTGGATTATCACTATAAAATATACTTGGTGGATCTGTTATTACTTTTTCAATAACTATACTTCTTAATGAGTCATAATCATCTACGACATCATTTAGAGTGAGTTCGATTTTATTTTGAATATCATAGTTAAAAGCATAGAAATCACAATATCCAGAACCACCATATGACCCATTACTAACAACCAAAGAGCTGAAAATAATCATATCATTTCTTTCTATATACTCTTTGGTATGATGCATTTCATTATTCCATCCAATTGCAGAATCTAAATCATCATAATAATCGGATTGCAAAAAGTCTTCAAATGATTGTTTTTTCTCTAGCTGAAACATAGAAATCTCTTCAAAAAATTCATCTCGCTCTTTTAAAAAGTCGCTAGATACGTCCCCTGATAGCTTATAGTATTCCAATAACAAATCAGCATAACTATCTCTAGGTGCAGGGCCTGTTTTATTATAGTTATTATCGATAAGTTCAGTTTTTATAGATAGTTCTTTTAAATCAGAAGAGCTTTGTCGTTCATCGATATTTTGTTCAACTGTTGAATCAACCCCAGATTCTTGTTCGATTGATGCCGTAGTGTCCTCGATATTATATGTTTCTTTTTGGGATGAACATCCGGCTATCAACACGGATATGATTATAATGGGGATAAATAATTTTGTTTTTTTCATTGCTGCAACCGGCTTTCTGTATGATTAAACGTCTATCTGTGATGATACTACAATTGAGCAAACCATCCAAATCTATATTGATATTATGTATATGAAGTCAACAAAAACTCGGATTTTAAAAGGTTGATGTGGAAGCATTTTTAGCATAAGAATCGAGATTTGAAAACAACCTCTTGCATTAGAGGTTATTTTATGCGTTTACGGTTATGTTCGTGGAGTTATACCTAGGATTTGAGGATTGTTTGGAGTTGCAATGCTGTGAAAAGATTGTGGAGTGAACAGATTAGTCACAATGTGATGCTATAATTCAGCTACAAAAAATAGCTGGGTTTTAGAGGAATTCACATGCTAGATGCAAAAAGATGGATGATTGTCATCAAAGATGAAATCAAAACCAATCAAATCGCGAATTACAATTGGAATAAAGCAACGAATAAACATGACATTACCTTTTCAAATGGAAAGACTTTTTCATATTTGCCGGGTAATGTTGTTGTTATGCGCGAACCTAAAGTTTTAAAGCCGGAAAACTTTATCATATGGACAACTGATGGTCAGGAACTCTTTGATATTGATTGGATTTACGAATTTTCTGATGGCAACGATAAGTACTGGCATATAGAATTTAAGACCTATGAATATAGTTATAAAAAATCAGATTTAATTGTTAGGGAAAACTGTTTAGCAACTCCAAAAACTGCAAGAGTATTTGATTATTTAAAAGATGTGTCCGGCCTCAGTAAGCTTCCAGGCAGTGAGGGCGAGGGGAAAATACTTAAAAAGTACTACGAGAATATTAATTTCGTAAGTGATTCATCTGCGCTTTACTATTATCTGAATGGAGATAATAATCTTCATAAATATAACGTGGAGCATATCATATTTCCGTTTGGCTGTAATAAGAGTCAATACAAGGCAGTTAGAAATGCTCTTGAGAATCAGATTAGTGTTATTCAAGGCCCTCCAGGCACAGGAAAGACTCAAACAATTCTAAATATCATTGCCAATTTGTTGTTGGCAAATAAATCAATAATTGTCGTTTCAAATAATAATTCTGCAACTGCCAATGTTTTAGAGAAGCTTGCTAAAGAAAAGTACGGTATGGATTTTTTAGTTGCTTCTCTTGGAAGTGTAGAGAATAAGACTGCTTTTATAGAGAGCCAGACTGGTAAGTATCCTGATTTGTCTTCATGGAGAAAAGATGTATCAGATAGAAATTTGTTGCGCGAGATAGATTTTATTGCTACGCAGCTTCAGAAAGTCTATCAGTTAAAAGAGGATATAGCTAATCTCAAGTTAGAAAAGCACGATGTTGAGTTAGAGGCAAAGCATTTTGAAGAATTCTACGATGAGAATGTAGATGATTTCAATGCTATAAAAATACGCGGGAATATTCCTTCTGAAAAGGTTATGATGCTGTGGCTTGAGATTCAAGACAGAGCAGATAGAGGAAAGAATCTGTCATTATTCCAGAAGTTAAGAAGTGTTTTTGTTTATGGAATTGCTAATTGGGATTTTTACAAGCAGGATTTATCTAAAATCATTTCTGTTCTTCAGAGGCTATATTACAAAAACAAACTAATAGAGCTAGAAAACGAATTGAGCAATAAAGAACATGAACTAGAAAACTCAAATGCTGCTGATGAAAATATTTTAGAGAAACAGTCATTAGAATATCTAAAATCATTTATTGAAAAGAAGTACGACTGGAAGAAAGCGCGTGTTCAGTTTGATTCCGATGATTTGTATAAGAACTCGGAGAGTGTACTGAGAGAGTACCCAATTGTGCTTAGCACGACATTTTCGGCTAGGAATAGCTTGAATTCTAGAACCACTGAGTATGATTATGTGATAATGGATGAGGCATCGCAGGTAGATGTTGCGACAGGTGCCTTAGCGTTATCGTGCGCAAAAAATGCGGTAATTGTTGGAGATCTTAAGCAATTATCCAATGTCATAACTCCAGAGGTTAGCAAACAATCAGATGTAATTTTCGAAGGTTATTCTATCAATGAAGCATATGACTTTGGAAAGAACAGTTTTCTGAAGTCCGTTACAAGATTGTTGAAAAATGTACCTTCGACGCTTCTAAGAGAACACTATAGGTGTAATCCATTAATCATAGAATTTTGTAATCGTAAATTCTATGATAATGAGCTGGTAATCATGACTGAAGATGATGGAGCTGGAAAGCCTTTAAAAGTTTATAAAACTACTCCTGGTAATCATACAAGAGAAGGTGGATTGCTCAATGAACGTCAAATAGATGTAATCAAAGAAGAGGTTCTTCCTGAACTGAACATGGATTTAAAAGATATTGGTGTAGTGGCTCCTTATAATAAACAGGTAGATGCTTTGAAGGCAGCTATACCTGGTATTGATGCGGCAACAGTGCATAAATATCAAGGTAGAGAAAAAGATGCCATTATTATTTGTGTAGTTGATGATTATAATCAGGGATTTATGGAAGATTCAGATCTTCTGAATGTTGCCATTTCTAGAGCAAAAGATAATCTTGCGATTGTTATTTCTGGAAACACAATGCCAAAGACGGGAAATATACCTGACTTGGTTTCGTATATTCAGTACAACAACATGGAAGTAGTAGAGAGCAAGGTCTATTCGGTTTTTGATTATTTATATAAGCAATATGCAGAGAAACGTTGGCAGTACTTAAAGAATCGAAAAAGAATATCGCAGTATGATTCTGAAAATCTTATGTATGCTTTGCTTCAGGATATTCTAAAAGACTATACCTTCTTAGATGTTAGCTGCTTTACTCATCTTTATACGGTCATTAAGGATATTTCAAAACTTACGGATGAGGAAGCTAGATATGCTTTTAATCCAGGAACTCATCTTGATTTTTTACTATATAAAAAGCTAGGCAAAGATCCGTTCCTTGCGATTGAAGTTGATGGTTTTAATTATCATAAAGTAGGTACAGCTCAGCATGAGAGAAATCTCAAGAAGAATTCTATTCTTGAGAAATGCGATTTGCCATTACTTAGATTACCTACAAATGGAAGTGGGGAACGTGAAAAGATTATAGCGGCTATAGAAGCGGGAATGTCTTAGAAATGGTAAGTCATATAAAAGAATAATAGATGTGTGATAACACCTAATCTTAGTAATAAGGTTGAGAGAGCTGATAATGTGATAACTATGGAAGCGCTATTTGATTGTTGATTTTCAGCCTGTAAGATAGAGCTAATGCTATTATAGGCTGAAAATCAACAATACAAAACGACCTATGTTTGAGTCGCTATGCAAAAGAGCAGGACATAGAATATCTGGTTGAGTTTACAGAAGAGAAGTCTGCAAAGAATTTTACTGAGAGACCTCAGTTCCAGAAGCTGGATAGAGCAGAGCAGCAGCGCTTATATATTTCCAAAGCAATCAAGGATGGTATTGCTGCAAGTAATAAACGTAGTGGAAGAAAGCTTGGGCAGTTTGATAAGCTCACACCTGAGCTAAAAGCAGATATTCAAGCATACCTGCATGACCGTTCAATTAAGCAGGTTGATATGATGAAAAAATATGGAATTTCTAGGAATACGCTGAAGAAATATATTGAGAGTGAACAGAAGCACTAGGATTCCTAGTGCTTCAAATTTGTATTCATATTTAGAATTTACAATTCTAATCTATATTATTTAAAAATCTTTATCTTCATGCAAGTACATTGTCTAACCTCAATTCATAATAGTATTTAAATGCTGTAAGTGGATAGTTTCTAATATATTTATCAATATCGCTCCGCTTGATATTATGAGCTTCTATAAACTTTATGAAACACTTCCTAGCTTCTTCGTAATCGTAATCTAAGTAAGAATCTAATTCTGAAAGAAGATCAAGCATTTGAAGAACATAAACATTGCTTTCATCTATTGAAACTATAGGCTTTTTTACGCTAAATTTTCTGCTGCCAATGGTGACTGTCCTAGGGGCAGAATTGGTATTGTTACTAACAATTTCGACCACGTATGGAACCTGTGTCGAAATACCTATCTGATTTGCAAAGGTATTCCCTGCATAAAAGCCATCAATCTTTCCATTCTTCATAATGAACCTGTATTTAGCAACAGTATCAGCAGTAGGACCTACAGCTGATTTCAGTCTTGTCTTTTTAGGAATATAATAAATGCCATTGTCATACTTAGCCAACATTCCTTTCTTACAAAGAGTGGCTAGCTGTTGAGTCAAAGCAGGCTTTGAAATAGTTCCATCGTAAATGTCTGAGAAGAAGATTGGTTCCCCTTCTTTATAATGTTCAGTTAAGTATGTGTATATCATATAATCACCGCCTTAACAAAATAATTTATCTCATATAATTTGTTAAGTACATTTTAGCATGGATTAACTATGTACTCAAGCAATTGACTAATGTTTCCAAATAAGAAAATATATTTATTCGAAACTAGAAAAATAGTATATTATATAATAGTAGAGAGGTTTCTATAATGCTATTATCAGGAGAAAGTAATTGGAGGAATGCATTATGGAAACACAGGGAAAAATAAGTTACTTAACAGTTTTAAAGCAAACAAATATAAGACGATTGCTAATTTCATCTGTAATCAATCGATTTGGTGATTGTGTAGATGCTATTGCTTTTACATGGCTAGTGTATCAGATTACGGGAAGCGCTACTTGGACTGCCGTAATATTTGCAATGAATCAATTGCCTGGAGTGGTGCTTTTGCCCTTTGCTGGAGCGTGGGTAGAAAGTAGAAACAAGAAAAAGATTATCGTATATACGGATTTTATTAGGGGCCTTATAATAGCAGGATTTGTCTGTTTGTTTTTTCTTGGCAAAGCTAATCCGTATTTGATGATTTTATTTACTGTGCTAATTACCACAGTTGAGTCTATAAATCAACCAGCAGAATCAGCCTTCGTACGAGAGCTTGTATGTCCAGAATACTATCCTACTGTGCAGAGTTTAAGAATGGTGGCGGGCCAAATGGCTACAATCATGTCAACAGCGAGTGCAGGCGTTATAATTGCGAAGCTTGGCGTAAATGTTGCAATGCTAATAGATGTTGCCACATTTTACATCTGTGGATTTATCATCCTTTTCATCAAATATCAGCAGAGAGAATTTGATGATGAAAGTATCAATGAGCAAAGCTATATGACTAAGCTGGCGGAAGGGCTTAAGTACATTAAGAGAAAAAAGATGGTTATCTATTTGTGTGTTGTTGCAGTGGCATATAATTTTTTCTTGTCGCCATATAATTGTTTGCTTACACCACACATAATTGATTTCTATAGAAGAGATGCGGATTTTCAAAGCTTTTGTTTGAGTTGGAATTGGACTGCGGCGATAGTTGGTTCGTTAATTGTTGCAAAGGTAGCAAAGAAATATCGTTTTAAAATAGTGAATGCCATAAGCGGGGTGTTTATTGGAGTTGCGCTAGTTTTATTTGCCATTGGAGGAAGTGTAGGGGTAGGAAGATTATCACCATTTGTTTTTGCATTGACATCCATGGTTTTGATTGGAACCTTTGGTTCAATTACATCAGGAGTGCTTAATATAGAATTTGCGACTAATGTTGAGCAGGATTATGTGGCCAGGGTCTCATCAGTATTTAATGCATTTGCATGCGCATCAATGCCAATAGGTTCAGGGATAGTCAGCCTTTTTACATTAAAATTCAATTCCTTACAAATTATAGAGTTTTCAGGAATTGCTTGTGGAATGTTTTTTGGAGGCTTGTTGGTTTTGGCGTACATAGAGAAAAATAAGGAGAAGAATTATGCAACATCGATTACCAGAGAATATCAAATCATGCAGAAAGAAAATGGGGTTAACTCAGGAGCAGTTGGCTGAGACAATGGGAGTTACAGTTGGCACAGTTTCAAAATGGGAAAATGGAAACTGTATTCCAGATATAAATATGATTATGGATTTAGCTGATTTTTTTAATCTTTCTATGGATACTTTGGTAGGGTATGACTTGTCCTCTAAAAAAGTAGATGATATTTTGACAAGCATTCAGGAAGAGCTAAGCAACCATAATAATGAGGTAGCCTTGGATATGGCGGAGAAGGCGGCAAGAAGATATCCCTTAAATGTGAAGCTTATGCAGAAGTGCGCATTGATATACAAAATAATGTACATGGATGACAAGGATGATTTATATAGACTGAATGCGATTGAATATTTAGAGAAGGCCCTGGAGGTCGTAAAGAATTCGCCAGATAACAGAAGAGAGGAAAGTGAAATTATCCTGGAAATGGCAAACCTTCAGAAGGATGACGAGAAGGCCCTTTGGCTACTACAATCAATAAATGTAAAAGGTGTATTTAATGATTTGGTGGGTGATAGACTTTATAGTCTGGGGAGAAAAGATGAAGCACTGGACTATTATGATAAGGCAATCAATTTGGGCGTGTTTGATATTTATAGTGCAGTAGCCCAATTAAATGCGCATTTGATAAAAATGAAAAAATATGGCGATTCAATAGAATTACTATCATGGCTGGTTTCAATAATCAAGGGGATGATAAAAGGTAATAGTGTGTGTTATTTTCATCGCACACTGGCAATGATGCATTTGCAAACAGCTCTCGACTATTGTTTGCTAAAAGATAGAGAAAACATGATTTCTTCTTTGGAACAGGCAAAACAATACGCTAAGCTATTTGACTCAAATCCTGTTTTTGAAATATATACAGGCACAAAGTTTGTATATGGTCCGATGAGTGATAAGCCTGTTGCATATGATGACATAGGTGGTGTTAGCATCTTGAATGGACTTCAAACAATAATTATGAGCTATGTACAAAGCGATAATATGGATTTTGATAAATCGGAAAAAGAATCAATTAGTAAGATGCTAGATTACTTTAAATAAAAGATAAATTACTAAGTCTCACAGAGCCTATAAAATAAGGCTTTTTGGGAAGTAGGATTTGATGGGATATTTTAAAGTGAAAATTCCTTAAATTCTACTTGGTTGCCACCTTCAAAATAATGAAGTGCAGCACCGCCACTACCGCCTAAAGTAACAAAAAAAGGTTGCTCACTATCAAAGTGGACAACCTTTTTTGTTATGTGAATATTAATCTTTGGTGGAACCTCTTAAGATAAGATTTGCCTCCGTATATACGGTACGATAGTTCAAATCTGGCTGCTCAATTCTTGATACTAAAAGATTTGCAGCAGTAAATCCCATAATCTGGGAATGAATGTGGCAGGTGGTAAGAGCAGGAGTCATTACCTTTGATTCAGCAGAATCATCGAAGCCACAAATCATAACATCCTCTGGGTATGAATGCTTTTGAATTTTGAGACAGTTTACAAGATCAATAGCAACGAAATCATTTGCACAGATGAAAAGCTCAGGCAATTTCTCGAGCTTTGATAGCTCTTCGAAAAGGCAAGCAAAATATTCTGGTCCATGCTTATGGATATCTGTGAGACAGTATTTCTCGTCAATCTCAAGACCATTTAAAAACATGGCGTTTCTAAAGGCTACATATCTTTCAAAGAAAGAACGGCAGTGGTTTGACTCTCCTATAAAGCCAATCTCCTTAATTCCACGCTTTTTCATTTCAGCAATTAAAGTGAAGATGCCAGTGGTGTTGTCCATAAGAAGAACATCACCAGCAAGCTGATGGCTGTAGCTTCCTACGGGAGCATCTACAAATAATATAGGAATGTTTAAATCGCAAAGCATTTCACAGTACTTTTGATTAAACATTTCGACACAGATGATGCCTTGAGTTCTTTCCTTATTAAAGCTGGCTGGAAGACTAAGGTTTTCTACATTCTCAGGTGTGATTCTCTGCATTGTAAGTCCATAGCCAAGCTGTGTTATTTCATATTGAAATTTATCAAGCATAGTAGATGCAAAATGTGAATTGTCTAGAAATGAGCCACTGAAAAAAGCAATATCTCCAGTTGCTAAAGGTTTTTTTGCTGAGGCCTTATCTAGGAAATCTTCCATAGAATTAGCATATGAGAATTGCTTATATCCCATCTCAACAGCTTTTGCTAAAACCTTTTCTCTGGTGGTATCTGCTAAGATACCTGTATTATTGATAGCCTTTGAAACTGTATTTCTAGATACCCCGAGGGCATCTGCAATATCTTGAATGGTGACTTTATTCGCCATAATAATCCCCCAAACGTAGTTGATTTTTATTGTCCTAACTATCATAAAATGTAAAAATCATTTTGTCAAATGTAAAAATGTGAAAAAATTATGATACATTTGAACAAAAGTAAACAGCCCATTCTGTATACTTTACACAAACCTGAAATAACAATTGCGACATATGTAAAAATGTGCTATATTTAACACATCGAAAAACTTGTGCAAATGCACAAATGCACAAACAAGTGCAACATAAGGAGGAGAAATGAAGACGAAGGCGAAAATGCATAACACTTGGTTGTATGTGATGCATCATTGGAGATTATATGTGTTCTTTTTAGGACCAGCATTATTACTGACTATAATTTTCAGATACTTACCAATGGGTGGTATTCTAATTGCTTTTGAAAAGTATAGTCCATTCAAAGGATTCTTAAATAGTGAGTGGGTTGGTTTTGAATATTTCAAGCAATTTCTTACATCACCAGATTTTATGACATATCTGGTAAACACTTTGAAGCTTAGTGTGTTCGGATTATTGTGGGGATTCCCAGTACCAATTATCTTAGCACTGCTACTTAATAGAATAGAGAGCGCACGAATCAAACAGAAGATTCAGTTGGTACTCTATATGCCAAACTTTATCTCAGTTATCGTACTTTGCGGTATGGTTAGAATTTTCCTTTCAGTAACAGGACCACTTAATATGTTACTTGGAACTACAATCAATTTCCTAACATTACCAGAAGCGTTCAGACCAATTTACATTATATCTGGTATCTGGCAGGGTGCAGGTTGGGCATCAATTATGTACACTGCAGCACTTGCAAATGCAAGCCAGGAACTTAAAGAAGCTGCTCAGATTGATGGAGCAAACATCTTCCAGCAGATCAAAGCAGTTGAGTGGCCAGCAATTAAAGATATGGTAGTTATCCAGTTTATTCTTCAGGCCGGAAACATCATGAGCCTTGGCTTTGAAAAGGCATACGCATTACAGACAGATTTGAACTTAGGTGCATCAGAAATCATTGCTACCTATGTATATAAGAAAGGTCTTCTGGATGGAAACTATAGTTATTCAACAGCCGTTGGTTTGTTCAACACTGTTATCAACCTTATCTTATTAATAGTTGTTAATAAGGTGGTTGAAAAGATGAATGACGGACAGGGACTTTAATTGGAGGTTATGATGGAAACAAAGAAGAAAAAAAGTAAATTCGCCAAGTATTCACTAGGCGATAAGACATTCTTACTTATTGGATATATACTTTTGGGTCTATTCGTTCTTGCGATTATTGTACCTATGATTTACATCGTTATCGCATCATTTATGGATCCAATCACTCTTCAGAACAAGGGTCTTACATTTGATTTAGAAAAATGGACACTTACCGCTTATGAAAGAGTAATTTCAAATGCACAGATTTGGGTTGGCTTTAAAAACTCAATT
The DNA here is from genome assembly GCF_900141825.1 of Pseudobutyrivibrio xylanivorans DSM 14809. GTDB lineage: Bacteria > Bacillota > Clostridia > Lachnospirales > Lachnospiraceae > Pseudobutyrivibrio > Pseudobutyrivibrio xylanivorans. The sequence goes on along the minus strand of NZ_FQYQ01000008.1, from coordinate 19,726 downwards.
TTATATTCAGTTTTATTTACATTTTTATCAGTGTTTATCACAATGCTTTGTGCTTATCCAATGTCATTGGAAGAGTTCAAGGGAAGAAAATTCTTTAATACCATTTTTATGATTACTATGTTCTTTGGTGGTGGATTGATTCCTACATATTTGTTGATAAGCAAAATGGGCTTGCTTGATAGCATGTGGGCAGTAATCCTTCCTGGAACATTTTCAGTTTGGAATATGATTATTGCCAGAACATATTATAGAGGTATTCCTTCAGAGTTAAGAGAAGCTGCAGAAGTAGACGGAGCTAATGAACTAACCTTTTTCTTCAAAATCCTTTTGCCAGTTTGTGCTCCTGTAATTGCTGTTCTCTGTCTATGGCAGTTCGTTGGAATGTGGAATAGTTATTTCGACGCTATGATATATCTTAATTCTGCTTCAAAACAACCTTTGCAGTTGGTTTTAAGATCTATACTGATTCAAAATCAGCCAGATCCGGGAATGATTGCTGATATGCAGTCGACAGCTCAGAGAGCACAATTGGCAGAACTACTTAAGTACGCAACCATCATTATTTCAAGTTTACCACTTTTAGTAATGTATCCATTCTTCCAGAAGTACTTCGATGCAGGTATCATGGTTGGTTCAGTAAAGGGTTAATAAGTAAATAGCAGCAAAAGCTGTTATATAAATAGGAGGAGAACAAGAAAATGAAGAAGAGAAATGCAAAACGTATTGTAGCTGCAGCTCTTGCAATGACAATGGCTTCATCAATGTTTGTCGGCTGTGGCAAGGGTGGCAACGGTGCCAGCAATGCAGATAAGGTGGATGCAAGCAACATCACTTGGCCACTTGCAGAGCAGGTAACAATCACAGGAACAATTAGCTATCCTGTAGGAACAGAGGAGAATCCTAACAACCGTACAATCTTCAAGAGACTTGAAGAAGAGACAAACGTACACGTTGATTGGACAGCAATCTCATCTGATCAGTGGGGTGATAAGATTTCCCTCAATATGTCAAATGTAAACACACTTACAGATATGGTATTTAACGCTGGTTTTGGCGACAACGACTTAATCAGATATGCAGATCAGGGCGTTATCGTTCCAGTTGAGGAATACATTGATAACAACATGCCAAATCTTAAGGCAGTATTTGATAAGTACCCAGAGTACAGAACAATGTGCGAGGACGAGGATGGACACATTTGGGCACTTCCTTGGATCGAGCAGCTTGGTAGCGAAAAGACAGCTATCCAGACAGTTGGTAACAATATGACATTCATCAACCAGAAGTGGCTTGACTTCCTTGGACTTGAGACACCTACAACAGTTGATGAGTTCGAGCAGGTACTTTTAGCATTCCAGGAGCACGCTTCAGAGCTTCAGAAGGAATTCGGTATTGATGGTGACATCATTCCTATGTCTTGCATCGTAAACGATCAGGATCCAAACCTTCTTACAAACGGTTTTGGCGATGGTATCGGTGATGTAGATATGGGTCAGCATATTGCAGTAACAGATGACAAGAAGGTTATTTGTACAGCAACAACAGATGGTTTCAGAAAGGGTACAGAATGGCTCCACAAGCTTTACGCTGAAGGCCTTATCGACCCAGAGTGCTTTACTCAGGACTGGGCTACATACGTAGCAAAGGGTAAGTCACACAGATATGGTGTTTGCTTCTCTTGGGATGTTGCTAACATCGATAACATTACAGACTATGTACCACTTAAGGCTTTAAAGGCTGATACAGTAAACGTTACACCACAGAACGGTTCATTCACATCAGGTTTCGACAGAGGTCGTTGTGTAATCACTAGCGTATGTAAGAATCCAGCATTCGTTTGCGCTTGGCTTGACAAGATGTACGATCCATTCCAGTCTCCACAGAACAACTGGGGAACATATGGTGAGGACGATGATTTCGATATCTTTGAATTAGGCGAGAACGCTGATGGCGAGAAGATGCTTAAGCATGCACCACTTGGCGATGCTTCTCCAGTAGAAGTACGTGAGGCTGAGTGTGTTGGTGGTCCTCTTGCAATCTTAGATGAGTACTACGGAAAGTATGTAACTTGCCCAGATGATGCTCAGTATCGTCTTGATTGGATCAAGGATTACTATACAGATGATATGCACGGCAAGTATGTATACCCACGTGTATTTATGAACTCTGAAGATACAGAGAAGCTTTCAGCAATCCAGGCAGACTTAGTAAGCTACCTTAACTCAAGCAAGGCTGAGTTCATCAGAGATGGTATCACAGATGATTCTTGGAATGCTTACCTCAAGCAGGTAGATGATTATGGTGTAGCAGAGTACCTTGATATTTATCAGAAGTACTTTGATGATTTCTACGCTAACTAAAAGTATTTTGTGGGCGCTTTTATAAGTTGCCCACAAAGTTTTTATAAACAAGCTATAACTTAGGAAGGAATTTAATTAACTATGAACAGTCAGACTCTTCGCGAAGCAAGAAAATACGAAGAAGCACAGGAAAAACTTATTGCAAAAGAAACCCGACCAAAGTTTCATTTAACACCACGTGTTGGTTGGATGAATGATCCAAATGGTCTTTGCTATTATGAAGGCAAATATCACATGTTTTATCAGTATCATCCATATGATGCCCACTGGGGCCCAATGCACTGGGGTCATGCAGTAAGTACTGATTTACTTCATTGGGAGTTCCTTCCTGCAGCTTTAGCTCCAGACGAATTCTATGATAAGGATGGAGTATTTTCTGGAAGCGCTATTACACTTGAGGATGGTAGACATCTTCTTATGTACACAGGTGTTATGAAGCGCACAGTAGAAAATGGACAGATGAAAGAATTCCAGACACAGTGTGTTGCTGTTGGTGATGGAATTGATTATGAAAAATACGAAAACAACCCAGTAATCAATGCTGATTTGATTCCAGAGGGATCTAGCAAAACTGATTTCAGAGATCCAAAGATTTGGAAGAAAAAGGATGGCACATACAGAGTATTAGTTGCTAACCGTGCAGCAGATGGCAGCGGACAGCTCTTATTATTCAAGAGTAACGATTGCTTTAAATGGGAATTTGAAAAGGTTTTCGCGTCTAATAAAGGCAGATATGGTCTTATGTGGGAGTGCCCTGATTTCTTTGAATTAGATGGCAAGGGAGTACTCCTTACAAGCCCACAGGATATGCTTCCAGAAGGCTTCGAATTCCATAATGGTAATGGAAATATCTGCATTATTGGTGGATATGATGATGCTACCGATTCCTTTACAGAGGAAAAGGTTCAGGCTGTAGATTATGGTATCGATTATTACGCTATGCAGACTGTTGAAATGGTAGATGGCAGACGTGTAATGATTGGTTGGATGCAGAACTGGGATACAGCAGGTGCTCACGACGCCAGAGAGCCTTGGTTTGGACAGATGGCTCTTCCAAGAGAAATCTCTATCAAAGACGGAAGATTACGCCAGTGGCCAATCAAAGAATTAGAGGACATGAGAAGCGGCAAGGTTGAGTACAAAGACTTTGAAATTTCAGCAACAACCGATTTAAAGGACAGAGATAGCGAGTCAATTGATGGAGCAATTTCTCTCGAGGGAATCAATGGTCGTTGCTTAGATATTGAGCTTGAAGTAAGACCAAAAGATGTTGATGCAATGTTTGACAAGTTTGTCATTTCTATTGCAGCAGATGAAAAATATCATACAGATATTGTTCTTAGACCTAAGGAGAATATCGCAAAAATCGATAGAAAGTTCTCTGGTAGCAGACGAGCAATAGTGCACCAGCGTAGAGCACATATTCCTTGGAATAAGGATTCTATCAAGCTTAGAATTGTTATGGATAGATACAGTATGGAAGTATTCTTTGAGGATGGTCTTTATGTAATGACAGCTTCACTTCCTACAGATGTATCATGCGATGGAATCTTCTTCAATACAAATGAAGATGCAATTCTTAACATTGTTAAATACGATTTATAAAAAGCGCTTAGGGAGATTATTAAATGGTTGATGTAGTTGCATTAGGAGAGCTATTAATAGACTTTACTGAAAATGGCATAAGCGAGCATGGAAATCCACTGTTGGAGGCAAATCCAGGTGGAGCTCCTTGTAATGTGCTTGCAATGCTCCAAAATTATGGCAAGTCTACAGCCTTTATAGGTAAGGTTGGAGATGATAATTTTGGTCATATGCTTTCAAATACTGTAGCAGGTCTTGGCATTAATGTAAGTGGATTAAAGTATGACAAGGATGTTCATACTACTCTTGCATTTGTTCATACCTATGAGGATGGTGACAGAGATTTTTCTTTCTATAGAAATCCTGGAGCAGATGTTATGCTCTCAGCTGAAGAGGTAGATACTGACCTTATTAAGAGTGCCAAGATTTTCCATTTCGGCACCCTTTCTATGACACACAAGACTGTGGAAGAAGCAACTATTAAGGCTTTGGATACTGCAAAAGAAAGCGGTATCTTAGTAAGCTTTGATCCTAATCTTAGACCACCACTTTGGTCAGATTTAGAAATCGCTAAAGAAAAAATGGATTTTGGATTCCGTAAATGCGATATTCTTAAAATCTCTGATAATGAAATAGAGTTCTTTACTGGAGAGACAGATATCCTTAAAGGGGCTCAGATTATTAAGGAAAAATATGGAATAAAGCTTGTATGTGCCACACTTGGTAAAGATGGCAGCTATGCTCTTTACGGTGATACTGTTGTAGAGTGTGCTCCATTTTTAAATCCTAATACTATTGAAACAACAGGTGCAGGAGATACATTCATGGGGTCAGTTATCAATTCTGTTCTTGAGGTTGGAATAGACAATTATGATGAGGCTTCTCTTAAAGAGATGTTAACAACAGCAAATGCAGCAGCTTCTCTTATTACTACGCGACGTGGAGCTCTTAGGGTTATGCCTTCAGTTGAGGAAATACATAACTATATAAAAGCTGCAAAATAGAATTATTAGAGATGAAAATTTGTGCACTACGGACAAATGTCTCCCGGAGACAAACTTTTTATTGTAATATGGATTGAATTATAGTATAGTATCAAAGGTGATTACTTTAGCTTGCTAAAGTGAAAGCTTTTGATACTATTTTTATTTTATGAATAGAACGTTTGTGCTATAATGTTTGTGCTAATAATTCGAAAAAATAGGAAGGTATCACATGGATCTTTTTGATTATATGAGGCAGGAAGCCAAGAAAAAGGAATCTCCACTTGCAGCTCGTCTTCGTCCTACCACCCTGGATGAGGTAGTAGGGCAGCAGCACATCATTGGCAAGGATAAGCTCCTATATCGTGCCATCAAGGCAGACAAGCTTTCTTCTATCATATTTTATGGGCCTCCTGGCACAGGCAAGACTACTCTTGCTCAGGTTATTGCCCATACCACAGCAGCGGAATTTACATCTATAAATGCCACCACATCGGGAAAGAAGGACATGGAGGCCGTGGTGGAGGCCGCAAAGCAAACGCTCGGTGCTTACGGCAAAAAGACCATCTTGTTTATAGATGAGATTCATAGATTCAACAAGGGACAGCAGGATTACCTGCTTCCATTTGTTGAAGATGGCACTATCATCCTTATTGGTGCCACCACAGAAAACCCTTATTTCGAGGTTAACGGAGCTCTTCTATCAAGGTCTATCATCTTCGAACTGAAGCCACTTGAGGCAGATGACATTAAGACTTTGATAATGCGAGCAATCACCGACAGCGAAAAGGGACTGGGAAGCTATGATGCAGTCATTGATGATGACGCACTTGATTTCCTTGCAGACATCGCAAATGGCGATGCCAGAAGTGCCCTTACAGCAATCGAGCTTGGTGTGCTCACTACAGACAGAGCCGAAGATGGAAAAATTCATATTACAATAGATGTGGCCAGCGAATGTATTCAGCGAAGAGTTATAAAATACGACAAAGATGGCGATAACCATTATGACACCATCTCTGCTTTTATAAAGAGTATGAGAGGCTCGGATCCTGATGCAGCAGTTTATTATCTAGCTAGAATGCTATACGCAGGAGAGGATCCAAAGTTTATTGCCAGACGTATTTGCATCTGCGCATCTGAGGATGTAGGAAATGCAGATCCTATGGCGCTTGTAGTTGCTACAAATGCGTTTCTGGCAGTTGAGAGAATCGGAATGCCAGAATCACGTATTATTCTTTCACACGCAGCCACATATGTAGCCTGCGCACCAAAGTCAAATTCAGCCTACGGAGCTATTGATTTGGCTATGGCAGAGGTGAAGAATAATACCACGCGACCAATACCTACTCACCTTCAGGATGCCCACTACAAATCAGCTGGAAAGCTGGGGCACGGCATTGGCTACGAATATGCACACGATTTTCCAAATCACTTTTCACATCAACGCTACTTGCCTGACGGTTTGGAAATCGGTGATTTCTATCGCCCAGGAAATCTGGGATATGAACAGGTTATCAATGAGTACTTGGATAAAGTACGTAATGATAAATAAATTAGGTAATAAAGGAAGGACCATGCAATGAAAAAGTACAGCGAAATGTCATTACAGGAATTAGAAGCAGAGAAGGAGCAGCTCTTTAGTCAGTACAAAGACTGGCAGCGCAAAGGCCTTAAGCTCGATATGAGTAGAGGAAAGCCATCAACAGAGCAGCTTAATCTTTCTATGCCTCTTTTAGATATTCTCGATGGCAAGTCTCTTATGAAGTGCATGAACGGAGTAGAGACTAGAAATTACGGACAGCTTGAGGGCATCGTTGAAGCACAGCATCTTATGGCAGAGATTATGGATTGCCAGCCAGAGCAGGTTATCGTAGGAGGAAACTCATCACTTAATCTTATGTTTGATGCAGTGGCTCGCGGTTACATGTTTGGTTTCGGTGGATGTACACCATGGTGCAAGCTTGAAAGAGTAAGATGGTTATGCCCAGTACCAGGTTATGACAGACATTTCGCTATTACACAGCATTTTGGTTTTGATATGATTAACGTCCCAATGAACGAGGACGGTCCAGATATGGATGTTGTAGAAGGCTTAGTTGCAGCAGATGACAGCATCAAGGGTATCTGGTGTGTACCTAAGTATTCTAATCCACAGGGTATCGTATATTCTGATGAGGTTGTTAGACGTATGGCTAATCTTAAGCCTGCAGCTAAGGACTTCAGAGTATTCTGGGATAACGCATATGCGGTACATCACTTATATAAGGAAAAGAAGAAGATTTTAAATATTCTTCACGAGTGTGAGGAAGCAGACAATCCAGACTTAGTATTTGAGTTTGCATCTACTTCAAAGATTACATTTGCAGGGGCTGGAATCGCTGCTATCGCTTGCAATCATAGAAATCGTGAGGAGCTTAAGAAGACACTTACAGTTCAGACAATTGGATTCGATAAGGTAAATATGATTCGTCACGCAAGATATTTTGCAGATGTAGAATCAGTTGATAAGCACATGGAGAAGCATGCTAAGATTCTTCGTCCTAAGTTTGAGCTTGTAATCAAGACAATGGAAAGAGATTTGGCTGAGCCAGAGTGTGGTAGCTGGATTTCACCAAAGGGTGGATACTTCATCACATTTGAGGCACCAAAGGGAACAGCTACACGTATCGTAGATTTGGCAAAGGAGGCAGGCGTTGTTCTTACACCAGCAGGCGCTCCATTCCCATATCACATGGACCCTAACGATTCAATCATCCGCTTTGCTCCATCTCTTCCACCAATCGAAGAGCTTGAGCAGGCAGCAGATGTATTTACAGTATGTGCAAGAATCGCATATGTAGAGAAGCTTATCAATATGAAGGCTGTATAAGGTGTTGCTATGAAAGAAGTCACATTAGGACGCACTGGTATTAAGGTTCCACAGAACGGTTTTGGAGCTCTTCCAATCCAAAGAGTTTCAGTTGAAGAAGCAGTAAGGATTCTCAGAAAAGCTTATGATGGAGGTATGCGATTTTTCGATACAGCCAGAGCATATAGCGATAGTGAGATAAAGCTGGGAGAGGCCTTTGGAACAGGCTATGTTAAAAGGGAAGAAATCGTAATTGCTACAAAAACAGCAGCAAAGACTCCAGATGATTTTTGGAAGGATTTGGATACATCCCTTACAAATCTTAAAACTGATTACATTGATATTTATCAGTTTCATATGATGGGACAGTGCTACAAGCCTGGAGATGGAACTGGAATGTATGAGTGTATGGAAGAGGCTAAGCGCCAGGGAAAGATACGCCATATTGCTGGAACCGCACATAAGCTTGGTGTTGCTAAAGAGCTTATTGAGTCTGGCTTATATGAAACAGTTCAATACCCTATGAGCTATCTTGCATCAGATAAGGAGATAGAGCTTCTAAAGCTTTGCAATGAAAACAATGTGGGCTTCATTGGGATGAAGGGCTTGGCTGGAGGATTAATTACAAATTCTAAGGCTGCTATGGCTTTCATCAGCCAGTTTGATGGAGCAGTTCCTATCTGGGGAATACAAAAGGAATCTGAGCTGGATGAATGGCTATCATATATGGATAATACACCAGAATATGATTCTGAAATAGCCAAGTTTATTGCGGATGAGAAGAATGAGCTTAGTGGAGAATTCTGTCGTGGATGTGGCTACTGCATGCCTTGCACAGTTGGTATCCAGATTAATCAGTGTAACAGAATGATTCTTATGCTTAGAAGAGCAACTAGTGCCGGATGGCTCAGCGAGCACTGGCAGGCAGAAATGGAAAAAATCAACGACTGTATTGAATGCGGAAAATGCATGACACACTGCCCATATGAGCTGAATATTCCTGTGCTTCTTAGAAAGAACCTGGAGGACTATAAAGAGGTTCTTGCAGGAAATAGAAAAGTGCAGTAATCAAATACGTAAGATGATGAGTTTAGTCAGCCTGAACATACAGCTGGCTAAACTCTTTTTTGTCCAGGTATACAAGCATCAGTGCTGCGATGACAGCAACCATAGTCATGGCGATGGAGAATGCCCAGGCGTAGGCAGGGCCGAAGGCGTCAAACATTCTTCCGCTGCCGAACTGTGTGATGCCCTGCATAAAAGCACCGGCGAAGTTTGTCGCACCAAAGATTCGTCCGCGGTGGCTCTCTGGTACACGTTCGGCTAGGAATGCGCCCATCATAATGGTGGTAAGGATTTCACCGAAGGTGAAGAGGGCGATAGAAATATAGTATCCTCCGATGATACCGAAGGACATTAAAAATGCTGCAAAGCTGATAGCCTGAAGGATTACACCTAAGGCAAACTTTTTGGTCAAATCTACTTTTTCAAATACCATAGTGATAATAGGTGTAAACAAAACTACTAAGAAGCAGTTTACACTAGTGATAGTTCCATATATTACAGAGCCTTTCTCCGGAAAGGCTTTTGCTATGTCTAAAGGCATCAGGTATCCAAACTGGGAGTAAGCACCCTGATAGAATGCCAACGAAATAATAAATGCAATCAATGCGCCGCTATTTCTGATAATACTCCAGATGTTTAGGCCATCGTCGGCGGATTCTTCTACATCCTCTGTAGGAGCTTCATCCAGCTTTTCATCTTTTACGAACAGTCCAATTAATACTGTTGATACACTGATAGACAGACCACTGATTACAAAACACAGCCAGAGATAATTATTGAAAAGCAATCCAGCTAATGTAGGCGAAAGGATAAGTCCGATATTGGCTCCTAAATATAATAAAGAAAATGCTTTTTCTCTTTTTTCTGCAGGTGTAATATCAGCAACCAGAGCCTGATATGCAGGGCCTTCCAAAGTCTGGAAAAAAGCGCCTACCAACAGTACGCAGATAGAGAATATAGAAAGGGGCAGGAAACCACTGATGACAAATAAAGCAATAGACACAATGTCACAGTAAATAATGACTCGCTTCTTATTGAATCTGTCAGCCACATGTCCACCCAAAAGATTTGCAGGTAAAAATAAAATGCCAGAGCAAATAGTAAAAAGCGCAGTTTCAGTGGCATTGAACCCTATTTTCTTATTAAGAATAAGTGTTAGCATAGGCCAAATCATGGCACCCATATTTGTGACGATTCGACCTATAAACAGTATGTAATTAGCTCTACGTAAACCCTTATATTGGCTGAATAATTTCATCTTGTCTCCTATTTGTGCTTCGTATTTACGATATTTATTGGATTATATCTGATAAAAAGCTTGATTACAAGTAGTGCCAGTGGGGGAGCAAGAATATAAAAGATATTATTGAAAAACAAAAGTATCTCCCAGGTTCAAAAAAACTTGGGAGATACTTTTTTAGTATTGTTATATTTTACTGGAAAACATATTCAATAACATCGCCAATTTCACCTGATCCCTGGAATCCAAATGTGGTGTTACCATTAGCACCAATGATTGCATTCCAATTTTCAGGAGTGAGTACATAGTAATCACCGTCTTCGTTAACTTTTACGCACCAGCTAGAATCGATTGTGACCTCGCTCTTCTTAAGCTTAAGTGTCCAACCGTTCAATTGCTGATTTGAATTATTAGTTAATGTGAAGTTTACATTATAACCAGAATCCCATTTCTGAATGCTGTAATCTAGTCCTAGTTCCTCTTCCTCAGCAGCTACAGGTTCTTCAAAAACATATTCGATAGTTTCAGCAAGCTCCCCAGAACCATTGATTCCAAACGCGATGCTTCCATATGCAGGAACAATTGAATTCCAATCTAATGGAGTAATTACATAGTAATCGCCGTCTTCTTTTATATTTACGCTCCAACTAGAATTGATAGGACAATCAGACTTTAAAATCTTTAAAGCCCAGCCTACGATATCTTCATCTGTGTTGTTAACTACGTTGAAATCTACATTGTAACCTGAACCCCAGTTGTTTACTGTGTATTCAAGTGTTAAGTCGTCAGTAGGTTCTGGCTCAGGAGCTTTTGTAGCATACCAATAATCCACTTGTATATATTTTTTTGGAACTGAAGCGGGGAAAGTAAAATATACATCATGTATTCCAGTAATTGGCTCATCAAGTTCTAGAGTGTTTTCTACAAAATTCGAAGAGCCTTTTGTATCGAAATCTATGCGACCTATAGGCTCGCTGTCACGTGAATCAAGTTTTATATCAAGAGCAGAAGGTGAAGTTTTATAAGTACTTGCACAAATTGTTACTGAAACTGCACCATCTCCAAAATCTACATTCTTATATCCTAGATAGCTACCATCATATATATACATCCATACATGGTCACGATTAGAAAAAGTAGTATGATCCCCTATCATATCTGCATTTGCAGATCCAAGGTGTTCATATGGATTTCGTGTCTCGGCAGCATATAATTTTGTACTGCATGTAAAAAATAATCCTGCGATAAGACACGCACTTAATAATCTTGCAATAAATTTCTTCATAGTACCTTTATTACCTCCTGTTCTGTCGGTTAAAAGTCTTAAACGTTTTCGTGCTCGAGCAACTCCAATAATAGCAAAAAACAGATGGACAGTTGTGAATAGATGGTGAAAAGATTATTTTGCATAACGCTTTGGATAGGCGTGAGCTCAGTAAGGGTGGGGACTGAACAGTAGGTTTCCAATTTTTGGAGGGAAATTTTATATATTTTGCTACTTGATTTGCTCTACTACCTACAAAACCGCGGGATTTTCTAGGTAGTAAATATTGTCCCATTATACTACTAGCAGCCATGAAACAAGGAAAAATGAATGTACAGAATAATTCTAAAATGATACACTTAGTGTGTTGTTATAGGGCTTTTTTGATTGCAAGGAGGAAAACATGAAGATAGGTTTTATTGGTGCTGGAAACATGGGTAGTTCCATGATGGGAGGAATCATCTCATCAGGTACAGTTGAGGCACAGGACATAATGGCAAGTGATATTTTCCAGGCCACATTAGATGAGCTTAGTGGTGAGCTTGGTGTAAATATAAGTATCAGTAATAGGGACGTTGTAGATTTTTCTGACATCATTATTATTGCAGTAAAACCACAGTATCTTCCTGATGCAATTAGTGGAATAAAGGATATGGATTTTAGTGACAAGGTTGTTGTTAGTATTGCTGCAGGACAGTCACTTGCACGTTTGAAAGAATTATTTGGCAAGGATTTAAAGCTAATTCGTGTTATGCCTAACACACCAGCTCTTGTTGGAGAGGCAATGAGTGCTTTAAGCCCAAACGAGCTAGTAACTGAAGAGGATATTGAAATAGTTGTAGAGCTATTTGAGTCCTTCGGAAAGGCTGAGATTGTTCCTGAAAAATTGCAGGATGCAGTTGTTGGTATCAGCGGCTCATCTCCAGCTTATGTATATATGTTTATTGAGGCACTTGCAGATGGTGCAGTTGCAGAGGGCATGCCAAGAGCACAGGCTTACAAGTTTGCGGCTCAGGCAGTTCTTGGTTCTGCAAAGATGGTTCTTGAAACAGGAGAGCATCCAGGAGTGCTAAAGGATAATGTTTGCTCACCAGGTGGCACCACTATAGAGGCTGTTGCAGCTCTTGAGGCCCTTGGTTTCAGAAATGCAGTAATCGAAGCAGAGCGTGTCTGCATAGAAAAATCCAGAGAGTTGTAAAAGCATCTCATAGCCTTCCCCTTGAGGGGAAGGTGCCCGCAAGGGCGGATGAGGTGTTTCTTTATGTTTAGGAGTATAAATGGAAACAATAAGGAATTTTGTAAAAAATGAAATAGTATTAGTGGTAGCCTTTGTTTTGGCAGTGGTGTCCAGCTTTGTTGTACACCCAGATAACAAGTACATAGATTACATTGATTTTAGAACATTGAGCATTTTACTTGCCTTGATGATCACCATGGCAGGCCTTCAGCGACTGCAGGTGTTCAGACAGATAGGTGAGCTTTTAGTTTCAAAAATGAACTCCATCAGAGGAGTAGTTCTGGTACTCATTGGCCTATGTTTTTTTTCAGCCATGTTTATTACAAATGATGTGGCGCTCCTTACCTTTGTGCCATTTTCTATAGTCACTTTGTCTATTTCTAATCGTAAGGATTTGTTCATCATAGTAATAGTACTTGAAACAATAGCAGCTAATCTTGGCAGCATGCTTACACCTCTAGGAAATCCGCAAAATTTATATTTGTATTCTCTGGCAGGCATGAGTCTTGGAGCATTTATAAAGCTGATGCTTCCATATAGTGTGGTAGCACTTGCCCTTTTAGTTTTATGTGGATTTGTCTTTGTAAAAGCGGCACCAGTTGTCTTGGCAGAAAAGCATATATACGAGCGTTCAAAACGAGACAAGAATATGATAGCTATGTACGTATTTACGTTTTTAGTATCTATCCTTGTAGTAGCCAGAGCCTTAGATTATAAAATTGGATTAGTGATAGTGGTGGTGCTTACTTTGATATTTGATAGACGTGTACTTAGAAAGCCGGATTACTCACTTTTGTTTACATTTATTTTCTTATTTATTTTTATAGGAAATATTAAACGCATCCCTGCGCTTTCCGATGCTATAGGAAGCTTTTTACAGATTAACGAGGTGGGTGTATCAATCTTCCTAAGCCAGTTCATCAGTAATGTTCCAGCAGCAATTCTCTGTTCAGGATTCACAAATCATGTTGATAAGTTGATTATCGGAACAAATCTTGGTGGACTTGGTACGCTGATTGCATCTATGGCTAGCCTGATTTCCTTCAAACAGTATGGGTATATCGATGGGGCTGATAAGAAAAAATATATGGGGGTTTTCACAGTAGCAAATATTATTTTCTTAATTGTTATGAGTTTAATCTACATTTTATTGTAAATTAATAAAAAAATTATTATTAGGGACTTCTTCGGAAGTCCCTATTTTAAAGGAAAATTTAGAATATTCAGAAAAATATATTACGAAAAAATTCAAATATATAACAAAAATATTACAAAAATGTTTACATTTATTAAAGCTTATGTTATAGTGTACAGGCAAACGAAAATAAACAGTTCTTTTGAATTGTTTATTAATCTTCAGAAAGGGCAGAATATGTAATGAAAAGAAGAATAAGACTTATTACTTCATGTGCATTAGCTATGGCGTTGGCGGTTAGCGGGCCGGTATCCATTCCAAATGTTAATGCAGCAAACGTTACAGTACAGGCGAACAACGTGTCTGCATCTCAGACTCCGGTTGGACAGCATGGCGCTTTATCAGTAAAAAAGACATCAGGGTACGCTGCACCAACTATCGTAGACAAGAATGGTAAGCCGGTACAGTTACATGGAATTAGTACACACGGTGTACAATGGTTTCCACAGTACATTAGCAAGGATAGCTTTAGGAGTCTGAGGGATGATTGGGGAATCGACACAGTAAGACTTGCAGTATATGCCAGAGAGAATGGCTACACTCAGGGAAACAAGGATTTAATGGACAAGAAAATCGATGAGGCTGTTTCAGCAGCAAAGGATTTAGGAATGTATGTAATCATCGATTGGCATGTTCTAAGCTATAACCCAAACGAGGACATTGATGCAGCTAAGACATTCTTTACTAAATATGCGGTAAAGTACAAGAATGTTGATAATGTAATCTTCGAAATTGCCAACGAACCTACTGGTACTAACTGGTACGATGGCAGCGGCAAAGATTTGTACACATATAGTAAGACAATTGCTGGCATCATCAGAGGTACAGGTGCTAAGAATATCATCATCTGTGGTACAAACGACTGGTCACAGAGAGTAGATCAGGTCGCTGATAAGCCACTTAAGAATGATGGTTTTGAAAACATCATGTACACAGTCCATTTCTACGCGGCAACACATTATGACAATATTAAAGACAACGTAAGAAAGGCCGTTAAGGCAGGCACACCAGTTATCTGTACAGAGTTTGGTGTATGCGATGCTTCTGGTAACGGCGGATACGATTTCAGCAATGCTGATGATTGGATGAAGCTTTTCAAAGAGAACAACATCAGTTTTGCATTATGGAGCTTATGTAATAAGAATGAGTCTGCTTCAGTTATTTCTTCTTCTTGTAATAAGACTAGCAACTGGACAGAATCAGATCTTACAGAGGCGGGTAAGTGGCTCGTTAAGACATGTAAGGAGCTTTCAGGAAAGAGTGGTAGCGTAAACCCAACACCTACACCAACACCTACACCAACACCAAAGCCAACACCTAAGCCTACAGTTAAGCCAACACCAAAGCCAACCCCAACCCCAGCACCTACCTCAAAACCTACCCCTACTCCTACTCCTGAGGCAGGTACAACAACAGGTGGAAGTGTTACTTTTGACATTCCATCTGATTGGGGCACAGGCTTTTCAGCAAATAACACTGTTAGTAACAACACGAACAAAACCCTTAATGGATGGATAGTTGAATTCGATAGTGATGTTGAAATCACAGCAATCTGGAATGCTAAGATTTCATCTCATAAGGGTAAGCACTACGTACTTACGAACGAATCTTATAACGGTACTGTAGAGGCTGGTCAGACTGTTTCATTCGGCTTTAATGGAACTAAGAAAGATGGTTCTAAGGCTACATTCACAAACGTAAAATTACGTTAATGTTTATATTATTTTGTAAAACCCAACCTTTTTCATATTTTTATACTCCCTAATATATATAGATGGTCGCAATGGCAAGTGCTGTTGCGACCTTTCGCTTTTTTGCTTGCAATTTTTTATTTCAGGTTGTATTATAGTCAGGCAATTAAAAAATGAAATTCACTCTTTTGAGTGAGAGACAGTTCGTTTGTACCATCCTGTCTATAAACAAAACTCGGACTTGCGTTATTTATCTATGTGATTTTCGAGGCTGCCGGTGCGCAGTCTTTTTTATTTCTGAGATACTCTAGGTCCGGTTTCATAGGAGATTTTCGATGTATTATTTAACTGCAGAGGCTTCATTTGATGGAGCTCATTTTCTAGCTGGCTACGATGGAAAGTGTTCCAATTTACATGGTCACCGCTGGAGAGTAATTTTAAAAATTAAGACAGATAAGCTGCAGAGCGAAGGGCAGCAGCGCGGAATGGTAGTTGATTTTGGCGATGTAAAAAACGCTCTTAAAAAGGAAACAGATTTCTTTGATCACAGCTTTATATATGAAGAAGGTTCTCTTAAGGAGGCTACAGTTGCAGCCCTTTTGGCAGAGGACTTCGAGATGCATGTAGTGCCTTTCAGACCTACAGCAGAGAATTTCGCAAGGTACTTTTTTGATAAGTTTAAGGATTATGGTTTTACAGTTGCAGAAGTGACAGTGTATGAGACTCCAAATAACTGTGCAAGCTATTCGGAGGATTAATAATGGCAACATATTTTGTAGTAGAAAAGTTTGTAAGTATAAATGGTGAAGGTCAGCATGCTGGTGAATTAGCAGTATTCATCAGACTTCGAGGATGCAATCTTGCTTGTAGCTATTGCGATACAAGATGGGCATGTAGCTATGAGGCTCCAGCTGAGCAGATGACAGAAACTGAAATTATAGATTATGTAAAATCAACAGGTATTAACCGTGTCACACTTACTGGTGGTGAGCCACTGAAGGCAAGGGATATCAAAGACCTCTTGAGAGCTTTTGCAGCAGAACCAGATATAAAGGTAGAGATTGAAACAAATGGAAGTGTTAACATCGTTCCATTTGCGGCCATACCAAATGCTCCAGCATTTACACTGGATTACAAGCTTGCTGGCTCTGGCATGGAAGATAAGATGGATTTATCCAATTTTGCATTCCTTCAGCCAAAGGATACAGTTAAGTTTGTATGCTCAGACGTAAGTGAGCTTGATAAGGTATGCGAGCTTGTTGATACTTATGGTTTGGCAATGAAGTGTACAGTTTTAATCAGCCCTGTATTTGGACGCATCGATCCAGCTGACATGGTTGATTATCTTATAAAGCATAAGCGCAACGACATTCGTTTACAACTCCAACTTCACAAATTTATCTGGGACCCAGAAAAGCGCGGAGTGTAAGAAAGAGGATAGTATGGCAATTAATAAGGATTTAATAAAAGAAAGCATTAGAAATATTATCATTGCCCTAGGGGATGATCCTGACAGAGCAGGTCTTATTGAGACTCCAGACAGAGTTGCCCGTATGTACGAGGAGGTTTTCGAGGGAATGAATTACAGCAATCAGGAGATTGCTGATATGTTTAACAAGACCTTTGACGAGGACTATTATGATGAGAACAGCCAGGACCTTGTATTCGTAAAGGATATCGAGGTGTTCAGCTACTGCGAGCATCATCTTGCACTTATGTATGATATGAAGGTCAGCGTAGCATATATTCCAAATGGAAAGGTTATCGGTCTTAGCAAAATTGCACGTATCGCTGATATGGCTGCAAAGCGTCTTCAGCTTCAGGAGCGTATCGGAAATGATATTGCTGAGATTCTTCAGATAGTTACAGGTTCAGAGGATGTGGCAGTATTTATTGAGGCAAGCCACTCTTGTATGACAGCTCGTGGCATCAAGAATGCAGGAGCCCGCACTCAGACTCAGACTTTGCGTGGAAAGTTTAAGAATGATAAGGACTTGCTTGCAAGACTAAGATAGCCTTCCCCTTGAGGGGAAGGGGGACCACTTTAGTGGTGGATGAGGTGTTAAGGAGACATTTATGAAAGCATTAGTTTTAGTCAGTGGTGGTGTAGATTCTACCACTTGCCTTGGAATGGCAGTAAAGGAATATGGCAATGAGAACGTAGTGGCTCTTTCGATTTTCTACGGCCAGCGCCATGATAAAGAAATTAAAGCAGCAGATGCTGTATGTAATCACTATAATGTGGAGCATATCACTCTCGATTTATCTACAATGTTCCAGTTTAGTGACTGTACACTTTTACAGCATTCAGATGGAGAGATTCCAGAGGAGTCTTATGCTGAGCAGCTTGCAAAGACAGACGGAAAGCCCGTAAGCACATACGTGCCATTTAGAAATGGTCTCTTCCTTTCTAGTGCCAGCGCAATAGCACTTTCAAAGGGGTGTTCAAAGATTTATTACGGAGCTCACAGCGATGATGCAGCAGGCAATGCTTATCCAGATTGCTCCGAAGCATTTCATAAGGCAATGAATACAGCTATCTACGAGGGTAGTGGAAAGCAGCTTGAAATCGTGGCACCATTTATCAGCCTTACAAAGTCACAGGTTGTAAAGAAGGGGCTTGAAATTGGAGTTCCTTACGAGCTTACATGGAGCTGCTATGAAGGCCACGAAAAGGCTTGTGGAAAATGCGGTACATGCATCGACAGAAAGGCAGCATTTGAATTGAATGGGGTAACAGACCCTATCCCTTATGAAAATTAATTATCGTATATACGATATCGCAAATACGGAGGTAAATAATTATGGCAGATAGAGCAGCCGAGGGTACACTTACCCTTCTTGGAAACAAGAACAATACATATCCAGATAACTACGCACCAGAGATGCTTCAGACATTCCTAAATAAGCATCCTGAGAATGATTACTTTGTAAAGTTTAACTGCCCAGAGTTTACATCACTTTGTCCAATTACTGGTCAGCCAGATTTCGCAAATATCATCATCTCCTATGTTCCAGGTGAAAAGATGGTAGAGAGCAAGTCATTAAAGCTTTATCTTTTCAGCTTTAGAAATCACGGCGATTTCCATGAAGATTGTGTAAACATCATTATGAAGGATCTTATCAAGCTTATGGATCCAAAGTACATCGAAGTTTGGGGTAAGTTCACTCCACGAGGTGGCATATCCATTGACCCATATTGCAACTATGGTAAGCCAGGTACAAAGTGGGAAGAGGTAGCTTTCAATCGTATGGCAAACCACGATATGTATCCTGAGAAAGTAGATAATAGATAAAGATGAGTTTATCGCAGAGGTTTAGTCTTTAGCTAAGCCTCTCTTTTTTTTCACACTGCTTGATATAGCATGTAAATTTTTAATGTAAATGCAAACTTTTAATATTTAATGCAAAAATCCAGAAGTTAATGCAAGCTTTTGAGGAGCTTTGCACTTACCTCTGGATTATCATTTTAAAAATAGATTTCAGTAAACTAGAATTTATCTAAACACTAATTCAAATATTCCTCCATCAAAATAAATATCGTTTCCGTACGCATCTTTGTAAAAAGACACTTGTTCTGATCCGACTTGTACAAAACCCAATGAGTTTAAGAGTTTAATTGACGGTATATTCTTTATCGCAGTGCCTGCTATCAATCTACTAACTCCAATATTTTGTAAATACGAAATCACAGATAGCATGCTCTCCTTTGCATAGCCCTTTCCATGATAATCCGAATGAAAACAATATCCGATTTCATATGCATTATCGCACCTATTAGCAGATATGTATCCGATAATATCTCTATTTAAACAAACCGCAAAAAATATATGTTCATCCCTGTTAGCTTCCTGTCCCCATCTTTCAATCCGTTTAGAAACAGAGATATCATCCAATTCCTTTATGTTATCATACTGAGCATACGGAGATTTAGCCTCATCCTTCCAAATTTTCTGAATAGCCTTCCAGTCATTCTTTTCAATTCGTCTTAACAATAATCTTTCTGTCTCAATCATCAGTCTTCCTTCACAAATTGCGATTTTCTATTAATTATTAATTATTTTTAATAATAAACGCAAACTAGTGTTAATTTATATATTTTCTTGCATTTACTCTTGGAAATAATACACATAATACAATATAATGTAGCTGTTCTGCAAGTCGATTACCGATTTCTGGAGGTAATCAAAATGAAAAATAAACATCTTACTTTTGAAGAAAGAATTGTTATTGAAGAACAATTAAATAAGGGAGTT
>NZ_FQYQ01000015.1 GCF_900141825.1 Pseudobutyrivibrio xylanivorans DSM 14809 | reverse complement strand
GAATTGAAGTCTTTAACTTCTTCAACCCATTGCTGATAACGCATCTGTCTTTTTAAGGCAGCTGAATTTTTCATATGAGTATCCTCCTGTATGTTCGGGTTTTATGACTTGTATGAGAACTATGTCCATAGTTTCCATACAATCCATAGTTGTTATACAGAATTATCTCAAATCCGAACAAATGGAACGAGGTACCCACTATTTACCGTTTACGGTGGATTCGGGACTTGAACCCGTTAGAAACGTGCGCCGCTAGGCGCACATTAAAAAAAAGGCTGTGTTTGGTTCAAACACAGCCTTTTAAATTATTACCATAATACTATCTTTTCTTAATATATAATGCCCACCCCACTGGGAATAAAACTGTTATTAGTAATCTCTTTATTGGAGTATTACCTATTTTCACAATATCAAAAAACTTTTTACCGATTAGTAAATTATCCATAGATAAACCAACAAGAGCTTTTATAAATCGCATTGGCTTATACTTTGCATAGTCGAAAATATCATTTATCAGGTGTTCCCACAAGTAAACATTTTCTCTTGATCTGCTACCAGTTTTATTGGTTGTTGCATTTTCTTGATCGCGGTAGTATGCTCTCAAACAATCATCAATGTATCTTGTTTTGTAATTCCTTCCCATGTTGTCCCATATAACTATTTCTGGGAAGAAACTTAAGCCACCATTGTCAGTTCTTCGAATGTCAGGAAATGGAAATTTTCGCATTAAATCAGTTCTATTAATTCCCCACATTTCAAAATCAAGCCCATACTTATATGTGGCATCTATACCATAATAATCCTCATATCCATCTTTAATGGACCTACCTATTTTTTCTCCTGTATCAGGATCATAGCATCTGCAGGTTATACCACGATATAGTTCTCTCTCACCAGGACTAATCCTATCCCAATAATCCAACATAACTTCAAACGCTGTAGGGATAAAAGAATCATCCGAATCTGCTATCGCAATAAATTCTCCTATAGCTAACTCCACGCCTTTATTTATCGCAATATGCTTGCCATTATTATCCTGATAAACATACTTTATCTGGAAATTTGCTTTACTAACATAACCCTCAACAACAGTCTTTGTATCATCTTTTGAACCATCGTCAATAATTATCCACTCGAATTCTTTATTGGTTTGATTCATCAGACTCTCGAATACTCTACCAAGAACAGCTGCTCTATTATAGGTAGGTGTAATAACACTGATTCTTACAGACATTTGTCTCACTCCTCAATTATTATGCGTTATCTGGTACCAAAACAATTTATAATATTACATATATTTAAACAAAAGGGCATCAGCATTATTTGTTGGTGCCCTTTTATTTTTTTACATTATTATATATCCACTGGTTGCATTCAATTTATTTTTCTGCACTTCTTTGTAATTTAATCTTACAGAATTACATACAAGTTTTGAAATATCTAATCCAAAAAGACACTTATTACCGTTTGGATTATGAAAATTCAAATTTTTGCAAGTAGTACCAGTTAATATTAAATGGGTATTCGAAAACTTATAGAACTTAAATATCAAGTTACTATCAAAATTGCAATTTAAAAATATTATTTTATTATAAGCATAATCGGTACTTCCATCAGTCTTCGTTAAAATCTGATATCTAAATTCATGCAAAGCACTTCCTGTTGTATCAAAAGTACATCCCTCAAATCTAAGCTGACCACTAGCAGGATATTGCACAGTAGACTGCTCCGAGATTGTATTTGTGTCCGCGAAACTAAAATGATCACGATAACACTGAACGTTTGCATAATCAAAATATTGCGTATCATTCATCTTAATAATCATACTTCTATTGCAATTCTTCGTTGTAAAATAATTGTCTGTAGATTCTATAGTACCAAATCTGTAAGTCATGTATGATACAACTTTGCCACCTGTCAAATTAATATGATTATCATGCAAAAATATTTTACTTGATTTATAGAATGTAAAACATGAGAACCATGTTACACCTTGGATTGCACCGTCGATATGATTTCCACTAATATGTATTTCTGAATTACTAGATAATATCTGCGCTTTTATTAAATCCATCGCCGCGCCATTAACATTTATTTGGTTGTTTGTAAAATATATATCTGTAAGTCTTTCAACTCTGTTTGTATCAGGCATTCCAAAAGCGATAAACACATCATTTTGAACCTTGGTTCCAGAAAAGTTAAAAGTGTTAGAATCAATATAGATATCACTTAGGTAATATCCCCATAGTGATAAGGCCTCGTCATTTCCTTTTTTGGATATTGTGCACTCAGAAACGTGAATATCGGATACTTTTACATCTGACCTATCGTGAGCAGAAATCCATAACCCTCCACCAACAGTAGCTTCAGCATCATTAGTTAATGTACACTTACTAAGCTTAACATTCTTAATATCTGTTTGCTCAGCTTTAATCCACATGACTGTTATTGAAGGATTCTGAGCCCCTCCTACATAAAAGCCACAATTATTAATTGAAATTGAATTACCTTTTATGATGGAGAATAAAACACCTTCTGTTCCAGACTGATTCTTCTTTCTAGTAAAATTTGTACCATTATCAGCTGTATACCTAAAAGATATGTTTTCCATAGTAAGTGAATTGGCCTTAAAAGTTACAATTCCTCTTTGATCCCAGCTGTCAATGCTATTTTTATTTACATAATCTCTAAAATTTATAATTGTGTTTTCTTTTGATTCACCTTTAACTACACAGTCAAAGTTTAACAAAATATTAGTTGACGAGTAATAATTTCCATTAGGGAAATATAAAGTCTTACCATAATCACGAGCTGCATTACACGCTTTCTGTATAGCAGCACTATCGTCAGTTTTACCATCACCAACTGCACCATAATCTTTAACACTTACATAATCTTGGTTATTAGAAGTGGTAGCTAAAAGATTTGCACTCTTCTGAATCTTACTAGACTCTAAAAGACTAATCTCCTGATTGTTTTCCAATAAACTTTCTTGAAGTTTAGAATCCTCCAATAATACCATTTCGTCAGCAAATTTTTCATTAACCTCATCCCCATTGGTATCATTTAATTCATTGTTGTTTTCTTCATTCTCGATTTCTTCATTCTGTTCGTCTTCAATTTCATTTTCTGTCGAATCAGTAACTGAATACTCTGAAGTGACATCAGATACTTGAACCTCCTCAGCATCTACATTTGTCACATTCAACAATAAAGCAAAAATGATACACATTGCATAATAAAAAATTGCTTTCCTACTCTGTCTCAATTTACTGTCTCCTTTCTTAGCTATCTTTTATTGTTTATGTAAAAAAAATTATGGTAAGCAACATCTCTACAATATAACATTTCGTTTTATCTTAATTATAAAAACCTTATTTCTTAATTATCTTTTTAATCTTTCTATATATCACTCTTAATGCATCTGGTTCAGTATATTTTAATAATTCCTGAACATCGTCACATTTTGAAAGTTTTTTAAAAAACTTTGCCCTATTACTTGGCACCTTCATAGAATGTCGTGAATCTGCCGTTTTAGGAAGATAAAAATCAACTTCTCCCTCCTTATATACCAAGTTTGATTTAATATTATCAAACATCTTCATTCCTGGTTGCGAGTGAGTTATCACAACCGAAACACCCTTCTCATTGTAAAAATCCGGCATGATATTCTCGATACCCCAACAATCTCCTAAAGTAATATCAGAGTATCTTTCCATATTTTTAAAGGAACAACTATAGCATGATGGACGTAAACATATGTCTCTCAAGAATAATTTCATGTATATATTATCCCTATATAATTGGCTATATTTTTTTCCAGATGCAGATGTTACTTCAAATGAATAATCTTTCCAACTAGGATTCTTTACTCTAAATCGAATATGCTCAAATTTCTCAAATCCGGTTTTTCTTTTTAAACTATCTAAATATTTTTTCCATACAAGGGAGCTAGGTGCCCCATGGCACAAAACATCTATGGTAAACAAATTATCGTATTCTTTTCCTAAATATCCTTTTAGGCCAGCAATTTGACATCCAGTTCCAGTATACAATACTTTTCTACCAGCTTTAAGAAATGTCTCTGCCTCTTTAAATGAATTACCAATAACACTTTGAACATACTTACTGCTCTGAAGAATATATAAATCTTCCATAGATTCTACGTAAGTATGTCTTACCATAAAATCCTCATCAAAAGCTGCACCAAAAACGACACCACCATCTTTTAAAACCAAAGACGCAATCTCAGTAAAAATAGCTCCTGATGATGATTTTAGTAGAAGCTCTTCATTTTTAGAATATGCTGCGAATGCGGTAATCACATCCTCAGATTTTTTTGAATCATTTATGATTGGACATACTCGCTCGCATTTGTTACAAGATATGCATTTCGTCTCATCCACATTAGGATATAAAAATCCTTCTGCATCCGCTTGCATTTCAATACAGCCAACAGGACACGCCTGGGCGCAAGCCATACAACCACAGCATTTCTCTTTATTCGTTATTCTTATCAATTTTATCGACTCCTATGAAAACTTTATCCTACGTTTAATGGCAGTAGAATATCTAACCATTTGTGATGTAATTAGCGGACATTTTATGAAATGCTTATACTTTAAGGGATTTACTAAATGATTATTCTCACGTAATGCAACAATCATTTTCATATTATTCACTAAATCATCAGCATTAAACTCATCCTTACTAAGATTCTCTCTAACATTTCTGTAGAAAGAAATAACTATATCAGCGTAATGCCCACTACTTTTTTCCACTAATTCTTTGTCGTTTTGTTCAGTGTAATAATCAACCTGTGATTTTACTGCATCTAAATAGAATAAATTCTTCTTAGAAAAAGTCTTCTGTGTAATAGACTCAGGAGTTATACGATAGTAATACAGAGATATAGGAACAATCGCAACTCTCTCAACAGAATAAAATACTCTATAAGATAAATATAAATCCTCGTGAATCTTGCCCTCAGGGAATCTTAAACCATCAAACAATGAACGGTGATATAACTTATTCCAAAGAACAGTTGCATTTACACCTTCAATAGTATAAATTTTCTTACAAATATCGCGGCCACTAATAATTGGGCAAGCCTCTTTGTAATCATCCTTATACATATCAATTGTGTTATCATCCTCAAATCTGTCATGGTTACACTGAGACATTTTCGCATTATTATTAACGCATGCATCAAGAAGTATTTCTACATACTTTTCCGATACAATATCATCTGAATCTACAAATGCAATATATTCACCTTTAGCAAGTTCTAAGCCCTTATTTCTTGCAACAGAAACTCCGCTATTTTTCTGATGGAATACAACTACTCTCTCATCCTTCTCAGCAAACTTATCGCATATCTCTCCAGACTTATCCTTTGAACCATCATTAATTAAAATGATTTCAATATTCTCATAAGATTGTGTAGTTAAACTACTAATACATTTTTCCAAATACTTCTCGACATTGTACACTGGTACAATGATCGATACCAAATAATTCTCCCTATTCATCTCTCGTCTCCCTCTTATTTTTTAATTATTCTCTTTAGTTTTCCTTTTGTCATTTTGTCAAATAGATTTATAGCCTCATTGAACTCATCAGTTTTGTGATATATTACAATGAAGGTGCTGTTGACTAAAACTGTACATATCACTAGTCTTACAATCATTTCAAACAGTGGATTTCCTGTGATTTTAAGGCATATAAATGCAACGATGCTATCGATAATTATAACAACCACTGTATATGAAAACAGCGATTTTAAATATTGTGCAAGAAATCTTCTTTCAAACAATACTGTAAACAAATTGTGTAGAATCCATGGCATTCCTATTAACAACATACTTATTACAGTTGATAAAATTACACCATAAAGCCCCCACCACTGAACCATCACTAAATTCATAACAAGATTACTAAGTGCTGTTACTAATGGTCTAAATCTATCTTCGTGCCACATTCCCGCTGCATCTTTATATAAATTCAAAAGAGAATTTATTTCTTGAATAAAGAAATATGCTACCAGGCAGATTACCATCATATAATTCAACATTAATTTCTCGCCCATCCATAACTTCATAAATGGTTGCATTAAGAGCAAGAAGCATGCCGCACAAAAACCAGAAATCCAACAAATTATAAAAGTAAGCTTTTTAAGGTCGTTGAAATTCTTCTCTTGGGTTTCCATGATAATACTATTGCCTATTCCTGCTGTACAAGCCGTGTAAACAATAGTAATAACTCCCATTACCGAATTAATAGGATAGAAATAATTCTGATAAGTAGTAAGACTAGTCAATCCCAAAAATGCAGATATGACAATTGCATCAGCAGAACCAACTATTACAGAACCCAGCTTAGAGGTAAATAAATCGGTGATTCGCTTATTAATTACTTTAATCTCTTCCTTTGGCAACTTACCTTTTGGATTATACTGTGGATACAACTTTTTAGAAAAATGAGCTGTTATAATATTTGCAATTATTTGAGAAAAAAGAATAGCCAACACATACAAATAATAGTCTCTAAATACTGTTAATACTATTATTTGAACTATATATTTTATGGTATCGGTGACCATTACTACTCTATTAGCTACATCATTTCTTTGATGTGCAGTTAGAACACTATTTCTATAAGCAAAAAGCCAATATGTCAAAACTGTAGCTGCTAAGTTCATTAGATATAAAACATACAGATTTATATCGCTAGGTAAATCAGCCTTTATAAGCTTTGGTAAAAAAGGTATTACTGTACATCCCGCTACCGCTATAATTAATCCAATCACTCTATAATATGTTCTATATAGTGACATTAATGCACAAATAGTATCCTCATCATCTTCGGCAATTGGTTTATACATAGAGAATACCATCGCTGATCCTACACCTAACTCTGCCAAATTCAGAACCTGAAGTATGGAAGTGAAAAGTCCATTCAAACCAGCATAACCTGGACCAAGCAAGTATATCATCAGTGTTCTCATTACAAATGGTATGAGCAACTGATAAATCTTTAAAACCACACCAAAAAATATATTTCTTGTAGCATTCTTAGTTCTTTCAATTTTCATTTTTATAACACCTAATTAAATATTTAAACTGTTCTTTAAAAAGTCAATTGAGTTTGCTTTTTCCGCCTCAATTATTGAATCTACACCTGAATAGTCACAATTCCAGTTAATCTTTTCAAGCTCATCTGTAGTAGCAACAAAACGTTCCTGCATACCAATCATATCTAGTAATGAAACGAGTCTTGTGCTCATATTTCCTGTCCACTTGTCTTTGCTTCGATTAACTACAACAAAGTCTCTGTGATAAATCAAAGAAAATACAGTTGCATGGAATGAATCTGTTAAAACATAATCTGCATTTTTAATAATGGAAACGAAATCGAATGGACCAACTCCGCCATCATTTGCCTTATTCATTTCTAGAATATTCTTTACGCCCATTCCCTTTTTCTTACATTCATCAAGGACCTTTGTGACGCATTCGTTCTTCATATCACCAAGGAAGTAAACAGCTACATATGGCTTGCCTTCCTGATCCTTGTTCTTGATCTCACGATTCCAATCATCTGCTGATAAAAGAAGAGTTGGATCAAGAACAAACTGTGCATCCCTGCCAGACATTTCCTTAACAAGATCAATGGCTGATTTTTCTCTTACTGAGATTGCCTTAAATTTCTTTAATTCTTCACCATATTCTTTTTTCTTATCCTCTGGATATTCAGTTACACCAAAACTTCCAGCATAAGAAACTCTCTGTTCTGGCTTTGCAAAATAAAGGAACTCTCTCTTTGAAAGGAATACAAAGTGTGGGTTCCATACCTGATCACTTCCAGCTACAAAGTAATCAATTTTGTCTGTATTAATCTCTGAAGCAATGCATCTGTCATAGTGAATGAGTGTTTCAAATTTTTCCCATTCATTGCCTTTTCCCAATATTGGGTTAAGCACAATCTTGACCATTTTCTTTAATTTATATAATTTTTGAACTGGTAATGTCTTAACATTACATCCCAATTGTTCTAAAACTCTTGTTAATGCAAGGTTCTGCAATCGATTACCATAATTTCTGTCTACAATAGTTACAATTCTTACTTCTTTTTTTCTCATATCCTATTCCCTCTTTAATATATATATTATGTACGGACATACTCTTAGAGCATCTAATTCAACTCTTTGTCGTACATTAATATACTTTTTATATTTTTTTACTTTAGATAAATATTTATCTATAAGCTTTTTATCATAAATTCTATTCTTAAACTGTCCATTTATAATTCCATATAGACATGTTTCCGCAAAAACAGTTTTCACCCAAATTGAAAACTGAGAGTTTTCTGAAAGAATACCCTTGTTTATCAGCCCATCCAAAAGTATTTCAAATTTTTCGCATGCTGTATATTTAGTAGAAATCAGGGTAAATGATGTGCTGTTTACTGCACTGCCTTCTCTCACCACATAGTTATATGAAGAGTTTTGTGCAACAAATACCTTTTCACAATAAGAAATATATTCTGCACAAAAAAGCATATCTTCCCAAATCTTAATATCAGAATCAAACCAAATATCATTCGAAATAATTAGTTCTTTTTTAAAAAGCTTATTCCAGACATATCCCCATACAGAGGTGCCTCTTCCCATATCTTCCAATGCCTGAATCTTTGAAAATGAATTTGGAAATTCATCTGTCAAAACACGAGCTTGTATTACCTCACCATTTTCTGATACTAGCTTATAATCACATACTCCAAGGTCTACATTACTTTCCACTGAGTTATTAAGTACTTCTAAATGAGAAAGATCTAAATAATCATCTGCATCAACAAAGGTAATCCATTCCCCTTTTGCTTCTTTTATACCTAAATTACGAGCGTTACTAACTCCTCCATTAGGAATATGTATTACCTTAATATTGTCATGCTTGAGTGAAAAATCATCACAAATCTGTGGAGAAGAATCTTTTGATCCATCATCTACTAAAACTATCTCAACATTTTTATATGTTTGAGATAATATAGAATTAATGCATCTTTCCAGATACTTTTCAACATTATATACAGGAATAATCACACTAATCATTTTTTACACTCTTCTCTATCTCAATACTGTTTTCAAAATCCTCAAATGAATCAAAAGAATTTTGATTTCTTTTAAGGTATTCCAGACTTAATTCCTTGGTATCTTCTAATTCCAATCTATCTCCAAACTCTGCCACAACTTCAGAATAGTTTCTTTCAGAAGTGAAAATAGGGAAATATGATTCAAACAATCTCATTTTTGGCTTTTCGCCAAATCTTCTGACATATGATTTGTATATCTGCTGCGCTTCCTCTACCTGCTTCTTTTCTCGACGTTCTATAAATTCTTCAATAGACATAATTCGCTTTGCAGGTGAGCCTGCATATACTGAATTACTCTCACACTTTGATGTAACAACAGCACCTGCTCCAATAATTACATTGTCACCTATATTAGCTCCAGCAAGAATTGTAGCGCCCCAGCCAACAAATACATTGTTTCCAATGGTAACTGGTCTCTGATTACCTAAAATACGTCCATCCATTACTTTGAATACTTTCCAGCTATAATCATGGGTCATAATTGTAACCGGGCCTGTTAGCGAGACATTATCTCCAATAGTCAAAAGATATGGATTTTGGAGATCAATGACTGTGCTTGATGGATAATAAATTTGAAAGTTTTTTCCTATTTTAACTCCCAAATTCTTAAGGAATTTTTCATAGCTTTCTGAATCAGCTTTATAGCCGAATATAATCTTTTTAATAATGCTCTTTAATTTATCCATTTTTTTTCATCCTTTTCATAAATCTCTTCCACTTTAGTTGGAAATAATGAAAAGAAAGCACTGGACGTGATTCCCTATAAAAGTCTCTATCACAATCAATATTTCTTGATAACGCACAGTACCTATTAGGAACAATTTTAAATAAATCCGATGTCAATACATCTTCGGAAAACTTCATGTCTCTACTTTGGAAATGCATATATAACTCTTCCTTATGACAAAGCTTTCCTTTTTCCATATAATATTTCTTTATATCTCCATTATCCCAAACATAAACAGCTCTCTCGTAAGGGAAAACATCAAATCCATATTTTTCAGGATTAAAAACTACTCTTGTGAAACGTGTAGGTAATATCTGGAAATTTACAGACCAGTCTTCCATCATAACCTTATAGCCATTATCTACAAACACTGTATTAACGGTTGTATTTTCATCCCATGTCTCATCAAATGCTGTGATTTTCTCAGTAGTGAACGATTCTTTGTAGAAATATCTTCCTCTTGCTTCCTTCATAAACACACGATTGTTTTCGAAAGAATTTCTGTAGAGAATCATGTGTCCTAAACAAAAAATCTTATCATATTCATCAAGCATCTTATCATCTATAAATCTTCCAAGATTGCCCATGATTGTATCAACATCGCAATGGCCCCAAAATCTGTATTCTTTAATGTAATCTTCAAAAATAAGACCATACGCAGGCTTATAATCACATAATTTATATGGTTGATTTAAAACAATGGGAAAATCGAATTTGCTCTGGGCAAGCTCTCTCATTTCGTCAAATGTCATCAATATTCTTTTTACATTTTGGGGATAATCATAATCTGACTCATCATCGGTGAAAAACAACCACTCAAAATCCGGATTCTTCTCACAGGTTTTAAGGAAAACCGGAAATGTTTTAGGGAGTTTTCCAAAATACGGATTGATAAAAGCACATTTCTTCATAAAACTATTCTCCATGAATTTTTTCTATCTACGATTAAAGGAATTTCCTTTCATATTTACATCATTTTCATGACTTTTCTTTAACAGAGAAACTTTGTTTCCACCCTTAACATTGATAGTATTATTATAAAAATCAACAGTCCCTGATTTTGCAAACCAAATACAATCTAATGTAGTTTTATTGTTCATATTACCTTCAATAGTATTGTTGCTAAAATCTATATATGAATCATTCGAAAGAAGCTGAAATTTAACCGCTGCTATACACTTTCCATTTAAATTAATTGCATTATTATTAAAGTGAATATTTCTTAAGGATTCTACTCTACTTGGATCTGGCATACCAAATGATATCAAAACATCGTTTTGAACTTGCTGACCACTATAAGTGATATTGTTATTCATAATGTAAAAATCGCATACATTAAACCCCCAAAGAGCTAACGCTTCATCGTTGGCATGTTTCAGCATTTCACATTCCGATATTACGACATTATTTACTTTTACATTCTTGTTGTCATGCGAAGAAAACCATAGACAGCCTCCAACAGTTGCTGTGGTATCATTTTCAAATTTGCACCTATTAATATTTACATTAGAAATATCAGCGCCCTCAGCTTTCATCCACATACATGTTATTGAGGGATTGGCTTTTCCTCCTACCCAAAAAACAGAATCCTGTATATTAATATTATCTCCACGCAAAACAGATACCAAAACTCCCTCAGGAGCTTCGGCACCGGTTTGAGTTTTTGTACGAGTATATTTTGTTTCTGTATTAGCGATATATCTAAAAGTAATATTTGATAAAGAAAGTGATTTACCGTTGAATGTAAACAAACCTCTTTGATTCCATTCGTCGTAATTAGCTTTCTTGGTACAATCTCTAAATGTAATTGTGGTTTGTTCCTTAGATTCCCCTTTGATGGAATAGCTGGAATTTAATAGAATTTTAGTTGAACAGTAATAGTCACCGTTCGGAAAATACAAAACACTTGAAGTATCTTTAACTGCATTTAGTGCATTTATAATACTTTGGTAATCGTCTGTAACGCCGTCACCCTTTGCTCCAAACTTTCTAACATTAACTAACTTGACTGTTTGTTGTGAAGCCGCAACAGATTTACGTACTTTAACCTTTGCGTCAATAACATTTGAGTTTAGCAGGAATATACTCACAATGAGCATACTGCATATAATTAATTTAATTTTTCTTAACAATTACTTCTCCCCCGTATAACAATTTATTTCATAACTTATATAAGATATATTTTTTTATTTTTTATTTGTATTTCTAACCGCTCTACCATATACAAATAAAAACAATAACCAAAACATAAATGTATTTCCGATTGTAATCTCAATAGACGAAAGAATAATAAAAACAAAAATGTATGAAGCGAAAATGATTGTTTCTTTTCTACTATTCCTTGTTCTTCCGAACACTAAAAAAACAAGTGCCAAAAGAGATAGTCCACCAATGATACCAGTATCCATGAAAACTTTCAAAAAACCATTTTGAATGTTAACAAACCCTGCTCTCATACATATTTCATAATTTGTTCCTATACCATAGCCAGTCATCCAGCCATCGCCGAGTAACACTAATGCTATTTCGTATATATATGTACGTCCTGTTAAAGTAATCTTTTTATGCAAGATACCTTCAACAAAATAAGTAACATAATGATTAGAAAGAATCAGATTATACCAGAATGGGAAAAGCATACACGCTATTGCCACTAGTAATATAAGAAGCCTCTTATTCATAATGTAATTCTTATTTCTATGAACGAATAACATTACGACAAGCAATACCGCACCAACTAACCCAGTAGCACAGTCAACAACTTTTGCTATAAGTACTGATTCTGCGATTAAAACAATATACTTAACCCATGTTATTCTATCAATATCTTCTGTCATCATATATTTATAATAGAATAAAGCTAAAACCATGATATGAAGATATGTAACATCAAACTTGATTCCCACAAGATAGTAAGTGCTATTAGTAATCCTTGCTAAAATCAACAAATCATTAACTACCATTATGCCGAACAAATACTTAAAAAGAAGATCAATGTATTTGTTCATTAACCCTTCCCCTGCCATAATTGCAAAGAAAAGATAGCATTCAGTAAGTAGTACAGAATAAGCCAATGAAGACAAAAATGGATTTGTCGTTACAACACCACCGACATTCAGATACGAAGCATATATTGACCAACCAATATGAATTAAGAAAAACACTGTTTCTATGCCAAAATATTCTTTCTTTATCTTCTTTAGATTCAGAATGACAAAAACTGCGACTACTAAAATGCACGCATTTCTTACCCTTGTGAAATCAAAGAACTGTGTTTTAACCAAACATGCGAATATAGTTGCAACTATTGCTATATATGTAAAACTTATAGGTATATATTTTTTTATTGAATACATTTAACCAAAAATCCTCTTTGCTTTAACCAAATAGAACACAATAACAGCTCTTTTATTTAACACCATTTTAAACAAGAGCTTATTTGTTTTTTTCATTTTATCAATTGGATATTTCACTAATAATTCTTGAACCAAAGAATCACTAGAATATTCCTTAATTCTTCCTAATGCTTTAAAATATCTATTCTTACTATGAAATTCCTCTTGCTTCAAACAAAAGATAAGATTATTCATGAAACATCTGATTGCTCGTTCTGCAATATCAGCACTATCAATATCAGCAATGCTTTCACACAACTTATTGTATAGTCTTTTCGATGCATCGAATCTATCTTCTCTATAACGAGATGTTAATGAATCGTCATTATATCTATAGTTGTATAAATTTTCTTTAACAACTGCCACTTTTTTTATAAACTTACATAACTCAATTCTAAAGAATAAGTCTTCACATAAATATTCTCGTTCCGAGCAAAATCTCACATTGTTATCAAAAATAATATCTTTCTTATATAAGACTCTCCACGCAGACATGTCTATTTTAGGAAGACCACTTTCATCAACTGCCTGACCAATTATTTGGGCTAAGAATTCATCAATAATTTCTTTTCCCTCATATTTATCCTTCATATTCATGACATAATCATTGTCGATAGTTTTTCCATCAACATACTTCTTATGTCCGAAATAACAAATGTCAGCATCTGACTCTTTAATAGCTGTCATTGTCTTTTCACATAAATCCAAATCATAAAAATCATCTGAATCTAAAAATAAAATATAGTCACCCTTGACGTAGTTCAAACCTGTATTTCTCGCAAATCCCAGGCCTTCATTTACATCTTTGTGAACTACTTCAATTCTATTATCTTTATCTACCCATGCGTCGCATAATGCTCCTGAGCCATCTGGGCTCTTATCATCGACAAGAATAATTTGTAAATCTTTATAGGTTTGATTCACAACAGACTCTAAACACTGGTCAAGGTATTTTTCTACATTATAAACTGGTATTATTATTGAAATTTTTCCACTCATGATTATTCCCTCTATAAACGTGAATAAAATTGCTTATACATATCTTCTAATACGATATATGATTCATTGATATCGTATCTGTTATCAGTTAACTGGATATTTCTTCTATCCTTAAATGATGCCATCTTATCCAAAATAGTCTTAGCCCAAACAGCTGGGTCTTCCTCTAGTTTGATAAATGATGTAGCCTCACTAAATGAAACCTCAACTGGTACTTTATCAGAGAAGAAACATGGAAGCTTTGCGAACTGCGCTTCAACACCAACTACCGGCACGCCCTCGAAGAATGAAGGCATCACGAACGCATCCATTGCCTGATATAACTCATTTACATCTGTTCTCTTTCCAAGGAAAAGAACCTTATCAGTAATACCCAAATCATTTACAAGCTTTCTAATTTCTTCTTCCTTCTCACCAACACCGATGATTAAAAGCTTTGAATTAGGATTAAGCTTAACTATATTACTAAAAATCTGAACCAGTAATCTATGATTCTTCTGATAAGAAATTCTTCCAATATGTCCAATTACTAATTCATCACCAAGACCAAGTTCCTGTCTCTTCTTTGTTCTAACATCTTCATTAAAGAGAAATGGGTCTTTTTCGATAGCATTAGGAACAACTTCAAATGGTTTTCCTTTAAATAAGAACTGACCGGCTTCTTCACCGCATGCAAGAAAATCAGTAGCAACTGAAGTAATTCTTTCGCGATAGTACATCTTCAGCCAATACTTCATATCTTTATCAATAGAAGTGTTGTGGCTGTGTGCAATTCTGATTGGAACACCAGCTTTCTTTCCTGCCTTCAATGGCAAGTAGCTCATTGGGTCAATATGCGAGTGCATAATTTTGTATTCTGGATGTTCCTTAAAGAACTGACGCATATATCTATTGTATTCTGGTAAATTCTGTGGGTATAAACGTGGTGCGTAATATACTTTTCCACCTAACGACTCGATTTCATCATCATAGTCCGCTCTCTCTGGTCTATGAGTAAGAAAATCAAATTGAATCTGTTCTCTATCGATTCTTCTATAATAATTCATAAGCATGGTTTCAAGGCCAGCTCTATGCATATTGTTAACACATTGTAATACTCTAATCATTTCCTCAGCCCCTATTTATATTTGCCCATAATCAGCCATATTGCTAAATTATACAACTCAGCTCCGTCTGTTGACAATTACTGATTAGTAAAAATATCTGTGTATTTTTTGCAATTATTATGTAACATTTCACAATTCCGCCACATTTATATATTCAACAATAAAAAATTACATTAATCATATAGCGTCTTACCAAGCAATTTTACATAACTCAGCAACACAAAGGGCGTCCATCGGACGCCCTTTAATAATTCCATTATTATCACTTAAAAACCTGATAATCATCAGTCTTCTTCATACTTCTGGATGGATTACCGATTGCGATCGAATCGCTTGTTACGTTTTTGAAAACCACAGCACCTATAGAAACAACCGCTGTATCTTCTATGTTGATTCTGTCTCGAAGGCTTGCATTAGGACCAATATAAACCTGATTGCCAATATTGCAATGACCAGCGATAAACGCCCGAGGTCCTATTATACAATCATTACCAATAATCGTATCATGACCTATCATTGCCTCCGCCGAAATAAAAGTGTTATCACCAACAGTCACATCACTGTTAATATCAGCTTCCAGTATGATAACTCCCTCGCCAAAGCTGTAGTTTTGTGGCAACACCGAACCCGGTGTAATAAGCTGTCCCAGCCTGTAACCATCATGCTTTATCATATCATATGCATGCTTTCTGGCAGAAGGCTCGCCCAGACTTATCAGAATTTCTATTTTGTCGGGAGAATATTTTTCTTTCATCTCCTCATAGGTAAAAACCTCATGTTGATAAACCTCTTTCTCACCAACAACATCATCGATAAAAATGATTTTTTCCCAACGCGATGTATTACCCCAAAAAATCTGCGCCGCATCTACAACAGTTTTCCCATTGCCTCCAGCTCCAAAAACCCCCAGAATCATAAGCTACCTCAGATTTAATCTCTCTTAAAGATATCCCTAGTGTAAACCTTATCTATAACATCATCCAAACACGAATCATATCGGTTTGCGATAATACTGTCGCTCATGTCCTTAAATTTCTGCAAATCGTTTACTACAACACTTCCGAAGAATGTGTCACCATCATTAAGTGATGGCTCATAAATAACAACTGTAGCTCCCTTAGCCTTAATACGCTTCATAATTCCCTGAATTGAACTCTGACGGAAATTATCTGAATTAGACTTCATAGTGAGGCGGTACACACCAACTGTTACCTGCTTCTCACTTGCAGCATTCCATGTGTTGCCCTCTGAATATCCATAATATCCAGCCTTTTGGAGAACTCTGTCGGCGATGAAATCCTTACGAGTCTTATTACTCTCCACGATAGCTGACATCATATCCTGTGGCACATCCTTATAGTTTGCAAGGAGCTGCTTTGTATCCTTTGGTAAGCAATATCCGCCGTAGCCAAAAGATGGATTATTATAATGAGAACCAATACGAGGATCAAGGCAAACGCCGTTGATAATCTGCTCTGTATTAAGTCCTTTCATCTCAGCATAGGTATCAAGCTCATTGAAATATGAAACTCTAAGAGCAAGATATGTATTAGCAAAAAGCTTTACTGCCTCAGCCTCGGTGAATCCCATGTAAAGAGTATCGATATCCTCTTTTATGGCACCTTCCTGAAGAAGCCCTGCAAATGTATGAGCTGCCTTAACTAATCTCTCATCCTCTAAATCTGTACCAACAATGATTCTTGAAGGATACAAGTTATCATATAATGCCTTGCTTTCACGAAGAAACTCCGGGCTGAACATGATGTTCTTTGAATTGAACTTTTCTCTAATTGATTTTGTATAGCCTACAGGAATTGTAGACTTGATAACCATAATCGCATTTGGATTGTATTTGATTACCAGCTCGATAACTTTCTCTACTGCCGATGTATCAAAATACTGTGTCTGAGAATCATAATTTGTAGGTGCTGCAATAACAACAAATTCTGCATCCGTATATGCTTCCTCAGCATCCAGTGTCGCCACTAAATTTAATTCCTTTTCAGCAAGATACTTTTCGATATACTCATCCTGAATTGGAGAAATCTTCTTATTAATCTTTTCTACCTTTTCAGGAATAACATCTACAGCGTGAACCTCATGATGCTGTGCCAACAATGTAGCAATCGATAGTCCTACATAGCCTGTACCTGCTACCGCAATTTTCATTTTACAGTCCTCTCTCTGCGCAATATTCCTTAAAGCTTGGGTTAATCTTGTCCTTATCAGAAAGAATCAAATCAGCCTTTGTCATTCCTTCTGGTATTGGCCACTGAACATTAATATCTGGATCATCAAATGCGAGTCCCCCCTCATCATTTGGATGATAAAAATCTGTAACCTTATAGCAGAACTCTGCGAAATCACTAACTACTAAGAATCCATGAGCAAATCCCTTTGGAACAAGGAACTGCTTTTTATTCTCAGCTGAAAGAAGAATTCCATAGTGCTTACCAAATGTAGGTGAACCTGGGCGAAGATCAACTGCCACATCATAAACCTCACCAGAAATTACGCGAACAAGCTTATCCTGTGCGTACTCCTTCTGGAAGTGAAGTCCACGAAGAACACCTTTCTTGCTGGCAGACTGATTGTCCTGAACGAATGTATAATTAAGTCCCTCAGCCTCCATATCTCTCTGACTATATGTCTCAATAAAATACCCACGGTCATCACCGAATACCTTTGGAGTGATAACACATAAGCCTTCTATACCATTAACATTTTTCTCTACTGTAATTGCCATTGTTAAATCTTCCTTACCATTTTATAGTCCATTAGATACATCTACGAGATACTTACCGTAGTCTGTCTTCATAAGAGGTTCGGCAAGCTTAAGAAGCTGCTCCTTATTAATGAAGCCGCGCTTGTATGCAATCTCCTCGATGCAAGATACATACATTCCTTGTCTCTTCTGGAATGTGCTGACAAACTCAGCTGCCTGAAGAAGCATATCGTGATTTCCTGTATCAAGCCATGCAAATCCACGTCCAAGTGTTTCTACATGGAGATTTCCTCTTTGTAAATATGCGTTGTTAACAGCTGTAATTTCAAGCTCTCCTCTTGCTGAAGGAGTGATTGTCTTAGCAATCTCAACAACCGAATTATCATAGAAATAAAGTCCTGGAACAGCATAATTGCTCTTTGGCTTCTCTGGCTTTTCCTCGATGGAAATAGCAACGCCATTCTCATCAAACTCTACTACACCGTACTCTCTTGGATCACGTACATAGTATCCAAAGATTGTAGCACCAGGCTCAGACTCAGTTCTTTCAGCTGCAGAAAGAAGCACCTTAGAGAATGACTGACCATAGAAAATATTATCACCAAGTACAAGTGCAACTGCATCGCTTCCGATAAAATCTGCACCAATAATAAATGCCTCAGCAAGACCGTTTGGAGCCTCCTGAACTGCATACTGGATATCCATTCCAAGCTGCTTTCCATCACCTAAAAGCTCCTTAAAAACAGGAAGATCTCTTGGTGTAGAAATAATAAGTACCTCGCGAATACCTGCCAACATAAGTGTAGATAATGGATAATAAATCATTGGCTTATCATAGATAGGCATAATCTGCTTACTAATAGCCTTTGTCAATGGGTAAAGTCTTGTTCCCGAACCACCTGCTAAAATAATACCTTTCATTATAAGCTTTCGCTCCTTCCGGTTAGTTTAAATATTCTTTTAATGCGTCCTTCCAATCAGCCATCTTGTAGCCGCTTGTAAGGCGAAGCATATAGTTATCTAAAATTGAATAGTGAGGTCTGTCTGCACTTGCAGGATTCATCTTCTTGTACTCCTCACTTGTAACATGATTAACCTTTACGTTAATACCCTTGAGCTTAAAAATTTCTTCTGTAAAATCTGCCCAGTTTGTATCACCTTCACATGTACCATGGAAGATTCCATAATTCTCTGTAGGCTCGAGATGATGAATCATACGGGCAAGCTCAACTGCTGATGTTGGTGAACCAAGCTGATCACAAACTACTGAAAGCTCGTCATGAGTCTCTGCTAAGCTAAGCATAGTCTTAACAAAATTCTTTCCATCTCCATAAAGCCATGCTGTACGAACGATAAACCATTTATCTGCAAACTGCTGAACAAATTTCTCACCCTCATACTTAGTCTTTCCATAAGCACTGATAGGCGCTGGCTGGTCAAACTCTGTGATAGGCTTTGTAGCATTTCCTGGGAATACATAATCTGTACTTACATGCACAAGCTTTGCTCCAACTTTTGAAGCTGCAATAGCAAGATTTCTAGGGCCAAGAGCATTAAGCTTGTAAGCAAAATCCCAGTCCTTTTCACAGCCATCTACATTAGTAGCTGCTGCACAGTTAATAATTACATCTGGCTTCTTAGCCTCAATAAAGCTAAGCACCTCTTCTAAATCCATAATGTTAAGTGGTGAAATCTTCTCACCCTCAACAACATCTGTAAGGATAAACTCTACCTCATCCTTATACTCATTCTGGATTGCACGGCCAAGCTGTCCATTGCAACCTGTAACCAAAATTTTTCTCATATAAATTTCCTTCTTTATAACTATTGGATTTTATCCTTATGTAATTTCACAAAAACAACCTCTCTTGGATTATTCCAGCGAGGTATTCTGGCATCACCCAGTCCAGAACTGCACACCATAGTGGAGTTCTTTTCTATATATACACCGTGGTCATATTTAGGAAAGAATGTGTAATCGGAAGCAAATACTCCTCCCTTAAAAGGAATACGTACAAGCCCGCCATGAATATGACCAGTAAACACTATATCATAACCGTACTCAGATAGAAAATTAAACTTTGAGGCATCGTGACATAATAGAATATTAAAATAATCCAAATCAGCATATCCTAAAACATCACGCATATTAGCAGACGAATTTCTCCAATCCAATCCACTAATATAAATCTTTGCCCCATCTTTTTCTATAGGGCATTTTTCATTATCAAGAATCTTAATCCCATACTCATAGCATAACTCTCTGAACTGTTCATAAGGCGCACCGCCCAATGGACCATTCGTATAATATTCATGATTCCCCGTAACATAATACATAGGAGCAACACCGGATAACCCTGCCAATAGGAAATCAGCTTCTTCTATGGTATGCTCCTCATCTACAATATCGCCTGTAAGAACAATCAAATCAGGCTTTTGTTTCTTAACAACCCTGATTAGATTTTCTTCTTTATCTCCAAATTCCCTGCAATGAAAATCACTTATCTGGACAATCTTATATCCATCAAATTCTTCCGGTAATGTAGAAAGATACAAATCGTATTTTGTTACTTTTAAAGGGCTAACAAATCCTAATGATAACAAGATAAGAACAGCTAAAAATATCTTTAGCCCTGTTCTTTTCTTTATTTTCACCTTCATAAATCATTCCTTCATTCTAAAAAGTGCATATCCCACACGTACTAAGTTTAGCATGAATTTATGCACTCTTTGTGTATTTCTTTCCAAAAAACTTTGCTTGAAGGAACCAATAACCTTTCTTAATCCAGTTAATCTTTTCAGAATAAGCCGCCGTCACTTCTGTGACAACCTTCCCTTCTGATTGAATTTTAAGAATCCATACATTCATAAGTATTTCACTAACGCGTCCAAAAAGACGGGCCTGAAAATCCGTAAGCCCCGTCAAATCAACTCGTTCTTCAACACCTGCTAATAGCGCAAAAAGCCACTGGCTATACTGGTCGAATATATCTTTTTTCATGATACACATATTGTACATACTACCATTAGTTCTAGAAAAAATAGCATCCATGTACTTCAAATCCTCAGGGCATACTTGAGCCATCACTTCTCTGGCCACATCCAGATGCATTCCATCCATAGTGTGGGCGTAATGACTGTAAAGCGTCTCTATGAAGTATTTATTTCGCTTTGGAATAATAACATCCGACTCCGCCATCAGTCTTTCGATTTCTGCCTCAGTCAGAACATTTTCAAAAGGTGCTGTATCT
The DNA here is from genome assembly GCF_900141825.1 of Pseudobutyrivibrio xylanivorans DSM 14809. Classification (GTDB taxonomy): domain Bacteria; phylum Bacillota; class Clostridia; order Lachnospirales; family Lachnospiraceae; genus Pseudobutyrivibrio; species Pseudobutyrivibrio xylanivorans. The sequence goes on along the minus strand of NZ_FQYQ01000015.1, from coordinate 52,740 downwards.
GTACCAAGATTCTTTTTACTAGCAAAGTAGCGTCTGTAATGGCAAAGCCCCACTACATCAGCTGTGATATTTTTCCATATATAATAAGTGGCTGTCAGCTCACAATAAAACGGATTTTTCTGAGATATATTCTCTCCTTCATCATCACGAGTGATGTTGCCTGTTTTGTCCGAAATACCAACCTGACTGTATGAAATTGGATCTTTCCCTTGGGCGCCAACCTGAATAGGTATGTAACATGATTGTTCTGGCAGCTGACAAGGCTTATGTGTAGCTATAAATATTTTGATATCCAAGCTCTAGTCTCCCATAAAAAAAGACGCCTATACCCATAGACGCCTTTTGTAATCATAATCGGATTTACTAATCCTCTTCGCCGTCCTCTTCGTCTACAATTGCTGCCGCAGCACCTGAAACCGCAGATACCACTGCAATAACTGCAACAATGACAACTAACAATATTAATGCAAAAAAGAAAATTAAAAAACCGCCCTCAGTCATGGTAAACCCTCCTTCTCACGCTACTATTATAAAACTTTTCAAAACTAAAAGCAAACCTGTCGACTATCGCAGCTGCTTAGCTCTATTGAACACTCCTGGGAAGTAGTGTTTTGTATACTCCATAAGGCGTGCGCGTTTGAGTGCAGTCCCAAACATACCCTCTGCCAAAGGCTTGTAAAGCATCTTTATGGTACGAGAATTATCTGGAAGATATTTCCTCATCTCCTGGTAAATAGGAGTCTGAGCTTCATTTTTACACCACTTTAAAATCTCATCTGTTTTTGTCTTTGTCTCCAACTGACGAACCATAGCAGACTGAAAACTTCTAAAGTATTCCTTCGACAAAATACCAAGAGCCTCAAAATCACAGGTCTTCCATTTCTGCTGTTGGTCAAAAATTCTCTTAACACGTATTTTTTGAAGTTCAAAATAATCATCAATATCACCACCAGTCAGGCGCATCTGCCCCTGATTTCTATAGTGATAAAGAACATCGTTTAATATAGTAAGTGACTCTGTAAAATCAAGCACATCACAGTTAAAAAGAATATCCTCAACATGCTTTATCTTTTCAAATCGAAGATTATTATCCTTAATTACACTTGCTTTGTAACACTTATTCCATGGATAGCCAAGCATTGTTATTTCTTCCATCTGCATTGCTAATCTATGGATTGTGACAGGATCATTTGTGGTAAGCATATCATCATCATAATCCAGCAATTCCAAGGTGATTGCTTTCATATAATCAATTTTTCCTGATTCGTAATTACGATAATCTTCTGTGTGACTATAGACTAAAAGATCAACGGGATTTCGTTCCAATGCTGCAGCACACACTCTCAATAGATTTTTCTCATATAAATCATCCGGATCCAAAAAGAGAATATAATCCCCTGTAGCATGTTCAATACCTGTATTTCTTGCAGCTGATACGCCTTGATTTTCAGGATGTTTTATATACAAAAATCTGTCGTCACGATTAATAAAACTACGAGCAATATCTGCACTATTATCAGGTGAACAATCATCCACAATAATAACTTCGAAGTTGTCGTAGGATTGCATCATGAGACAGCCTAAAGCATCACCAATATATTCGCCCACTCCGTATGTAGGCATTATCACGGAAAATTTTATTTCTTCGCTCATATTGACATAATAACCAAAAACCCCTGGGCTGTCAAAGACCTAGGGGCTTGCTCATATCCAAAAAATTGGACATCCCAAGGATGTCCAATCTAGTATTACTTTCCAATCATTGTTCCTGTCTGGCCGCCTACCGCATTACCAGCATCTGAAAGCTTTGTAATAAGCACCTTACGAATAGCTGAATCGCCAATGTAATCAATAGCTGCCTGAATCTTTGGAGCCATATCTGTCGCACCAAATTCTCCTGCTGCAAGCATCTTCTTTGCCTCAGCCACTGAAATGTAATCAAGTGGCTCCTCATCAGCCTGACCAAAATTCTTACAAACCTTTGTAACCGATGTAAGGATAACAAGCATATCTGCATCAAGCTCAGAAGCAAGAAGACCTGCCGCTGTATCCTTCTCAACTACTGCAGAAGCACCCTTTAATTTATTATCCTGAGTGAGGACTGGAATGCCGCCACCGCCTGCTGCAATAACCACCTGATCTGCATCACAAAGTGCCTTGATAGCATCAATCTCTACTATCTCCATTGGCTTTGGAGCTGCCACGATTCTACGGAATCCGCCCTCAACCTTAACTGTGTGATTTCCCTTAGCCTCCTCAGCCTCGGCCTCTTCTTCTGTAAGGATTCTTCCGATGATTTTTGTTGGCTTATAAAAAGCTTCATCATATGGGTCTACAGTAACCTGTGTAAGTACTGTAGATACTGGCTTGTAAATTCCACGTCCTACAAGCTCAGAACGAATAGCCTGCTGCAAATCGTAGCCAATGTAGCCTTGACTCATTGCCGAACAAACCGACATAGGTGTAGGTGTGTAATCAGGATGATTCTGATAGAACTCTGAAAGTGCTGTGTGAATCATACCTACCTGTGGGCCATTGCTATGGGTGATGACCACCTGATAATCCTGCCCGATAAATTCTGCCACTGCTACCGCTGTACGCTTTGTAGCGTTCCACTGCTCCAGCACAGTTGTGCCAAGTGCGTCATGACCAAGTGCAATAACTATTCTCTTTTTGCTCATATGATGCCTCCGAATTGTTTGCCTTTAACTATTATAAATTATGTAATAATTCTACCATAACAATACCCAGTAGACACTATTAATATCTTTTACCTCTGCGATTTCCGATAATCGCAAGTGTGATTAAAATTCCAAGTGCTGCTCCTGCTGTATCAATCCACATATCTGAAACCTGTCCTGAACGACCTTCCACAAATAATTGGATTGTCTCATCAATAAATGATGCTGAAAGAGCAAAAGCAAGTGGTTCAAAGAATCTTCTAAGCCATCCTTTTACGAAGTGTGAAAGCTCAAGTGCCAACAACACTCCAAGGATTGCATATTCTGTAAAGTGTGCTGCCTTTCTGACATAATACATTCCATTTTCTCCTCTTAGAAAAGGAAAAATCTTCGAAAGTACTTCCAGCCACTTACCACTTTCTCCATCTGAAACTACTGCCGGCTGCATACTGTGTCCCCAAATAACGCCAAGCCATGCCACAATCAAAATTCCTAAAATAATCTTACTCTTTTTCATAGGTGTTATTGTACCATATCATTCACATAAAACAATCGGCAGGAACAAAGTCCTGCCGAAAATTTAAACTATTCAGTTGTGATTTCAAATGAACATCCAAAATGGGCCATTGAATAATCAACGTCAGTAAATAAATACCAACCGTCTTTATTTACATCTGCACTGTATTCTACCCCATCACCTTTGGCGTATATCTTACAGTTTTTTTCCCCATTTGCTGTAGTCCCAACAATAGAAGTATCTGTATCAAATATTTCTCCTACAGTAAATTTTGACTCATTCGTCATTGTAAAAGTAGAGGAGTTACTTATTTTTTCACATTCATCACCAAGAACAAATGCAGCTACATTTCTTTGTCCACCAATTCCTGTAACTGTTATCTGGCAATCTTTATCAAAATCGGATGGAACAAAGTTTTTTGTCTTTCCATCTTCCTCATAGCTCATATAAATCTCAAATGATTCTTTTTCAAAATAGCCACTACCATTATCAATGGCCTCTAGCACTCTGTATGTTATAGCTCTAACATCTGTCAATTCATTTACCGATACAGCTGCTCCTTTCGGCAAATTGCCTACTATTTCTATCTTATGACCATCTAAAATTGCAGTGAAGGTCTGCTCTATCAGCTCGACTTCATCCTCTTCTTCTAGTAAATCCTCATCTTTCTGCTGCAAAGCATCAGCTTCTTCTAGTTTAGAATCATCAGCAACAGCATCTTCAGCTTCGTTCTCATCAGTTTTTTCTATCTCATCCTGTTTTTCATTTTCAAGATTTGAATCAACAATATTCTCCTTTTCATCAGATGCAACATCCTCTGAAACAGTGGCATATGTTGTGTCCTCTATTACTTTTTCTTCAGTTTCTTCGGCAAATGCCTTGTTCGAAATAAGCAATACTGTTGCCACCATAACTAGAAGTATTTTTCTATACTTTTTTAACATTATCATTTATCCCCTTAATATATTAATAAAAAATTTTCTTATCTCCAAAATAATATTTATTCATTTCCACACCGTTGAATTCAACACTATTGATTTCTACGCTATTGCCATCTTTATCCTTAAATATCAAATCCGAATGAATATAGATTTTTGTTTTGGATGTGTTTCCCGCATAATCCTTTACCCAAAGCCATTTATAGCCTGAGCCATATTTTTTTAAATCTAACCCATTTTTATCCTTTACAAACTCCTTATCTGATGGGCACTTATTTGCCTCTGATAAAGCATAGCCTTTTACATCAGACATTGTTTCTCCATCGGTTTGAACATCATGAACCTCAATTTCTGATAAATCTTCTTCATGAATTGCCGGTGAATTCTCGTCCTTTATACCGTCTCCTATCTTGATAATTGGACTTGAACTATCACCTAAAATTCTATATGTCTGAGTAGTTTTATTCCCTGCATTGTCTATAGATTTTATGTGTAAATATTGATCCTTATTTTTAATAATACAGTTTATTTCACTGACAGAGCCTTTTGAAGAATTTTTCAATGTTAATTTTTGAAACTTTGAATTTTCAGGATTAACATTCTCATTTCCATCTATAAGGTAATAGCATTCTTTTAAGCCAGATTTCACCTCACAATTTTGATAGCCGCTTCTGTTAGCTGCCTTACCCATGTCAGCATCTCTTTTGTACTCATTAATAAGATATGTATATTTAGTACCAACATCATCTGTAGTTATTTTTAATACCATGTTTCCACTAGCTACCGATACTGACTCTGCAGCTACTGTAGGACTAGTGATATCTGTAGCTTCTCTATCATAAAAACTATCTGTACTTTGATTACTTCCTATGTAGTAAATCAAATTAGCAATAATCATCATTTCTTTTACAGTAACATAAGAAGAATGTCCTGTTTGTATCATGGCCGTTTTCCCATGTGTCGTCAGGAAAAAATTGCTTTCCTCTGTGTCCGAGGGCTTCTTACTTTCGTAAAACTCAAACCATTTATCATTATTATTAAAAACAGCCTGTCCTACATTATGCGATAAACCTACTTCATATACCTCTCCCGGTTCAAGACCTATAATGTACGGATATGAGGTTAACAAACCCGTCTTTGTCATCTTGATTCTATTAGATTCGTTTGATTTATTATTTTGATTATTATTATAAACATCATTATTTTTATAATATCCATCATAGGAATCTATTAATTTTATTGCTTTGCACAACTCCCAGAATTTAGACCAGGTATTATTATATTTGGCTGGGGATTCCCCCAAAGCGATTGTATCGTGAGCAAAAATTACTCCACCATTATTTTTTTCTATAAAATATCTAACTGACTGACGAGCTTTTTCACTTAAATCCTTTTGGCCATTTGAATCAGCTGCACCGAAAAAGATTATATCTACATCAGCAGAAGCACCATGGCTTTTGTATAAATATTTATTTTGCCCATCATCTGTGTTTTCATTAAAATCTTCAAATGATACAGGATTCATAATATTGATATTTAAATTCTCAACACCACTAAGCCATATCTTAAGGAAATTTGCTGCTCCTCGTGTAGGCACAATAGGCAAAACATCAATAACCTCGTTCTTCATTGGCATTACACCATTTTGTGTATTAAAAGCTACTGGAGTGAATTTCGAATACCCATCCTTATCATTAGCCCTGAGGATTCTATAATAATTATTCCCTTCGGGAGTCCATGTAAGTCCCACTCCATTACCGCTTTGTGCGGCTCCAAGAGCCACATATGATGCGCCCTCAGCATCTGCAGTATGCACACTATTTGATGCGAATACACTAAAAATAGAAAGGCATGCTATAAGTACTATAAACTTTTTTGCCAGTTTGCTTCTCATAGAATATTCACTCCTACCTATTTTCTGTAATAATAAGCTTGTGTTCCACTTCTCCATTTACAACATAATCAGACACTGTATAAGTGTATTTTTCATCCTGATTAATATAATTGTTAATATTGTTAGTTGTAATATTTCCTTCTTCTTTTGCAAGACCTTCTATATCTGACTTATCGGCCTTGTTTTTTAAATCATCCTTGTCTGCTTTATTTTCGAGATCAGATATATTAGCCTTTTTAGCCAAATCATCTTTGCTTGCTTTAGTTTCAAGGTCCTTTATATCAGCCTTTGAATCTAAAGCCTTCTTATCGGCTTTTGAATCTAAATCAGCTTTATCTGCCTTTGTATCTACTTTTCCTTTTAATTCATCAATTTTCTTGTATATATCTTGAATTGCGGCAGAATCAAGTTTCTGTATTTCATCTGTAATCTTTTGAATTTTATTGAATTGATTCTGTATACTGATATTTACTTCATCCTTGGTGTAGTAGTTATCAAAATCTTTTTTGATGCTATTAACATCTTCTATAAGCGAATTGATATCACTTCTGTACCCTTCTACAGCCAGAAGACGGTTTTCAATTTTATCTACCCTGCTTGATAATTCAATGATTTCAGCTTTTCTGTCATTTATGCTTGTAGCGAGTGTCTCATCCTTTTCATTAAGTGAATTGATGGCCGTTGTAAAATCTGCTTGGTTTGCCTTTTGGTTTACAAGCTTTTTCAACTCATCAACTGATTCCTGCATTGCCTGTAAATCCTCTTTAATTACCGTAATGTCTGTTTGTTCAACGTTTACACCATCATTTTTATTAGTATCTTTGACAGCAGCTTCAAGGGCCTTTACCCTGTCCATAAGATTTGAATCATTATCAGATAAATGCTGTAATGTTTCATCTACTGCAGCCAGTTTATTGTTTACATCATTTGAATCGGCTTTAGATTTAAGAGCTGTATTAAGCTCCTGAATGAGTTGTTGAAGCTCCTTATATTCTTCAGTAAACTTAACATCTATTGCACCGACCTGTGTTGAAAGATTTCTCAGTTCATCTTTAGTTGCGAACTTTTTATCTGCTTTATCTTTAAAATCTTTCAAATCAGTTATATCTGTATTTAAAGCTGCCAATTGATTCTTAAGTGTTTCAAAATCTCTCTGGTGCTGGACAATTAATTTATCTACAACATCCTTATTTGCCTTGGCACTCAGCTCAGATTTATCGGCCTTTTGTCCCATCTCACCTTTTAGCTTATTTATCGCCTCTGATATTTCTTCTATTGCCAACTTATCCACTTTTATTCCATCTAGATACTGCTCGAGATTTTTTATATTTGTGTTTACTGTTGAAATCTCCGTCTTCAATATTGCATATTTTTCGTCAACATAGGTACTATTTGCCTTTGAATCATCAGCAGCTTTAAGCTGTTCTATCGCTCCCAGAAGATTCTTAATTTCATTTTGAAGTTCAGTTATACTCTCATTTTTATCAGATGATTGCTTTGGCGCAGCCTTCTTCATCTCCTCCAATAATTTATTCAGGTTTTCAACATTTCTTTTAAGCTCATCGATTTCGCCATCTCGATTTCTAAATTTATCATCAAAATCTGAACCTGACGACTCAATCCACTTCAAGATTCTCTCATCTACTTCCTTTAATTCTTTGTAGCGAGCATCGGACTGATTAGTACTTTCATTAAGCACTGTCTGTATATGATTATGTAAATCAACCATATTTTCATAGTTGGTCTCATACTGCTTTTCAACAACAGTTGTGATTTCTTTGATAACCTGTGGATCTGCAGTTCCTGGACCAGCAAGTGAAATACGCTCCTCGATGAGATTTTCCACCGCACTTAATTGTGGTCCTGTAAATGAATTAGTCTTATCCAGCTCCTCTGATATCATTCTAGCTATAATGCTAGTAATCTCATCAAAAGTAAGATTTGAATCGCCACCAATCTTCTCATTGATTGTGTCAGCGTATGTGTCCTTCACAAATGATTCTAAGGAATCCTTCTGGTATCCACTTACAAGCTCCGTTTTACGCAGTTTCATAATTCCTGCAATGGTTGAAAAAAGAAGGAATAAAATAGTAATAATGATAATAGCCATTATTCTTATCTTATCCTTCTTCATGTCCTTCATTTCTTCAATATCTTCTACATCTAAATTCTCGATATTGATTTGTTCTAATGTTTTCATTTAGCTCCACCTAAAAAATCCTATAATACATTACATTGTTATATCTCAAACGTTATACGCGCTTATTATCATTGTTAAAAGCATATAAACTATAACACGGAAACCAAAAATCAACAACACAGTTTCGTCACGAAATTGTATTTTTAGAAGTGCAATCGCACTTTTTGGGGTTTATTTCTCACTTAGTTACCCTCAATTTGATTTAACGCAACAAAAAAGGAAGACTCCAAATATCTGGAGCCTTCCCACTTTAATCCTCAGTAATCTCTATTCTATTGTCTACTGAACCTTATCAATTCTACGTGTTAAGGTAACCTTAATTGTTTCCTCTTCGTAATCTTTATCATGTCTTGCAACCGTTACATCAACTGTTGTGCCTGCTGCAATGTACTGCATGATGTTGTTAAGTGTGTTTACTGAAGTAACCTTACGTCCATTAAAGCCAGTAATAACATCTTCTACTTCAATACCTGCTTCATCTGCTCCTGAACCAGAAACTACCTGCGCAACATAAACTCCAACAGGAACGTTGTACTGCTCTGACATCTCTGATGTGATGTCCTTACCAGCGATACCAAGATATGAAGCATCAAGCTCTGAAACAACATCATTGTCTACCATCTGCTGGATAATGGATGTTGCAAAGGAAATTGGGATTGCATAGCCCATACCCTCAACATTTTCCTGAGCAAGCTTTACTGATACGATACCAATGACCTCGCCCTTTGCATTAAGGAGCGCACCACCAGAGTTACCAGGGTTAACTGCTGCATTAGTCTGGATAAGTGAATTAGTAACTACGTTTCCATCTTCATCCTGTACTGAAACTTCACGGTTCATAGCTGAGATAATACCATTTGTTACTGATGTGCCGTAGCCCATTGCGTTACCAATTACGATAGCAGCCTCGCCAACAACAGTATTATCTGAATCACCAAGTGTTGCCACCTTAATAGCTGAAAGTGTCTCAGAAGGAATATCCTTAACTGCTACTGAAACAACTGCAAGATCACAAGATGAGTCTGTACCCTTAATTGTTCCCTCAACTGCCTGATCATCATTAAATGTGATAGTGAGAGTTTCTGCTCCGCTAACAACATGGTTATTTGTGGCGATGTAGATATTCTCATCATCCTGAGAAACAATGATACCTGAGCCTGCTGACTGTGTAGGCTGCTGCATTGTACCAAAGAATGTCTGATACTCTTTGATTCCTACATTAGTAACCTGAACAATTGCTGGAAGCACATTCTGTGCAATCTCAGATACATCAGTTGTAATCTTTGTTGAAGTTGTAGTACCTGTAGCTGTGCTGGTAGATTCTACTGTTTTATCAGTGTCATCTTTTTCAGCTGTAGATTCGATAGCTGGCTGCTTAGCATCATTTAAATCCCAAAGTCTGTTTGTAACAGCCACGATTGACTGGAATGCTAACCCCGCCACAAGACCAAATACAATTGCAATTGCTGCTGCATTTCCCATCTTCTTGCCAAGAGTACTTGTCTTCTTTTTCTTTACTCTATTGCCATCATCATATGGTGACCACTGATAGAAAGATTCTCCTTGATTGATTTCGTCCTTCTTATATGAATATGTTCCTGAGTTGTTCTGCTCTTCTGTATTTGAGCTATTGTCGTTGTTAAAAAAATCGCTCATTGTACTCGCCTTCCTTTCTCAATTACATAACCGTAGTGTAAACCTCTTATGTGATAAGTAAGTGAAAGGTAGTAGTTCTTTTTCAGAAAAAACTACTACCTTTATTAATCGGTTTATTCTACTGTAACTGATTTTGCCAAGTTTCTAGGATGATCAACATCAAAGCCCTTACCAACTGATACATAGTAACCAAAGAGCTGCAATGGAATAATTGCAAGTGAGTTAGTGAAGTATCTGTTAGTCTGAGGAATGTACATTACATAATCTGCAACCTTTTCAATATCCTCATTACCAATTGTAGTAACTGCAAGGATGAAAGCACCACGAGTCTTGCACTCTACAATATTTGAAACTGTCTTAGCGTAAACATTATCCTGAGTAGCAACCGCTGCAACAAGAGTATTATCCTCGATAAGAGAGATAGTACCGTGCTTTAATTCGCCAGCAGCATATGCCTCAGAGTGAATGTATGAAATCTCTTTAAGCTTAAGTGAGCCCTCGAGAGAAATCGCATAATCGATTCCTCGACCGATGAAGAATACGTCCTTAGCTGCAACGAATCTGTTTGCAAACTTCTGGATGCGCTCCTTATTTCCAAGAAGCATCTCAATCTGCTCTGGAAGCTTCTTTAAATCCTGGATCAGAGACTTCATCTCGTCCTCTCCAAGAAGTCCTCTAACCTCTGCAAACTTCATAGCAAGAAGATAGAACGCAATAAGCTGAGCTGAGTAAGCCTTTGTAGTGGCAACTGAAATCTCAGGACCAGCCCATGTGTACATAACCTTTTCAGCCTCACGTGCGATAGAAGAACCTACTACATTAACGATAGCAAGTGTCATATTGCCCATTGCGCGAGCCATACGAACTGCTTCCTTTGTATCAGCAGTCTCACCTGACTGTGAAACTGCAATTACAAGCTCATTGTCCTGAAGGATAGGGTTACGATATCTGAACTCTGATGCGATATCAACCTCTACAGGGATACGAGCCATTTCCTCAAATACATACTTAGCTGTAACACCAGTATGATAAGCAGAACCACAAGCTACGATACGAATACGTGAGATTGCCTTAATCTCCTCGTCTGTCATACCAAGCTCCTCAATATCTACCTTATCATTCTTGATACGTGGATTAAGTGTATCACGAACAGTCTTAGGCTCCTCGTGGATTTCCTTAATCATGAAGTGGTCATAACCACCCTTTTCTGCTGCGTCAACATCCCAATCGATTGTCTTAGACTGTTTTTCGATTGGCTGACCATCTACATCATAGAACTCAATGCTGTTCTCTGTAAGCTTAGCAATTTCCTCGTTCTCGATGAAGTATACCTCACGAGTATACTTAAGAACTGCAGGTACATCTGATGCAATAAGATTTCCATCTTTTCCAAGACCAACAATGAGTGGGCTGTCCTTACGAACTGAATAAATCTCATCTGGGAAATCTGCAAAAATAATACCAAGTGCGTATGCACCCTCAACACGGTGCATAACCTTTGTTACAGATGTAAGTGGATCATTGCCCTGCTTGTAATAGTAATCAAGAAGATGTGCAACTACCTCTGTATCTGTCTCTGACTTAAATGTATATCCACGCTTAATAAGCTTTTCCTTAAGCTTAGCGTAGTTCTCAATAATACCGTTGTGAACAACAGCGATTGTCTCTTCCTCATTAAGATGTGGATGAGCATTTGTCTCACTAGGCTCACCATGTGTAGCCCAACGTGTATGACCAATACCAATAGTACCCTGCATAGTAGCACCATCATGAGTCTTCTCGCTAAGAAGCTTTAAGCGTCCTTTAGCCTTCTCGTACTCAATCTTTGAGCCATCATATACAGCCATACCAGCTGAATCATAACCTCTGTACTCCAACTTGCTAAGTCCATCAAGCAAAATTGGTGCTGCCTGTGACTTTCCTACATATCCAACTATTCCACACATATTTAATTCCTCTTATATTTCTATTGATTAGTTACCTGAACCATCTATAGCTTGATTTATTTCAGCGCTTGATTCACTAAATCCTGTCTCAGACTGGATGTGGTCACTGATAGCATCAACATCTTCAGTAGGATCATAATCCTCCTGCTCAAACAGGAACTTATGAAGCTGAACAACGTTTGATGTAAGTGTACATGGAACTACAACACTACCTGTCTTCGAGCTAACTGTCTTTGTCTTAAGTGCAAATGGGAAGCCTGAAGACTCTGCCATATTGTACTTGCTGACATCTGCAGCCATACCTACACACTGTGAAAGTGAAAGGCTTGTAGAAATCTTAGGGAATACGTCATCAGCAATCTTATTAAGCTGACTAACGTTTGCCTTCTTAGCTTTTTCTACGATAAGCTTGATAACTTTACGCTGATTTTCTGCACGTCCGTAGTCATTATTTACAGCATATCTGTTACGGCAGTATCCAACTACCTGAGCACCATTGAGGTGATATGTACCTGGCTTATCAAAGTAACAGTCTGAATACTTCCAGTATTCTTTTTCATCTGGATAATACTTTAATACATTTTCTACCTCTGCGATGTATCCTGCAAGAGCATTCTGACCTGTCTTTTCGTTGTCTGTAGTAATCATACGCTGTGTAATCTCAAGATCAAGACCACCAAGATCATCAACAATCTTTGCAAGTGCATAGAAGTCAACTGATACATATCCATCAATCTTGATATCAAGGTTTGTATTGAGCATCTCAAGAGCACTCTCTACACCACCATGATTGTATGCATAATTACACTTGCGGTACAAATCCTTTTCAACCTGAAGGTAAGTATCACGCTGTACTGAAAGCATCTTAACATCCTTTGTATCATTATTAATAGAAACAATAATGATAGCATCAGAGTTACCTGTATCGAGATTTCCGTTGGAACGGTTATCAACACCGAATAAAGCGAAGGTCTTGTAATTGCTAAGAACCTCTTCTGTAGCTGCATCAAGGTCGTTAGACTTAACCTGCTCCATATTGATGTTGTCCCAGTTAACCTTGCCAAATTTGCTCCATAAGAAAATAACAATTGCAAGGATTAATAAGATAACTATTTCGACTACAATAATTGTTCTTCTTTTCTTTTTCTTCTGTGCAGCCTTGCTATTCTTTCTTCCAGCTGGACGGCTGTTTGATGGGCGACTGCTGCGTCTGTCAGCTGTTGCTCTTGAAGATGCGCGTCCGCCATCTGGACGTGTCACTGAAGGACGGCCATTTCCTGAACGCGAACCGGCTGAGCGACTGCCTGATGGGCGGCTGCCCTCTGGACGTCTCTGCTGTGGACGACTTCCATCTGGGCGACGTCTTGGAGCGCCCTGACGTGGCTGGCTGCTTCTTGAAGCTGCAGGACGTGATCCTGCTGGACGACGAGCGCCTGATGGGCGGCTGCCCTCTGGACGTCTGCGTCTAACATCTGGATCATAATCGTACATATCTAATTCATCATCGAGATCAATTCCACGCTGGGAATTGAAATCCCTATCCAAGTCAAAATCGTAATCATCAAAATTACTCATCTTACTTTATGTTCTCCATTCTTATTTTTACCAAAATTTTATGCTGCCATTTTTACATGACAGCATTATGGTTTAGTCTACTCTAATGGTTTATAGGTTGTCAAGGAAACTCACCAATTCTTAATAATTCTTAAAGATTACTCTGCTTCTTTTAAGTCTCCTTGTGTTTCTTCTTTTATCACTTCTTCTGTTTCAGTACCCGGAAGAATATAGTTTTCTACTCCAATTGGCAGATTCTTGTTATAGAACCCATCCCCCTTTTGAATGTAATCACCATGTTTTTCCATAAGTCTTTCATGGCTTTCCTGCGTAGACTCGTTATTTTTCTCCTTATATCTGGCGATGACTCTTGGCACCACCACTGTTCTGTATCCCCTGGCTTTTGCTCTCAAGCAGAAATCAAGCATGGCATCACGTCCGGATAAATTCTTATCGAAACCATGAAGCATTCTGTACACCTTTGCATCAATGAGGCAACAGCCACCATCTACCATCGCCACATCTCTTGGCATACTCCCAAGCCCTTCATATGTATCTTTGAAGATTCGCTGACCATGAAATGCAGGGTACTCAGTTCCGTCTTCTCCTATTATATAACCCGCATTATCGTAGGTGAATCCTTTGCCTAAAAATCGCACACCTACCACAGCCACATCTGGCTGACAAAGATATCCATACATCTTCTTAACATTATTTCTTGTAAAGAGGCGCACATTCTCCTCACGTAAAAACATGTAGTCCTTACCGAATCTTCTAAAGTTCGTATCATCATAATCGATATGCCACTTCTTAAAAGACTGATCCACTCGACCATCACATATCACACCATTATTACGTAAATACGATAATGCTAAAGCCAAATGCTCCTTTGCAGAATATTCAGCTTCCTTTCTCTCTTCCCTATTCATTCCCTTCGTAGATGTTCTCTTATGATAAAGAAGAGATGGTACGTGAGCGATTTCAAATTTCTTGAATGCCGCTCTTAAAATATATTCATATATATAGGAATACTTCGCCTTCTCATTGAACTCGCCAATCTGTTTCACAAGTCCCTTTGATATACACAAAAAATCTCCTATATAATTTGTCTGCAAAAACAGTTCCTTATTAAAATCACTCTTAAAGTGTGGATTCATTCTGTCCAGTCCCACCAGCTCATCATGATCACTGTATATAATGTAGGCATCGCTCTCCATGGTCTGTATTTTTTCATTAAAAGAGCTCAGGGTATTACCGCTCAGTCGATCATGCTGCCCCAGAAAAACCAGATGCGAGCCTTCAGCAAAATGAATCCCTATATTATAGGAATATGCTCCACCATTCTTCTTTTTCAGACGGCGATAATGAACCTTATCAACGATATCTGGGAAAAACTCCTTTATAGTCACTTCCAGCTCGTTGCTTGGGTTATTATCCAAGATATACAATTCGAATTCACGATAATCCTGTTGGTCGATGGACTCCAGCATATCCTTAAACTGGTCCATGTCAGTATCGTTAGTCCATACAACCAGAGAAAAATAAGCGTCGCTCATTATTTCGACCCCTTTCCTCCAAGTACAACAGCAACAGTTTTAATCAATATCTTCAAATCCAGCATCAGCGACCAGTTGGAAATGTACTGGGTATCCAGTGCCACCACATCCTCAAAATCAGTGATGTCACTTCGTCCGCTGACCTGCCACATTCCTGTGAGCCCCGGCTTAATTGAAAGTCGTGCTTTATGATGAAGTGCATAATTTTCATACTCATCTTCAAGAGGTGGACGGGTTCCAACAATTGCCATGTCCCCTTTCAAAACATTCCAGAACTGAGGCAGCTCATCGATTGAATACTTTCTCATAAATTTTCCAATAGGTATAATTCGAGGATCATTTTCCATCTTAAACATATTTCCACTAATTTCATTCTGCTCCATCAGCTCTTTTTTTCGCTCCTCAGCATCCATATACATGGTTCTGAATTTATAAAATTTGAACTTTCGTCCGTTCTTACCAATTCGAGTCTGGCTGAAAAATACTGGCCCCTTCGACTGATATTTTATAATAGGAGCAAAAATGATGAAAGCAATTGCCACGAAAACCAGTCCAATTATTGAACCTAAAATATCGCCAAGTCTCTTACAAAATGCCTGTCGATTGTTTGCGATATGCATGCTGGTTGTGAGCACAACATAATGCCCGTAGGTCTCCATTATTCTGTTTGGCATAAGATTGTCTGTGTGAATAAGGGATACATGAACTGTCAGTCCCTGCTCAACCAAACGTCCTGCTAAAGTCTCCTCGCTAGCTCTTGTATTGCCATCAAGGAAAACCTCGTCCACAACGTTGGTTCTAAGATATTCAAATAAAGTGTCTGCAGAAGCCACAACAGGAATTCCCTGAATCTCTTGGCCTGTCATATCCTTATCAACCACAGCCACACCATTTACCTTAAATTCGTAATATGGACTGTGGGCAAGATCCTCCAGGCAGGCATCCACAGTGGTAGATTCAGCCACCACAATAAGGGATGTCTTATTGACATCCTGCAGCATTCTTTTGCGGATAACACGCTTCCATCCGCATCTAAATATATAGGAAATGATTACCATTGCCACACCTGCTACAGCAAGAGCATATCTTGAGTAGAAGAATGTGGTCTGCATTGCCTGCATGTATAACAAAATCCCAAGTATATTTACAAGGCAATGACCAATGGTAGAAATAGCTTCCTGATATTTTGTTCGTCGTAAAATACCCGTGTAAGTCTCTGTAAAAAGAACTCCTGCCAAATCTATAAATGGCAACAGCATGGCCATATCTTCATATAAAGGATAATGGTCAAATCTGCTGACAAAAATAATTGCACCTTCGAATTTAACAAAAACACCCACGAACAGTGCAATTTCTGCAGCCAACATGTCCAGCAGAATAAAGTCAAGATGCTTTACCCACGAGCGCTTCTTTTTCTTGTACAAGGCAATTCTCCCAATACATTTATAGTAAAACCCGATTACTTCCCCAAGTAAGTTATTATCTTATATTATAAATGTTATTGACCTCATTATCTACTCAAATGAGTAGTCAAATTTTGTAAGTGAAAGATTTGGATTGTAGTATGGATCCCCCTTCTCATACACATCCTTCCACTTTGACATGAAATACTCTGTCTCCTTGTCCATGCGAGCCTTCTTAGCAGGATCATCGTGGTCTAAGCCGCGGCTTATAGACTCCAAATGATACCACTCTGAAAATGGTGTATAGACACAAAGTAAATCCTTTGCTCTAAGCTTCAGACAGTAATCCACATCATTAAATGCCACTGCCAATGTCTCATCAAATCCGCCGACACTTTCAAAATCAGCCTTGCTTGTAAGGAGGCAGGCTCCTGTAACGGCAGATAAATCCTGCACGCATGTGCTTCTATAGAAATATCCTACCTGCTCTCTTCCACTTCCATGGAACTGAGAATTAGCTACTCCACCGAGCCCTAAAATCAATCCGGCATGCTGCACAGTGTTGTTGCCGTAATATAATCTGGCGCCAACCGCACCAACATCATTTCTTCTGACAAATCCCATCATCTCTGAAATGGCATTTTCATTTATCATACGAGTGTCGTTATTGAGAAGGAGAATGTACTCTCCATCTGAATGGCTGACACCATAATTCACAAGCTTCGAGAAGTTGAAATCTCCCTTTGTCTCAGGATAATCCTTTGTGAAATCAACCACCTTGGCATTGATATCTGTTCTGATTTCAAGCTCCTTATAATAATCAAAAAGCTCTGGCTCATCAGAATTATTTTCAACGATTACAAACTGAATATTCTTGTAATCAGTGTGTTCAGTGATGCTGTCGATACACTGCTGCAAATCTCTGCAGTGATTCATATTAGGAATTACAATCGATAAAAGTGGTGTGTCTGGCCACTCATAGATTGTGCGGTAATAACCCAAATGAGTATCAAGCTCCACACGGGCTGGCACGCCAATTCTCTTGTAGTGCTCCTCCACTGCACGACGACCATTCTCATAGGCATACATCTTTGCCTCTGGGTGATCCGCTGTAGAAAGTGGGTGAGTTCTCCAGTGATAAAGCACTCTTGGAATATGGTAAATATTCTTGCACTGCTCAAGAATTCTTAAATCAAAATCGTGGTCCTGTGCCCCATCGAACTCTGACTTGATGCCGCCACTGGCCTTTACCAAGTCAGCTCTTGCAACGAAAAGATGAGTGATGTAATTATGTGAGCACAAAAGGTCAAGATTGAAATCTGACTTAAAGTGAGGAAGAAAATATTCCTTGCCCTCCATGTCGATTTTGTCCTCATCCGAATAGATAGCCTCAATAGTGCTATCCTCATTAAGAGCCTTTGCAATATAAAACATTGCATCAGGTGTGATGAGATCATCATGGTCTGTAAAGCCGATGAAGGAACCTGTAGCAAGCTCCATTGCTGCATTTGTGTTGCCGGCGATACCTGTGTTACCCTCCAGCTTCTTGTACACAATTCTGTCATCCCACTGCCCACCGGTAGCTTTTAAAATGATATCCTTCAATCCATCCTTTGGGCTGCCGTCACCAAGGCAAAGCTGCCAGTTTGGGTAGGTCTGAGCCGTAAATGACTGGATAAGCTCTATGAGAAAATTTTCCGGTGTATTATAAAGAGGAATTACGATACTAATGACAGGATTATACGTAAATACGGTATGACGCTGCTTATCAAGCTCCTCTTCAGTAACAGGATGAGCCTTCAAAAACTTGCGATAGCTATAGTGCTCCTGATCATGGCCAATAGCCTTTAAGAAGGTCTTAGTAACAGTTCTACGAACACCGTAGTGCTGAAGATACATCAGTCCCTTTTCAATTTTATTTGTTGGTTCTTTGTACTCTTTTATCTTGTTCATAATTATCCCTATTTAAGTTTTAATAATTGTTTTTCAAAACAATGCCAGCTAATCAGCGCCAGTGGTACAACAATCAATACAGACACCCAAAAGTTAGTGTAGGTATCCATGTAATAAGCGCGGTAGCCATAAGGTATTTCTCCCAGCCACTCTATAACACGCTGCTGAACGAAGAACGACATGATATAGACACCGTAGCTGATGTCTCCAACCTTATTGTAGAGCTTCGAAATGCTGTAATAATTGAAGCCTAAATATAAAACTATATAAGCTCCAAATATCGCAAATACGATTTCATAATCCATGATATATGAGCCCGCAATAAGTCCTGCAACAGCTATCAAAAACTTCTTGCGAGACATGGTAATTTTTTTTCTATAAACGTAGTAAAGCACGCCTACTTCAAACTGCATTGTAAGACGTCCAAAGTTTATAAATGGAGTCTTTGAAATACCAAGAAAAGTATCGGTAGTACAGCCATAGCTAAAGAATAAATATATTGCCGCTGACACGCCGATTATCACAAAAATCAGCTTTTTAAATTTTCTTAAAAGTGGCACCATCAAAAGGACCAGCAGATAACAAATCACTTCATACTGAAGAGTCCAGATACTTCCGTTTGAACTTTGATTAATGTGATTTGCAAACACCCCCGGAAGTCTTGTCTGAGATGATATAAATACCAGATTCATCAAATACCCTTTTATATCTCCAGCATAGTATTCCTTTTTTGAAAGGGTGGTAAACATAGGGCCAAAAATAAAGGCCGTAGAAAGAACAAACAGTGCCAAAAGTGGCCATATTCTAAGAAAACGAGCCTTTAAATATTTACCAATTTTATTGCTACGGTCATAGCTTCTATAAATCAAAAATCCGCTGATAACAAAGAATATATCCACTCCCACCTGGCCCGAAAGCGCCTTGTGGAAAGTGAGGGTGTACATCAAATCTGACTCCAGATTAGCCTGACAAAGTGCAAAGGAATGCATGTACATAACCAGCATAGCAGCAACCAATCTCACTAGATTCAAATTGTTATCAGTTCCCTGAGATAGGGAATCTAACGTACATTTATTATTCATCAATTAGTTCCTTATTATATTCATTTTAACGGAGTCATTTTATCATATACCCAGAGTACATACAAATTTACCTATTTTTTCGGTACTCACTATAGTATAATCACAATGAAATAATTTTGATTTTTACCACTATATTTTGAAGGGAATTATATAAATGAAACAGTCCAAAAACAACGCAATTCAGGGACTCAGATTTTGGGCAATTACCCTCATCATCCTTTCCCATTGCGGCTTTTTGTCTCAGGGCGGACTAGGAAATAACATTTTCTTTGCCATGAGCGGATTTTTTGTTTGTCAGCCTTTTATACAGGATGATTATGAATTCAGATATTTCGCTCCAAAGGAATTTGGCCGTTACTATATCAAGCGCCTGGTTCGCATCATTCCAGCCTGCTGGCTATGTATGTTTTTCGCCACTTGGGGATTAGCATTTTTCGATTTCAGAGATTTCCGTTCAGACAACAGTCTGCTACTAAATATGTTTTTCATTAAGAGTAAAAACCACCTTTGGTTCCTCCAGCAGGAAATATTTTTCTATCTGGTTGCACCATTTGTGATTTTGATTATCGCAGTATTCAAAAAGCTTCTTGGCAAGCTCCAGCTAAATGCACTTCAGATGAATGTGGCAGTTTTTGTATTACTTAATCTGCTTGTATTCGTAAGCTACCAGCTTTTACCTATGGCACCAGCCCTGTTCCTTTCTGGAAATGGATATCCATCTCCACTGAGGCTCTGGCTCTTTATTGTAGGTATGGCTTTCGCTTACCTGCTTAGGATTGTGAAGCTGATTGCACCAACAGTTTCAGATGGCGCATCACACACTCTTGAATGGGTTGGCTCCATCTATGTAGTTATCTGCCTGGCACTTACTATTATTAGCTCAGACCAGGTTTTGTCCCTTCTGGATTCTAAATTCACAGGCTTCCACGTTGGCTGGGAGTATCCTGTACTCATCACATATATGGCAGGGGGTGCCATTATGATTTTGTGCCTTCTTTCAGAGGACAATATCCTGCGCCGATTTTTGGGCAACAGGCTTTTCACTCTTATCGGAAATGTAAGCTTCTCTATGTACCTGCTTCATTTCATGCTGATGCTTCATTTCACACAGCTTTCAGCTTACAGAGTTTTCCTTGTGGTTTATCTGCTTTCACTAGCCATGTCCATGGCAATCTATACATACGTGGAACAGCCACTTATTAACAAGACAAAGGAGTTCCTGAATTGATTTCTCGAATGAAAGATAAAGACTTTAGAAGAAGTTTTTTTACCATAATAAAATTTGTATTGGCCACTGTCCTCTCTTTCATGACCTACTCCACTACCCACATTATCACTTACTGCATCGTTGGGTTGGCTGAGCTGACACTGATTTTCTTTATTTACAATCTAATAATCGACAAAAACAAATGGTACCGCGCCATTGCATGCATTTTGTTCTTCATCTATGTAGGACAGATGACAGTGCTTTATTTTGGTAACAGCTACGTTACACTGACCATGCTTAAAAATGTTAAGTTCCTGCAGGATTTAGGCGGTCGCGCAGTTGCTTACATCTTAGGAACAGTTTTGGCACTTGCCATCATTTTCCTTCCAGGAAAATCTGTAGTAAAGCTTAATAAGAGAATTATCCTTTACATAATCACCGCTCTTCTTATTGCAGAAGTTGCAGTCAATATCGAGTACAAAAGATTCAGTCCTGTTCAGAGCTTTGCTACTATTTTTGTTGACCAAATTCGCTACCAGCACGTAAAACGAGCTGCCTCAGATCCTAAGGTTGCACTTAATACGTTCCACAAAGACTCTCTCGAGGATGGCGTTAACAAACCAGAGCGTTTACCAGGAAAACCGAACATTATCATAATATTCACAGAAGGCCTCAGCTCAAACATCATTGAAGATGACAGGAATATCATGCCAAGTGTGAAGGAATTCGAAAAATCCTGCATTTCATTCAAGAACTATTACAACCACACCTTCCCTACACTCCGCGGTGTTCAGGGACAGCTGTACAGTGGTTATAAGCTTGATGATGACAACAAAGCAAACAATCTCGTATCCCTTCAAAGTGTTTTAAAGGAGCAGGGATATAAAACCAAATTCGTAAATACGGAACCATTTAACGAAGAGTTTACTCTTTACTTGAACAATCTTGGCTTTGATGAAATTATCGAAGATAAAGATAATGTTACCGGACTTGCAGAAGGAATGACAGACGGCGAAGCCTACAGACTTCTCATGCAGACAACTCACGAGCTGGAAGATAGCGACGAGCCTTTCTTACTTGGAATTTACACCTTTGGTACCCACGTTTCCTTCAACTCAAAGGAGTATCAGTATGGCGACGGCGCTAACGGATTTTTAAATAAGTTTTACAACTGCGACCAGATGTTTAACTACTTCTTGGAGGATTTTAAATCTTCTAAGCTAGCAGATAACACCATCCTTATTTTTACAACAGATCATTCCACTTATGCGGACCAGTCCTACACAGATTTGTTCCCAGACCACAAGCGCGAATGCACTGATTTGGATGAGATGCCGCTATTCATTTACCACAAGGATATCAAGCCTCAGGAGATTAACGTAAATGGACGTAACTCCCTTTGCTTCGCTCCTACTGTTTTAGATTATCTCGACATCAACACGGAGAACTATTTCCTTGGCACCAGTCTTTTCGACAAAAATGCCAGCAGTTCATTTGACAGAATGTTTTACGATGCATCATATCTCATCAGCACTGAGGATGGAAAAATCAGGTACCTTGAAGAACTGGAAAAAGAAGAATTCCTAAGCCAAGTACTGGCATACTTCAGCGCATTAGAAGCGGAACGATAAACATAAAAAAGAAGAACCTGCAATCTGCAAGTTCTTCTTTTTTTATTATCTATATTACGCGCTCTGCTTCTCGTTGAAGTAAGACATTTCTCTCTCAAGAATCTTAGAGATATCGTTGAGGTTGTTTGCCTTCTCGGAAAGCTTGCTTACTGTCTCTGCAAGCTCAAGCATTGAAGCACGAGTTTCCTCTGTGCTAGCTGCGTTCTCCTGTGAGATAGCCGAAAGTGAATTGATTGTATCAGCAAATACCTTTGTAGCCTTATCAGACTGGTCTACGCTTTCAACAATCTTCTTTGTTACAACAAGTGACTCGTCGATGTTTCCAATCATAGCATTTACAACATCGATTGTTCTGTTAAGAACCTCACCCTGCTTCTCAACTGATACCTGTACCTGACCAGCATTTGTCATAGTCGCCTGTGAATCAGCAGAAAGAACACCCATGATTTCCTCAATATTCTTTGCAGCTGTAGCTGACTGCTCAGCAAGATCACGAATTTCGTTGGCAACTACTGCAAAGCCTCTACCAGCATCACCAGCTCTTGCTGCCTCGATACTAGCATTAAGTGAAAGAAGGTTTGTCTGAGCTGCGATAGAGTCAATAATTGCAACAGCCTCTACTACAGACTCAACAGCCTTATTTGTCTTGTCAATCTTAGTTACGATATCCTCGATTGCGTTGATTGTCTCCTCAGTAGAAGCCTGAAGCTCCTGTAAAGCAGCTGAGCTTGTCTGAGAATTATCCTGCATGTAACCTGCAATCTTGTTCATGTGATTTGTGTTGTCAGTGATGTTCTGGATAGCATCATTGATTTCTTCAACACTTGCGACTGCATCCTGTAATGAATCAGCCTGATTTGAAGCACCATAAGCAACATTATCTACGGCACTTGTTACGTTCTCAGCTGTCATAGAAATTGCCTCAGCTGTAGTTGAAAGGTACTCTGCTGATGTATCAAGCTCTGAAGATGAATTCTTAGCACTACCAATTACATCTCCAAGCTTATCTGCAAGAGAAATAATAGCTCTTGCTGTCTGACCAAGCTCATCACGTCTACGTACAATCTTCTCATTAATTCTTACTGATAAATCACCTGTAGAAAGCTGATTAATAGCCTCAACATTTGCCTTAATAGCATTTGAAAGCTTAACTGCTGCATATATAGCTATTGAAATAACAATTGCCATTGCAACAAGACCTGTTATTAATGTCTTTAACATCATGCTATTGATGTATGAAAGAAGTGTAGTCCTTGGCATACCTACAAAAGCCATTCCATAACATACATCGTTATAAATAAGTGGCTGGTAAACTACCATGTAATCTACGCCATTAATCTCAGTATTTGCATCAGTATATGTCTGATATTCACTTAAAACTGCATCGGCGATTTCACCTTCAATGACACCGCCTTCACCACCTTCTATTGTTGTACGCTCAACCTTGTTTCCAAGAAAGAATGTGTACTCATATCCGGTAGAGTCATGTAACTCCTTCTCAAGAGTAGAGTTATCTACGTTTGCATTATGCTCTGTTATATTTAGCACCTGCTTATATGTAAGAGATGCAGCCTTGAGTCCCTGCATAGTCTGGTACTCAAGACCATTACTCAAATTCTGTCCACCAAAAAACAAATTGATTAATTCAAGAGTACCAAGTGTAAATATTACCATGCCAATTAGTACTACTTTAACCGATTTTACTGAAACTTTCTTCATGATATTACCTTTCAAGTTTTGTCTAAATTAATAGTTAATACACAACAAAAGGTAATATACACAGTTTCGTCACAATATACTATAGTAAAAATATACAAAAAGTTATAGATTGCATGCAATTTTATTATCGATACTCAATCTATAACTTTTTACTCTTAGCATATATTTAATTTTTCACCTCAAGGGGAAGCCTTATTCTTCTTTTAGTCTGAACCATCCGTCAAGTATTGAAAGGTTTGGATTGTAGTAAGGGTCACCCTTTTCAAGGATATCTGGCCATCTCTTCTCAAGCTTCTCTACCTCAGAATTAAATCTGGCAACCTTCTCTCCTGTGTCCTCATATCCACGTGACTTTGACTCATAGTGGTAAAGCTCTGCATGTGGATTGTAAACAACAAGATATCCCTTATCGCGAACCTTCATACAAAAGTCCACATCATTAAAGGCAACGGCCAAGTCTTCTGTAAGACCGCCAACCTCATCAAATACTTCTTTGCGAACCATCAGGCAGGCAGCTGTAACAGCTGAAAGATCCTGAGTGGTAACTGCACGGAACATGTAACCTGGCTCGCTTCTCTCAAGTCCTACAAAGGTATGTCCTGCGATTCCGCCGATTCCCATTACAACACCGGCATGCTGCACTGTGTTGTCAGGATAGTAAAGGAGCGCTCCGCAGATACCTACGTCTGGACGAAGACAAACATCTACCATCTCTCTGATACAGCCCTCATTGATAATCTCTGTATCATTATTTAATAGAAGATACATCTCACCGCTAGCTGCCTTTGCTCCGCAGTTGTTGATTGCAGAGAAATTGAAGCCTGGTGTCTCGTAGCGAACAATCTTAACATCTGGGCGACCTTCGATTGACTTGTAGTACTCGAAAGTCTCTGGCTCAGTAGAATTATTCTCTACAATAATGTATTCAATATTCTTATAGTTGCTCTTTGCATCGATTGACTTGATACACTTATCCAAATCATCAGTGTGATCCTTGTTAGGAATGATGATTGAAACAAGTGGTTCCTTATCCCACTGATAGATTGTGCGATAACATCCGTAGAATGTATCCTGCTCGACCTTGGCTGGGATACCAAGTCTGTCATAGTGTGCCTGAACTGCACGTACACCTGCATCAAAAGCGTAAAGCTTGCTCTCTGCTGACATAGCTGTGGATGCAGCGTGGCTTCTCCAGTGATAGAGAGCCTTTGGAACGTGATAAACATTTCCAGCAGCCTCGCAGCAGCGGAGAATGAAATCGTGATCCTGAGCACCATCATATTCTTTATTAAATGCTCCCACCTTCTCATAAATATCTCTTCTGAAGATGAAAAGATGACAGATATAATTTACTGAGCAAAGTAAATCTAAGTTGTAATCTGGCTTGAACACTGGCTCAAAGTATTCCTTTGAGTCCATTGAAATCTTGTCCTCATCAGTGTAGATAACGTCGATGCTGCGGTCCTTATTGATTGCAGCAACGCACTCGTACATTGCATTTGGAGCAAGAGTATCATCATGATCTGAAAGCACGATATAATCACCTGCAGCAAGAGCAATAGCAGCGTTTGTATTATCTGAAATACCAAGGTTTGCCTTAAGGTGTGTGTATTTGATACGGCTGTCGTCGCCGTACTTCTTTTCAATAAATTTGCCGATGCTGTCATCAGGGCTTCCGTCTGCAAGACAAAGCTCCCAGTTAGCGTAAGTCTGGGCAACGATAGAATCCACAAGCTCCACAAGGAACTTCTCTGGAGTCTGATACATTGGAACCACAATACTCATAAGTGGATTGTACTCAAACTTCTCATCACGCTGACGCTGAAGCTCAACCTCTGTAGGGCCGAAGCTTGTAAGGAAATCCATATATGTGTACTTTGGCGCATCAGCATTCTTAAATTTATCAATTGCATGCTTGATAGTAGCGCTAAGTCCGTTGTCCTGACGGTAAAGCTCGATACGCTCCCACAAAGTCTTCTTTGGGAGAAGATTTCCACCTGTAAGTACGTGAGCTGTATCTACCTTGCAATCGTAAACCTGCCCATTTGCAGTGATTGTAAGGCGAAGCTTCTTATAATTACCTTTATCAAAAACGATTTCAAGACCTGAATCGCACTTTTCTGTAAGCTCAGGGTAAACACCGTAAACATCCTTGCGGAACATACGCTTTACAGAAATTGGAATCTCTGTATTGCCATCGTAAAGATGGAACTCCTCTGGAACGTTTCCGATTGCCCAGCCGAGAATCTGAATCTTGTCATCTGTAACCGCTGCGCGCTCAAGATTGTACTCATATTCCTTCTTAAGCTTTTCAAGGTCGCGGCCTGTAGCCTTGTAAACAACACTTCTTGTATCACCAAGAACACAAATGAGCTGTAAAGACTTCACGTCCTTTAAATTATCAGGAAGCGCAATCTCACCCACATATTCCTTTGAAACACTCTTGTGAGCTGCAATGTAGCGGCGGCGAACCTCATTACCTTCGTTGATAGTAATGTCCATCTTGTAAGGCTTTCCGTTCATCTGGGCCACAAGGTCATAGCCCTTAGGGTTGTCGAAAGGGTAAAAGCCCTGGAACAATAATGTATTTTTCTTTGTTAGATGGTATCTGATAAATACCACATTAAATGTATCTCTCATTAATCAACCTTCCATGTACCGGTTTCTACATCAAATCTCTGCACTCCACCACGTGAGTAGCCATCCTCCACAGTGAGGCATTCTGCTATCTCAGGTGTCAATGTGCCAGCTGCAATTATATCATAGAATAAATCTTCTACAAGTGCCGAATCTGTCACCTGCTGGCCAGCCATGTGCTTTGTTGAGATGGCATACTGGATTACATAATCCAAAATGCCCTTCTGGAGCTGCTTAACATCCTCACTTACGAATTCGTCTCCCTTGAAGCTAGGCTTTGGTTTGCCATTTTCCATGGTGAAATTAATAAGCTGTCCAAATGGTGCAGATAATGCATTTTCAAGGAACAGCTGGTATCTCATTAGCTTGCTGTCGTCGATAAGACGTTTATCCTTGATTTCAAAGATTGCATCTGCCTTACCACCGATTCGCTCTGGCTTGTTTGAATGAAGAGCCAGGTAGTGTCCTCTGATGTCACGTCCTGTGAGCTTCATCAGGAAATACTGGATTGTACCTGAAAATCCCACATCAACAACTGCTATATCATTAGATGTGGCAATGAAATCGCCTGCATAGTTCAAATATGCAGTCTTTTCTGTCGCCGCCTTTGCAAAAATCTCTGCCTTATATGGCTCTAATGCTGCCATCAAATCCTCAGGCTTTGTCTCATAATCAAACTCACGGTCAGCATCATCAGCATGAAGCTTAAGTCCGAAGCGCTCTACAAGAAGATTGCTTAAGCTTCCCTGATATTTCTGAGAAATAAGCTCTCTTATATCCTCATCATTTTCAAGAGCTGGCACAGCACAGGCTCTACGGGATGTAAGGAAATAGTGAATATCTGGAACCTCTATGCCCTTTCCCTGACAGTAGCCGCGGATAAGCTGTTCAAGCATATAGCCCTCGCGAGCCAATAGAAGCAATCTCTCGCCGCTCTTTTTATTTTCATCGACTATCCACTCCACGAAGCGGGCCATAAGCGGTCCCATGGTGGTGTAGCCCATGTCATACATGTTCTTGAAGTGAAGCTGTCCCTGAGTATCAAAAGCAAATGGAGAATTGAAAATACCTCCGTTTACCGCCTGTCCTACCACTACAGAATCAGCCAGGCTTCTCTTTGCAAGCTTATCAAAGTAAGCAAAATCAGAAAGTGCCAGTAAATCTCTAGGATTCAGCACAATGTGTGTAGCCACATGTCTATCCATGAGAATCTGGGAATCTGAACGGAAATTATCTCCCACATGAATAAAAGTGTTTGCAGGCACGTTAGCAAGCACAAGATTCCACATAGAACCGTCATCCTTACGGGCTCCTACCTCACATGAAATCAACAGCTCATCATAATATGCTATGCCGCATTTGTGTAATAATCCCACAACTTCCACGCGGTTAAGATACATATCGCTAACAAGGATTACACGCTTACCCATGGATTTGAGGGCGTTGTAAATCTCCACCATGTCCTTTCGAGGGATGCACACTGCTGTCTCCACATCAATTTCAAGCTTCTTTATATCCATGGCGATATCGCCGATGATCTTGTCCTTAGAAACCTCCACGTAAATCTTGTCGATAGTGGTAAGAGCGCCATACATAGCTGTAGCAGCTGCCTCAGCTGACTTTCTCAGCTTCACAAAATCCACCTGCTTACCATATTTATTGTAGATGGTCTTTTCCACGATTCTAAACACATCATCAGGCTCATAAACCGTTCTGGTGATAAGTGTATCGAAAATATCAAATGAAATAGTCTCGTATGCAGAAAGCTTCATAATAAGAAGCTCCTTATCCACCTTGAAAGTATTGAAGAATGGACGAAGACTCTTATTAACCTGTGTATCCTTATCCTCTAAATAAAGGATGAAATCATCATATCCCTGCTTTCTTGAAATGAATGGAAGGATACGTTCTAATGCATGAGCAAGTGTGCCATCTGTCTGGCCCGCTTCCTCTGGAAAATCCTCGTAGGTATAGCCGTGGTCGAAGATTGGCTTCAAAGCATCTGTGCGAGCCCAGAAGAATGAACCTGCTGGGTAGTTGAATACAGAAGGCATATCACCTAGGTTATATTCTGCAAAAAGCTGCTGTCCCAAGCCTGCATTTGCAAGCCATGAGTAGGCAATCATAGGTACCTCTTCATGAATATCTGGGTATACCAAACCTGCATTTTTATTCTTAAATAAATCAAATATAGAATTAACTTTCTCGGGAGAGCCTAATAAAATCTCTAACGAGAACTGTCTCCAGCCCCCTTTTTCTTGTCCTGAGTAAAGTGACTTCTTACTGTGCACATGAAGGAAATAATCGTGCTGCTTTATCTCCTCAGCAAAGGCTACATAAAGTGGTGCAAGATCTCTTCCTCTGTTCTGAAGAGGTCGAACCACTATCTTATTAGCCATTTTAAGATCCTTCAGCCCCGCCTTAATCACATTTACATCAGCATCTGGCTGACATGAAATATAAAGATCGAAGCGAAATGGAATATTTGAAAAATAGCTTACAAACTCTGGAAGCAAATCCACATAGAACAGATGAAGATGCACAGCAACAGAAGGTGCTTCTTCTCCTCTTGCTGCAGCCTTTTTAGCTTCCTTTGCTGCAAGCTTAGCTGCCTTCTTGGCTTCCTTCTCAGCCTTCTTAGCATCTCTTTCAGGGCTTGGCTTGCCTGTTAAAAATGCCTTGAAAGCACGAATGCTCTCCAAAGTCTTATATCCTCTAGTATTAACTGTGTTGTCATATATTGTGCGAAGCTGCTCGTTTACAGCCTCGATATTTCTAATATGAACATCCTTAGCAGCTATAAGCTCCTGTAGCTGCTTTATCTGATAATCACGACTGGCAAGGGCGAAATCTGTACTTGTCTTGCTACGTCCCTCGGCGTGTTCTCTAAGCTCCTTGAGGTTCTTCACATTCTTGAAACAGTATTTGCTCTGGAAGTGATTCTCCATCTTCTGGTACTCCGCCTTTTCAGCATCAGAGATAGCCACAAGATTACCAGGAAGCTCGCTGAATTTAACCACACGATAAAGCATGTAATTGATTGGCACAGGAAAATCAAAAGTCCACTCGTAATCAATAATCTGCCAACCTTTATCGGTTTTAATAATGTTGTCAAAAATTAAATCTATATCTAAGAATTTGCATGCAAGCACTCCTCTAGGCAAATCCACCTGTCCGAATACCTCCTCGAACTCTGGAGTACTAACAAACTCAGTAGCCTTTGGTATAAAGGCGCTCTTTACTGCTGCAAGAAAATCCTCTGCATCAGCAGCTGTAAGATGTTGTCCCTCCAGGAATTCACTTTCGATGGAATCCCCCACAAGCTTACTGTCATTTACGCAAAAATCAGAGCCCTGCAGCAATTCCTGCAAGCCTCTGTAGCTATCAAATACTCTATGAATATGTCCCACAGCCTCTGAGTCGTAGGGCCTTTTCACAACAACCTTTGTGCCGTCACGCTCCACAATATCTGTGATGATGTTGTATTTTGGGTTTCTCTCATTGGAGAGCTTCTCGTATAGTAATCGTTCCATTTTTTATTTAGCAATGAGCAGGTAATCGCCTGCTCCTCCCCCTAAATAATCCTCTGCATATATTTCTGTAGTGAATAGATAATCAGGGCTCACTCTGAATGTAGTGATGTCATTGAAGCCCGCTTCCTTCAAAAGGTTCTTAACAAAACTTGAAAGCCTGTCCTTTTCTGCGAATGCATAGACAAGTCTGCCGCCCTCTGACAGGTGTTTCTTTAAGGTGGAAGGCGTCTCTGAAAGATGTCCCAGATTAATTATGATATTAAATCTTTCTTTAACATCTTCTATAGAATCCTCCATTGCCACAGTAACATGGGCAGCCTGTTCCTGAAGCCACTCAACTAGCGACTCACAGTCTGGTTCTATGATAAGCACGCTGTCTCCTTTTGTGATACCCACAGGGGAGAGCACGTTGCTTCGCATATGGCTAAGATTCTCAATAGCATCAATGGTTCCTGCTTCAAAGATTTGTCTATTATACTTTTCTTGTATCATAGGCTCACTCCTTAAATCAATCTTTAACTTTTGTTACCGTAACCTTTGAATTCATATCGTAATATCCAACAGTGTTTTTAGTGCTAACTACTGTGATATTCATTACGTCGTAAAGTCTGTGATATGCCACGAAATCCACACCATCATAGCCCGTGCAGCTGATAGACATCAGGTACTCTCCTCCCTGCATATCCATCTTCTGTGTGAAGGTAGCCACATATTCGCTGCCCTCCTTGCAAAGGCCCACGTCGCATTTCTCGTACATGGTGTTTGTGCCTGTTACATCGATTCCCTTAAGAGTCTTGAATGTAAGTGTAAAGATTGGATTTTCAATATCTGTATTGAAGTGCACCTTTGACTTAACTGTAAAGGTGCTGCCCTTCATAATGGCGTTGGTATAATTACCATTGTCATCGATAACTGCAAAATCAACGATGCTGGCTCTGCCATCGCCGTACTCATTAACATTTGGGTTAAGCTGGTAGTTTGATTTCCAGTTTGTAGCGCCTGCCTGCTTTGGCTGGCTACCATCTGCACCATCAGTATTAAAAGCATCTGCCAAATCCACCTTGCTAGAAAGGACTGGCTCCTGACCAACAAGAATCTTTTTATAGATATCAATCATATCCTTTGGTGTGCCCTCTGCCACCTTGTCACCCTTGTTGATGAGAACTGCTCTGTCGCAGTATTTGCTGATAGCTCCCAAATCGTGGGATACGAAAAGGATTGTCTTTCCTGCCGCCTTGAACTCCTCGAACTTCTTGTAGCACTTTGCCTGAAAAAAAACATCACCTACAGAAAGCGCCTCATCTACGATGAGAATTTCTGGATCGATGTTAATTGCTACTGCAAATGCTAAACGGACAAACATACCTGAAGAGTATGTTTTAACTGGCTGGAAAACGAAGTCTCCAATATCTGCAAAGTTAAGGATATCATCAAGCTTAGCATCGATTTCTTCCTTGCTGTAGCCAAGCATAGTGCCGTTCAAATATATATTTTCAATTCCTGTGTATTCCTGATTAAAACCGGCTCCAAGCTCAAGCAAAGCTGATATTCTACCATCTACGTGTACATTACCTTTTGTTGGTGAAAGTACGCCTGTAATAATCTTTAAAATAGTGGACTTTCCAGAACCATTAGTACCGATAAGTCCCACACATTCTCCCTGCTTTACCGCAAAGGACATATCTTTAAGAGCATAATGCTCCTTATAATTTTTCTTTCTTGTGAGGCCAAGGGTATCAGCTACTCTGGCCTTGTTACTATCGAAAAGCTTGTAGACCTTGTCTACATGATTAACTTCTATAACGTAATCGCTCATATCGTCTCCTATGTTGCTATATGAGTCAATTCTACCATAATTTCAAAAAAAAGGACACCGGTTTCCCGATGCCCTCTTTATCTCAGGTGACCCCAACACCTGAGATGGGTG
This sequence comes from Pseudobutyrivibrio xylanivorans DSM 14809, assembly GCF_900141825.1. Taxonomy (GTDB): domain Bacteria; phylum Bacillota; class Clostridia; order Lachnospirales; family Lachnospiraceae; genus Pseudobutyrivibrio; species Pseudobutyrivibrio xylanivorans. The sequence continues at coordinate 20,706 of NZ_FQYQ01000015.1, read as the reverse complement.
AAAATTTAGCTTTATAATCATGGCAACTTTAAAGCCTCATGATTCGTAAGCTAGCGCTTTCACTGATATTAGTTGATTTCCAGATAATCAGTGATTACGCCGTCCACACCAAGACGTTGAAGGGATAACATCTGTCCCTTTGTCTCTGGTGCATAAGAATAAACCTTACCCCCCGCCTCATGAATGGCTCTTACTGTTCTAGGTGTAAGAGTCTTCATATTAATTCCATAGTACTCAGCTGGGTATTTGGTAGGAAGTGTAGATTTTCCAAATGATGCCAGCTTCATGATTGGCTGATTTGGATTAATCTCCTTAATTCCTGACAGATAGTCATAATTAAATGATAAAAATACTACCTTGTCCAAAAGTCCGTGTTGCTGAACTTTCTCATATACCTGACCTGCAAATGCTGGATCTTCTCCGATATCCTTTAATTCGCAGAATATACGCATATTTGTAGACTGTAACAGGCTTAAAACCTGATCCAGTGTAGGAATACGCTCCTTAGCATATTCCTTGTCATACCATGCACCTGCGTCAAGCTCTAAAAGCTCTTCATAGGTATGGTCTGCAATTGTTGTTTCTCCTCCGTCAACCTTCTCTAATGTATCATCATGGTAGATTACAAGTTCTCCGTCTTTTGTCTTTCTAACATCAAATTCTACCGTCTTTGCCCCGTGTGCATAAGCCCCCGCAAAAGCACTAAGGGTATTCTCCGGATAGGCTCCCGAGTATCCTCTGTGAGCCACCACCTGAACTACAATATCTTCATCAGCATCAGCTGGTAAATAATTGAATTCATTGCAGAATGCAAAAGAACAAAGCAAGGCGACCATGCTGATAGCTACGGTTCTACCTACTCTAGAAAATAACTTACCCCTCATACGCAAGCCCCCCTTCTCTAGCTAGTTATATTTTATCATATCGGGGCAAATTCAACTCAAATATGAGCACAAAAAAATGCCCGAAATCATCGGGCATTTTTTATGCACAATTCTATTATGCGGCCTCCAATTTTTCCAAGCTCCCGCAAGCCATCTCCCATCTCAGAACCTTTGACTAGATGTCAAAGAACCTGAGCGGGGCCCTCTTGCTCGCGCTTGCCAAGACTACTAGCCGCATTATAAAACATCCGCAAATTGGGACTGTAATTTCTTGAATACATGTGTGCCTAATATAAATACGATGAGCGTAACCACCCAAAAATATGCTGTCATTACTGGTCTTGTCCAAAATCCAGTCTGTCCAATAATGCTGTCGCGATATCCGCTTGTGATGTAGAACATTGGGTTCAGCTTAAGCACATAGTTGAGCCAAAGAGGAATCGAACCCTTCTGCACCATATAATCAAAGTTCCACATGATTGGTGTAGCCCAGATACCTACCTGTAGGAAGATATTTATGAGCTGTGCCATGTCCTTAAAGAATACACAAAGCGCACTGGTAAGATAAATCAAACCAATAACAAGCACCATCATGGCGAAGGAATAATAAATACACTGGAAGATATATGGTGTAAATCCAAATCCATAAAGAAATGCTACCAGCAATGTGAATACAACGAAAAAGCCGTGGACAATCAGGGATGAAACAGCCTTTACGATAGGCAACACATTAATTGGAAATACAACCTTTTTCACAAGATAATTGTATTCGTGAAGCACCACCGTTCCAGCTGAAAGCACCTCGCTGAAATAGAACCATGATACTATACCGGCTGAGAGCCAAAGTACAAATGGCGCGTCAATGCCTCCCTTTGTACCCTGAGTGCCCTGGCTCAGTGCCTTATCAAACACTATCCAGTAAACCAGGACTGTGATAACCGGCTGTACAAAAGCCCAGATTACTCCAAGAGTAGATCCTGCAAACTTCTGCTTAAAATCGTTCTTTGCAAGCTTTGTTATTAATTTTCTGTTTGTGATAATGTCTTTAATCATACTTGTAAATCATTACCTCTGAATTATTAAATACTAATTTAAGATTACTACTAGCTGCTTTATAATCAGGATGTTCCTGCTTTGTAACCACAAGATAATCCACTCCTGCTACTTCGAGAGCCGCATCAGCCTCATAGAAATCCTCGCTGTAAAACTTCTCATTCATGGAAAGCTTCGCCTCTACCTGATCTGCAGCTACATCAGAATAATCATAGCCCTCCAGATAGCACTGGCGCTCAGCAAAAGCACTGGCATAGAAGTAGATGCTTCTGTAATCGTTCTCCTGCTTTTCAGATAATCTGTCAACAGCAATAACAGAATCCTCTGGAGTGTTATCTCTAATCCAAAGATAAGCCTCCATAGTCTCTGCAGAAACCATATCCGCCCTATCTCCAGCTTCCTGCTTATAAACAGCATTCTGCTTAACATCTGCGTAGCAGAAATATACCACATCCACCGCAAGAAGCACAGTTCCTACTGCAAACCAGAAGTGCATCACCTTATAGAAGAAATCCATGCGGTGACCAATCATGTATCTCACTGAGCAATAGAACAATAATCCTGCACTGGTAAGAACAAAATAGCCCTGTGAAAGACCAGGTACACTTACAGCAGAAAAGCCGATAACGCCCATCAGAACCATACCGATGGCAAACCAATCGAAAATATCCCCAATAACCCCCTCTTTAATGAGGGTAGTAAATTTCTCTACAGTAAAGGCCACAAATGTAATCACGCATGGACCTAAGATGCAAATGATTGATAAAATCACTGCGATAACAACCCAAGGGAATGCCATATAATCTAGACCAAGCTTAGTGAAGAGCTGACCTACACGACCTGCCTCAAGTGTTCCTTCTGCCGTAACAACCATTGCTCGGTTGTTGGCTCCTGATGGATTCAATCCAACAGTAACAGTGATGTATGTCAGGATAAATCCCAAAGTTAAAGCTACATTATATAAAAGCTTTTGCAGGTGAAAATTCTTGGTAATAATCCATTCTATAACAAAAACTGCCCAGGTAATACCTACCAGCATGGTAGCTGTAGTACCCTTAAAACCTGTGGCTGCAACAGAAAGAATAAACAACAAAATAAGATTTTTGAAAACCAGCTTATCGTACCAAATCTCCGCCAGTACATCAATTACAAGCATGGTCAATGACAGTGCCAATCCCATGGCATTAATATTGCTGAAAATATGATTACCAAGCCATGATACCGGCAATCTTCCGCCTACAACCACAAGTGGAAGCATGGCAATTCCTGAAGCAAGGAGCCCTGAACAGTAAAAGAAATATCTTAGAGGTGTCACCTCTTTTACCCCTCGGATTCGTTCTCCAAGAGTAACCATTGCCATAGTCAGTGGAAAGGCACAAATTATAGCATTTCCGTTGAGATAAAGTCTGAAAGCATCAATTCTGAAAATGTGCTTACTCATAGCAAAAATCAGCTCATAGAAATAGTGATAATAGAATGTAAGTCCTTCAATTCTAATATCAGTATTTGGGAACGAGTGGCTAAGAGACACTATGTTTCCTGTGTGAAACAGCACATCATGATAGACCTGAGTGGATGCTCCAGAAAGAGCAAACAGGTATTTAAACTGGAAATTCAGCATGGAAACCAGATAAATAAATCCGAAGATAATCACATAAGTCCATCTAAAATGCTCCGACGCATTATAAATCGAAGGTCTGTCATTTTTGAAATAACAAAAAATACCAATAGCTGAAGTAACAGGGCCGGCAGACATAATAATGCCATTAATGCCCGTCAGCGACTCTATCAAATACAGGGCCGCCATATATGTGAAGCCGATAAAAAATCCAGCCAGTAATCTTGTAGAAAATTTGAATCTTCGCTGCAAAAGCATGGTAGAAAACAGCATTCCCGGAATCTCTATCCAGAAGATGCAGTAAAGCAGGAAGACAAATGTAATGCCTAAACTAAAAGTCATTTAATCCCTCCGCTAGTTCCACTAACAAGTCTAATGATTTCTTCCAGTCACTAGATGTTCCTTTCAGAAATACTAGAACTTGTTAGTTACTAGCTATTTTCTTAATTATCCTTAAGCTGTCCAAGCTTAAAATGCTTTCTACATAACGCCACATATGAATCGTTGGCTCCAAGCATAACCTGTGGGCCAGAGCGAACCACGCCGTTTTCATTGTAACGGCAGTTGCAGGTAGCTTTTCGACCACACCAGCATACTGTCTTAACCTCATGAATCACATCTGCGATTGCAATAAGTCTCTTTGAGCCTGGAAACAGCTCATTCTGGAAATCCGCACGAAGTCCATAAGCGACCACTGGAACGTCCATAAAATCAACTATATCTGAAAGATAATCTATCTGCTCAGGAGTAGCAAACTGCACCTCATCTACGATAATACAATCATACTTCTTAATCTCCTCCTCAGACATCTCAACTAAATCCTCAAGAAATACACACTCGTGCTCAAGACCAATTCTGGAGTGAACGATTCGCTCGCCATCTCTTGTGTCCACTGCTGGCTTCACAAGAAGTGCGTTCTGTCCTACCTCTTCATAATTAAAGTGTGTCATAAGCGCATTGGCTGTCTTAGAAGATCCCATTGCACCATAGTAAAAATAGAGCTTTGCCATAAAATTATTTCCCTTTTCCCCTTACATAAATTGACAGAAGGCAAGTAAACTACCTTCTGTCTAATTAATTACATATTTTAATCTTTCTTGAACACGCTGTCAAAATAGTTTTCCAGCTCATAAACATTGTGAATAAGCTTCACATTATTCTTTCCATTTTCCTTTACATAGTAAAGAGCAAAATCTGCCGCATTAAGATAATCCCACGCTCTGTTAGCTGGCTCTGGAACTCTGTTTACTATTCCCTGCGAAACGGAAATCTTATCAATTTCAAGCTCCTTACCAATCTTGGCAACCATATCACGGATTCTGTCAGACACCACAATAATCTCATCATCTTCCATATCGTAATAGTACAGGATGAACTCGTCACCACCGTAACGGGCAACGAAGACTTTTTCGAACTCGTCGTTAATCTCTCTAAATCCACGCCCCATTGCCGCTAAAAGCTGATCACCCTTAGCATGACCGTAGTTATCGTTAACCTGCTTAAAGAAATCCACGTCCATCATCTCAACACCGAGCTTCTGACCCTTTTCTGACGCCATCATGAAAAGCTCATCGATAACGTTATTGAGCTTCATTCTGTTGGCAAGACCTGTAAGTGAATCAGTCTCTGCCTGGGCTGAAAGGAACAGATTCTTTGTCTTCTGCTGAACCAGCTCAGTCTTAAGTCGAAGTGTTGTTGTGAAGGACTTTCTGTTTGTACGGCTCTTAATTGAATCATATCTATAGTAGTTATAACAGCTCTGTGCTATCTTAACCCTATCATCAATAGCTTCGTACATTTTGATTTTCCAGCTTTCTAAGCGCAGTCTGATATTGACTACCTCATCTTCCGCTGCCTTCAAATCAATATGCTCGAAGATTTTTTCAAGCTCTACATATGCTCTTTTTTCTAATAAAAGAAGTACAAGCGCTTCAATTTCATCAAAGAATACAACCACATCTTTAAGTGCATAAAATGCCCTAACGCAGTCATCCTTGTATTTTTCTGAAAGCTCACGTTCCTTTATAGAATCGTAATAATACCATCTGGCTAAGGATGCCGCAAAGAAATTATCCTCATCTGGATATTCCCTATCAAGTCGATTCATCTCGTCAAGAATGGTCTTGGCCTGTATTAGGTCGCCCTTGTAAATATAAAGCTTTGTAAGCTGAGCATACTCAGCTACTAAAAGAACATTTTTTAAATTCTCATCCTCAATAAACTGGCAACATTCAATTGCTCTGTAATGATATTCAAGAGCCTCATTTCTCGCACCCATTTCCTCACAAAGAGAAGCAAAGTTACCACAAGCTATTGCTTCCTGAAAATACATACGATGGGCTCTGGCCATATCTATACTGTTTATGTAATTTTCCTGACTTGTAATGAAATGGCCCTCACTCCGCATAATGATTCCCATTTCATTGTAGCAACGACAAATCAAACGATATTCATCAGTGTTTATTATACCCTGCAATCCTGCAGAAAGATAATAAACTGCCTGAGAGAACTCGTTATTCTGACAAAGCGCATCGCCAAGTGTACAACTGGCAAAATTACGCAAATCTTCGTTGCCCTCCTCTTGAGCCATATCAAACAAATCGCACGCAAGATCAACATATTTCTCGTTATCTTTCTTGCGAACAGCCTCCATCTGTTTAATAAGCTCCACCACTTCTGGTGATTTTTTGCTTAATAAAACATCATTCAAAACTATCATCCTCGCGTATAAATCCAAATAACTCGGATAGTATACCATAGACTAAGTTATATTTCCACCACATTTTTGAATTAGTTTTCTAAATATAACGCCGCAGTAAGTATGCCACCACCTGCAATTTCGTAAACTACGACATTTTTGCCATATGTATTTTTAAATTTTAAATCTAAAGAGTTTCCTGAAATTGTCGCATCCCATCCCTCTGGTAAATAATACACTGGGAGAGAATGCGGGTGTCTTTCTGTAGCGTTAATTCCTGCTACCTTCATAGCAGCATAAATTGTTGATGATACCTGACAAACACCTCCGCCGACTCCAATTGCATGTTCCTTATTAATGAATACTGGAGCATCAACAAATCCGTTTGCATAGGTTCTAGGGCCGATTGCCTTATTTGCTGAGAAGGTCTGGCCTGGAGCCACAACAGTTCCATTTACATGTGATGCTGCAATCTGGATGTTTGTACCACGGGCTGCCTCAGGATCATATTCTGTGGCGTATGTGCCCAGCAATTTATAGGTTGCTGGAACTTCTAATTCAGTACCTGTAGCTGGTGTTCCATCTCTGCCCTCTGCGAATCCAGCATTAGCATAATGGAATACATAGCCTGGCAGATAATCTCCATAAATCGCTACCAAATCAGCATTCTTATTCTTGTAATCTGTGGCATTGAAGGTTGCAGATGCATTTCTTCCCTCATATATTCCACAGCGCAAATAATGGTTTAAAAGCCATAGCTTGTTACCGTTAGATGCCGCCCCAACATCTGGATACATGGTTGCATAATAATCAGCATCAAAAATCTTAGAACATGCCAAAAGTTCATCATTATAAGCCGCCTTTGCAGTTAGCTTGGGAGACAGTGCCAGCACAGCGCCGAAAACCATAACGGACAAGACAACTCGCAATTGTATTTTCTTCATTCTCTTTTCCCCCTTAATTGCCAACAAATATCAAGAATAGTCTAACATTTTTCACTAAAATAAAAAAGTGTGTCACATAAAAGACACACTTTTCTAAAGATTCAAATATCAAATTAAATTTTACTTCTTTTTGCTTTCAGCTTCAAGCTCTTTGCGCTTGTTTAATGCCCATGCTCTGAGGCCCTTTTTCTTCTTAGTATCAACTGGTGCGTTTCCACCTCGAAGACCACGAACCTTTGTGATGTAAAGACCAGAAACTGTAGCCTTTACTTCCTTCTTAATTGGCATCTCGTCGAAAATCTCTGCATCGCAGATGAGTGTCATCATCTGTGGGCCAACCTTAGCCTTAACAACTGGTATCTTAGAATTCTTAGCATACCATGGTGTAGCTGAGATAACTGCCTCTGGGAGACCTGAATCCTTCATTTTTAAGCGCTTCTTATCAATGATAAGCATAGACACCTGCTGTGCTACAGCTTCCATCTGAGCTCTCTGCTCTTCCTGACGTGTCTGTGCCTTCTTACCCATGAAGTAAAGAGCAACCAATGCTGCAATCATTACTACCAGGATTACAAGCAAAACGATAATTCCTGTGCTCATTAAAATATCCTCCTACCTAAGCCCACTAGGGCCACACTAAGTGGTATTTTAACATGTCTCCAGTACTATTTCAACCGCTAGTTACGCTCTCAAGCCTGGATATTGCACCGTCGCGAGATTGGCTCCTTGTGCAATACACAGAGCTTGATAGCTACTAGCTATTTATAATTTCCAGATATCTTCGTTGTACTGAGCAATTGTACGGTCGCTTGAGAAGAATCCTGCGTTGGCGATGTTCTTAATCATCTTGCGGCCCCACTCTGTGCGGTTCTCGAATTCCTTGTAAGCCTTTTCTTTTGTCTCGCAGTAATCCTTGAAATCTGGGAATGTCATGAACCAGTCCTTGTTAAGGAGCTCATTATAAAGACGCTCAAGGTTCTCCTTCTGACCTACTTCCATAAGCTTGTCAGATACGATAAAGTCTACGCACTTCTTAAGGTTAGCATCCTTCTCATAATAGTCGCGTGATACATAAGATGCGTCTGCATAGCGCTTGATTACTGTGTCTGAATCCTCGCCGAAGATGTAGATGTTATCATCACCTACAAAATCGTGCATCTCTACGTTTGCACCATCCATTGTACCGATAGCAACTGCACCGTTAAGCATGAACTTCATATTAGAAGTACCAGATGCCTCCTTAGATGCAAGTGAAATCTGCTCGTGAATATCGCAAGCTGGGATAAGCTTCTCAGCAAGTGTTACGTTGTAGTTTTCTACCATAACAACCTTAAGGTATGGGCTTACCTCTGGATCCTTTGCGATGATTTCCTGTAAGCAGAGGATAAGGTGAATGATATCCTTTGCGATAACGTAAGCTGGAGCTGCCTTTGCACCAAAGATTACAGTGATTGGACGAGCTGGCTTCTTGCCTTCCTTAATCTCAAAGTACTTATTAATTACGTAGAGTGCATTCATCTGCTGACGCTTGTACTCATGAAGTCTCTTAATCTGAATATCGTAAACAGAGTTGTCGTCGATTTCGATTCCCTGTGTCTTTGCAAGGTAGTTCTTGAGAACTGTCTTTCTTGTGTTCTTTACATCAAGGAACTTCTGAACAACTGCATCATCATTCATAAACTGCTCAAGCTTCTTAAGCTCTGTAGCGTCCTTCTTGAAGCCTGGTCCGATAAGCTCCTCGATAAGCTTTGCAAGCTCTGGGTTGCAATATAATAACCAACGGCGGAATGTGATACCGTTTGTCTTGTTGTTGAACTTCTCTGGGTAGAGCTTGTAGAACTTGTTAAGCTCTGTCTCCTTAAGAATCTCTGTGTGAAGTGCAGCAACACCGTTGATTGAGATACCATAGTGGATATCCATGTGTGCCATGTGTACAAGGTCGTCCTTGATAATGGCTACGTCTGGGTCACTTACTTTCTTTGCGATTCTGTTGTGGAGCTCGCGAATTATAGGCATGAGCTGTGGAACAGCCTTCATCATGAAGTGGATTGGCCACTTTTCGAGAGCTTCTGCGAGGATTGTGTGGTTTGTATAAGCAGTACACTTAGAAACCACATCAATAGCCTCGTCCATTGTAAGCCCACGAATCTGAAGGAGTCGAATAAGCTCAGGGATAACCATTGATGGATGTGTATCATTTATCTGAATAACTGCGTAATCAGCAAGGTCGTAGAGGTTTGAACCCTTTTCAACTGCCTCATCTAAGATGAGCTGAGCTGCGTTACTTACCATGAAATACTGCTGATATACACGAAGTAATCTACCATTATCATCTGAATCATCTGGATAAAGGAAAAGTGTAAGGTTCTTTGTGAACTCACCCTTATCGAAGTTGATTCCATCCTTAATAATGCTCTCATCTACTGTTTCAACATCGAAAAGGTGAAGCTTTGTAGATACTGAATCGTAACCTGTTACGTCGATATCGTACATTCTTGACTGAACATTGAATCCGCCGAAATCTACCTTGTATGTCTTGTCTGTCTTTGTCATCCAGCTGTGTTCAGACATCCATGGGTTTGGAACCTCGTTCTGAAGATTGTTCTCAAACACCTGCTTGAAAAGGCCCATGTGATATGCAAGACCTACGCCATCACCATTAAGACCAAGTGTTGCGATTGAATCAAGGAAGCAAGCTGCAAGTCTTCCAAGACCACCGTTACCAAGTGAAGGCTCAACCTCGATTTCCTCAATCTCTGCAAGTGACTTTCCGCAAGCTTCAAGCTCTGCCTTAACCTCATCATAAAGACCAAGGTTAATTAAGTTGTTTGAAAGAAGCTTTCCGATAAGGAACTCTGCACTGATGTAGTAGAGCTTCTTCTTTCCGCCCTTAATTTCTCTGTCCTTGGCCTTATCCTTTACATACTCCAAAAGACCGATGTAAATCTCCTCATTTGTACACTGGTCCATGTGGCGACCAAATCTTACCTTGATGTACTCATTTGCTGTCATTTTTATCCTCCTTGTTAATCATGAGATGCACCTCCTAGTTTTACATGCTCCCGCAAGGCATCCCCCATATCAGCACATGGGTCCCCCCGCCGGCGTGGGCCCCATCCCATGTACTGTATGGTGCCCCCTTGCTCGCGCTTGCCAAGATTATAAGTGCATCTCTGTTTCTCAATCTTAATTCACTAAGAGTATACTGCGGTTTCTTACGATTATTCTTGCGTAATACTGCTAAAAAGTGATACTATTCTGCTATGATTAATATAAACGAGTATCAAGCCATACATGAAAACGTTAGTCACTTTGACTACAACATAGCGTATAACACTTACCCTTGTACCATCCCACTAGACTTTGAAAGTGTGCCACTTCACTGGCACGAGGATGTGGAATTCATTTATATAAAGAAGGGTTCAGGGGTTATTGTAATCGATGGAGATGAACATACAGTGAACAGTGGGGATATTGCATTTATTATTCCTGGCATCGTTCATGGCATCTTTCAGAACAAAGATGATTCCATGGAATATGAGAATATTCTTTTCGATGGAAAGATTTTCTCCTCTTCTATGGATGACTTCTATGATACTTTTCTGCTTCCGTTTTTTGAAAATGCAGTACAAGTTCCTAAGATTTTTAAGCAGGGAGTCCCTGGCTACGAGAGTGTACGAAAGTATTTAGATAGCAATGACAATATTTCCGGCCACCGTGAGGGCGCCTGGGGTTTAGCCATAAAGGGAAACCTTTATCTAATGCTTTTTGATCTAGTTACTTTATATGAAGAAAAAAGGGATGCCTCAAGCATCCGCAGAATCGACAAGCTGAAGCCTGTTATTAAATATGTAGAGCTTCACTATAGTGAGCAAATGACTGTAGCTGAAATGGCTGACAGGGCCGGCTTCTCAGAATCCCACTTTATGAGATTTTTCAAAGATACCTTCGGTGTCAGCTTTATTACTTATTTAAATGATTACAGATTATCCATGGCTGCCCGCCTGCTTCTGTCTACAGAAGATAATATTCTTGATATTTCACAGCAGGTCGGCTTTGAGAACCTGTCGCACTTTAATAGAAAATTTAAGGAGAAGTACAACAAGACCCCCAAGGAGTATCGTATAAATAAGTAAGGTAACTAAATAATACGAATCATGAATGCTGCTCAGGTAATGAAATGCCGGGCAGCATTTTTGAATTTGCCTTAGTTGCTTAAGGTCTACAAACACTGGCGATAGCAATGTAGATAGTATAATTAAAACTGGAGTTAACATTCCTAAAAACTTCTTGCCAGGTCCAATTAGACGTAAAGCCATAGAGAAAAAAATAGTTGACAATGCATATAAAACCAAGGCAGGAAGCTCTTTTGCCAAGGTTGTAAAGCTACCACTATAGATAAGGCTGATTACAGTAATAATAGATGGAGCAAAAAAAGCCACAGCATAATAGCCAAGGTCTCTGAAAAATCTAATCTTCGTATGCCACCAGATGAAAAGACCGTTCTCCTGATCCTCCAGATAGTACATAGAGGTAGCTATTCCGCAAAGCATCAGCCACATAGCAAGAATTCCTCGAAGTGGCATTAGGATTACTGGAGTATCATTCATCTCAGAAGAATCCATATAGCTTGCTTTAAAAAGGCTGCCAGAAAGACCATAAGCATCGAAACTCTTTTCTAATTTTGCTAGCTCATCCGCAGAAAGCTGTCCTTGCGAAAAGCTAGAACGTACATAGTTAATCAGAAGCTGCTTTGCCACTGATGGATAGATTCTGCTGCAGATAATCTCTTTTCCAAGCAGGTGAGAAAGTCCCGATTCTCGTATTATCACCTGCACACGCTCTGACGGAAATTGATTTGATGCCAGCTGCTGCACCATTAAATCTAAATCTTCCGGCACGAGCCAGCCTTCTGTGAGCGTCTGATTTGCCACATCAGTTTGCAACTCTTCTTTAGAATCATAAAAAAAGTATTGAATAGCACCAGTTTCATGTTCAAGCTTTTCTCTTAATGCCTGAGAGCTGGCATCTTCTCCTGGTATAAAGACTCCAATGGACATGACACTATTCTGTCCATGCCCCACTGTCTTCAGAAGAAATACCATGAGTGGCACCAAAAGAAGCATCAATATGTAACTTTTCTTTCTGAAAAACCTTTTCAGCAAAAGTAGATATCTCATTTCCTGATTTTTCGTCCCCTAATATAAATTGAACCTGATACAAAAACCGCCACATAAATGGCAATTATGAAAATGTATTTTGGAATACTGATATATTCCCCTGCTATCATCTTGCTTGAAACCAGGGATGAAAATGATTCACGATGTAGTCCTTCCATGTATGTGAATGCCACACCTGTCGGAAGAATCCTTCCAATCCTTTGGAGCATATCTGGGAAAAATGACTTTGGATAAAAATATCCTGAAATATACGCCATGCCAATATAGAGAATAAATGCCGCCAAAAACTTGTTTATAACCCCTGTAACCAGTTCAAAAATGAAAAATCCCATGGCTGAGAACAAAATCGCTACCGCAATAATATTAATCTCTGATTTAATTATCGCTGTATCCCCTATTATTTTGCCATTTTGTGAAGGGATAATTCTCATTTTTGAAAGTCTTCTTACAAAAAATAGAATCAATTCCACGCAAAAAAGATTCATTAAAAAGTAGGCAAGAAATTCTGCCAGGATTTGCCAGGCTGCTCCAAGCCCCTTAGCAGTGATAAATTGATAGGTAGCTTTTTTCTTGCCAAGGAAGAAACTGACACTACAAAATGACATTAAAAGCAAGAAAAATAAACTCAACGAAATGCTGTAATATTCTGGCGTTGTAAGACCGTTGGCAAGACCTAATTCAGAAAACTCTGCCATATCTCCTCTGGCCAACATAGCCCCTACATATAGCAGTAAAAGCTGGTCAATTTGAGGGTTTATAGCCTCTGAAGGAAATCCTGCATTTCTCATCTCTTCCTCAAGCGCTAATAATCCTTTTTCTGAACTTACAACCAATTCAGACGCAATATCAGCTAGTTCATCCATCATTACGCCAGTTATCCCTCTTTGGCCAGATGTGGCAAAATATTCTAAACTTATATCATTTGATAATGCATTCAACGAATTTACGAATTTGTCGGTTATCAATACATATGCTGAAACCTCTCCGTTGCGAAGCGCAGCCCTGGCAAGTTCCTCATCATCAAACTGAATGATATCTAGCATGAATCTGCTGTCATCATTGTTCTCAAGAAGATTCACGCACATAGTAAGCATGTCATCCTGATTATCCCCAACAATGCCAAGCTTATATCTCATCTGCTGATCCTTGTAGCTATCACTATTAACCACAGCGTATCCGATAGCACCCACAACAAGCCCCACCACTACTGTCATAATCAGAATTCCAGGCAATAGCTTCAGCACTCTTTTCAGTTGTACGATAAAATAATCCCCAAATCTAATCATTCCAGTATCCCAATCAAATGCTGTATGTCACCATCATAAATATATGGGTGAAGCACCCCATTTTTTAAAATATAGCACTTATTACAAAGCTCGATTTCCTGAAGCTCGTGTGTGGAAATAATCATGGAACCGCCACTGCTTCTAAAGTTTTCAAAATAGTCGTAGATTTCATTTCTACACACCATATCAAGAGCCGATGTAGGCTCATCCAAAAGCATAAGCTTAGGACCGCCCTTCATAGCACAACCTATAGTAAGACGCTTCTTCATGCCACCAGACATCTTGCTGACAGGAACCTTCAGAAATTCATCTATTCTAAGAAGCTTCAACATTCCATTCTTCAGCTCCTTATCAAGCTCCCCTCTGCTATACCACATTCTAAGGTTGTCCCAGGCATTAAGCTCCTCTATCAAAGGATTTTCCTGGGGAACATATGCCAGCGTCCTATTTCTTAGCTTGGAATCCTTCAGTAAATCTTTCCCATCAATACAAAAAAAGCCGCCATTTGGCTGCTCTAATCCCGCAAGAATGGACAGCAGCGTACTTTTACCGCTGCCATTTGCTCCCAATATTCCTATTATCTCTCCAGGCTTCACAGTAAAGCTTACGCCCTGCAGAACCTGATGCTTTCCATAATTCTTAGTTACTCCCTTGATTTCAATCATTTTAAAAGCCCCTCGTAATCGAATGTAGTATAGAAATCCTTTTCCACTGCAATATAATCCTTGTAATTATCCTTTGTCAGCTGGTCTGTACCGCTGTAAAGCCAGCCAAGAATCTGTGAGTTTATCCAATCACCATGATGACACTCATCATTGTAGTTATCAAGGTTTGTTGTTATGTCGAACTCATTATTAAATGAGTAGAGGTGGATGTTGTCATACTCAAGCATAAGCTCGATGGCATATTGCTCAACAGCAAACCATCGCTCCATCACTCCCAGTTCCTTCTGAGAACCCCACCATGCCACTGAATATGGAGTGATGTAATAATAAAAGTCTACATCAGGATTTGCCTTGGCTAGGTCTGTCACATTCTGAGTAATGTTAGCCTTCACCATCTCCTTTACTTCATCAACAAATGGCTGCTTCTGAGCTGGTTCCTTGTATTCTGTTCTCCCAATAAGTGCAGCCTCAGGCCCAAACTCCTTACCCTCCATCCAGTTTGCGTAGTCATCAAAGGATGTGATACCTGCAGGCTTTCCGTGTCTTGCATCATCCAACATAGGCAGGCAGATCTTATAAAAGATGTCCTTATTAAAGATGTAGTTCACATCATTAAATGGATTCTCGTCATATAAATACTCAGGATAGTCTCCTAAATCATCTCTCACTTTATCGGCACCATCCATAAGATATGCGTAATCCAGTGAGCGTATAACAGTTCTTAAATCAGGATTATATTTGATAGCTTTTGCTATGTTATCATTCTGTTCCTTGTAGGTACCACCGGCGAAAGTCACTTTAATGAAGTCCGTGCCCCAAAGCTCCTCTGCTTCGCTGGTCTTGAAATTCTCAGCCATAGATGTGCCGATAATCATCCCATCATATTTAAAATGGCGGATGATACCATCATTCTGGCTACGCTCGTTATTTAGTTCATAGTAAAGATTTGCCTGTGGGCCGTGATAGTGAAAATATGGATCCACATATATGATCACGGAAGCTACCGCGCCTAAAATCAGCGCCACTGCAAGAAGCAAACCTATTATCCAGTTTCTAGATTTCAATTCTGTCAAATCTCCTAAAAGTTAAAATACAAAAACGTACTTATTCCGCTAAACGATAGTACGCTTGCCGCCATCAGTACTGCCGTCCACAGCATGTTCTTCACGTTTGGCTTAAACGTCATCATTCTCTCATGAGAATTCCTAAATCCAAGCACCAGTATCAATGCAAGGAAATAGTAGATTCCAACATATATAAATGGTAGTGAGTGTGTCACTGACGTACCATCAAACAGATATTTAAGTGGTGATGTCTGGAAGGCATATAAGATATTCACATCGATGTTTGTGAAATCCACATAAAGCATCTGCTTAATCACCATGATTGCATCACTGATAGTCTCAGCCCTGAAAAATACCCAAGCAAGGCAGGTAAATGTCTGTGTGATAATCCACCCAAGTGCTGGGTGCATTGCATCAAACTGCTTCTTAAAGATTCTATTGATGATGACAAAGATTCCATTCATCACGCCCCAGAGCACAAAAGTCCAGGCAGCGCCGTGCCACAATCCACTCAAGAAAAATACGATGAAGATATTCACAAGTGTCAGCACTTTCCCCTTACGATTTCCACCAAGTGGGATGTAAACGTAGCGGGTGAAGAATCTTGTAAGAGTCTTATGCCATCTCTTCCAAAACTCTACAATAGAAAGAGATTTATATGGGCTGTCAAAGTTTACTGGTAGCTCAATGTTCAGCATTTTGCCCAGTCCGATAGCCATATCGCAGTATCCACTGAAATCAAAGTAAATCTGGAAGTAATAGGCGATAGCGATAAGAATAGCATTTGTAGCCTTAAGCTCAGGCACATTCTCATAGCCCCAGTTAACAGCCACTCCAAATACATCGGCTATCAAAATCTTCTTTGCCAAACCCATGGCAAACATGTAAAATCCCATGGCCATGTTGTTCCAATCTACGTGCTTCTTAGCTGGATTCATCAGCTGCGGAATCATCTCATCATGTGTAACAATAGGACCTGCCACCAGCTGTGGGAAGAAGGTAACATAGCAGGCATATGTTAGGAAATCGTAAGTTGGCACCTCGCCTCTGTAGGTGTCCACCACGAAGGAAATCTGTTGGAATGTGAAAAAGCTGATACCAAGAGGTAGCACAATGTGCATAAGTGGCCAGTCAGTCTTTACAATGGCATTCACATTTTCAATGAAGAAATCCATGTATTTGAAATATCCAATGATTCCAAGATTCACAACCACAGCCAACACCATCACTGGCTTACACTTCTTCAGGTGACCAATTGACGCACTTGCCAGATTCTGAAGCTCATCATTTTCCGTAACTGCTTCAAGCATAGTCTGCTTCTGCATGCGCTTCATCAGCGTGTAGAATGTGAAATTGATGCATACACTTGCGATAATAATCAGCAGATACGCTGGGTTGAAATAGCCATAGAACCACAGTGACATCCCCAGCAAAAAGGCATGCCCCAGGCGGTACCTTCCTGTCTTATTGATAAGAAAATACCCGATTATGCATATTGGCAAAAATAGAAAAATGAATATATAAGAATTGAAAAGCATTTTTCACCTCAAAAAATCAAGGAAGGTAATACTACCTTCCTTGTAATTCTACGTATTATATTTTACATCAAATGTTTTCTATTTCAAAGCCTGTGCAATATCAGCAATCAAATCAGCGCTATCCTCAAGACCACATGAAACTCTGATAAGGCCTGCTGGGATGCCTGCTGCCTCAAGCTGCTCGTCTGTCATCTGACGATGTGTAGATGTTGCTGGGTTTAAGCAGCAGCTTCTAGCATCAGCTACATGAGTCTCAATAGCGATAAGTTTAAGCTTCTTCATAAAGCTCTCAGCAGCTTTTCTGCCACCTTCAAGCTCGAATGAAACTACACCACAACCTCCCTTTGGAAGATACTTCTGTGCAATCTCATAATACTCATCACCTTCAAGACCTGGATATGTAACCTTCTTAACCTCTGGCTGCTCAGATAAGAACTTAGCAACAGCAAGACCGTTCTCAACGTGGCGAGGCATACGTACATGAAGTGACTCAAGACCAAGATTTAAGATGAAAGCATGCTGTGGAGATTGGATGCATCCAAAGTCTCTCATAAGCTGAGCTGTACACTTTGTGATAAAAGCACCTTCCTTGCCAAACTTCTCAGCGTATGTGATGCCGTGGTAGCTGTCATCTGGAGTACAAAGACCTGGGAACTTATCAGCGTGAGCCATCCAGTCAAACTTTCCAGAATCAACAATACATCCACCTACTGCAGCACCGTGTCCATCCATGTACTTTGTAGTAGAGTGTGTAACAATATCTGCACCCCACTCGATTGGACGGCAGTTTACAGGTGTAGGGAATGTGTTATCTACGATAAGTGGAACACCATGCGCATGAGCTGCCTTGGCAAATTTCTCAATGTCTAAAACTGTAAGAGCTGGGTTAGCGATTGTCTCGCCAAATACCGCACGAGTATTATCCTGAAAAGCAGCATTAAGCTCTTCCTCTGTAGCTTTTGGAGAAACGAATGTCACATCTACTCCCATTTTCTTCATAGTAACAGCAATAAGATTAAAAGTACCACCATAGATTGATGAAGATGCTACGATGTGGCTACCGCACTCGCAAATATTGAAAAGTGCAAAGAAGTTTGCAGCCTGACCAGATGAAGTAAGCATTGCTGCCACACCACCCTCAAGCTCTGCAATCTTTGCAGCTACATAATCATTTGTAGGGTTCTGAAGACGTGTGTAGAAATATCCACTAGCCTCTAAATCAAAAAGCTTACCCATGTCTTCACTTGTATCATATTTAAATGTTGTAGACTGTACGATAGGAATCTGACGAGGCTCGCCATTTCCTGGAGTATATCCAGCCTGCACACATTTTGTTCCAATTCCGTTACTCATTTCATTATCCTCCTATACATAAATAAGGAGCCTACGAATATACGTAAGCTCCTTATACTTTAGCACATTAAAGAATAAATTAAAACTACAAAAACTTAGTTATCTACCATATTTCTATTCCTACAGGCTCTCCCCTATTAAATCGGCACAAACCTAACTGGTACACCCGCGTACTTGCCAGGCTTTGTGAGATTCTTTACTACTACTCCACCGGCGCAGATAAAGGTGTCAGCGCAGATGTCGATGTTGTTGCTGACAATGGTGCCGATTCCTAGCCAGCTGTTGTCTCCTACTGTGACAGTGCCTGCTGTGTGAGCACCTACAGAAACATGAACATAATCTCCAATCACATTGTCGTGATCTACAGAGGCAGATGTGTTGATAATGCAGCCCTTACCAATTACCGTGCTTGGATTGATGACTGCGCCAGCCATAACTGCTGTGCCCTCACCAATTTTCACATCATAGGCAACTACAGCTGATGGATGAATGAGGCTTACAATATCAGCGCCTCTCTCCTCAAGCATCTCCTGAACTTTTCGTCTGATTTTGCCATCACCGATACCCACTATAAAATCATAGTGATGCTCGATGTAATAATCTAAATCGGTGTCCTCATCTGCCACTGGATATTCAGCAAGCATATCGATTTCTGGATTCTTGTCGATGAAAACAATGTCATCATAACCATTTAGAAGCGCCATGTCTGCAAGTACTTTACAGTGCCCGCTGGCACCCATAATTGCGATACTCTTCATACTATTTACACCTCATCTACCGGAGTTTAAGCTCCCATAGCTGCCACGATAATACCTACAATAATAATCACAAGGCCAAGAGCCTTCTTCTTGCTAATCTTCTCGCTAAGGAAAATCTTTCCTAAAATAGCTACCCAAATGTAACCTGTTGCCTCAAGGATTGGTCCGATTGAAAGTGGAACAACCTTGTAACCAAGTACTGAACATAGTGATGCGCCAAAAAAGAAGAAATATGCACCGATAACCATTGGATTCATGTATTCAGCGATCTTGCTAGGATACTCCTTCTCAGCTGCCTTCTTTAAAATAATCTGCGAACAGGAAGCAATGAATGTGCCTGTAAGCATAACAAGTGCATACTTAAGCATTATTCTTTACCTCCTCAATCTTTTCTTCAGATTTACCTGACACATCTTCGTCGCCAGATACTACAAAATATACTCCGACGATTACAATAGCTGCGCCGATGACCTTCTGTAAAGTAATCTGCTCATGTGTAATCATTAATCCCCACACAAGTCCCCAGATTGTAGTAACAGCCTTGTTGGCGTAGGCCACAATCAGAGGTAGATGCTTGATTACCTGCTGCCATGCGATTGCGTAAAATCCAAGGATAGCAACAACACAGCCGTAAAGCAGAATCCACTTAAAACTAAGAAATGGATACTTTCCTGCAGCCTTAGCAATAATACTGCTGGCTGAAATGATAACAATAATTATATGAAGAATGATAAACCATTTAATATTTTCTTTTTTCATTTACACCTCATCCGCCCTTCGGGCACCTTCCCCTCAAGGGGAAGGCTATTTATTCCAGTTTGCCAACATCTCACGAACATAGTCTGTAGTCATAATCTTGTCTACAGTGCCCTGTACATCGAGTCTCTGTGTGTTGTGTGATGTGTATGCATCAGAGGCCATTGTGTGAACCTCGCCGTTAACAAAGAACTTGTCGTAGTTAAGATCACGACCATCTGGAAGAACTCGGTAGTAGTTGCCCATATCTACTGAACGAACACACTCCTCATTTGTCATAAGTGTCTCGAAGAGCTTCTCGCCGTGACGAGTACCGATAATCTTTGTGCCTGTATCGCCGAAGAGCTGCTGAACAGCCTTTGCAAGATCTCCGATTGTAGAAGCATCAGACTTCTGAACGAAAAGATCACCTGGCTCGCCGTGCTCAAATGCGAACATAACAAGAGCAACTGCCTCATCAAGGTTCATAAGGAAACGAGTCATGTTTGGATCTGTGATTGTGATTGGATTTCCTGCCTTAATCTGGTCGATGAAAAGAGGAATAACCGAACCACGAGAGCACATAACGTTGCCGTAACGTGTTGTACAGATTGTAGTCTTGCCTGCAGCTACACGAGCGTTTGCGCCGATTACCTTTTCCATCATAGCCTTTGAAATACCCATAGCATTGATTGGGTAAGCAGCCTTGTCAGTTGAAAGACAAACAACACGCTGAACGCCAGCCTCTACAGCTGCGTGAAGTACATTATCAGTACCCTCTACGTTTGTACGAACAGCTTCCATTGGGAAGAACTCACAAGATGGAACCTGCTTAAGTGCTGCTGCATGGAAAATGAAATCTACGCCTGGCATAGCATCCTGAACAGAGCGCATATCGCGGACGTTACCAATGTAGAACTTTACCTTTGA
>NZ_FQYQ01000030.1 GCF_900141825.1 Pseudobutyrivibrio xylanivorans DSM 14809 | reverse complement strand
AGCTGATATGTGATAATCAAGCAGGGGTGAAAATAGGGATGTGGCAGAGCCACACTACATATTTGGAACTGGGACAATTATTTATATAAAAAAATACAGATAGATTATCAATTTTACTATCTAAAGGTAAATATATTGATATAGGTAGTAAGAAAAAATGGGAGTTTTACTACCTGAAAAGATTTTGCTTATAGAGGTAGTAGTTTTTGATTTATAAACTACTATCTGTGTTGATAATATCCCCTGAGGTAGTAAAAAGTTACTACCTGTGTTCATTTCTTGTATATAGGTAGTAGAATATCTAAAAAAATTTACTACCTTATCAAATTAGTAGGTCTCAGGTAGTAAATGTAATGGGCTTTGCCACAGTCCTATTTTTTTTGAGCTTGTTCGCCTAGTATCTGCCAAAAGAGGCGCTGTCAAGAGGCGGCGAAGCCGAGCCGGCAGGCCTTGCACTTGACTGGGAGTCTTGGCAGATAAAATGGACAAAGCTCAAATAAAAAGAGGTTTAGCCATAGACTAAACCTCTGCGATAAACTTATCTTTAATTCACTTCTCCAATTTTATTCTAGCAAATTTTTAAATACCTTAATAATTCTAGATTCCCCTTTGTGGTTCCACTCGAATATTACATCGCTGCCAGCTATAGGCTTCTGTGACAGGTCTGATAGAATTCTTGCAGGGATGAGAAATTCCCAATATCTCACCTGACAGATATCTCCATCTACAATCCAAGCTCTGGTATAAAATACCGCTCCAACGATTTTCCCATCCAGCTCTGCTACATGGCTAATCTCAGGAATATAATCCTCTGATTCTCTGACAATGCGAATCAGATAATGTTCTGAAGCTCCTGGATAATACTTGTTCCAAAAGCTACGCATCGCCATAAGTTCTGTATTGTAATAATCTTCAGTTTTTTCTTCCCTGATAATCAAATTCTTAATCAAATCCTGCCCTCCTTTACATTTCCCAAAACTCAGGGACTTCTCGTAGTATCTCGTCAGCAGGAAGGATAGTGGCTTTTTCTATAGGCATGCCAGTCTTTTCAAGATAATATTTGACCAGATAATATCCTGTGGCATAGCCTGCACAGTATGGTAATCCTACCTTTGGAAACTGGCGCATTTCCGCCATTTCATCACCGTAGAGATATGAGGTAATGTTGTCAAAACCTGTCACCTCCAGACCATCATGGATGATTTCCTTGATAAGTGGCATCAGTTCCATGTCTGTTTTTGTGACCCATGGCCCAAGGTGCTCTTTGCCAAAAATTGTAGTGGCATAATTTTCCGCCAAACCTTCACTTACAATCATCTCGGCCACATTTACATCGTTGGTCCATTTGATAAACTGATAGCGCACATTGTGATTGGTTTCGTGAGCAAGAGCCACTGGAAGTCGCTTTATATTTTCCTCGGTAGGTATAAGCCAACCCATGATAAATCCTGGGATTCCGCCATCCCCACAGTAGCCATCATTCATGATTGTGTATGGACTTTTTGGATCTGCCAAGAGAATTGAAAAGGTATATTCTTCTGTCTTCAGGTCGATTCCATTATCGTAAAAACGAATTAAGGCTTTCTCGATAGAATCCTGACAGGCAGCCCACATATCATCATTTGCCAAATCATTTATCTGCTCTTCGTAACTTCCATCTATGTCCGATGGAGATGCCAAACCAAACATTCTATTTGCCATTATTATGTCGTAACCACCTGGGTATTTAGGTGTCATTGGGATGTGATAAATATCCCATTTTCCCTTAAAGGGCATCATCATATCATAGCGGTAAATATCATCCTTTTTGTCCTGCTCTGCCAACATAATCTTCCTATAAATGTCTGGCGAGTATACTCTGTTAACTTTCATTTTGTCCTCGATTTCTAGTAATTATTGTTATCAGTTACAGTATTAAAATTTGTTTTTCTTATAGGCCTTGGCCCACTTGGAAATTTCTTTTTTCTTGGCATAATTTTTTGTATTTTCCTGACCAAGATTTTGATAAAGCTGGAATCTTTCCAGCGATAGTTCTCCATTTTCTATAGCAGCCTTTATAGCACAACCAGGCTCTGTATCATGTCTGCAGTTGCTGAATTTACATCTGCTTTCAAGCTCGATAATATCTGAGAAAGTGCTGTCAATTCCATCCTCTACCATTGCCATTCCAAGCTCACGCATTCCAGGAGTGTCGATAATAGAAACTCCATTTTCTAGCTCAATTAACTGTCTGTGTGTTGTAGTGTGTCGACCCGTATCATCAGATTCTCTGATAGCAGAAGTCTTCATAATTTCTTCCCCTGTAATAGCATTGAGAAGTGTTGATTTTCCTGCTCCGGAAGAACCCATCAGGCAGATTGTTTTGCCTGGCTGAAGGTATTCTTCCAGCTCATCCATGCCAATGTCATATATGGCTGATATAGCATGAACTCGCACATCTTCTGCAATTGTTTCCACCTCACGAATGTAACGTCCCACGTTGTTGCAAAGGTCAGACTTCGTAAGAATCACTATAGGAGTGGCGCCGCCCTGAAGAACCATGCTGACATACCTTGCTATTCTGTTGTAACTGTAATCGTCATTCAAAGATGTGACTATGAATACATAATCTACATTTGCAACCATGTACTGCATGACACCAGTTTTTGCCTGATCTGGTCGCTGCAAAATGCTCTTTCTTTCCTGTACTGACTTTATCATGGAATCTCCCGAAGGATTGTAGTCAAATCTTACATAATCTCCTACTACTGGCAACTTATCAGCGCTTTCCTCATAGAATAATCCTTTAAGTTTGGCAGGTATATCTTGCCCCTGAAACTTAATTCTAAAGCTGTTCTTCTGAACCTCAGAAATTCGTCCGAGCATTTCATTGTTAGTAATCTTTTCGTTAGTATTTAAATTATTCATTTCTTTGTCTCCTGTTATTTTCAAAATACAAATACGCATGGAGACCTGTATGGAAAATGCCTGAAAAAAGGCAAAAGAAAACCGTGACAAAATGCCACGGTTGAAAGTCATATTAATAAATTAAAATCTAGGAACCGAGGTCTTCATACGATATTCAGTTACAATCTCTGTCTTCATGACACGCATTAAATTTACCTCGCTTTCTTTTAGATTTTTATAGTACTTTTAGATTATTGCACATACAATTCAAAAAGGCAACAATTATTTTGTTTTGGTCAAATAGTGTCTAGTGCTCTGTGCTTGCTTCAAAGGTACTCCTTGCTCTATCCGTAGAAATCACACAATCTATAGCCAAGACTACTGCAAGCACAAGCGCCTCATCTGCATCATCTCTGATTTCTAGTTCGTAGCTGTCGCCCCAGGAAATCCACGCTTTATGGATTCTAACTATCTCACCTTTAGCATCTGAAATAGTGTAATCGTGCTCAAAGAAATTGCCACTTACTTCCCAGCCAAGACCATCTACGACATACTTAGGCTTAAGTAATGTAAACTTTTTGTTAACTACAGCCACCTGCTGCCCATTAACAAACACCAAAAACTGTGGCAGTAACACAATGAGCTTCTGCTTGACGAGGGCTACTTCATTCCCCATCATATCCCTGATATGGAGTCGCTTTCCTCGAATAAGTACAAAATCGCCCTCTACCTGATAGCAGTCCTCTTCTGCCTCATTCTTTACTGTGAATCTATCAACAATGGAGAATACCTTCTGTTTCATGTACAGTTTTCTCATGTCTTAACCCTCCAACTAGTAATCTATTTTTGCTTCACCTGCTTAATCTTCCCACCCACAATAGCTATGATGGCCACTATGAGAAATAGACCTGTATAATTAACAAAAATATCATGGTAAGCACTCTTAGCAAGCGGCTCTATAAACTGAGATACCCACACAGTAAAAAATGCTATTTACAATGGTGCCCACTGTGTAAATCACACAGTAGATAAAGACACTTTCCCTAAGCCAGCTGTTCCATACTTTTTTCATGTTGTAAATTCCCCCTAAATTCAATTATATACTAGTTCAAGTATAACTGAGACTTGCATTGAAACCAAGTAATATAAAATGCGCATATGTCCCACCATATCGACCAGCCTTTGAAACAATGCCAATAGCATTAACGCTTTCTATCCACTTTGTTGGCGACATTGTAAATGCGTGCAGACCTGCCTCGCTTCTAAACCCGTCGAATTCGACGGGTTTAAAATCCGGATTATGAAGACTTTCCCATGTTTATCTCTCCTATCTTTTAAGTTTTTAAACTTATCGAAATCGATAAGTTTAAAATACAAAATCCTAATGTATCTAAACCGTATGTAAATGCACACGGTTAAAACTATAAATCTTCTAGTTTCGTCAGCTCCCCCAGCTTCTTAGCATACGTCAGCAACCTCTTTTGGGCATCCTCATTTAAGCCTTCATATTCCATTAAAAGCTGTTTCCCTTTATAATCCACCTTAGCCTCTTTAACCTCATCTTCATCTATTCCTTTCCCAGTAAGAAGAGCTTCAGGTGTTACCTCTAACACTCTACATATATCCATAATCTTATCAGCTGAAGGTGTATGACCTTTTGTCTTCCAATCACTTATAGTGCTAGGAGCAATACCAGCTGCCTTGCCAAACGCATTTTGGCTTAACCCACGTTCTTTTATAAGAAAAAAAATTCTTTCTGTAATTGTCATTGTAACTATCCGCCTTTCCGAATTGTACAAATTCGTCATCACGTATATATTATCATAAGTATTCATATTTGAACACTTAAAAAAGATTTAAAAAATAGAGGTCACAAATTGTGACCTCAAAAGTTTTTCCTATTTCATTGTGTAATTACAGTTCTACCAATAATTTCGGCTTTCTTCCAAGTTAATTAAAGCATCCAGCAATTGTACCTGCAGTTCTGACTTAGACAAGCTTTTTACATATTTCTCCAAATCTTTATAATGTTCCAGCTCTCTTTGTTCTTCCTCAGCTTCCCATTGCTCTACCTCTACTAAAAAATCTTCTTTAGCTTGAGGTTCTGCAGTAAAATATACAGCAATCATATGCTTACATATCACTCTTCTACCAGCTGCAAATGGACATGTACATGTGGATTTTCTTGGATGCTCTTTATCAATATGAACATCATAAACTTTATTATCACTTCCTGAAACCCGTCCTTGATATCCTGCAAAACCTTCTTTTTTCAATGAAACTACTTTCTTGTTTTCGCAATAATCAACACCCCGCCAAAGGGATTTATCACTAGCCAATTCTACTAATCCCATACAATAATCCCCAATTATTTTCTAGTCAATGCACAAATCGATTCACAATGATATGTTCCTGGGAACATGTCCACGCCGGCAAGACGTGTTACCTTGTAGCCGCGAGCGAGGAACACCTCCAAATCGCGGGCAAGGCTGGTTGGCTTGCAAGAAATGTAGACAAGTGAATCTACACCGTAATCGATAATCTTATCGAGAGCCTTTGGATGGATACCATCACGTGGTGGATCAAGGATGATATAATCTGGCTTCTCAGTGATATCATCGAGAACCTTAAGTACATCACCTGCGATGAAATCGCAATTCTCAAGTCCGTTGAGCTTGGCATTATCCTTTGCTGCCTCTACTGCCTCTGCGATAATTTCTACACCAGTAACGTGCTTAGCTGCAGGTGCGATAACCTGAGCGATAGTACCTGTGCCTGAATAAAGGTCATAAACCTCTGCTCCGTCTGCACCAGACGCAATGAAATCACGTGCTGTGCTGTAGAGCACCTCGGCACCAAGTGAATTAGTCTGGAAGAATGAGAATGGAGTGATTGTAAAAGAAAGTCCTAAAATCTCCTCCTTGAACCAATCCTGACCATAGAGGATTTCTGTACCCTCATCGCAGACAACATCTGCTTCTCTATCATTCTTTGTATGAAGGATTCCTGTAAGCTTTCCTTCCCAATCAGGACAATTAATAAGTGCCTGCTTCCATCCTTCTAAAAGAGCTATCTCATAGATAGATGAAATCTGTGTACTTGTAACCAAATCAACAAGAATCTCACCCGTCTTTGCAGCCTTGCGAACAAGGAGATGACGAAGATAACCCTCATGTGTATTCTTGCGATAATATGGCTGCTTTGAATGAGCAAAATAATCCAATGTTATAGTAAGAACTCGGCGCATATCTGCATCGATAATCTTACAACCATCTACTGTAACAACATCATAGAAGCTGCCCTTCTTGTGCATACCAAGAGTAAGAGGACCATCCTTCACCTCATCGCCAAAAGAGAACTCCATTTTATTTCTATATTCAAACTGCTTTGGGCTGGCCTTAATGCCTTCGTATGTGGCATTCCAAACATCCTCACCAATTACAGGAGCCATAAGGTCATGAATCATCCCCTCTTTAATCTTAAGCTGCTCCTCATATGGAAGAGACTGGTATGTACAGCCACCACACTTGCCATAGTGAACACATGCTGGCTCTGCCATCTCAAGTGCTGATGGCTCATCCACTGAAAGCAGATTGCCCTGTGCCTTTTCCTTGGAAGATTTCTTCACACGAACAGACACAGTCTGACCTGGAAGAACACCCTTTACACGAAGGCGGTCTCCCTCAGCTGTCTCCACAATGCCCTTGTTGGGGAAATTTACTTTTATAACTTTACCCTGTACGATTTCTCCACGTTTCATAAATACCTCTTATAACTTTTTAAGTTTCGCGAAAGATGCGAACATCTTCTTCACACCGACACCATCGAACTCTACTGTAACCTCGTAATCTCGGCCCTCGTCGATGATATCTTTAACTGTTCCTTCTTTAAATTTGATATGGCTGACGCGGTCGCCGATACCATAATCCAATTCACTCTTCTCAATCTTAGTGCCATTCTTATTAGCAACTGCTGTTGTAGAGCTGCCTACAGAATATCTGCTGGCGCTGTAGCTGCCCTTACCTGTGCCGGCTGTAGAGCCTGCTGTACCGTAGCTTGTAGAAGCTGCAAATGGCTTTCCAAAACCTGATGGCTTCTGATAAACAGAGTACTCTCCAATAGGTGTGCTGCTATAATCATCCATTGGCTTGGGTTCCCAAAGATTGCCCTTCACAAGCTCCTCTGGAATCTCCTTTACGAAGCGGGAAATCTTATGGAATGCAGTCTCGCCTCGAACCATTCTCATGCGTGCTGCAGTCATAGTCAGATGCTCTCTGGCACGGGTGATACCTACATATGCCAGACGTCGCTCTTCCTCAAGCTCTGAATCTGCTCCGCCACCATCAAAAATAGCTGCCTGGCCTGGGAACAATCCGTCCTCCATGCCGGCCATATATACACGAGGGAACTCCAATCCCTTTGCACCATGGAGTGTCATGAGCACAACGTAATTGTCGCTTTCCTCGTAGCTGTCTATATCTGCAACAAGCGCTACATCCTCTAAGAATCCTGAAAGTGTAGGCTCCTCTCCATCATCTCTTGCATCCTTCTCATAGGCAACAGCCTTAGTAAGGAGCTCATCGATATTTTCGATACGAGCCTTTGCCTCATCTGTACCTTCAGCTTTCAGCTCTGCCACATAATCTGTCTGATCCAAAATCTCCTCCACAAGAGCTGAAACGGATTCTTCCTGAGCAATCTGACGAAGCTTTTCAATCAGACTGGTAAAGCCCTGAATCTTTGTAGCTGCCTTTCCAATAGATGGCACCTCTTCGCAATGAAGCAATGCCTCATAGAAATTCAGGCCTCGTTCTCTGGCAAAATCAGAAACCTTAGTGATAGTGGTAGCACCAATTCCACGCTTTGGAATATTGATAATACGCTGAACAGCAATATCGTCACTGCCATTATCAACAGTCTTTAAATATGCAAGAACGTCCTTGATTTCCTTACGGCTATAGAAATTAACACCGCCTACAATCTTATAAGGGATGCCCTCATAAATCATTTTTTCTTCTATAAGACGTGACTGTGCATTGGTACGATAAAGCACTGCGCAATCCTTATAATCTGCTTCGCCTTTACGAACCAAGGCTCCAATATTACTAGCTATAAAGCTAGCCTCTTCATAAGCACTGTCAAACTGCTGGAACTGGATTTTATCTCCATCCTCAGCCTCTGTCCAAAGGGCCTTTTCCTTACGTCCCTCGTTATTAGCAATAACTGAATTAGCCGCCTCCAAAATGTTACCAGTAGAACGATAATTCTGTTCCAGCTTAATAACGTGAGCTGCAGGGAAGTGCTGCTCAAAATTCAAAATATTATAAATATCCGCACCACGGAACTTGTAGATAGACTGATCGTCATCACCTACAACGCAAAGATTCTGCGCACCACCTGTGAGTAGACGAACAAGCTCAAACTGAGCCGCATTGGTATCCTGATACTCGTCTACCATGATGTATTTGAACTTATCATTATAGTAAGCACGAACGTCTCCATCTAAACGAAGGAGCTCTACAGTCTTCATAATCAAATCATCAAAATCGAATGCATTATTCTGGCGAAGACGAGCCTGATACTCACGGTAAACAGTAGCCTGACGGGACATATTAAAATCTCCCATGGCACGATTAGTAAATTCTTCTGGACCAATCAATTTATTCTTAGCATCGGAAATAACATTTAAAAATGTGCGCTCCTTAAACTGCTTTGTATCTATCTGAAGATATTTGCAAACCTCTTTCATAAGGGTCTTGCAATCGTCTGTATCGTAAATAGTAAAATTGCTGCTGTAGCCCTGTCCAAGATTCTCGCAGAAACGGCGGAGAATACGAACACAGCTGGCATGAAAGGTAGCTACCCAAACACCATCTGAGCCGAAGCCTACGATATTATCTATACGCTCCCTCATCTCTCTGGCAGCCTTATTAGTAAAGGTGATGGCCATGATGTTGTAAGGCATAACTCCCTGCTCTATTAAATAAGCAACGCGGTGTGTGAGCACTCTTGTCTTTCCGGAACCAGCACCCGCCAAAATAAGCACAGGTCCTTCGGTTGTGACTACACCCTCTCGCTGCTTGTCATTCAAAAAATCTAAATTCATAACAAAACTATCCTTACATTTATGATTATTTTCGAAACTTTGTTCTACAATTCTAACATAGAAACATATTTGCTTCTACCTAATAATCACTTTTCTTTTGGTTTTTCTTTGGAACTATTGTCTGCCTTTTCCTCATCTTCACGACGATTGGAAATATACTGTTCAATCATCATTTTCTTAACAAATACATCAAATGAAAGCAGGCAAATGAAGGTGAAATCCTGAAGTACATCCTTGCTTTCCTCATCTTGATCAATAAAGGCTTCACGACTCATGTTGTACTTCTTGATAATGTCCTTTGTAACTTCCTTGGCAACCTTGCGCTCGTAGCCTACCATGTCGCTATAAATATCAAAGAACGACAGACCTTCACTGTCCCCATAATACTTGTCGTTGATTGGATCCAAAATACTTTTGATATCCTTCAATCCTAAGAAATTTTTGAAGTAATATATGAAGATCAGATTCAGCATGTGCTCTCTGGAATATTTCTTTTTCTCAGGAGGTGGCATAAGCTGATTCTTGGTATAATTGTTTATCATAGTCTTAGTCATTGCCTTGTCTTCTGTGGCCTCACGAACTGTTCCTAGCTCCTGATCCAAAAATGTCAGCACCTGATCCATATATAAATCAATATTTGGAATATCAGCAGGATGAACATAGTCTATCTCAGCCAGCTGATGAAGAATTTCGTTAAGTCGTTTTCTAGAATTATCCATACGTTTCCCCTTATACAAAAAATAAGATGTAGTTACGAGAACTACATCTTACATATTATCATCATTATCATATTATTAAAAGCCAAATCAAATAACATTTACCTTCGCTTCGGCAGAGAGTTCACTCTTTCCAGCCACGAATGCTTTTAGCCTAATTTCGCCTCTTTCTTCAGGTTTTACGATAGCAAGTGCCTCGCCAAAATATGTGTCGCAGGTGTCTGACAGATAACTTTTGGTATAAAACGGGCACCCACTTCCAAGGCCCAAAAGCTTACCGCCTTCAACCTCAACCTCTATTTCTTCTCTCGCCAAAGGATTGAGTATACCATCCTTATCGCAGAATCTAAGTCTAATATAGGCAAGTCCATTATCTGCGGAGATTTCTTTTTGCTCTGGCTCCGCCACAAGGATTGTATCTGACTGTGCTGTCACAAGTGATGTTCTATGAGACTCATTGCCTGATGCATCATAAGCGATAGCCATCAATTCTCCTGGTTCATACTTCACATCAAACTTTACTCTGCAATCATCTTTTCTCTTTTTTCGTCCAAGACTCTTGCCGTTCAAAAGAAGCTCTATCTCCTCATCTCTTGAATAAACTTCAACGGTTGTATCCATACCCTCGCAGCCATGCCAGGTCCACGATTGCATTGCATTAGTCATTTTCCAAGCTGATGGAGAATGTTTTTTCTTAGCATATTTAACTGGTATTACACCAATTGCAATATCCTTTTGCTCAAACGCAACCATAGTATAATCTGCCTCAGAAAGAGACTTCCCTGTTAAATCCACCCTGCCTGAACCAGCTGAAACCCAACCAATTCCGTGATTAAAATCCGGTGCATAATCACTGTATTCCATTGCACCTACACCTGTTTCACCCAGATAATCCATTCCAGCCCAAACAAAATCACCTATAATTCTAGGCTCTTTCTTTGCAATCTCATAGAATTTATAAGCGTCCGAGCAAAATGTCTCACTACCTAAAATCAAACGCTTAGGATACTTCTTTAAATCCTTTTTATATCTGTTGATACCATAGTTATAGCCAGCAAAATCCATGTTAGCAAAAGCACCTTTAGTTTTAAGGTCGCATGGATAAAGTGTGGCGCCAAACTTCATAAAATCTGCTCCGAGAAGCCCTGCAAGATTGTTGAAGAACTCACTTCCCACAGCCTTTTTCTTAGATGAATTCTTAACCTCTGCCTCAGCTTTCTTATCAGAATATACTCCAAATCCCATCGAGAAAAGGAAATTGAAGAATATATTAACACCACAAGAAACTGGACGAGAGTTGTCAAGACTGTGAAGATAATTAGTCATCTCTCCAGTAAACTTGATTCCACGTTCCTGCGAAGTCTCAGCTACCTCATTTCCTGTAGAATACATTATTACACTTGGATGATTGTAGTCCTTGTCCACCAAAGCCTTTAAGTCAGTCTTGTAGTTCTCTTCCACTTTGCCAGCATAATCATTCTTGGTTTTGTGAATATACCAGCAATCCACGTACTCATCCATCATCAGTACACCCATTTCATCGCAGGCTCTAAGCATTGCTTCTGAACATGGATTATGAGCACTTCTGATGGCGTTATAACCATTTTCTTTCATGAGACGGACCTTGCGATATTCTGCAAAATCATGCGCAGCTGCACCAAGTAATCCATTATCGTGATGTATGCAGGCTCCTCTAAGAATCACTCGCTTACCATTTATTGCGAAGCCAACCTTCTCATTGTATTCGATAGTCCTGATACCGATTCGCTCTGTCCACTCATCCTCACCAAATGAAACCTTGATATCATAAAGCTTTGGATTTTCCGGCGACCAAAGAATGGCATCCTTGCACTCCAGTTCCAGAGTAGCATGACCGTATGCATCAGCAATTGCCACACCTGTTACAGCAAGCTCGGGTATAGCTACAGCCACATTCCCTGCTCCAGTTGTAGATACTCTCACACTAATCCTTGCAGGTGAAATAGCTACTGTATCAATCTTAATTCCATTGATTTTAATATGCTCCTGTGGCAACTGGTATAGCCAGACTGGTCGATAAATACCTGTGCCGGAATACCAACGGCTGTTTGGCTGGTCAGAGTTAATTGCTTCCACACGAATCTCATTGTCTTCTCCGTATTTTAAAAGCTCTGTCACATCAACATAAAATCCGCTGTAACCGTAATCCTGAAATGCAGCCTTCCTTCCATTTACAAAAACCGAAGCTTTATGATACACACTCTCGAAATAGATTATATTCACCTTTTCTTTCCACTCTATCGGCACAAAAAGGCTCTTCTCATAAGTGTAATCCTTTGGAACAATCCATCCCAGATTAACGCCAGTTACGCTATCTTCTGACTTTTCATCCAAGAGCATTGCATCATAAGGCACATCAACTTTTATTGCGTTATCTCTTTTTCCAGTTTCATAAACTAACCAATTGTCATTTAAGCATTTTTTAATCATAATTCTTCTCTTTCCTAAAAAGCCTGGAAACACATACGCGTCTCCAGGCTTCTTTAAAATTTATGTCTCTTTTTATGCTTCTTTTCTCGTACTAAAGAACGCTGATACAATTCCCACAACTGCTGTGATTGCAAGGAAAACAATGTTTGCAATCGCTCCATGTGCTGATGAAATATTTGCTGGAGTCTGCACTTCCTGAAGAACCTCTACATTTGAGAAGTAGATAAATGCGAATCCCTCAACTCTTGCTGTTACGATAGCAAGTACAGCTGCTATAAAAAGCGCTGGTGCAACAATTCGGCACACATCTGAAAGGATTGTGAGCACCTTGGCGAGTACACCTTCTACAGGTACAAGTGCAAGTACAATTGCAACTGCAAGAACAACGATTCCTAACACATTGAATTTTACTGCATTTGAAACTGCTGCATTATGGAAATAACCTTCCCCAGCAATGTTTGTATTATATACGATTATTGAAATCACACTTAAAAGTAAGGTGATGACAGTTAAGATGATTCCAGGTGTTATTTTTTTGATAGAATTCATAGCTTAATTCTCCTCCTTACTTTTGCTTGGCTTTACTGAAAATACAAGCCATAACAGAGCTGATACTACAAGCAGGATTCCACTTGCAAGCTTAATGGTGTTAAGAACAGTGTCCCACCATACCTCTACCTTTTCAGTAGAAACATTCATAAGTGCGCTGTTAGCAAATGTGTAAAGCTGATACTTAAGATTCTCTCTAGCTTTTTCTACAAGAGCTGAGTCATTCTTTACAGCATCCAATGATAAGTAGCCCCATGAGCCATCTACTCCACCTTCACCAAGGTTGATGTGATTATCATTTGTTGCGAAGTCAGCCATCTGTGTGATACCTGCCATTACGCTTCCCTCTGGTGTGAAGTAGTAAATATTGTTAACCATATCTGTAGAAATGACGCCTGTAAATGCCCATTCCTGACGAAGAATATTTGTAATAAGTGGTGCGTATGCACTTGCGTTTGTAGGTCCAAGTCTGTTGAATGCAATCATGACTGCAAGTCCCTTTGCATCCTCAAGTCCGCCCTGGAAGCCTCGTAAATCTGTCTCGCGCAACTTCTGCTCATTCAGATATACAGCAATACCGTTTCTAGTATGCTCCTGATCGTTAAAGCCTAAGTGCTTTGGTCCATTAAGAATTCCCTTTTCTGTGCATCCCTTTAAAGTGCCATAGCCAATTCTGTTTGTAAGCATTGGATCTTCAGAAATGTACTCGTAGTTACGTCCGTTATAAGGTGTTCTCTTAAGTGTAAGACCTGTGCCCCATAACTGATATCTCTCAAGCCATAAGCCTGAATTTCCTTCTACAAGACCCCACTCGTATGCGAGCTGTGGGTTGAAAGAAGAACCTAAAAGTGTCTGTGAGTTTACATTAAAATGATAAACCTTTCCTGTTGCTTCATCTGTGTATGCTGCTGAGAAACCGCAAACACCCTCATTCTGAAGAACGATTGGATTATCAACGTTTGTAAGTGTGTCTGTCTGGCTACCGCCGTGAATTACTGCACCGATTGCTTCGTCAATTGTAATCTGAGAAACCAGCTCGTTCCAGTATTTATCATTTACATTTTCAAGCTGCTCATAACCGATTGAAGTAGCGTCAAATCTAATTCCTTTGTCCTCACCCTCTGTTGCAGGTGAATCAGAAGCTATTTCATAAACCTTGCCCTTGAGAAGGTTAATCCACTCCTCAGCCTTAGGGCTGTCTGCAAGTGTAATCTGAACATCCTTATTGTAATTGATAGGGTATGTTCCTTCCCAATCCTGTCTTGAAAGATATGTTACAGTATCCTCACCTGTCCAGTAGTTAAGATCTGCATCGTCAGCAACGTTTGTTACCTCTACATCATTCTCAATTGAGTATGTAACTGTATCAAGCTCTTTATTTCCATTCCATGCTGTTGCTGTTCCCTTTGCATCAGCATCCATACCGTCTGCTGTTGTAAAGCCCTGTGCTGCAAGTACATTGTTAACTGCCTCGTGCGCACCTGCTGCAGCTGTGAAATAGTAATCCCCAGCATCTAAGATGTAAGTCTTTGCATTTTTATAATCGTAGCTTGCAAGATATTTTGCAGGAACCTCGATTGTAACCTCTGCTGTTTCACCTGCTGGTACAAATACCTTCGCAGAATTTAAAAACATAATTGCTGATTTCTCAACAAGATTTTCCTTATCATAGTCTGTGTAAGGCTGTGAAACATAAAGCTGTGCAAGGAAGTTTCCATCTGCGTCGCCATTGTTCTTCACCTCTACAACTGCTGTTACATTTCCATCAACAGTGTTTTCAACTTCTACACTCTTGATATTCTGCTCGTATGGTAAATATGAAAGGCCATGGCCAAAGCTGTAAACCATTTCATCCCCATAATTCCATCCTGCTCCCTGTGTTGAGCCAGCTGCAGAAGCTGCGTTAAATGTTGGATTTGCAATAGCATCAAAGTATCTTGTCTCGTAGTACTTATAACCTACATAGATACTCTCTGCTTCAACGATGTACTCTCCACCACTGTAGGTAGGGTCTCCACCACCGAATGAACCTACTGCACTTGTATTTGTAATATCAACATTTGGATATCTCTCGTCATAACCATTCTCAGCGTTTGCAGCAAGTGTTTCTGCGTCTGCATAATAGTCGCCACCAAAGTTCTGAACTGCTGGAATAGAGCTGTTATCAGCTACAAAAGCCTCTGTAAGAGCACCTGTAGCATTTACTTTTCCTGTGAGCACATCCACGATACCGATGCACTGATAGTCGTTGATACAACCGATGTAAGCAATACCATCAACCTCGTGAGCGCCGCCCTCTGCAATATCAGAAATAAGCATTGCATTTCCTGTATTGAGAAGTACAACTACCTTTGAGCAGGTTTCCTTTGCTGCATCAATAACAGAAAGCTCATCCTCTGAAAGTGCAAGTGGATCTTCACCAGTCTTCTCTCCTGCATAATTTACAGCTGTGCCTGCACCGTAAGTGTTTGACTCTCCACCTGGTCTTGCAAAAACACAAATTGCTGTTGTATCTTCCTTGTTGATCTTTGACTTCCAATCACTTGCAAGTCCAAGATTTTCAAACTCATTAGCTGGTACCTCTGTGATAGCAAAATCTACCATATCACCAACTGTTGTGTTATAGATGTAGTCGAAGCCGATTGAATATTCATCTGCTCCTGTCCACATATTCTGAGTAACAACCTCATGCTTGTTCATAAGGTTAACATAGAAATCTTTAACTGTGGAATTAACAGTAACTCCAGCATCCTCAAATGCCTGAAGAAGCTCTACCGCGTCATCATTTCCACCTCTGAAATCGCCTGCATTATATGGATAAGGTGCATATGCTGCAAGTCCAAAAAGTGCTACCTCAGAAGTGCCTGAAAGTGGAAGTGCGTCATTATCATTTTTCATGATAACAGTACCTTCCTGGCCTTCTCTGATTGCAATATCTTTTGCAGCTGCTGCCATATCTTCAACTGTTTCATAGTCTGAAACAAATCTGGCAGAATCTGCATCTGTAGATGTTACGTAGCTTGTTGTGCCAAGTACATCATCAAGATTCTTTCTGTAGGTCTCAGCTACGTCCGCTCCAAGGGTGGAAAGCACTAAAAGTGATGCTGAAAGCGCTGCCACACCTCTCATGGCTGGAACCAATACTTTAGTTCTCATAAATACCCTCCTATTTCCTCAGGATTATCTCCCTTATTTAGTAAGGCTATATTATCAAATAAAATCCTTGTAAAATCGTCACATGCGTCAACGGTTAATTTATTTGCATGAACGGTATTATAATCCTTTTCGCTTTGCTATCTCTGCCTGTTCTGCGCTAAGATTCTTCTCTACTGTAAAGAAGAACGCCAATACTGCACAGAAAATATATGCAAAAGTTTCAATCCATATATATGAAACTGAAAGTGCTGACTGTGCAGCCGCTGACTGTACTCCTGCACCAAACACTATTGACTGATCAAAGCCGCCAGCTGTCAGAAGTGCATTCATAATTGCTGTTCCGATTGGTGATGCAGCAACCATAAGTGATGAGTAGATTGACATTGTAAGTCCATCTGTTCTGATGCCAGATTTAAACTCGATATGGTCGATAACATCTGCAAGCATTGCAAGAATCAAATAACATGCTGGTGATGAACCAAAGCACTTAAGTGCGACACCGATTCCTACCATAATAATATTGTCACTAAAAAGTCCTGCAAGAATTCCACCAACTGCTCCAATTGCAAGTCCTGCGAAAGTAACCTTCGCCTTGCCGAACTTGTTAGCAAGCGGAACAACAAATACTGCTGCGACTGCCATTGGCACTGCGCCTGCTATCGAAAGGATTGTCTGAGCGATTCCCCAGTCATTACCAACCATATCAAGCTTCAGCACCCATTCACAGAACTGAGTCATGGAACCATTTTTAATGGCACCTGACCACTGAAATAATAAATAGAAGATAATGATTATCCACCACCATTTTTCTGTTGTAACAGCCTTCAGCTGCTCACTGATAGTAGCAGTCTTTGTGTTGTTATCAGTAACTGTTCCATCACCTGTACCACCGATAAAGTTTTCCTCTGTGACACGTTCTCTTGTGAACTTATACTGTAAGAGAATTGTCATAGCTGTGAAAATAGCTACACAAACCATAACAATAAACCATCTATGCTGATTCTCTCCAAGCACATTAGATGCCAAAATTGGGAACACCATTGAGCCTGCACCCATCACTCCAAGGCCTGCAACATTTGTAAATGAAGCAATGGCGCCACGCTGTTTGCTATCTCTTGTGGAAACAGGAACCAGTGTAGAATTTGCAGTGTTGTAAATTGGATATGCCACTGAATAGTAAAGATTATAGGCGATGGCAATCCAAATCATACGAGCTGTGCCCTCTGCAGGTACAATAAACATAAGTACCGATGCAATTGAAAGAGTAAGCGCTGAAAGCAAAATCCATGGTCTAGCCTTTCCAGCAAGTGCCTTAGTATGCTCAATAAGCTGTCCTACCACCAGGTTTGCAATGATGATAAGTACTGTTGATACAAGAGGTAACAGTGTCAAAAATCCATTCGAAAGCCCCAGTACCTCGTTTAAATATTTCTGGAGCATGCTTGTGAAAATACCTGATGACAGCAATGCTCCAAATGGTCCGATAAAATATCCTATAGCCATTTCAGGAAGCTTTACTTCATTTGATTTTATTGATGAAGCTAAGAATCCTGAGGCCCATATATTATCTTGTTTTTTCATGGTTCTTCTCCTTTGATACTTTAATAGTCTAATAGTATCATGAAAGGCCCCGAATAATTCGGAGCCTTCATAAACTGTCATGTTTAGTTCGTAAACGGTAATATTATCTAGGAATTGGTATGAGAATATAGAGCTTGAACCAACCATCTACCGCTTCCGCTCTTATTGAACCACCATATTTTTCCGCTATCTGCTTCATTGACTTCACACCATATCCATGTACATTCTTGTTGGATTTGGTTGTCACAGGAAGGTGATGTCTGAACTGAATCTTGCCAGTATATGTGTTTTCCACATGGATACGTATAAAGCTCTTCTGCTTATCCACAGTAAGATAAATCAGTCTCTCCTTTGGATTCTCAATCTTTTCCGTTCCTTCGATTGCGTTATCCAATGCGTTGAAGAACAGCGCACTAATATCCATAGGCTGCATAAATTCAATTGCATAGCCATCAGTTACACAGGTGATTTCTATACCTTTGGACTGGCACTTCATTGCTTCTGACGAAAGTACTGTATCAAGGATTCGGTTGCCAGTTTTATACTGTGCCTCGTAGTGCCTAATTTCCTTCATCATCTGGTCCAAGTATTCTGACCGCTCATCATCTACCATATCTCTCTGTAGCATTCTAATTTGATGCTTCAAATCATGATACTTTTGGTTGACCAGTTCAATAGTCTGCTCCGAAGCCTGATACTGGCTATACTGTAGCTCCAGCATATGCTTAATTGTCAGAGCCTCAACCTTTTCTGCAGATTCCATCATAAGCTCGTGGTACATATATAAAAGTACAACTCCCATGAAGTCTGCACCTGTTCGTATCATATAAAGCTCTGAATTGTACATGGTGGTAAATGGCGTATTTGTAACTACGTAAGACAGATTACTAAAGGCGTAAGTCGCCAGTGCTGTGGCAGCTATTCCACTTAAAGCTCTGCCAGTAATATCAAATTCACGATTGCTCTTTTGATGTCTCTTTTCAGCAAAGAATGCTATTCCAAATACAATTGCATAGGTTATAAACATTGTCGAGGCTTCGGCAATTCGTATATGCAATATGTATTTCTGGTTAAATATAAAATAATAAACCTGCCATCCCAGCGAGCCAGCAAACTCACCTAAAATAAATGCTCGAATGGTGTAGTAAATCTTTCTTTTTATATCCCCCTCAACAGCTATACTGATGCTAAAGAAAATAATGAATCCTATTACCAGCATCACAAGTACAAAAAGAATACCGTCCTGCCCAGCAGTAAGTATCATGAACACCTCAAGAATTACCCAAATCGGTATCTGAGGAAGGGCCCAATTTGATTCTTTGTTTTTCTTAGGATTGAAAAATATATAAATAATCGAAGCTATTATATATGCATTTGAATACCAATATCCTGGGGTATTCCCAACCTGCAAAGCCTGTATCAACTCTTGATTCATATTAATGTCCCATTGTCCTCATGTATTGATTAAGCGCATCAATAAATGGTTTCTTCTTTGCTCGGCTCACCTGAACCCAGTCATTTCCAATAATGATATCATTACCCTGGATACTGTCTACCTGCGCCAGGTTAACTAAAAAGCCTTTGTTACACAGGAAGAAATAATCATCTCTAAGCAGTTCTTCCATCTCCCTGATAGTTCCCTTAGTTTCGATATCACTATCAATACAATGAATAATCATGTCGTGACCAATCACTTCAATATATCGTATATGCGATATATCAAGCTTCTGCTCACCGCCTTTTATCTTGACCCTGATATATTTCTTATCTGTATTTCCTCTTCTGCCTATAGCTCTTTTTATAGTCTGCGAAAATGGATAATACTCAATTGGCTTTAAAATATAATCAAGGGCATCCACTCTATATCCGTTGATAGCATATTGTGGCATGTTAGTAATAAATACAATTACAACGTCTGGATCAACCTCACGAACATGCCCCGCTGCGGCCATGCCATCCATAAATCTCATTTCTACATCCAAAAGAATGATATCAAAATCAGAGCTGTAGTTTTCCACCAGCTCATCTCCATCTGTATATTCAGTGATGTTAAAGGTTTCACCGTATTCCTTTTCGTATTTGACGAGCATATCGATAATTTCTTTACGATATGCTCCGTCATCATCCACAATTGCTACTCGAAGCATAAAAATAACCTAACAATAAATATTACATTCAAAACTATATTCACCTGCCGAAAGGAACTTTTCACTCTCATCTGGCATAATCAAATGACAGGTAGTATCCTCTGGAACTGTAATCTTGATTATAAACCTGTTTTCTGAAATAGACCAGTCAGATACAATCTTTCCATAAGGTGAATTGAGCTCGCCTCTTGCAAATGTAAGTCCACCGCCTACTAATGGCGCAATCCTAAACTTCCTGTAGCCTGCCACAACTGGCTCAATTCCTGCGATTCTCCTGTAAAGGAAATCTCCAACAGCTCCTGAAGCATAGTGATTATAGGAAATCATGGTGTCAGTGCCGTCATCTCCTATTGGACAGTTGCCATTTTCATCCAAGCCATCCCAGCGCTCCCAAATGGTGGTCGCTCCCATTTTGACTTCATAGAGCCATGATGGACAATCCGTATTCATAAGCATCTTAAAGGCTGCTTCCTTCTGCCCATTATCTGCTAATGCAAAAAGTATATATGGTGTTCCAGGGAAACCAGTTCCAATTTTATAGTCGTTGGCCTTGACTAACTGTGCTAAGTTTTCAGCGGCCTTTTCCTTTGCTGCTTCGTTAAATATATTGAAGTGAATTGGAAGCACGTAGGCTGTCTGGAACTCCTCAAGAAGCTTACCATTTCCATCTGTGAAAATGCTCGTGTAGGCATCACTTGTCTTTTCATATATATTTCTGAAATAAACCTCATCATCAGGATTTCCAAGTATTCCTGCAACCTTTGAAACAAGATGTGCTGTATTTGCAAGGCTGGCTGTAGCGGTCCACTTGCTTCGTTTCTGCCACTGACTCATCTTTGGAACATCTGGTGCTACCCAGTCGCCAAAATGAAGTGTGGATGGGGTATGCCAGATATATCTGTGCTTTCCAAATGAAAATAATCCAGCCCAGTTTTTGCAGGCCTTCACATATTTCTTCATCATGTCATAGTTTTCAGAGAGAACTGATTTATCACCAGTTGCCTGATAAACTGCCCATGGAACAAGCACACTGGCATCTCCCCAAAAATCAACCGCAACAGGTGGCATTGTAGTAGGAAAACCAAATCCGTTAGACGGAATTGTATTCGGAATACCGCCGGTGGAAAGCTGTTCTGAGCGCATATCCCTCAACCATTTCTTAAGGAAATCCTTCATATCAAAGTTGAAGCAGGCTGTGGCTGCAAAAAGAGCAATATCTCCAGTCCACCCCATTCTCTCATCACGCTGAGGACAATCTGTTGGAATTTCCACAAAGTTGGACTTCGCCCCCCATTTAATGTTTTCCTGAAGGCGATTTATCATCTCATTAGAGCAGGTAAATGAGCCAATTTCCTTTACATCAGAGTATAATGCTCTGGCATATATGCTAATTTCCTTTTCATCTATTCCTGATACAGAAACATATCTAAATCCCATATATGTGAAGTTCGGCGCATATTCCTGCTGTCCATCTCTTGCAGTATAAAGAATACGAGCCTTGGCACTTCTAAGGAAATCGGTGTTTAGACTACCATCCTCTTTTAAAATCTCAGCATGCTTTATTTCAATTTGCTGACCTTCTTTGCCATTGATTGAAAAATGAACTATTCCTGCAAAATTTTGGCCAAAGTCATAGATTAATTCATCTCCAACCTTGTTTA
Organism: Pseudobutyrivibrio xylanivorans DSM 14809; assembly: GCF_900141825.1. GTDB lineage: Bacteria > Bacillota > Clostridia > Lachnospirales > Lachnospiraceae > Pseudobutyrivibrio > Pseudobutyrivibrio xylanivorans. The sequence continues at coordinate 9,710 of NZ_FQYQ01000030.1, read as the reverse complement.
CGCTAATAGGCTCGAATTTTTCATGTTCTCTCACTGGCACACCGATAGCTTTTGAAATACTAGGAGCAATTCTAAGTGTTTCAAGGATAGCCTTATGGTATTTTATAGATTCATCACTAATTCTGGCATCGTACTCCTCGCCATCGTAGAGATCACCATAGCGCAATGGTCCCTCTGTAGAAACTTCCCAGCTCTCATCTGTAGCTACAAGCTCTTTAGTACCATCCTCATAGGTAATTATGAGCTCAGCAAGTAATGCCTGCCTGTCAGCAAACAATCTGTTTCTTCTACTATAAACGAAGGCACCAACTGCCCAGCCGCCAGACACAGTTCCTAGAATAGTGTTATCTTCCCTCAGCAAATGTGTTACATCATATTTCTGATACTGAAGATTATACTTATAGCTGGTAAAACCAGGGGTAAAATAGTCCTCTCCAACCCTGATGTCATTTATGGTAAACACATAGGTTCCAAGGGCTGTGGAATAGAGCTCAGCACTTACAACCTTTTTTGAAATTTCAAAACTTTTCCTGAAGACCATAGGAACTGGAGATATCTTTTTCTCTTTGAAAACATACTCTCCGTCAGTTATCCACTTAGCCTTCCACTGTCTATCGCTATGACTTAGCTTGCCCATAATTCTTCCTCGCCTATTACTTCTATTATCTATAATTAGAGTTTAGCACATAAGCATCCGGAAAAAACTCCACTACCTGAAATGTATAATTTTTCGCATGAACGGTAGTTTTCATTTTTCTGCAAAATAAAAAGCCAGGTCAATGTTGACCTGACTTTGACATTTGATATTCGCGTTATTTGCTGATTCTCTTAAGAACCATATCATATCCATCGTTACCATAATTAAGTGCACGATTAACACGGCTGATTGTAGCTGAGCTGGCGCCAGTCTCATCAGCGATGTCCTGATATGTACGCTCTTCACGAAGCATCTTGGCAACCTCGAAGCGCTGCTTCATAGCTACCATCTCATTAACTGTACAAAGATCTTCAAAAAATTCATACGCTTCCTCGACTGTCTCGAGGCTAAGAATAGCTCTTAAAAGCTCATCCATCTCTGCTGTTTCAAGTTTCTTATTCATTATCTCAAATACTCCTGTAAAATCCCTATAATACTTTACTGCCCTTTAATTCCTAAACTTTCCCTATGCAAAGGTCAATTCCCATAATCAATCCTCAGCATATGTACAGTTTATCACACTAAAGTTTTAAAGTAAAGAATCATAATAAAAAATATGTCTAAAATAAAAAAATTTAGTTATAGTAATAATTTTAATCGCAAAAAATCGGCCCTCTAAAAGAGAGCCGAAGGATATTTTACGATAAAATTATTAATTTGTAAAGGATTTTGTTTCTCTCAGAAAGACACTATCGTGAAATATTCCGCCTACAGGATAACAACGCCCTTTTCATTTGCAGTCTTTACATCCTCTTCTGGCCAGATAGAACACTGTACCTCTCCGATATGGCACTTTCTGAGGAAGAACATACAAATACGGCTCTGGCCGATACCACCACCGATTGTATAAGGAAGCTTCTTATCAAGAATAGCCTTCTGGAATGGAAGCTCTGCTCTTTCCTCACAGCCAGCCTTCTGAAGTTGAGCCTTAAGGCTGTCCTCATCAACACGGATACCCATTGATGAAAGCTCAAGTGAAATATCATCTACTGGATAGTAAACTATGATATCACCGTTAAGCTGCCAATCATCATAGTCAGGAGCACGACCATCATGCTTCTCACCAGACTTAAGCAAATCACCAATCTTCATAAGGAAGATAGCGCCGTATTCCTTAGCTGCCTCATACTCACGCTGAGAATGGTCAAGGTCTGGCCATCTGTCCTCAAGCTCCTGAGTAGTGATGAAGTGAATCTCCTCTGGGAGAATGCACTGTACATAGTCATATGAATTTGCAATATATTTCTCAGTAACGCGAAGAGCTGCATAAACGCTCTTTACGTACTTCTTAAGAGTCTCTTCGTTACGAGCAGATTTCTCGATGATACATTCCCAATCCCACTGGTCAACATAGATAGAATGAATGTTATCTGTATCCTCATCGCGGCGGATAGCATTCATATCAGTATAAAGGCCCTCGCCTACATTGAAACCATAACGGCCAAGTGCCATTCTCTTCCACTTTGCAAGAGAGTGAACAACTTCAACCTCTTTGTCGTTCTGTTCCTTTACACCGAAAGCAACTGGACGCTCAACACCATTTAAGTTGTCGTTCAAACCTGACTCAGGTCTTACAAAAAGTGGTGCTGTAACACGATGTAAATTAAGCTCTGCAGTGAGCTGAGCCTGGAAAAAGTCTTTAACCTTCTTAATAGCTATCTGTGTTTCTTTTAAATCTAACGCCGAGGCGTATCCATCTGGGATGTAAATCTTGCTCATAACTTAACCCTCCTAGTCTTTATTATAAGTCACAGTTTCCAACAGTTCTTGGGAATGGAATTACGTCACGGATGTTACCCATTCCTGTGAGGTACATTACGCAACGCTCGAAGCCAAGACCAAATCCAGCATGTCTAGATGAACCATACTTTCTAAGGTCAAGGTAGAACTGGTAATCCTCTTCCTTAAGACCGCACTCCTTCATTCTCTGAACAAGTACATCGTAGTCGTCCTCACGCTGTGAGCCACCGATGATCTCACCGATACCAGGAACGAGACAGTCCATAGCTGCAACAGTCTTTCCATCCTCGTTGAGCTTCATATAGAAAGCCTTGATTTCCTTTGGATAATCTGTAACGAATACAGGCTTACCAAAAATCTTCTCTGTGAGATATCTCTCATGCTCTGTCTGAAGATCGCATCCCCAAGATACCTTGTAATCAAATTCATCGTTGTGCTTCTCGAGCTCAGCAACAGCATCTGTATATGTGATGCGACCGAAGTCTGATGAAGCAACGTGATGAAGTCTATCAAGAAGTCCCTTGTCGATGAAGTTATTGAAGAACTCCATCTCCTCTGGAGCATGCTCAAGAACATAGTTGATAACGAACTTAATCATGTCCTCAGCGAGAATCATATCGTCCTCAAGATCAGCAAATGAAATCTCTGGCTCAATCATCCAGAACTCAGCAGCGTGACGAGTTGTATTTGAGTTCTCAGCACGGAATGTAGGTCCAAATGTGTAGATGTTCTTGAAGGCCTGAGCATATGTCTCACCATTTAACTGACCTGAAACTGTAAGGTTTGTAGCATGTCCGAAGAAATCCTGTGAGAAATCAACCTTGCCATCCTCTGTCTTAGGGATGTTATTGAGGTCCATTGTTGTAACCTGGAACATCTCACCAGCACCCTCACAGTCGCTTCCTGTGATAAGTGGAGTGTGTACATATACGAAATCACGCTCCTGGAAGAACTTATGAATAGCGTATGCACAAAGAGAACGAACTCGAAATACTGCCTGGAATGTGTTTGTACGTGGACGAAGATGTGTCTGTGTACGAAGATATTCCATTGTGTGTCTCTTTGGCTGGATTGGATAATCTGGTGTAGACTTTCCTTCTATCTCAACCTTTGTAGCCTGAATCTCAAATGGCTGCTTTGCCTCTGGTGTAAGTGTAACGATACCTGTTACATATACTGCTGCACCTACATTTAAATGGCAAACCTCGTCGAAGTTGTCGATCTTATCCTGGTTAAATACAACCTGTACTGGGTTGAAAAATGTTCCGTCAGCAAGTACTAAGAAACCGAATGTCTTAGAATCACGCATGTTGCGGACCCAACCTGAAACTGTAACTTCCTTGCCGTCGAACTCTTTAAAGTTTCTTGAAAGTGTTCTTACGTCTGTAGTTTTAACGCTCATTGTTTTACTCCTTATAATTTTTATACTGAAGAACAGCAATAAAATAGCCCCACCAAACTTGCGCTTGATGAGGCTTTCTAATTCTTACTTAATTTGAACAATCTTCAAATCTCATCAACACAATAAAATTAAATCCCCTGATTATTATTCACGGAATTATTATTGTTATTATTGAGATTGTTAAGCATAGATGTAAATGCCATGACTGTTCCCCTTCTTTATTTGAGTAAAGTATAGTTATTTAGACTTTTAAAGTCAAGTGCCTTTTTAAGCCTGCCCTTCCAAAGTCTCCACCAATGCCACTTCTCCGAGGGCAAAATGCAGGCCTTCGGCCTTTTCAAGCCTTCCAGCCATTGTGGAAGAAACGTCCACTACCACATCTTCCTTCTTTGGTGTGATATAAAGTGTGAGTACATCGCCTTCCTTTATCCCCAGTTCCTTCAGACCAATCTCCCATGTCTTCTCACAACAGAAATCATCATGGATAAGCTTTCCCGAGGTATCAAAAAGACTTCCAATATCTCCGCTGTAATTAATCTGAAGCAATGTATCCTTTGCCTCCTCATTGAGCTCTGGTATCTCAATTGTAAATCTGGACTCACCACACTGCTTAGGTGTGAGCACTCTCTTATTTTGATTAATAAGCTCTGTAGGTGGCTTTATTTCCGTAAACTCATAGCTCATCTCTCTGGATAGGGTAATGAAACAAATTGTCTTCCCGTTAACATGCATAGGAAAACTATAGGAAGGACTATCTTCTGGTACAATTGGTTCCTCCCCTTCAAATTTATAAACTGGGTTCATTCCCTCTGGCTTAAAGAAAATATAGGAAATCACATCCGGTGATTCCACCCTGGCCAATGGCTGCACTGTGGCATACTCAAGCCTAAGTCCATCCAAATCCAGGTTAATAGGAAGAATTGCTTCTTCCCCAGCCGCAATGGACAGTTCATTGATAGTAATTTCCTTATCCGGTAATCTAATAGTTATTGATTCCCCCGACTTATATGTAAGTTCTGCATGATCCTGATAATTATTAATAAACAAAAATCCACTTTTACCATCAGTTCTTGCTGCATATCGTAAATACGAAGTGTCCTCAGGCTCCCTACCTTCATTATCTTCAGCCAATAGCGTGGTCATAGGACAAAGCAAATTACCAAAATGTTTTACAAAGGTATGTATGCATCTAAGCCTATAATAGCTAGGGCGAAGCTGACCAAACTCACCGATAGGAGCATTGTAGTCATATCCCAGCTTTGGCACCTGATGCTCGTTCAAAAATTCTGTAGCGAATCCATTTGGATTTGTGCCACCGCGATACATATAGTAACCCAGAAAATTGCATCCACTGGCCAGCTTCACATTTGCCATAGCATCCACTGACTCATATGGAAAATGAAAACGGTAATTATAGAAAGGAATCATTCCACCGCCCATCTCACAACATGAATATGGCATGGATTCAGGCTCATAAAATGGCTCGAAATTATAGGTGGATTTCACAGCATTGTTGTGATTATCCCTGTAAATATATTCAGGTGTAGCAGGATGCTTATAATCCTTATTCCCATAGAACATCCATGGCCAGAAAGCATATCCTCCCCAAAGTGGAAGCATATGCTCTTTAGGAGTGGCAGCGCCTCCCCAGCCTGTACAGGTATAAAACGGTGTGGCGATTCCCTCATCAATAGCAATCTTTTTCAACACGATAAGATATTCATCACCATCTTTTCCACCATTCACCCACTCGTTGGAAATTCCTGTGGACATCTCCCAAGGCGCCGCTGAGTGCATATATTCATTGTCAAGTTGAGCTGCGATGATTGGGCCTCCATCCTTAAAAAGTAGACCCTGAATCTGCTGCCCTATAGCCCTGTAAAATAGTCTCACCTGCTGCAAAAACTCAGGATTATTACCTCTCACATCATAAGGCTTTCCATAGAGCCAGTCTGGCAAGCCACCATTTCGGCACTCGCCATGACAGAATGGACCAATTCTAAGAATTACAAACATGTCATGCTTCTGGCAAAGCTCCACGAACTTTCTCAGATTCCTTCTACCTTCAAATGTAAACTTCCCCTCTATCTCCTCATGGTGATTCCAAAAAACATAAGTGGAAATTATATTTAATCCGCCTGCCTTCATCTTCAGGATTGTGTCCTCCCACTGGTTCTCAAATACCCTTGAAAAATGACACTCACCGCTTATAGCAAAGAAAGGCTCCCCATCTATTGTCATATAATAATTGGTAAAACCTATCTCCTTCCCATCTGGATTTCTTCCATAAAAAGTTCTAGGTAATGGGTAAATCTCCTGTTTTCTCGCCTTTGTAAAATCTAGTATGTGTCCCATAAAAATCCCTCAATTTTCTTGTAAAAGAAAAACTCTTGATAACCATTTTTTTCACAATTATAATTATAAGGCATGTTACAAACAATGTAACTAATTACTATTCAGGAGCACAAATTTATGAATAAAAAAGAAGTAAATGAAATAAAACGACGCTTTAAAAAGGATTCCTGCAACTTCGACAAGATGGTAGGTTGCTATGTAGATGCCAACAAGGAAATGGTTCTCACCTTTAAGGAGACCTTCCTTAATCTTGAGGATGAGGAGTTCCATAAGTATCTTGAAATTGCAAACAAGTCCCTTTCAGGAACTGTAGGAAACAATTTGCTAGAGCTTCCATTTGATCCAGATTCTGAAATCGAAGGCAGCGGCCACGACCTTCTCATGAGACTTCGCGAGACTCGCCTCCAGGATGAGAAGCTTCTTATTGAGTACTACAACAGAATTATCGAGTCATATGATTTCGTTGGAAACTACTTGATTCTTCTCTATCACGACACATACGATATTCCTATGAAGACTTCAGATGAGCTTACACTTGATGAATCAGAGGAAGTTTATGATTACATCATCTGCGCTATCTGCCCTGTTCAGCTTTCTAAGCCAGGTCTTGGATATCGCGAAGATGAGAACAGAATCGGTGCACGTATCCGTGACTGGGTTGTTGGTCCTGTAGATACAGCATTCACATTCCCTTGCTTCTCAGAGCGTACTACTGATTTACATGCCTGCCTGGCTTACACAAAGAACACTAAGGAACCTCATGTAGAATTCTGGGAGAACTGCATCGGCTGCGGCACAAAGAAGACTTCTACTCAGAAGAAAAACGCCTTCAACAATATGCTTAATCAGGTTCTCGGTGAAGAGACAGATGAGACTCTTGAGACAAAGCTTGATATTCAGCAGAATCTTTCAGATTTCATCACTGTTGAGACAGAGCGTCTTGGACAGGATGAGCCAATTATCCTTGAGCCACAGGACATCGCAAACATCCTTACAGATTCAGGTCTTTCAGATATTAAGGTTGAAAAGGTTCAGGCTAATTTCGAGAATTACTTCGAAGAGCAGCTTCCACTTGCTGAGGAAATCTTAGATGAGAAAGCTCTCAAGAATAATGAGCTTCGTGTAGAAAAGAATGTACTTAAGGAGCGTGTTGTAGATCTTACAAAGCAGCTCAAGGAGGCTACCGGTGTTACTGAAGAAGGCAAGCCAGCCGACATCGTAGTAAAGGTTTCAGAAGACAAAGCAGCCAGCGTAACTACAGCTTACGTAGATGGAAAGAAATGTGTCTGCGTTCCAATCGAACCAGACGAAGTGCTCTTCCTTAATGGCGAGCAGATTTAAAATTTTATAAAACTTATGGCGCAACGAAAACGTTGCGCCATTTTTTGACTTAAAATTTATGAGATAAAAATTTACTTATAACTGTTCTTATAGGAATCAATGTATAGGCTGTTGAAACAGTACCAGTATATCCGCTTCCCTTTTTAGCTGTAGCTGTAACTTTAATAATTGTATTGGCAGGAATAACATCCTTATTTCCAACAGCTTCGCCAGCCTTTCTTGTAACTTTCTTACCAGAAACTTTTACAACAGTCTTATCATAATAAGTATACTGAATGTTTTCTACATCTTGACCTAACCTTAACATATTATGTGAATCATAAAGGAATACCAGTGTAGCATAACTATTTGGAAGACCTAAACAGATTCTGTCGCCTGCAAACATACTTGCTTTACTAATGTCTCTCTCTTTTATTGTGAACTGACGCTCTACGCTTCCAGTAAAATTGTTCGTTCCTTGAATAACTGCATATGGCTGTTCTTTTCCATTAAACTTAGTGTTATTCTCATAACCTACTACATAGTTAAGAAGTTGACTTAATTCCTGTGTGGTTCCATCTGAATTCTTAATTGAAACAACTACATTTGGCTTAGCACCAGTTTTGTCAAACTCAGCATACTTGTCGCAAGTCACTATCACACGATTACTCTTATCCTGAGAAATATCATATGGAGTGATATTAAAGCTAAGCTCTTTTGAACCTTCATATCCATTTTCTGGAATACCAGTAACAGTTACATATCCTGTTCCTGCATCAATATTTGAGGAATATTCCAATGTATAATGCTGGCCTTCTACAAGCTCCTTGTCCCCGTCTTTAACAACAGGAACCGGTTTTACTTCATCACCAAAGTTATATTCAACATCATCAATATCAGAGATAGTTATTTCGTCAGCGTTGATACTGATTGTTGAAGATCCTTCTGTAGCTACAAATTCGTAATCTTTTTCCTGGGCAAATTTATGAGCATAGCTTCCATTTTTACCATGAATAGTTGCTCCTTTTGGGATACCAATAAGACCCTGATCCTCCTCATCTATGTCATAAGGAGTTATATTTTCTACAGATTCAGGAATGTAAATATGTTTAACTGTTGAACCATCCAAAAACATAACTGTATTTATCGAAGTGGTTCCATCTTCAAAAATTAAATTTTCAATATTTGCTTTGGTAAATGCGCCCCAGACATCAGAAAAGTTTGAAAAAGCAAAAGTTACTTCTTCTATTGTCTTAGGTACAGTAACTGTATTTATTGTACAGCCTCCAAAAACTCCTCCGTTAAGGGTTTTTAATCCGTTAGGTAACCTCACTTCTCCGATTGTTCCACACTTGAAAAATGCAAATTCACTAATTTCTTTCACACTATCAGGAATTACAACTTCTGTTAAAGAATCGCAATATGCAAATGCATATGCGCCAATACTCTCGACCCCATAAGGGATTTCAACATACTCCTTATTTCCTTCATACTTTATAAGCTTACCATCAGAGATTTCAAAATCTTCTGTTTCTTCCTCTTCGGCATCTTCCAAAATATCTTCTTCGGAATCCTGAACTTCCTCAACTTCGGACTCATCTATAATCTCCGCATCTGATGAGTCTTCCTCAGCAATATCATCCTCAACTGATATCTGAGGCTCTTCTACATTTTTCACTTCTGGTTCAGTTTCAACTTCATCTGATTCTTCTTCAGAAAAATCTAATACAGTTGACTGCTCCTCATAATTTGATGGTGACGCAAAAACAGGCATCACCTGACTCTCAAAAAGCATGGCGGTGCAGAGAGCCAAAGCAAGGCATTTTATATACCTTTTCTTCATAATATTACCTCCCATATTAATCTTGTTTTATCTCTTGTTAACTCACTTTTTCTCACTTTTTCATAGTCACATAGATGAAGCTATCTAAGTCCATGCCATTCCCCACGGCCAAAACTACGGATATACAGGTATTTGGGGTGCACTTAATAAGACGTCGTCTTATTATCACTATGATTGGCCCTTCTTATCCCCAAGTCCTTACGGCAGCCTAACCTCCCATGTCATACGGGATCACCTGATTCCAGGGTCCTTAATTCCTTCGTTCTGCTTATCCATAAAGGGGCGTCATTATGCTCCCTCGCTGAGTCGATGCTCTGATGGAAAAAAATCCGACTACGGCTCTCTATGTTGTT
>NZ_FQYQ01000014.1 GCF_900141825.1 Pseudobutyrivibrio xylanivorans DSM 14809 | reverse complement strand
ACAAATCTTGCTAATGTTTGTCAAGCTGATTTTTGGAGATCTTGAGCACTTTGAGAACAGAAAAAGAGTAACCTTAATAAGACCTGCTGTTGCAGGCCGGCAGTTTACGGCTATAATGAAGGCGGACGGATTTACTTGTACAACTCCATTGCACGAGCGTAGTAGATCCGCAGGAACTTATTGACGGCAGCCATCTTGGCTACGTTGTAGGGTTTCCCTTCCTGTTCCTTTTTGAGCAGAAAAAGGTATACAGGATCATCCTGAGGTTTTGTCAGTTTGAGAGCCTGCATAACCTCGAAACAAGCTTTTCTGAGAGCCGGGTTGCCACGTTTAGAGATGTGACGATTCCGGCTCTCAAACTGTCCGGACTGATACGGCGGGGCATCATTGCCGGCATAAGCATTGAGCGCTTTTCCACTGTGAAAACGGCGTACGTCACCGATTTCTCCGAGTATGATGGGGCCGAGCCGGTCACCTACGCCAGCCATGGAACGCAGCACTTTATATTCCGGTATGGTTTCTGCGATGATTCTCATTTGCAGGTTGATCTCATCAGCAGCTTTCTGCGACGTTGATACAAGATCAACACACTGATCCTGAGCCATGGATGACAAAGGGTTTTCACCGCGCGTTGTAATGCTGTTAAGGGCGAGTTCATAGATGGCCAATCCTTTGGCACCGGCATAATAATCTTTCGTTTTTTTGACCAAGACCTGATAGCTGTCAAGGAAACGCGATTTACCCATCTTTCGGATCACGTCAAAGGACTTGAAACGCTTAATGAAGCGCAGAAGAACGCAGTTGTCGGGATCCCGGCTTTTAAGAGGAAGGATAGTCGTAATACCTGGCATCGTTTCATCCAGAAGATTGAGTAGTTGTACTTTGGCAACTGTAAGGGTTGATATCCTCTGGGTGTATTGCCTGGAAAGAAAACGAAGATCTTCATACTTTTGATCAGTAGGAGTGTAAGGAACCAATGTGTAAGATTTTTCGAGAGCATACTGAGCAATCCGTAGGGCATCCCTTTTATCCGTTTTCGCCTTCCGAAGCTCGGTATCGCCATATTTCTTCATCTGGTAGGGATTGATTAGACAAACAGAAAGATCCGCTTCCTGAAAGGCTTTTAGGAGTGGATAATGATAGTGGCTGGTGGGCTCCATAAGTATGGTCGGGGGTTCAGAAGTTCCTTTGATGTAGTTGACTAATGCCTGCAAATCATCAGCGACGTGGTGAACATCAAAAGGCTTAGCACGGATACTACCATCTCCATTGAGGATGGCAACTGTGCTTTTGGATTTTGAAACATCAATACCAACAGCAATCATAGAGAGTATCTCCTTTCGATTTATATTGATTGGATCCGGCTCTTCATGGTTCACTCATATTCTTTAGTTAAACGGGAGAAATACTTTCCCAACTTGCTGAATCGAATGTAGAACGATGAAGGCGGGCTGACACATTTGTCTCCGGGCGTGGTGTCCCAATCGAAGATTCCGTCAGACCAATCACCTTCATCATAAATAAAGAGCAGAGACTATAAAAGCCTCTACTCATATATTAAGAATCGGGGTTTGTAGTGCTCTTTCATAAGAGAAAGAGCTCGGCAACTTCAAATTTATTATTCCAAATATATGTGGGGGCTAATGAAATGTACAGTTTTAGTACCAAGGGGATACATAGCAAGCGAATTAAAATAACAGCAAACGGAAGAAGGATTCCGCTGCTGATATTGAGACCCATAAATGAACCTTCAAATGCGCCGGGAGTTATGTGGATTCATGGTGGTGGATATATGACAGGAATGAAAGAGATGGCCTATATTGGACGGGCGGCGGATCTTGTGAGAAATCATGGCGCTGTAGTTATAGCTCCGGGGTATCATTTGTCGCTGTTTCATCCATATCCTACAGCTTTATATGATTGCTATGACACACTCTTGTATATTAAAGACCATGCTAAAGAACTTGGAATAAACCCAGACCAGATAATGGTTGGGGGAGAGAGTGCGGGAGGTGGATTAACTGCAGCCATCTCAATGCTGGCAAGAGATAAGGGCGAAGTAAAAGTTGCTTTTCAGATGCCGCTATATCCAATGATAGACAATTATGATACAGATAGTTCTAAAAATAATCATTCCAAGGTATGGAATACAAAAAGAAATCATCAGGCATGGGCGGTATACTTGAGGAAAGATGCAAAGAAAGATGTATCTCCTTATGCCGCACCGGCAAGGCAAACAGATTATTCTAATCTTCCACCTGCGTATACATTTGTCTGTACAGCAGAGCCTTTTTATTGCGAAACTTTGAAGTATATTAATGATCTTAAGGCTGCAGGAGTGGAGGCTAAAGTCGATATTTACGAAGGGATGTATCATGCCTTTGACATGAACGAACCTAATAACTCGATAAGCAAAGAAGCTATAAAGAACTTTAATGAGGTGTTTGCTTATGCTAAGGAACACTATTTTGCTACACAGGAGCATTAACTCGGAATATATTTCAATTTTACGGAGTTATCAGTATGAATAAAGAATGGTCTGAACTGAACAAAACAATGCAGCAACAACTCAAAAAGAAGGATTCATATGAAGATGGAATTTCTACTCTTGGTTTGCTACGTGAATATCTTTTTGAGACTTTACAGTCATTTAAAGATGAACTGGAAAGAGAAGATTTTGATGCCATGCCATTTATAAACGCTGATGGTTATCACAGTAAAAATATTGCTTACTCACTCTGGCATGTATTTAGGATAGAGGATATTGTCGCACATTCGGTTATATGCGGCGATGATGAAGTGTTTTTCGCTAAGGGTTATCAGAAGAAAATGAAATCTCCGATAATCACGACCGGTAATGAACTTGTCAGGGAACAGATATCAGATTTTACACGCGAATTAGATATTGATGCTTTATATTCATATATTGAAGATGTGAAAAAGAGTACGGAAAAGATTGTTAAAGAATTGCCTTATGACAGCATGAAACTGAAGATATCTGATGAGCGCAGAAAGCATTTGGAATCTCTTAATGTCGTAAGCAGTGCTGAGAGTGCGATATGGCTTATTGATTACTGGTGTGGAAAGGATATCCGCGGATTGATCCAAATGCCTTTCTCTAGACACTGGATCATGCATATCGAGGCGTGCCTTCGTATCAGAAAGAAGTTAATTGGCAGATAAGTTAATTAGTTTTTTTAGCAATAACAAGTAATATCGGAAGATAAAAGACAAAGACAAATTCCAGTTTGTCGGGATGAACGTTGGAGCATAAAATTGGAATATATTCCAGGTTAAGGAGGATAGATTGAAGAAAGTATTAGTTTTAGGCTGCTCCGGCAGCGGGAAAAGTACATTCTCCATAAAACTTCAGAAGAAGACTAAGCTTCCTTTATATCATCTTGATAATATTTGGTGGAATGCTGACAGGACACATATTTCAAGAGACGAGTTTGATGCGAGTCTTGCTGATGTTGTGAAGCGTGACACTTGGATTATAGATGGTGATTACAGCAGAACATATGAAAACCGTATTAAAGCTTGCGATACCATCTTTTTCCTGGATTATGGAGAAAAAGTTTGCATGGATGGAATTACCGGAAGAGTAGGTCAGGAGCGTCCTGATATGCCATGGACAGAAAATGAGCTTGATCCAGAACTTGTAGAACTGGTTCAGAACTACGAGCATAAGAACAAACCAAAGTTGATGGAACTATTTTCCAAATATCCAGATAAGAATGTAATTACATTTTTTAATAGAGAAGAAGCAGAAAAGTGGATTGCAGAAGGACAACCAGAGGTGTAAATAATGAATAAGCCAGGCATGGTGGATGCAGCATTTATAAATTGCAGGTTATAAAGTAAATTGGGTATGCAAATTAATTGGAGGGGAAATTGAACATAGTAAATGATGACTAATAAAGAAATATTTAAAGAAATAGTTGAAATTATGCGAGAAGATTCCGCAACCTGTAAAGATTACGGAACGGGTAATTCTCAGGAATATGAAAGCCAGATATCTGATGACATGGATCGAAAGGATTTTTTACATCTGGTACAGGAATATCTGGCTACTTTTGGTGTAGAAGGACATCTTTTATTTACAGATTTCAGTCTTGAAAAAATTGGCTTTTCAGTGATGAGGCAGGACGATGTACTATACGTGATAAAGGCAAATAAAGATACAGGGCTTGTCTCGGAAGATAAAATAGTTGCAATCGATGGGTTCTCAATAAAAGAATTATTTCAAAGAGAAAAAACATTTTTTATGGGGGAAACAGCGGAGCGTGAAGGTAAAATTTGGTCTGCAGTGCTAAAGTTTTACAACGTTTTAACTGTTATTCATCCAGATGATTCAAAAGAAGATATTTCTATTATTCATAATACAAAGGGGACAGAGACGGAATGTTATTCTTTTGAAGAATATGATGATACGCTTTATCTAAGATTTGCAGATTTTGCTGATTTGGACGCGATAAATCAGTTATTAAGCAAATGTAAGTGCATTCTGGAAAAATGTAAAAAACTTATTGTGGATGTCCGTGGAAATGGTGGAGGTGCAGATTCTGCATTTGTACCGCTCCTGGAGTATTGTTTTCCAGAAGGAGAATTCGTTACAGACTATTATAAGCCAGAATATCCTATTGAAATTAATTATTCTGTTAGAAATTGTAAAGATCGAATCGAGAATCTAAAAAAATATTTGGTTGGGGATATACCAGAAGAAATGACAGCAATGCTAAATACAATGATTGCCAATAACACTGAAAATATGGGCAAAGGATTTCTTGATGACGATGACGAATTTGCAAGTGGAATTATAGGGAAAAAAGGTCCTGAAAAGGTATTGATTATTACGGATGAAAGCTGTGGTTCTTCTGGGGATGCATTCGCAGAGGTTATGTCATGTTCTCCTAAAGTGACTATAGTTGGAAGATCTACTATGGGAATTACAGATTTTTCAAATTGTAATGTGGTTTCCTTTGATGATTTTAGATTTGTTTATCCGACGTCTAGAGACAAAAGGATTGATTATGGCAAAGGGCTTGCGCATAAAGGGGTACCTGTAGATTATTATATCCCATGGTCTCCTGAGCATATAGGTAAGGATGTGGAGTTAGATTATTGTTTGAATTATTGATAATTTGAAATCAAAGTGCCTGACCACATTCAATAATCGGAATCGTGGATATGGAACAGAGGGATTAAAACTTCTATGTGATGCTGCCAAAGACAACGGGATATTATATTTCCGTTTATAGCGTTACACATGGGATGATTAAGATGCAGTTGGGAGATTTAATGAAAAGAATATTTAAAATTTTAGGTTTTGTTTTATGCGGAATTATCTGTGTGGCACTAATTGCATTATTAGTATCTGGCATTAGGACAAAGCTGATTCAGAATGATTATTCATCAGTCTATACAAATCCTAAGTATCAGAATCCTGTAAAAATTGAAAATATCGATGTGATTACACAGCATGTGTCGTGTGGCTATGCTGTTATTGAGATGTTCTCTACATGGGCCGGAAAAAACATAACAGAAGACAGTCTGTATGATGAATATGGAACCATAGTTACTTCTACGGGAAACAAGTTTTGTGAGGAGATGAATAAGCAGTTCCCTGAATATGACACAGAGATTCATAAGTATCAGAAGAATACTGAGTTCATTGACATTATGTATGATACGCTGTCTTCAGGAAAGCCAGTTCCATTTGAGTGGGCAGCTTTGTATGGGGACGAGTGGACATTGCACTACTCATTAATCATTGGAGCAGATATTCCAAATGATAAAATTACTGTGGCAAATCCTTACGGTTACTATGAGGAACTTACATTAGAGGAATTATTGGATAGAACCAGCTTTAAGGCCTATGAGAATATGCCACTTTTCATGAAAATGGGCTTTGCAATTGGCATGTTTGAAAAGAATACTCTTTTTTCAATTAAATAACTTCACGATTCATTGAGCAGTACCAGATTATGAATGCGTAAATAAAAAGGTACTATATTTTTTGCACTCTGCTTGTGATACGGTAAAAGTAGGACAAGGATAACCTGATTGTGAAAGGAGTTGCCATGAAAAGGAATATTCGATTAGTTCTGTTAGGAGAATTACTATTATTTGTTGCCGTATTTGCACTAAATATTATAGGTGGGAATTGGGGCGCTAGTGCCATATTATGGTTTATTGATATACCATCTTTTCTTCTAATTGCGTTAGTTCTTATACCAGGTCTTTTGATAATGGGAGAGTGGAAGAACTTTACAAAGGCTTTTTCTGTGGGATTAAAGCCTTATAGCTTACTAGAATTGAAAAATATTATTGGGGCTGTGGAAGCTGCTCAGAAATTAACAGTTTTTGCAGCATTGTTTGCAATTATCATATCCGGAGTTTTACTACTTGGAAAGCTGGATGATTTATCTACCATAGGAGCTAATCTTGCAATATGTTTTCTGTCGGGGTTGTATGCGGTGATTCTTGAATTTTTCCTTTTGCCACTGAAGCTTAATGCTGAGCACAAGATGAATGAGGAAATGGATTTTGGAGAATAATATCAATATCTCTAAAGAGCAATATCTTGCAGTAGCCCAGAAATTTGGACTAACAAAGCGTGAACTGGAATTGGGCTTTATGAAGGTATCAGGATTTTCAAATCGTAGAATTGCTTATATGTTAGGTATTTCAGAGCAGACAGTGAAAAATCATTTTACTCATATTTACGAGAAGGCATGGGTTCCAGGTAGAAAAGAATTTATAGAATTATTTATTTCCAATTAACAAAGGAGATTATATTGCCCCAGAAAGCTGTGGCAGCAGCGGAAAGAATACGAAAAGATATTGAAAAAGATCCTGTTGAATATAAGAGTGGAACCAATGTACGAGTGACAGCTACTATAGGTGTTTCGGAATTTACTTCAGGCGCAACTATTGAATCCATGATGGAGGATGCAGATGCCAAGCTTTATTATGGAAAGAAGCATGGAAAAAATCAGGTTGTGGCCGAATTTAGTTAATGTTAAAACCATCGGAATGCAGTTCTGAATGTATTTGGAATTATATTTATGTAACAGTAATTTCACAGAAAATCTGTTTATATACATTGTGTAAAATGTTATTATGTAAAATAGAAGGTAAACATCTAGTATTTTCAATGGGAAAAGTATTGTAGGAGGGGTCTTATGAAATTTTATGTATGCGAAGTTTGTGGTAATTTTGTAGGCATGATTAAAGAGTCTGGCGCTCCAATGACATGCTGCGGACAGAAGATGAAGGAGCTAGTGCCTGGCACATCTGATGGCGCTGTGGAAAAGCATGTACCTGTTTTCACAGTAGAAGGCAATAAGGTTACTGTTACAGTCGGTTCTGTAGAGCATCCAATGGCTCCAGAACATTACATCGAGTGGATTGCACTTGAGACAGAAAAGGGCGCTCAAAGAAAAGTGCTTAATCCTGGCGATAAGCCATGTGCTGTATTTGCACTTACAGACGACGATTCAGTTAAAGCTGTATATGCATATTGCAATCTTCATGGTTTATGGAAAGCTGAATAATGAAGTTTATAGACCTCAGAAGCAAGTGAAATTGTTTCTGAGGTTTTTTGTTACCGTCTTCACTTTAACATGCTAAAGTGTTACTATTGTTCTATACTATTGGAACATGTTTTAGGAGGCAGTTATGTACGAGAAGATTTCGAGACTACTTATGTATGGAGATTTAACTGAGGAAAGCATTCTTTACAAGCTTGGAAGAGCAATAGATTCAGTAGAATCAGGAGATTATAACAAGCGAGAGATTACCCGCGAGATTAACGCGATTTCCAAGGAACTTCTGATGCTTGCGACAGATTATGGCTTTGATGATAATCTCTGGCACAATTACATTGCCTTCTATATTATTACAAATGAAAATCCATTTTCTCTTGTTACAGAGAAAACAGATGTAAAGCCAGGCTCTGTGAATCATCTTGTGGAAAATGATTTCAAGATTTTAAAGGAGCTTTTTGATTATGATTTTTCGGCACTTGAAAGTGAGCTTGGAATACAGAGCTTTTCTGTATTTACAAATTATAGTGCAGTCCAGAAGAATCAGCAGATGTATAACAGAAATGTTAGTGAAAAGGTTAGAAATCTCTCAAAAGCTCTTGAAAATGCAAAGGATGAAAAGGAATTTTTTACCGTAATTACGGATTTTTATAAGGCCTTTGGAGTAGGTATGTTTGGCCTTAACAAAGCATTTCGCCTTGAAGAGACCACAAACAACGATATAAAATTTGTACCAATCAACAACATGGATGAAGTAGTACTGGATGATTTGATTGGATATGAATACCAAAAGCAGCAGCTTATCGCAAATACGGAGAGCTTTGTTCAAGGAAAGAAGGCTAATAATGTACTGCTTTTCGGAGATAGCGGTACAGGAAAATCCACTAGCATTAAGGCTATAGTAAATCAGTACTATGATCAGGGGCTTCGAATGATAGAAATCTATAAGCATCAGTTCATATATCTTTCGAAGATAATTGCCAGCATCAAAAACAGAAATTACAAATATATCATTTACATGGACGATCTTTCCTTCGAGGAGCATGAGATAGAGTATAAATTTCTTAAGGCTGTTATTGAAGGTGGTGTGGAGACAAAACCAGACAACATTTTAATATATGCCACATCAAACCGTAGACATCTTATTAAAGAAACCTGGAATGATAGAAATGACCAGACCAATACAGATGATCGTCATCACTCAGACACAGTGGAAGAGAAGATGTCACTTGTTCACAGATTTGGTGTGACCATCAGCTACAGCAAGCCTATGCAGAAGGAATATATTGATATCGTAATTGGGCTTGCAAAGCGGGCTGGAATAACAATGCCAGAAGAGGAATTGATAGCAAAGGCAAAAATCTGGGAGCTGGAACAGGGCGGCTTATCAGGTCGAACAGCACAGCAGTTTATAAATCATATTGCAGGTACTCAATAGTGAAAAATCACCTTTTTGCCACAAAGCTGAAATTTTTGTGAAAATGCCTTTTAGCATTTACTAATGATGTAAAATGTATTATGTATAGGTGTCGAATATTCATTTTCTAATGATCATTGAACCAAATGGGGGCATTATGGGAAAAGAGGAGTATGTTGAAACTGGTGTGGGCGTGGTGCCTACAGGGTTGCCAGGCGGATTTTTCATCTACGAAGCAGAAGGTGACGAGAAGATTCTTTTTGCAGATTCCAACGTCATAAATCTTTTTGGGTGCCAAACTTTTGATGAATTTATGGAGTTCGTAGGCGGAACCTTCAAGGGCCTTGTCCATCCAGAGGATTTATATAAAATTGAGAATCAGATACAGGCACAGACTATATTTGGCGAAAAACGACACGACTATGTTCGATACAGGATTATAACCAAAAAGGGAGATGTAAGGTACATTGAAGACTTTGGACATCTTCTTCATTGGATGAATGGAAAGAGCTTCTTCTATGTGTTTATAGTTGATGTTGATCAGAATGAATATTTAAATAGCTCCCGTAATTCATATGCAGAAGCAGAGGTTCTTGCAGGAGATAGAGAGACAGATAAGCTCACTGGTTTATTTAACATGTCATTTTTCTACCATAAGGTTCAAATGCTTTTGAATTCCAACGAGGTAGCTCGTCAGGAAAGCTCATTTGTACAATTCGATATTCCTAATTTTAAGCTATACAATGAACGTCATGGCTTCAAAATGGGTGATGAGCTCTTGTGTGATTTAGGTAGAATCATAAAGGATGTTTTCTGTTCTTCAACGGTGGCAAGATTTTCAGATGATCATTTTGTAGTCTACAGTAATGATCCAAAGAATGTAGTAATAGAGAATGTAGAAGAAGTGTACAAGCGAATGCTTCTTGCAGATGATGTTAATAAGAAGGTAAGAGTTAAAGCGGGTATTTATTTCCTTGATGATCAGAGAGCAGAGGTGGGTCTCGCTTGTGACCATGCACGTTTGGCCTGCAACAGCATTAAGAATCGACACGATTTAAATTATTGTATTTACGATGATATTTTACGAGATAAGCTAAGACGTCAGCAGTATGTTATCGACCATATTGATGAGGCCATAGCGCTAGATTATATCAAGGTATTTTATCAGCCGATTATAAGAGTAGCCACAGGGGAAGTATGTGGAATGGAGGCATTAGTTCGTTGGGTTGATCCATCGGTAGGAATGCTTTCACCTCTGGATTTCATCGAGACACTTGAGCATTTCCATCTAATCCATCTTGTTGATGAATTTATGGTTAAAAAGGTTTGCCAGGATATGCGAATGCTTATGGATGAGGGACTTCCTGTAGTTCCTGTATCTGTAAATATTTCCCGACTGGATTTTGACGTGTGTGATGTGCTTAAGCTTCTGGATGATTTCTGTGAGATATATGAGATTACACGAGATTTGATTGAAGTAGAGATTACAGAGAGCGCATTTAATGATAATACAGGTCTTATTAAGCATGAGGTAGCTAAGATTCGAAATGCAGGTTATGAGGTATGGGTAGATGATTTTGGTAGCGGCTACTCATCACTCAACACAATAGCTGAGTATGAATTTGATGTATTGAAGCTGGATTTGATTTTCCTAAGAAGCTATCATAATGCACATACAAGAAAGCTTATGAGTTACATCATAAAGGGTGCTTCGGACTTAGGCATTAAACCTCTTTGTGAGGGTGTTGAATCAGAAGAGCATTACCAGTTCCTTAAGAGTATCAATTGTGAACGTGCACAGGGATATTATTTCGGAAAGCCAGCTCTTTTGGATGAAACACTTGAAAATATAGCTAATAAGGGAATGACATTTGAAGGTTACGGAGAATAAATAGTATATGAACAATTCACTAGTTGATTTTTTGCAGAGTACAAATGAGCTGGCAGTAATTCTCAGGTTGGTGCTTGCAGCAGTATGTGGCAGCTTGATTGGCTGGGAACGAGTGGTTCGTCGACACAGCGCAGGAATAAGGACCTTTTCACTTGTAAGTCTTGGCTCAGCTGTAGCCACATCATTAAATCTTTATTTGGCTGCGATGCCAGGATTTGATGCAGATGTAAGCCGTATACCTGCTGGAGTAGTAAGTGGAATAGGATTTCTTGGTGCAGGTACAATTATTGTAACTGGAAGAAATCAGATTAAAGGCCTTACTACAGCTGCATCTCTTTGGGTGGCATCCTGCATGGGAATGGCATTTGGCGCGGGCTACATTACAGTTGGATTGGCCTGCTTCGCACTTGTGATGCTTGCAAATCTAGTGCTAGTAAGAGTTACCCAGCAGATTGAAGAAAACAGTAGATATGTCAGCATGTATATTGAGGTTGAAGAGACCAATGGAATCAAGCAGCTTCGCAAGAAGTTCGCTGATATGGGATACCAGATTACAAGTATTAACAAGACAAAGGATAAGACCTTATCTGGAAATGATACAGCACTGATGGTGGAGCTGGATTTCGGTACCAAACACTCACATCAAAAGCTGTTTGATGAGTTGAATAATTTGGATTTTGTAAGTTATGTTGAGGAGGTGTAAATACCTCCTCATTTTGTTATAATAATACTCAAGA
This sequence comes from Pseudobutyrivibrio xylanivorans DSM 14809, assembly GCF_900141825.1. Classification (GTDB taxonomy): domain Bacteria; phylum Bacillota; class Clostridia; order Lachnospirales; family Lachnospiraceae; genus Pseudobutyrivibrio; species Pseudobutyrivibrio xylanivorans. The sequence goes on along the minus strand of NZ_FQYQ01000014.1, from coordinate 71,037 downwards.
TTATATTCAGAGTCGAATAATTCGGGAGGGTTATTATGGTTAGAGACGGTAAGATTTGGATTGCAAATAGTGAAAGTGGTTCACCAGTTTTTGTTTTACCAAAGATGGCAAACAGACATGGTCTTATTGCAGGAGCCACAGGAACAGGTAAAACTGTCACACTAAAAGTCTTAGCAGAGTCTTTTTCTGATATGGGAGTGCCTGTTTTCCTGGCAGATGTAAAGGGCGATATAGCCGGAATGCTTGAAGCTGGCGCAGACAGCGAGAATATACAGGAACGTATCAAGAAATTTGGACTATCAGACCACGGATTCTCATATCAGAAATATCCAACAACTTTATGGGATGTATACGGTAAAAATGGAATTCAAGTACGAACATCTATTTCAGAGATGGGACCACTTCTTTTGGGAAGAATATTGGACTTGAATGAGACTCAGAAGGATATCCTTACAATCGTTTTCAAAATTGCTGATGAGAACGGCTGGTTCCTTTACGATACAAAGGATTTGAAGGCAATGCTTAATGAAGTAGCTGAAAACAATAAAGAGTACGCTGCTGAATATGGCAATATTGCAAAGCAGAGTGTTGGAGCGATTCAGCGAGCTGTAGTAGCTCTTGAAATGGCTGGAGGAGACCAGTTCTTTGGTCAGCCAGATTTAGATATCAGAGACTGGCTTACACCGGATGCTTCTGGTAAGGGCATGATTCATATTTTAGATAGTCAGAATCTTATTAACAACGGTACATTATATTCAACATTCCTTCTTTGGCTTTTATCAGAGCTCTTTGAGACAATGCCTGAGGTTGGAGATTTGGATAAACCAAAGATGGTATTTTTCTTTGATGAAGCACATCTTCTTTTTAAGGACACACCAAAGGCTCTCTTTGATAAGATTGAGCAGGTGGTTAAGCTTATTCGTTCAAAGGGAATCGGAGTCTACTTCGTTACTCAGAATCCTAGGGATATTCCTGATGGAGTATTGGCTCAGCTTGGAAACAAGGTTCAGCATGCCCTTCACGCATACACTCCTTCAGATCAAAAGGCGGTTAAAGCTGCAGCAGATTCATTTAGAGAAAATCCATCATTCAAGACAGCAGATGTTATTGAGGCTCTTGGAACAGGAGAGGCAGTGGTATCCTTCCTTCAGGAGGATGGGACACCATCTGTGGTTGAAAAAGTATTTATACTTCCACCACAGTCTAAGATGGGTGGTATAGATGCTTCAGTCAGAGATAATGCCATTAAATCTAGCAATCTCTATTCTAAATACGCTGTAGCAGTAGATCCTGATTCTGCTTATGAGATGCTCGGAAGAAAGAATGAGCAGGAGGCTGTAGCTGAGGCTGAGGCAAAAGAGGCAGCCGCTGCAGCAAAACAGCAGGCTAAGGAAGAAGCTGCAGCAGCAAAGGCGGAAGCAAGAGAGAAAGAAAAAGAAGCTAACCGTAAGAAGCGTGCAGCAAAATCAGTAGGAACCACTGTTGCGGGTACAGTTGGCCGAGAGGTTGGTAAAAAGGTAGGCAAACAGCTTGGCGGAAAGTTTGGACAGACTTTGGGTGGAAATACTGGAGCCCAGCTGTTTAGAGGTATACTTAATACTTTGTTGAAATAACTTTTGATATACCGAAAATTTGACTCTATATCCCATGATTGTTAAAATTATATCCGAGTGTAACGATACACTTGGGAGAACAATAATTATGGATACAGCTGTCAAATATAGAAGATATAGTTATAGTAGGAAAAGAAAAAATAGGCTTCTTATTTTCATAGGCGTAGTGGCTTTATTTTTGGCATGCGTCGGAGTAGGAGCCTATTTTTATTATGATTATTCCCACCGTGTTTACGACACATGCGTGGTTGAGCTTGGAGAAGAAGTTAAGGCACGAGATTTTCTTAAGGATGAATCAAAGGAAGCTGTATTTACGCCGGAAAGCGTATTTTCTACAGATGTTGCAGGAGAATACAAGGTTGGAATTGTTTCGAAGCCATATACCTACAAATGTACACTTCAGGTTCAGGATACAGTTGCACCAGAGCTTTCAGTAATGCCTCTTACCCGCACTAAAGAGGAAATCCCACAGGCTAAGGACTTCGTGGAGTCATGTAGTGATTTATCCAATGATGTAAATATATATTTTGCAGAGTCAATAAGCTTTGATAACTATGGAGATATTCCTGTCAAAATAGCTGCTGAAGATCCATCGGGTAATAGAACTACAGCAGATACAGTTTTGCACCTTGTGGAGGAATATGATATTACCCCACCTATAATCGAGGGTCAGCTTGATAAAATAGTTTATGTGGGACAGGGAGCTAGCTTTAAGACAGGTGTGGTAGTTACTGACAATGTGGATACTAACATTGAGCTACAGGTAGATAGTAGCCATGTTAATCTTGATGTTCCAGGAGATTATCCTATTATATATACTGCTGAAGATTCCATGGGAAATATGGATTTGGCAGAGGGAACAATCACCGTTATTGAGGTGGTATATTCCGAAGAACAGGTAAATGAACTGGCAGATGCTGTGCTTGCAGATATTATCAAGCCTGATATGTCAGATTATGATAAAGCTCATGCCATCTATGTATGGATTCAGGGAAATATCGGTTACAGCGAAAGCGAGGACAGGGGTGACTGGTTAAAGGGTGCATATGATGGTTTGAAGAATCGTCATGGCGATTGCTACAATTATTTTGCTGTTGGAAAGGCACTTCTTACCCGCGCAGGTATTAAGAATGAAGATATAGAAATCATACCTACAGCTACCCGTCATCATTTCTGGAGTGTTATAGATTGTGGAGAGGGATGGCGACATTTCGATTCTACACCACGTACGGACAAGACATTTAAGGGCTTCTATATTACAGATGAGGATTTGATGGCATACTCAAACGAGCACTATCGTTCTCATAACTACGACAGAGAGGTGTATACATACTTCAATGACTAAGAAATTAGGAATCATTGGTGGTCTCGGCCCAATGGCAACAGCATATTTCATGCGTAGAATCATTGAGCTTACAGATGCAGCCACTGATCAGGAAAACATCGAAATGATTATATATAACTGTCCATCTATTCCGGACAGAACAGGATACATACTTGGCACCAGTGAGGAAAGCCCACTTCCTAAGATTACGGAGCTTGCCCACAATCTGGAGCATGCAAATGTAGATTATATTGCCATGCCATGTATCACAGCCCATTATTTCCACGACCAGCTTGCCGACAGCGTGTTTATTCCTGTCAGCAACGGAATCAAGGAAGCCGCTCAGTATATTTATGAGAGGGGGATTACAAAGGTTGGCATTATGGCCACAGATGGTACTGCATCAATGCATTTATTTGATTCAGTATTTAAAGATTACGACATTAAATGCTTATATCCTGACGAAGCTGGTCAGAAGCAGGTTATGAGCTTAATATATGATGATGTTAAGGCTGGAAAGCCTGTAGACATGGATAAATTCTTTCAGGTTAAATCTCAGTTGTTGGAGGCAGGTGCAGATATTATTATTTTAGGTTGCACAGAGCTTTCCATTGTAAAACGAGACAATGAGGTAGGACCAAAGGTCCTTGATATTGTTGATGTGCTGGCTGCAGATTGTGTGAAAAAGTGTGCTAAAGCCCGACCTGAATGCGATAATTTGATTACAGAGGTATAGAAATGCAAAATAACGTACTAGATTATTTGGAGGGAAGTCTGGCCCGTGTTCCAGACAAAATCGCATATGCGGATGATGAGGTCACCCTTTCATTTGCAGATGTAAAAAGAATTATGGATTCGGTGGGAACAGGATTATTGAATCGCGGTTGCAAGCGGGAGCCAGTAATTGTTTTCATGAAGAAGAGTCCAAATACTATCGCTACTTTCTTTGGTGTAATCAATGCTGGTTGCTACTATGTTCCAATTGATAGCGAGATGCCAGCTACACGTATTAATCTTATTCTTGATAATTGCAAGCCTAGAGTAATTATCTGTGATGATAGCACAGTGGGGATTGCTGAGGGCTTTGATTATAAGGCAGATATCGTTCTCTTTTCAGATATCGCAAATACGAATCCTGATGTTGATGCGCTTGCGATGGTACGAAAGAAGGCTATTGATACTGATCCAATCTATATCGTATTTACGTCAGGTTCTACAGGAGTCCCAAAGGGAGTTTGTGCCTGCCATCGCTCTGTAATTGATTACATCGAACAGCTTTCAGAAACACTCGGTTTTAACGAGAATACAGTCTTTGGTAATCAGACACCATTATATTTTGATGCATGCCTAAAGGAGCTTTATCCTACGTTGAAATTTGGTGCTACTACATATCTTATTCCACATTCTTATTTCATGTTTCCAATTAAGCTTGTGGAATACATTAACGAGCACAACATTAACACTGTATGCTGGGTAGTTTCAGCTCTTACTATGATTAGTGCTTTTGCAACATTCGATACGGTTGTACCTCATACACTTAAGACTATCGCTTTTGGTAGTGAGGTATTTCCTATAAAGCAGTTCAGACTTTGGAGAGCAGCAGTGCCTGAGGCAAAATTCTTCAATCTCTACGGACCAACAGAAGGCACTGGAATGTGCTGCTATTATCCAGTTGAGAGAGAGTTTGCTGATGATGAGGTAATCCCAGTTGGATTCCCATTTAAGAATACGGAGATTCTTCTTTTAAAGGAGGACAATACTCTTGCGGCAGATGGAGAGCAGGGTGAGATTTGTATCCGTGGAACATCTGTGACACTTGGCTATTACAACAATCCAGAAAAGACAAGCGAGGCATACGTTCAGAATCCGCTTAACACAGCATATCCTGAAATCATTTATCGCACAGGAGACATTGGTCATATCAATGAATATGGCGAGCTGATTTTCCATTCACGCAAGGATTTCCAGATTAAGCATATGGGACATCGCATCGAACTTGGGGAAATCGAAGCCAATGTAAACCTTGTTCCAGAGATTAAACTTTCAGGCTGTATTTACGCTAAGGAACAGGGCAAAATAGTCCTCTATTATGTGGGTGATATCACGGAGGGCGACCTTATTAAGGCTTTAAAAACAAAGCTTCCACGTTACATGTTACCAAATAAGGTAAATCGTCTCGAGGAAATGCCTTTCACAGCTAACGGCAAGATAGACAGAGTAACACTTACAAAAATGTATGAAAATAAATAACGGAGGATTATAAAATGAATGAATTAATCGAAATCTTAAGCGATTTACATCCAGAGGTGGATTTCACTACAGAGAAGGGCTTAGTAACAGGAGGAATCCTTGATTCCTTTGATATTGTATCTCTTATTTCTGAGATTAATGAGGAGTTTGATGTTACTATTGGCGCAGCAGAGCTTACTCCAGAGAACTTTGATTCTGCAGAGACAATTTATGCATTGATCAAAGCTAAATTAGATGATGAGGATTAATAAATGTTATTTACAAGCTACGAATTCCTTGGATTTCTGTTAGTAGTATTTATAATGTATTATTTGTTGCCAGGAAGGGCCCAGTGGTCCTTCCTGCTTCTTGCAAGTTATACATTCTATTTCATGGCAGATCCAAGATATTTGATTTTTATTGCAATCACTACAGTTAGCACATATCTTGCAGCAAAAAATATTTCTGAAAAGAAACAATCCTTTGATATTTGGTTTAAGGAACACAAAAAGGAAATGGAAAAGGAAGAGCGTAAGGCAGTAAAAGCAAAAGAGCATGCTGCTGAAAAGAAGATTTTCCTTTGCTGCCTTCTTTTTAATCTTGGTATTTTGGCTGTTACAAAATATACCAACTTTACCATTGCAAATATCAATTCAATCATAGGTGCCTTTGGAAATCAGGGGACTCTTTCCTTTGTAGACTTGGTTATCCCTATGGGTATTTCCTTCTACACTTTCCAGTCTATGGGTTACCTTATTGATGTTTATAATGGCAAGTTTGAGGCTCAGAAGAACCCATTTAAGTTTGCTTTGTTTGTTTCATTCTTTCCTCAGCTTGTTCAGGGACCTATCAGCCGCTATGCAGATTTAAGCCAGACACTTTTTGAAGAGCACAGATTCGATTGGAAGACGGTATCTTTCGGTTTAGAGCGTATAATGTGGGGATTCTTCAAAAAGCTTGTTATTGCGGATAGAATTCTTGTGGCGGTTCAGGCTATCATAGCATCCCCTGATACCTACAATGGATTTTATGCTTTTGCAGGTGCAATGTTCTATGCCCTTGAGCTTTATGCAGATTTCACCGGTGGTATTGATATTACAATCGGCGTGGCTGAGACTATGGGAATTAAGGTTACTGAAAATTTCAGAAGACCATATTTCTCAAAGAATATTAAAGAATACTGGAACAGATGGCATATCACCATGGGTACATGGTTCACCGATTACATTTTCTATCCAATCAGTGCCAGCCAGTTTATGATGAAGCTTTCTAAAAAATCACGTGCTCGTCTTGGAAACAATCTTGGCAAGAGAGTGCCGGTTTATCTTTCCAGCTTTATTGTTTGGTTTACAACAGGTATCTGGCATGGAGCCAGCTGGAACTTCATCGTATGGGGACTTGGCAACTTTGTAGTTATCATGATTTCTCAGGAACTGGAGCCATTCTACAGATGGTTCCACAGCAAGGTGAATGTGGATGGAACTTTCGGATGGAAATTATTCCAGGTTATCCGTACAGTGCTTATCATGTCTTCGCTTCGTATGTTTGATTGTTATCGCGATGTTCCACTTACATTTAAGATGTTTGGAAGCATCTTTACAAAGTCGAGTCTGTCACAGCTAAATGCAGATGCATTTATTGGAATGGGACTGGAAGCACATGATTATGCTGTTGTGTTTATTGGCATGCTTGTGCTTGTTGTTGTCAGCCTTGTGCAGCGCAGTGGAAGTGTACGTGGAAAGATTGCTGCTCAGGCTGCTCCAGTTCGCTTTATAGCCTGGTATGGCTTGTTTATGGCTACATTAATCTTCGGAGCATACGGAATCGGATACTCCGCAAGTCAGTTTATATATAATCAATTTTAGGCTTCCCCTTGAGGGGAAGCTGTCACCGCAGGTGACTGATGAGGTGTAATTAATGAAAAAGCTTTTAGCTATTATTTTAACTTTATTCATAGCCGTCGCAGGCCTGGCCTTCACCACCAGACTTTTAGAACCAAAGTACATGTCTGGGGTTCTGGAAGGAGCGATGATAAAAGAATACTATGACGATCCTACTGATCACAATGTAGTATTCATCGGTGACTGTGAGCTCTATGAGAACGTTTCTCCAGTGTATCTCTGGGAGAACTTTGGAATTAATTCGTATATACGTGGTAGTGCGCAGCAGTTAATATGGCAGTCATACTATCTTGCTGAGGAAACTATTAAGACTGAGCATCCAGATATAATTGTATTCAACGTTTTATCTATGAAATACAATGAGCCGCAGAAGGAAGCTTACAATCGTATGACTATCGATGGTATGAGGTGGTCTTCAAGCAAGATTGGTTCTATCAAGGCTTCAATGACAGAGGAAGAACATTTCATTGATTATGTTTTCCCATTACTTAGATATCACAGACGTTGGAGTGATTTGAATTCTGATGATTTAACTTATTTCACTCATAGTGACAAGGTTACATTTAATGGATATTACATGCGTGTGGATGTAAAGCCTGCTGAGAATATTCCAGAAGGAAAGCCACTGGCTGATTATCAATTTGGTGATAACGCATATGCGTATTTAGATAAGCTTACAAAGCTCTGTAAGGATAATGACGTGCAGCTTATTTTAGTTAAGGCTCCAACGCTTTATCCATACTGGTATGATCAGTGGGAAGAGCAGATTGTGGATTATGCTGCTGCCAATGACTTACCTTATATTAATTTCCTTGATTTACAGGATGAGATGGGAATTGACTGGACTAAGGATACCTATGATGGTGGTCTTCATCTTAACCTTGCTGGTGCAGAGAAAATGTCTCAGTACTTTGGACAGGTTTTATCGGAGGAATTTAATGTTCCAGACAGAAGAGGTGAGGCAGAGCTTGATTCATACTGGAAACAGGTATCTGAACGATATAACGCTGAAATAGAGCGTCAGAATACTAATTTAAAGTTATACGGAACTGTTCACGGACCAGAGGAGAATGAATAATGAAGTTTGTAATTCAGCGTGTAAATGAAGCATCAGTTGCTGTAGATGGCAATACTATCGGTGCCATTAAGAAGGGCTTTCTTGTCCTGATAGGAGTATCAGATTCAGATACAAAAGAAATAGCTGACAAGATGGTAAAGAAGCTTTTAGGACTTCGTATTTTCGATGATGAGAACGATAAGATTAATCTTTCGCTTACAGATGTTGGCGGTGAGCTTCTTCTCATATCACAGTTCACCCTTTATGCAAACTGCAAGAAGGGATATCGCCCATCATTTACAGATGCAGGTGCACCGGATTTTGCCAATGAGATGTACGAATATATAATCGCAAAGTGCCGAGAGGAAGGCTATCATGTTGAGACAGGAGAGTTCGGCGCCGACATGAAGGTGTCTCTCTTAAATGATGGACCATTTACAATTGTATTAGACTCAGCAGAGATTTGTTAATGGCGTAAAAAAGCTACCCGTTGTGGGTAGCTTAAATTTTTAATGTATTGATACCAAAATATGGGCAATTGTTTTTAATACACTTGGCTTCTTAGTAACCATTTTTACCAAGGTCTCTTCATAATGTCCTTCTTTGTAAGCTCTTACAAGTTTTGATTCCATTCTCTTAATGTTTTCTTCATTCATAGCATTTACCTCCTCATATTAGACTATGAAAATAAGTAGAAAACATTAATCTCCCCAATAAAAATCCACTCAATCGGTGGTGTGTACCTAGAAGTATAACCTATTTAATATGTAAAAATTATGAAAAGGGTTGGATTCTTTTGTGATTTTTATATGTCCACCATTGCGGAAGCCGGGGTGAGACATGGAAATGAAAATAGCATTGTTAAATGATATTTTCGTTTCCCACGGCGCACATCCGCCACGAAGTGGCATAGAATATGTGCGCCTTCCCGTAGTCGAACCGACCGAATCGGCACATAAAAAAATAACCAGAGCTTAATGCTCTGGTTATCTTTTTTAGGATGCGGAAGGCGGGACTTGAACCCGCACGCTCGCAATGAGCACAAGATCCTTAGTCTTGCTCGTCTGCCAGTTCCGACACTTCCGCTTGTCTTAGCGACAAGAAGTATAATATCAAAGACCCGCCTCATAGTCAACACTTAATTCACAATTTTTTTATAAAATTTTTTTAGGAGTTATGTTTACAAAAATATATTATGTGGTATGATAGATGAACAATTGGGATAAATTGAATTGTATAAAATCAAAGAAGAGGTTTATCATGGTTTTTTCGATAGTAGTTATTGCAGTTACATTATTATATTTGGTGCTTTTAGAGCTTTCCAAGAATATAGTCATTGGCTGGGTGGTAGCTTTGATGGCCGCAGCCATTATGTTGGTTGAAAGGTATATGCTGAAGAAACAGAATATTGTTTCGCGAAGAGCTAAGATTATGACCTGGGTAGCTTTTATTTTAGTTCTTTTTGTAAATCTAATTTTTACAAGACCTCCAATTAAGAATGTTCCAGCTGTAGATGTAAAGAATCCACAGATTACAGAGGTAGTTCAGGTAAAGCAGGGATATCTTAGAGGTGTATACAATAAGGATAAGACAGTAAGGGTTTATGCTGGTATTCCATACGCTAAAGCACCGGTTGGTGATTTGCGTTTTAAAGAGCCTCAGGAGCCAGAAGAATGGAACAGAGTGCGTGAGTGTAATGAATTTGGTCCTATGGCCATGCAGACTCGTTCCAATCCATTGATAGATAGTTTATCTCACATATTAGGCTGGCATGATTATCAAGTTAAATTTGGTGACGAGTATCTCGAGGCAATGAGTGAGGATTGTCTTTACCTAAATGTTTGGGCACCAGAGACAGATGATAAAGAGCTTAAGCCTGTAATTTTCTATATCCATGGAGGAAGTCTTACTACTGGTCAGTCTTCTTATTCAGAGTATAGGGGAGAGGATTTGGCAAAGCAGGGAGTAGTATTTGTAAACTTTGCATATCGTCTTGGCGTATTTGGTTATTATACAGCCGATGATTTGAAGGCAGAATCTCCTAATGGTACAACAGGAAACTATGGTCTTTTGGATCAGATAGCTGCATTAAAATGGGTTCGAGAAAACATTGAACAGTTTGGTGGAGATCCAAATCAGATTACTATTGCAGGTGAATCTGCAGGTTCCTCGAGTGTAAATGCTTTGTGCGTATCACCACTTACTGAAGGAATGTTTAATTATGCCATTGCTGAATCTAGTGGAATTGGAGCAATTGAGCCATTCCATACTTTCCGTTCTTATGACGTGGCTTTGGAAGAAGGACAGAAGGTTCGTGATGCTTTCGGAGTATCTTCTTCAGCTGAATTAAGAGATGTTTCTCCATGGAAGCTTGTAAATAACGGCAGCGACCAGTCGGCAATGACAATAGATGGATACGCAATAGTTGAGCAGCCATATCTTACTTACGAGAAAGGCAACAATCACGAGAAGGCTTTGCTTAATGGTTTTAACGCAAAGGAAGCCGATGCATTCTTATTGTCCACAAAAGCAACTGCTGATAATTATGTCGAGCTTTTGGCAGAAGATTTAGGCGACCAAGCAGAGGAAATGGCAAAGGTAGTTCCTGCAAATACTTCACAGCGTGACCAGCATTTTATAGTTGATGCTTTAGGAGATGCGAAGGGAGCACTTAATACTGCGTACTCAGCTATCTGGTTTAGCTATTCACATTATCTCTGGAACAATTATCTGATTGAGCAGGGTGTTCCTACATACGAATACTATTTCACTAAGAAGAATAATATTCTATCAAATTACCATGCAGGGGAGCTTCCATATGCCTATGGAAATCTCTGGAGACATCCGGGGCTCTATGAGGAAGAGGATTATGAGCTTTCCGAGATAATGCAGAAATATTGGGTGAATTTTGCTAAGACTGGAAATCCTAATGGAGAGGGGCTTCCAAATTGGGAGATGCGCTCATCTACGCAGGATAAGCTGATTCAGTTCGATACTGAGATTAAAATGGTAGAAGATCCTAATCAGGAAATCTATAAAGTTATTGATAAATATCAAGAATCTTTGAAATAAATATTAAGGCAATCTCAAAATGGGATTGCCTTTTATTTTTTTGTAATAAAAAGGTAATTTAAATTTAATGGAATAGGGCATATTCTTAGGGTATACTATAGTTGTGAAGTAGGGAGAATTATTATGACCTTTTCAGATTTGAATTTCATTTTTAGAGCAATGCCTCTATTTTTAATAATATATTATGTTTTCTCAGCCAAGCTCAGACCTTGGCTTCTTGTTGTTGCAAGCCTTGCTTTTTATGTAGTAAATGATTGGAAGTTTGTCGCTATTCTTGTTGGAGCTACAATTGTAAATTTCGGATTTGCAAAGCTTGTTTCGAAAAAGAAAAAGGTTGCACTTGCCGGCATTGTCATTTTTAATGCAGGATTATTGTCGTTCTTTAAGGTGGCAGGCAGGCTGAAGCTTGGAATCGCATTTCCTCTCGGACTTAGTTTCTATATTTTCAAGATGATTTCATATCAGGTGGATTTGTATAGAGAGCAGATTAAGACAGTAAGCTTTAGGGATATGTCCGCTTATTTCATTATGTTCCCACAGATTTTATCTGGTCCTATCAGCAGATATTCATATATTGAGGATAACAGTGCCTGGGTTGTTGCGCCAAAAGAAGAGCGCCCATCAAAGGGACAGCGTCTACAGACAGTTTTAGCTTCAGTAGAAGATGGTTTGAAATATTTCGTTATCGGTCTTTTTATGAAGGTTATGATAGCAGATCATTTGGCAGTTCTCTGGTCAGATATCAAGACTATAGGATATGAGAGCATATCTACACCGCTTGCATGGCTTGGCGCCTACGCCTATTCCATGAATCTTTATTTTGATTTCTGGGGATATTCCCTTATGGCAGCTGGTATCGGTGTGATGCTTGGATTCCCATTTATTGAGAACTTTATACAGCCATATGCCGCTAATTCTGTTTCTGATTTTTACAGACGCTGGCATGCTACGTTAGGAAGCTGGTTCAGGGACTATATCTACATTCCTCTTGGCGGAAGTAAGAAGGGCACAGGACGTACCATTTTTAATTTACTGGTGGTATGGCTGATAACAGGTTTGTGGCATGGTATGACTTTAAACTTTATTTTGTGGGCAATGGTTATTCTTGTGATAATCCTTGTGGAAAAGTTTATTCTTTCCAAGTGGGATAAGGCGTTTAAGATTATTGGTCACATTAATGTGTGGGTTTTAATTCCTTGTACATGGGTGATTTTTGCAATTCATTCCGTACGTAAGCTTGGTACCTATGGTCTTAGACTTTTCCCAGTAATAAATAATGGAATAGCTGTAAACCAGAATGACATTCTTTATTTATTACCTTCTTATTGGCCATATTTATTGATGGGTATTATTTTAGTCATTCCTTTTGTGCAGACTTTATATAGAAAGCACAAGGAAAATATTTTAGTTACTTTGGTTTTATTTGTGATGTTTTGGATTTCAATTATTAGTCTTGCAAATTCAGCTGGCAATCCATTTATGTACTTGAGATTCTAGAGGATTTGGTTATGAAGATTAAAAGTTATTTATTGATTATCTTAATAGTGATATCTGCTGTGGGGCTCTCAGTGTGCAGCTATATTTACACTCCTGCAAAATATCAGGAATATTCTGTGGGTGTTGATAAGGAGCCTGTTATGGCACCTATGTTGAAAGGGGCATCTGCCGGTGTATTTCCTTGGTCACCTGTCGAGAAACAGGAGGATCCACAGTCGCTGGCCAAGAAGGATAAAGTCGCGGAGACAAAGCCAGAGGCTAAGATTGAGGTTGTAGAGCCTAAATCATTTACAAAGGTAGATGATTCTTACTTTGATGATGCTGTATTTATTGGAGATTCCAGAATGGTTGGACTTTCTCAGTATTGTCCAGAGATTGATTCCAGAGCTACATTTTTTGCAAAGAAGTCTCTTACAATTTACAACCTTCAAAAGGATGCATGGATCGATGTTGAGAATGGTCCAAAGGAGACTATTTTCGATGCCCTTTCTAAGATTTCTTTTTCTAAGGTTTACATTATGGTAGGAATCAACGAAATTGGTCGCGGAACTAACGAGGGCTATAGAGACGCCTACGCTGATGTTATTAAAAGAATTTTGGAGATTCAGCCAGATGCTCTTATTTTTATTAACAGCACTATGCATGTAACAAAGGAGAAGAGTGATGGCGATGAGCTTTATAATAATGGAAATATTAATGTTAGAAATGCAGCACTTTTCGATTTGATAGACAATCAGCATATTTTTTATCTAAATGTTAATGATATGCTTGATGATGGAGAAGGCAATCTTGATGAGTCACTATCTGGTGATGGAGTGCATTTAAAGGGTTCCTGCTACGAGCCTTGGCATCAGTATTTACTGTTCAACGGAGTGGTTGATTAAGGTGTCAGAATTATCTGATTTAACAGCGTAAAGTTAGTCACTTTAATTTACTAAAAACCGTTGACGCATGGCGGTTTCTTTGATATATTATGTCTTGTCGTTAAGACAAACGAACTTCAAAAGAGTTCTTGCGGAAGTGTCGGAACTGGCAGACGAGCAAGACTAAGGATCTTGTGCTCATTGCGAGCGTGCGGGTTCAAGTCCCGCCTTCCGCATTACTAGGAAATGAAAAAGGCATCAGCTTTAGCTGGTGCCTTTTTTCGTTTCCATGTTTCACCCCGCCGTCCGCATTTGGATAGAAAAGCTTTATCAACTGGTTGAATTTTTTTTTAATTAGTGGGTGCAAAGTGCAATATGCATCCCAACACCAACTTTATTGAAAATGGGATGTATTTTTTCTTTCAGTGTCTATAAATTAATTCTCAGATTATACAAAGTTGTTTCTCAAAATATGCTTTACCAAATGTTTGAATGATACTAAATACATAAATCTGCGATTTGTACACTGAAAATGTAAATTTCTTACATCCCAAAATGAGTTTTTATTGGTTTGGGATGCATATGCGAAAAAGATATGCCACACTAAATAAATCTTCAATTGCAAAGTTACCATTTTTAAGATATTGTAGAATAATGAAAATATGGGGGGGAAAACTAGCTGTGAATAATGTATATAACGAATGTCCAATTATTGAATTTGAAGGAAAGGCTTGAGATGGATAAAATAATAGGCACTATTGTAAAAGGCCATATTGATCGTCCATTAGGCTCGGCTCACCCAGATTATCCGGACATGATTTATCCAATTAACTATGGTTATGTGGATGATGTTTTTGCAGCTGATGGCGAGGAGCAGGATGTATATGTATTTGGCACAAACGAGCCTATAGAAACCTTTGAAGGAAAGGTAATTGCTGTATATCATAGAACTAATGATAATGAGGACAAATGGATTGTTTCATTGGATGGTACCGATTATTCGGACGAAGACATTTTGTCTGCAATTGAGTTTCAGGAGCAATACTTTGAAGGTGAGCTTTTAAGATAACACAAGAATAGGGGGAATAATTATGGCAGCAACAATAATTTATTTATCAATTTCATTTTTAGTTTCATTAATTTTTGTGATTATAGGGATAGTCCAGGTTCATGCAAAAGAGCCAGTAAGTATAAATACAGGAGAAAAACCTCCTAAGGCAGAAGAGTTGGTTAGTGTCACAGAATGGAATCGTAAACATGGTAGAAATTTTATAATATATGGATGTTTATTGTTTATAACAATGGTTTTGTTTGGAATATCTCAGGTATTGATTGAGAATACCATGCTTTCATTAATCATATTTGCCTTGGCAATAATTGGTGAAATAGCTTGGCTTGAGTTTAATCACAATTATCTTAAGAGGAAGCTAATTATAAAGGAATAAAATGAGAATAAGCGCATTCGGGAGAAATAGTTAAATTGGTTTACTTAAAGAATTTTTATTTTGCATCAGGCATAGCTGAGGACTTGTATTTAAATGATATTCAAAGAACTTGCTATGACAGCTTTTATCCTTTTATGATTTTGCCACAGAAGGGGATTGATGAAATAGAGTTTAAAGATGTCACTATCCTCTATGGTGGCAATGGCTCAGGCAAGAGCACAATGCTTAATATAATTGCCGAAAAGATTGGTGCCGAGAGAATGGCTCCTTATAATCGCTCTAATTTCTATGAGGATTACCTGGGCTATTGTGATCTGGATTATATCAATGCACAGATGGAAGAAAAGCTTATTATTACCTCGGATGATATTTTTGATTATATGCTTGATATAAGAAGATTAAATGAAGGGATTGATACAAAAAGGGAAGAGCGATTGGAGGAATACCTGGATTACAAGTATAGCTCTTATCAGTTGAAATCAATAGATGATATCGAAGAGCTTAGAAAGCGTAATGCCGCCAAATCAAAGACTCAGTCCAAGTATATAAGAGAAACCCTATTAGATAATGTTCGTGAGTATTCTAACGGGGAATCAGCCTTTAAATATTTCACCAGCAAGATAAAGGAAAATGGCATCTATCTCTTAGACGAGCCAGAAAACAGCCTATCGCCAGAGATGCAGTTGGAACTGGTAAATTTCCTAGAGCAGTCCGTCCGTGCATTTAGATGCCAGTTTATTATTGCAACACATTCTCCATTTATCTTGTCATTAAAAAATGCTCTTGTTTATGATTTGGATAAAGAACCTGCAGGCCCTAATGATTGGCACAAGCTTAAAAATGTGCAGGCCTATTACAGATTCTTTATGGATAGAAGAGAAGAGTTTGAAAACTAGTTGGAAAGATGTGCCTCTAATACTTCCACTGCATTTCTAACGCAGTCATCGCACTCGCATTTTACCACGCCGGTTTCAACACCCTTAAGGTCCTTGCAGATTGTAGCACCGCATTTGTTTTCAAAAGCCTTTGCTACAGCTGCAGCGTCCCTAAGGATAGGCATACCTTCATATTTCTTCATGCCAAGAACCATCTGCGCTCCACAAAGTGCACCGCAGGTAGCTTCCATGCAGCCCATGCCAACACCAAAGGAGGCTCCCATTTTCTTTAAATCTCCCTCAGAGCATGAAAGCTCATCCTTAAATGAACAAAGCACCGCCTGGCAGCAGTTGTATCCGTTGTGCTTAAGTTCTACTGCTAATTCTTTTCTTTCCATTTTTAGACTCCTATTTATCATTATTTTTTAATTTACAGATTCCCTGTGTCATTGTACCCATAGGACAAAATGTACACCAGGTACGTTCTTTATATAATACCATAACAATCAATCCGATTAACGTTGAAGTTAACATAAGACTGTAGAATCCAAATCCAAACTGAGCTACCCAGTCAGGAAAAAGGCTTCCATTGTAAGCCCACTGCCAAGGAACCTTAAAAGTCCAAAACAGCTTGATGGCTTTTCTTAGTGTGCCAGCACCAGAGAATACAAGATAGGTCTGGAATACCATCGTTCCAAACATTGTAAGGAAGAATATCAAAAATCCATATCTGAACCACTTAGATGATAGCCATGCAGGGGCAGCCTTACCTCTGGAACATTTCATATTTCGTCCTAAAACCCAGAACAGCTGACCTCGACCACACATGTGATTGCAGAACCATTTATTTCCACCTACAATTGCAAAAATCAAAGGAAGAATGAAATCAATCATTCCAAGCCACGCAAAGAGAATATTGAAAAATCCTAAGGCAAAATAAACGATAGACCAAATCCATAGGTACTCATACCAATGACGTTTCATTTTATTCTTAGCCATTTGCCACCTCCTGCTTAATTTCATTAATTGTTATTGCATTGGCAGGACATGCTTTAGAACAAATTCCACATCCTACACATTTTTCTAATTCCACAACTGCATAGCATCCCCTATAAATGTTGATAGCCTTTCGTGGACACTGTAGTGCACATACTCCACAGGCTACACATCTGTCCTTGTCTGGACTTGCTTTTTTCTTAACCATATAGACTCCTATACTTGCTTTGTTTTTGAACTACGTTTATTATATGTGGTAAGGAAAATATATCAACTACGCAAAATAAATTAACCTGGTAAGAAAAAACTTACCAGTACGAGTAAAAGAATATGAGTAAAGAAAAGAAAGAACCATTATGTGAAGATATAGCAGGTGAGAGCTGTGGACTAAAGAAGGTATTAAATATTGTTGGTGGAAAATGGAAGATTATGATTCTTTGTGTCATCGATAATAATGAAGTAGTGCGCTACGGAGATTTAAGGCGTTCCGTTTTTGGAATCACAAATACTATGCTGGCTCAGTCTTTAAAGGAACTGGAGGGGGATGGTATGATTTCACGTGTGCAGTATGATGAAATGCCTGTGAGGGTAGAGTATTCTCTTACTGATAAAGCAAAATCATTAATCCCTATTCTTTTAGAACTAAAACGTTGGGGAGAGGACAATCTATAAAAGGAATTTTAGCCGTGGTGTTGAACACCGCGGTTTTTTTGTGAAAATTAGAGAAGTTATTGCAAATAACATTCAGGGCCAAGGGATTATCTAAAATCGTTTTATAACATAATTCATATTGACAAATTGAAAGTTATGGGGTAGATTCTACATGAAAAGGTTAGTGACGACTAACGCTGGATAGATATATCTAATATAAGGAGAAAAACAATGAAACAGCAAGACAGTAAAGGGGTAATAAAACAATTATTCGTATATGCGAAGAACCACAAGTATCTTACCATTGCCTCATGGATATTGGCAGCTATATCAGCACTTTTAGCGTTAGCGCCATTCTACTACATATGGGCAATTATCAGAGAGGTAATTGAGGTGAGGCCTGATTTTTCACAGGCAGTGCACATCAAGGCATATGGCTGGACCGCAGTTGGAATGTCCCTCCTTTCAATGTTGGTATACATAGCGGCTTTGATGTGCTCTCATATCGCTGCCTTTAGAGTTCAGGTAAATATGAGAGTTGCAATGATGGAACATATCATGAAGCTTCCTATGGGATACATTGAGTCGGAGGGAAGTGGAAAGATTAGAAAGATTGTGGCAGATTCAAGTGCTGCTACAGAAACATTTTTGGCTCACTCACTTCCAGATAAAGCAGTAAGCTATGTCACTCCAGTTGGTCTAATCTTTATGCTTGTTTATTTCGATTGGAGAATTGGATTAATTTGTCTTATTCCTGCACTTTTAGCCTTTTTATCTATGGGCTTTATGATGGGCGATAAGATGAAAAAGGCTATGGCAGAATATCAGGATGCTTTAGGAGACATGACATCAGAGGCAGTAGAGTATGTAAGAGGTATTCCTGTTGTTAAGACCTTTGGACAGACAGTATTTTCTTTCAAGCGTTTCAAAGAAGCAATTGATAAATATGAGGCATGGACAGTTGGTTATACCACAGCGGTAAGAATTCCTATGACTGCTTTTGTAACCTTGGCAAATGCAGTTTTTGCAGCACTTGTTGCCTGTGCCTTTATCTTTGGTGGAGAGGGTATCGCAAATACGTTTATATTTAACATCCTTTTCTATATTATCATCACACCAATCCTTACAGTCACACTTATGAAGGTGGCTTACTCAGGTGAGAGCGAGATGATTGTAATGGATGCCTTAAACAGAATGGATTCTATTCTTAATGTAGAACCTCTTCCTGAGGCTAGCAATCCAAAGACACCTAAGGATGCAGGCATAGTTCTTGATAATGTTAATTTCTCCTATGATGATAAAAAGGGAAATGCCATTGACGGAATTAGTCTTTCAATTAATCCTGGTGAGCATATCGCATTCGTAGGACCATCTGGTGGTGGAAAGACAACACTTGCTTCACTTATTGCAAGATTCTGGGATGTGAAAAGCGGTTCTATCAAAATCGGCGGCGTGGATGTAAAGGATATTGCTACAGCAGACTTGATGCAAAATGTATCCTACGTTTTCCAAGATAGTAAGCTTTTGAAAATGTCTATTTTGGAAAATGTCAGAATGGGGAATCCTAATGCTACTAATGAGCAGGTTGTGCAGGCACTAAAGGATGCCCAGTGTATGGATATCATTGAAAAATTCCCAGAGGGAGTTAACACAATGATTGGAACAGAAGGTGTGTATGTTTCCGGAGGAGAAGCACAACGACTTTCCATTGCAAGAGCATTTTTAAAGAACGCACCAATTCTTATTTTAGATGAGGCTACCGCATTTGCGGATCCAGATAATGAGGCAAAGGTGCAGCAGGCTTTTGCAAATCTTTCTAAGGACAAGACGGTGATTATGATTGCTCACAGACTTTCAACTGTTGTGGATGCAGATAAAATTTGCGTTCTCTCTGGTGGAAAAATTGTAGAAAGCGGTACACATGAAAGTCTTATAAAAGAAGCTGGAATTTACAACCATATGTGGTCAGAGTATAACAAGTCAATCAATTGGAAGGTAGGTAAGGGAGCATGAGATTAGAAGAAAAGTTACAACACAAATATGCCCTTTCTGAAAAAGGTGCAAAGGATATGGTAACAGCATTTGTGGCTTGTACAATTGGAAATCTTGCCCAGATGCTACCAGTAGGAGTTTTGTTTTCATTTTCATCTGATTTGTTAAGTGGAAAATCTCCTGCTGAAAGACCTGTGTTTTACATTGTAGGAATTCTGATTTGCCTTGCAGCAGTATTTATATCTCAGTATTACCAGTACGGTGCAACATTCTATTCTACATATATAGAAAGTGGCGTTAGAAGACGAAGCCTTGCTGAAAAGCTTAGAAGAATTCCACTTTCCTTCTTTGGGAAAAAGGATTTAGCAGACCTGACTAACACAATCATGATGGATTGTGCAATTATTGAGACGGCTTCATCTCACTGGCTTCCAGAATTGGTTGGCGCCATGATATCTACTGTCATTATCGTAATCAGCTTATTCTTCTTTGACTGGAGAATGGCTCTTGCAGCAGTGTGGGTAGTACCAATTTCATTCTTCATAGTTTTCTATTCCAGAACAATGATGCACAAGCTTAACAGAAAAGGAAGCAGATATAAAGTTGCATGCCTTGATGGAATTCAGGAAGCTTTGGAGACTGTCAGAGATTTAAGAGCATACAATGCACAGGAAGCATACATGGTTGGACTCACAAAAAAGATTAAGGCTGTGGAGACTCACAACATTGTATCCGAGTTTGCTAATGCAGCATTCGTATGTAATGCGCAGATGATTCTAAAATTTGGAATAGGAACTGTTGCGGTTGTTGGATCATCACTTCTTATAAAGGGAGAGATTAACGTAATTACGTTTTTCATGTACCTTCTTGTAGTGTCAAGAATGTATGAACCACTTCAGATTTCATTACAGAATTTTGCAGCACTTATCGCAACAGACACTCAGTGTGAAAGAATGGATGAAATCCTTTCCCATCCGGAACAGACAGGTATTTCGCAGTTATCAAATGACGGATATGATATTGAGTTTAAGAACGTTAAGTTCTCCTACGAGGAGGGCGAGGCTGTTCTTCGTGATGTAAGCTTTGTAGCAAAACAGGGTGAAGTAACAGCACTTATTGGACCATCAGGTGGTGGCAAGACTACAGTGTCAAGACTTGCTGCAAGATTCTGGGACATCGACAGCGGAAAGATTACTGTTGGCGGAATGGATGTATCAAAGATTGATCCAGAAACACTTTTATCAATGTATTCTATCGTTTTCCAGGATGTAACTCTTTTCAATAACTCAGTTTTGGAGAACATCAGAATTGGTAACAAGGATGCAACAGATGAGCAGGTTATGGCAGCAGCAAAGCTTGCCCACTGTGATGAGTTCGTGGAGAAGTTACCTGATGGCTATAACACATTGATTGGTGAGAATGGTTCAGAGTTA
Organism: Pseudobutyrivibrio xylanivorans DSM 14809; assembly: GCF_900141825.1. Lineage (GTDB taxonomy): Bacteria > Bacillota > Clostridia > Lachnospirales > Lachnospiraceae > Pseudobutyrivibrio > Pseudobutyrivibrio xylanivorans. The sequence goes on along the minus strand of NZ_FQYQ01000014.1, from coordinate 50,089 downwards.
TCAGGTGGTGAGCGTCAGCGTATTTCCATTGCCAGAGCATTCCTTAAGGATGCACCAATCATTCTCATGGATGAGGCAACAGCTTCCCTTGATGTTGATAATGAATCGCTTATTCAGGAAGCGCTTTCAGCTTTGATTCAGAACAAGACAGTTCTTGTTATTGCCCATCGTATGCGTACAGTAGATGGTGCAGACAAGATTGTTGTTCTGAAAGATGGTATCGTAGCAGAGCAGGGTTCACCAGAACAGCTTCACGGAACCAAGGGAGTGTATGCTCATATGCTTAATAAGCAGATGGTAACTGATGGGTGGAAATTGGCATAAAAAACTTTAAATAATTGTGAAATTACACTTGACAAGTTAGCATGTGCTAACTATACTTAGTAATGGTTAGTGGCTGTTAGCAGCTGCTAACCATATTTTAGGGTATACGGTTAGTGCTTGCTAATCGAAATTAGATAAATAAAAGCGAGGAAATGTATGATGCCATTGATTTATGCAGAACCAGGGGAACCTCAGATAATTAAAAAAATCGGTGGTAGCCCTGAGGTGAAAAAACATTTGGAACACCTAGGCTTTAACGTAGGTGGAGAGGTTAGCGTAGTGAGTACACTTGGCGAGAACCTAATCGTTAAGGTTAAAGAGAGCAGAGTGGCAGTCAGCGATGAACTGGCTAGAAAAATTATGATCTAGTAAGAGGAGGAATAATCATTGAAAACATTGAGAGATGTAAAAATCGGAGAGACAGCTACTGTTGTAAAGCTACATGGTGAAGGCGCTGTTAAGCGTAGACTAATGGACATGGGTATTACTAAGAATACTTCAGTATTCGTACGCAAGGTAGCACCACTTGGTGACCCAATCGAGGTTACAGTAAGAAATTATGAATTATCACTTCGCAAGGCTGATGCGGAAATGATAGAAGTGGAGGAGAATTAATTATGAGCATAACAATTGCACTTGCAGGTAATCCAAATAGTGGTAAGACCACTTTGTTCAATGCACTTACAGGTTCAAATCAGTTCGTTGGTAACTGGCCTGGTGTTACAGTTGAGAAAAAGGAAGGTAAGCTTAAGGAACATGATGACGTAGTTATCACTGATCTTCCTGGTATCTACTCGCTTTCACCTTACACTTTGGAAGAAGTTGTTGCCAGAAATTATCTTATCAACGAGCGTCCAGATGCTATCTTAAATATCATCGATGGTACAAATCTTGAGAGAAATCTTTATCTTACAACACAGCTTACAGAGCTTGGTATTCCAGTAGTGGTAGCCGTAAATATGATGGATATTGTCAAGAAAAATGGAGATCAAATCCACATTGATGAATTATCTCGTCAGTTAGGCTGCAAGGTTGTTGATATTTCAGCACTTAAGGGCGACAAGACAGCAGAGGCTGCAGAGGAAGCTATCAAGGCTGCTAAGAATGGTAAGACAGTTCCTCTTCATACATTCTCAGGTCCAGTTGAGCATGCAATCGCTCATATCGAGGAAGCAGTTGTTCACAATCTTCCGGACGAGCAGCAGAGATGGTATGCTATCAAGGTATTCGAGCGTGACGACAAGGTTCTTGAGCAGTTAAATATCCCAGCTGACAAGCTTGAGCATATTGAAAAAGATATCAAGGCTGCTGAAACAGAAATGGATGATGATTCAGAGAGTATTATCACAAATGAGCGTTATGTTTACATCGCTCAGGTAATCAAGTCTTGCTACAAGAAAAAGAACGAAGGCTCTCTTTCAGTATCAGACAAGATCGATAAGGTAGTAACTAACAGATGGCTTGGTCTTCCAATCTTCGCTGCAGTTATGTTCATTGTATACTGGGTTGCTATGGTAGGCGTAGGTGCACCTGCTACTGATTTTACAAACGATTGTATCTTTGGTGATGGTTTCCATCTCTTTGGTATGGATGGCGGATATGGTGATATCTCTGAAAGATATGCTGATGCTTCAGCTATCGTTGATGGATATGACGTTTTTGTAGAGGAAAATGGAAGTGCTCCTGTTGATGAGTTCACATACGAAGTAGAGGATGAGGAGACACTTGAAATTTCAGAAGAGACAGCAAGTATTTCTGATTATGAAGCTGCTGTAAAGACTCTTGAAGAAATCGGCGATGAGCCAGATCCATCAGAGTACGGTACATGGGTACCAGGTATTCCTGCTCTTGTTGAGTCAGCACTTGATGCAGCAGGTACTGCTGATTGGCTTAAGGGACTTATCCTTGATGGTATTGTAGCTGGTGTAGGTGCAGTTCTTGGTTTCGTTCCACAGATGCTTGTACTCTTCCTTATGCTTGCATTCCTTGAGGCATGTGGTTACATGGCAAGAATCGCTTTCGTTCTCGATAGAGTATTTAGAAAGTTTGGTCTTTCAGGTAAGTCATTTATCCCTATGCTTGTTGGTGTAGGTTGTGGCGTTCCTGGTGTTATGGCCAGCCGTACAATCGAAAACGAGCGTGACAGAAGAATGACAATCATGACAACTACATTCATTCCATGTGGTGCCAAGGTTCCATTCATTGCAATGATTGCCGGAGCTATCTTTGGTGGCTCAGCATGGGTTTCAACATCAGCATACTTTATTGGTATGGCAGCAATCGTTATCTCAGGCGTAATGCTTAAGAAGACAAAGATGTTCGCAGGCGATCCAGCACCATTCGTTATGGAGCTTCCTGCATATCATATGCCAACACTTGGTAACGTACTTCGTTCAATGTGGGAGCGTGGCTGGTCATTTATCAAAAAGGCTGGTACAATCATTTTACTTTCAACAATCGTTGTTTGGTTTACAAGCTACTTCGGATTCACAGAGGACGGATTCAGAATGCTTGCAGAGGATGAGCTTGAGTTCTCTATCCTTGCTAAGATTGGTAATGCTATCGCTTGGATCTTCATTCCACTTGGATGGGGTAACTGGCAGGCAGCTGTTGCATCAATCACAGGTCTTGTAGCTAAGGAGAACATCGTAGGTACTATGGGTATCCTTTATGGCGGTGGAGAGTTGACTGCTTGGCAGGCACTTTCACAGGCATTTACAGGTATTACAGGATTCTCATTCCTCGTATTCAATCTCCTTTGTGCACCATGTTTTGCTGCAATCGGTGCTATTAAGCGAGAGATGAACAATGCAACATGGACATGGTTTGCAATCGCATACCAGTGTGGATTCGCTTATGTAGTAGCATTAATGATTACACAGTTTGGAAATGCATTAACAGGTAATGTAAATATTATTGGTCTTATCGTATCAATTGTATTATTAGCAGGTATTATCTACATGCTTTTCTTCAAGAAGTACAAAGAGGCATCAAAGCTTGAGATTGCTTAGATATAATTAAGAAGGTAATAGATATGATTTCATGGATTACAGAAAATATTGGAACAATAGTTGTTTTAGCAGTGCTTATCTTAATCGTTGCTGGCATTATTCGTTCAATGATTAAGACAAAGAAGCAGGGTGGATCTTCCTGCGGCTGTGGATGTTCAGGATGCAGTGGATGCTCATCTTGTAATTCCACATCATCTAAATAACAGTAGATAAATGTGATTGAGGGACAAAATGAACAAGGCATCAGAGGATTATATCAAAAACATATATATACTTAAGCAAGATAAAGCCCATCTTCATTCTGTTGATCTGGCTAAAGAACTAGGCCTTTCTAGAGCCAGTGTTTCCAGAGCCATGTCGAACCTTCGTAAAGACAATATCATCGTCATGAAGGAAGACGGAGAGATTGAGTTCACTATCAAGGGGCAGAAAATCGCAGAAGTGATTATTGATAAGTATGTGACTCTTACCGGATTCCTTCAGGATGTTGCAGGAGTGGACGAGGAGACTGCTAAAGAAGATGCCTGCAAAATCGAGCACTATATCAGTGACGATACCTACGCAGGGATTAAGCAGTTCATAATCGCTCATCCTGAGTTGTAAATTTATAAATGAAAATAAGCTATTTGAGATATACCGGTCTTGAATAGCTTTTTTTTAAATGTAGAGTTAGTGATGACTAACTAGAACTGAATTAACGAAAAAGGGAGGACTTGAAATGAAAGCAGATTACAAAAATTGGATGCCTAAGGGAATGATTAACGGATTTGCATGCGCAGCTATTATTTGCTGGGTGGTATTTTACGTAATTAATAATTTTGGATTGATTACAGTTCAAACTATAAGAAGTGTAGTATCTGTAGTACTACTTGTTTTGTGGGTGATGTTACTATTTATGACAGTTTGGATGATTCTTATGCATCGTGCATTTTCCTATAAAGGGAAGAGACAGATGTCAAAGCAGATTATCGAAGGGGTTGCTGAGTATGTAAATATTCCTGATGGTGGCAAAGGGCTTGATGTAGGTTGTGGTAGCGGTGCACTTACCATTGCTTGTGCAAAAAGGAATCCTAATGCATCTTTCATGGGTATCGACAGATGGGGGAAGGAATATGCTTCATTTAACAGAAATCTTTGCGAGAACAACGCACAGGCAGAAGGTGTAAGTAATGTAAGCTTCCGACAGGGAGATGCTACAAAGCTTCCATTCGATGATGAAACCTTTGACGTTGTCACAAGCAACTATGTTTATCACAACATCCCTAGTAAGGACAGACAGGCCATTCTTTTAGAGACTCTTAGAACATTGAAAAAAGGTGGAACCTTTGCAATCCATGACATCATGTCCAACTCCAAATATGGAGATATGCAATTATTTGCAAAACAGCTTAATGATATGGGCTATGAGAAAGTACAGCTTATAGACACTACAAATGGAAAATTCATGAGCAAGTGGGAAGCCACATGGATGGGATTGTCTGGCTCAACATTGTTGGTGGGTAGGAAATAGGAGGTTATAAAAATGGGATTATTTAAAAATTTTGTTAGTCAGACAAGAAAACCTGAAGGATTTTTAGGTCAGATGATGGTAAATGGAATGAACAGTGGGCATGCTAAAATGGCTGATTGGGGAATGTCACACTTGCAGACAATTGAGCCAGAGTCAATCTTGGAAGTTGGATGTGGTGGCGGAAGAAATGCCTATGAACTTATGCAAAAATATCCTTCATCTAATTTAACTGCTATTGATTATTCTGATGTATCTGTGGAAAAAGCAACTGCTTACAACACCGATATGATTCAGAAAGGACGTTGCACAGTTAAGCAGGGAGACGTATCAAATCTAAACATGAATGAGCAGTATGATCTTGCCACAGCTTTTGAGACTATCTATTTTTGGCCAGGCTTGGAGAAGTGTTTTTCTGAAGTTAATAAAGCGCTTAAGCCAGGTGGAACATTCATGATTGTAAATGAATCTGATGGTACTGATGAGGCGAGCCTTAAGTTTGAAAAAATCATAGATGGCATGACATGTCATACTGTTGCTGAAATTGAAGGAGCACTAAAAGGTGCTGGTTTTTCAGCTATAAAAACAGACCATCATGAGAGCAAACCTTGGATTACTGTGATTGCAGAGAAATGAGAGGAGCATATTAATGCAATTTGAAGAAATAGGAAACATGTCAGGAAAGACGCTTATGCTACTTCCTGGAACATGCTGCGATTGGCAGACAAATTTTGGAACAGTCATATCGGAGCTTGCTGAAAAATATCATCTTATATGTGTAAACTATGATGGTTTTGATGGAAGTGATGATATATTTCCTGACATGATAACTGTAACAGAGAAAATTGAGAATTATATAAGGGAGAATCACTATGGCAGACTTGATGGTGCTATAGGTTCTTCTCTTGGTTCAAGTTTTGTTGGACAGCTTGTTATGAGAAAAAATGTGCATATAGACAATGCCATTTTTGGTAGTCCAGACCTTGACCAAAGTGGAAAAGTAGCTGCAAAGCTTCAGTCTATGCTTGTAGTTCCGCTACTTACCAGCTTTACAAAGAGCGAAAAGAAGCGGAATAAGACTAAAGAAAAATTGAAGAGTTTTTTTCTGATGAATGACGAGACTGCTGAGAAGTTCATGAGCTGTTTTTCAAAGTTCAATCCAGAGTCAATTAAGAATGAGTACTATACTGACTTATTGACTCATCTTGAAGATGATATTGAGGTAGAACATACACGGGCTCATTTTATATATGCCAATAAAATGGGGGAGAAGTATTTAAAGCGCTACAAGAAATATTTTCATGACCCTGATATTAGAGAGTTTGATATGCAACATGAGCAGTGGCTTTTCGGAGAAAAAGAATATTCTGAGCCTGTGCTGAAAGCTATAGATGAATTTATGGATGTGGCAGTTTAAGGGCGGCCAGAATTTTAGAAGCCATTTCTATTAGAATATTGATGGCATAATTTATTTACTAGAAGAGGTGATGGTTTTATGAGAACGGCAGAAGAATATAAGGACTTAACAATTAAAGAGTTTACCAAGGCGGCAGATATTTATGAGTCGAATCAGGCTGGTATTTATGAAATGTGTAAGGATGATTATCCATACATAGCTTCTGAATTAGCTCAAGAAGATTATCAGGATTTATTAGATTGTGGATGTGGTACTGGACCTATGATTTCTTTATTACATGAAAAGGATTCAACAAAGCATTACACAGGTTTAGATATCACCCCTAAGATGATAGAGGTGGCTAAGGCGAAGAATCTTAGGGGTGTAGATTGGGTCGTAGGAGATTGTGAAAATCTACCTTTTGAGGATAATTCTTTTGATGTAATAATTTGTTCTAACAGTTTTCATCATTATCCAAAACCTCAGAAGTTTTTTGATAGTGTAAAGCGTGTATTAAGACCAAACGGAAGACTTATTTTACAGGATTACACTGCTCCAAGTATTGTGCTCTGGTTCATGAATCATACAGAAATGCCACTTGCAAACTTTATCGGACATGGAGATGTGAAAGCGTACTCATTGGATGAAATCAAGGAGTTTTGCAAAAATGCTGGGGTGAATATTGAAAAGCTTGAAGCTGCAAAGAAATTCAGAATGTACCTTGTGGCAAGAAAGCCAAGATAACATAAAAGGCGTGGTTACTTGATGTAGCCACGCCATTTTTATGTTAGTATATGATGTAGTTCAAGAAATGAGAAAAAAGAAGGTATTTGAATGATTAAACTTATTGCAACAGATGTAGATGGAACATTAGTAAAAGACGCTTCTCCTGATATTTATCCAGAGATTATCGAGATGGTAAAGGAGCTCAGAAGACGAGATATTATTGTCTGTATTGCCAGTGGCAGACAGTATTCCAGCATTGAAAAATTGTTCAAGGATGTTAAGGATGATTTGATTTTCATTGCTGATAATGGTGCTCACGTAAAGTGCCGCGGCAAGGATTTAAATGTCGTAAATATGAATCCAGAATATCTTGATGAGCTTATAAAAGAGCTTAGAACTTTTGAAGACTGTGAGATGATTTGCGAGGGACCAGGAATTACTTATATCGAATCAGAAAATCCAGAGTTCATTAATTTTATCGAGACACAGTATAAGTGTGACTACAAGCAGGTAGATGACGTTTTGACAGAAGGTTCAAATATTATCAAAGCTTCTATTTTCAAAAGACCATCTATCAGATCAATCGGTGATGAGATTCTTATTCCAGAGTGGAAGGATCGCCTGAAGGTCACTATGGCTGGTGAAGACTGGGTAGATTTTATGGACAAGTCTGTGGATAAGGGAAATGCTCTTAAGTTTATCCAGAAGTTTTATGGTATTTCACCAGATGAAACTATGGTATTTGGTGACAACAATAATGATATTGGTATGCTTAAGTGCGCTACAGAAAGCTATGCTGTTGAGACAGCACCTGACGTGGTTAAGGATGCTGCAAATCACATTTGTCCTTCATGGAAAGAAAAGGGAGTATACCAGGTATTAGCTGCTAATTTTTCGGAATAGTTATCGTATATACGGAGAGATAGTCATGAGCTTGTTTGCTATCGGAGATTTACATTTACATTTTCAGTCAGAACTGAAAGCCAGAAATCAAATTGAAGATAAGATATGGCAGAATCACGAGGTGATTTTCCAAGAAAACTGCCTTAAGGCAATGAAACCAGATGACACCCTTGTACTTGTAGGTGATCACAGCTGGGGCAAAAATCTTGAGGAATGTCAGATGGATTTAGAATATATCGAGAATCTTCCTGGAAGAAAAATTTTACTTCGCGGAAATCACGACATGTTTTGGGATGCCAAGAAAACTAATCAGTTAAATGAAATGTTTAAGGGCAGACTGGAATTTTTGCAGAACAATTATTTCACTTATGAAGATTATGCTTTGGTGGGCACAAAGGGCTACACCTTTGAAGGACCATTTTATGTGGATAGCTATGGAAATATTCAGGGCTGGGATGAAAAGGAAGCTGAGCATGCTGAGAAGCTAGTTAAGAGAGAGTCAGAAAGATTAGTGGCTTCTTTCGAGGCAGCAAAGGCTGATGGATATAAGAAATTCATTATGTTTTTACATTATCCACCTACCAACATTATACAGACAAACAGCATCTTCACGAAGCTTGCTGAGCAGTATGGTGTATCGCAGGTGATTTATGGACATTGTCATGGCGAAACCAGATTCCACGACAGCATCACGGGAAAGAAAAGAAGAATCAGATATTCACTTGTGTCCGGTGATGCTTTGAGATGGAAACCACTTAAGGTTTTGGACTAGCCCATACAGCTAGTCTATATATGCGATTTCACATTGATTTACAGAATTTTTGATGGTTCTATCACATTTGCATTTTAGAATAGAACCATGAGGTATTTCCGTAATTTCGTAGTTAGTTCAATAGTTATCATTCTGATGTTTTTCTGTTCTGCTGGTAATTGTTATGCAACTGATTTTATTATCGTTGATGTGTCACAGCAGCTTTATTCCTATGAGTCTTTATGTGAAGACATGGTACTTCTTACCTTAGGCCATGAAGATATAATGAGCTATGAGTCCAGAGCCATCACTTCCCAGGGCCGAAATGTATGGCTTATTAAATTTGGCGATTTTCAGGCAGAAAACAAGATTCTAATTACCGCATCGATTCACGCCAGAGAGTATATGTCGTCACAGCTTGTTATGAGGATGCTGGAAGAGTATGTTTTGAATTATGATGTTCCAAATTCAGACGGAATTACTTATAGACAATGCTTTGCTAATACTTGTTTTTACATTCTTCCAATGGTAAATCCAGATGGAGTTACTATATGCCAAAATGGAACGAAATCAATAAAAGCAAATGCAAATGGAGTAGATTTAAATAGGAATTTCCCGCTGGGATTCGGAGATGGACCAAGAGTTGCTAGCGTACCTGGGTTAGCTTATTACCCAGGAGTATCACCACTTTCTGAGCTGGAGACCCAGGCCATGGCAATATTATTAAATGAGAATGACTTTTGCGCTGGAATCAATTATCATTCTATGGGAAATATTATTTATTATGGTGCCAGTACTAATACGCCTGAAGTGGCAGAAGGCTGTAAGAAAATGGCAGACTTAGTTCATGCCATAAATGGATACAGAAGAGAGTATTGTGGAAATGCAATTGGAAGCTTTGCAGATTACTTTGGAACAGTGGAAATGGCACCTAGTGTAACAATAGAAATTGGCACAGCAAATCCAGTTCCAATATCTCAATTCAGCGGAATCTATGCAAAGAATTTGCCAGTTTGGCCAATTGTGGCTGCAACGTCTTCGTTAACTAATTGATATTAATATCTCTGTATTTCAGATAAATCCAGTATTAAATCATCGTAGATTCCAACTGGAACTGGCTCAGAAAAGCCATAGATTTTAACTTCCATATTTTCAGAATCATCAAGGTGCGAGTACACAGTTACTCGCTCTTGTTTTCTGTCGATAATCCAATATTCCCTAACACCTGCATTCTGATATTTTCCAAGCTTAACTATGTAGTCTTTGGTCTTTGAACTAGGAGAGACCACCTCAAGAACCCAGTCTGGTGCACCATAAATAACCCTGTCTTTTACTTTATCAGGGTCACAGACTATAACTACATCTGGCTCCACAACAGTTTTGTCATCCTTGTCTAGCTGGACTCCAACTGGCGAGATTAGAGGCAGGCAATTTCCGCCTTTTTCTCTGACATATTTAATGGCTTCAAAATAGACAAGACCTGCTACACGCTGGTGCCAAATAGTTGGCTCAGCCATATCATAGAAAACACCATCAATAAGCTCAGCCCTTCTATCATCGGGAAGGTTTAGCCAATCTTCTACAGTATTATATTTTTTCTTTGCAAAGACACTTAAATCCAATGCACCGGATTCATCATTTATAAAATCCCTAATGGCATTTTCGATGGCCAATAGTTTATCTGCACGAGGTCGTTTTGTGGCACCGCTGAAAATCTTAGTAATAGTACTATATGAGACGCCTGAAAGCTCGGAAAGCTTTTCATTTGTAATTTGTTTTTCTTCCTTTAATTTTTTTAATTCTAAAATTTCCATATATTTCCAAACGCCTTTCCATTTCTTTCTTGATTTTACCATCTGAATTTTGCTATGTCAATAAATCGTATAATCATATACAATATAAGTCATTAGTGTAAAATCGAAATATGTAAGATATAAGAGAGTAAATGAAAAATGGAGAAATGCTATGAATAAAGAAGAAAAAAATGGTGTCACTTATATGACATTTAATTCACTTAAAAATGCTGGAGTTAAACATGCATTTTCTACTAGGCTAGGAGGTGTAAGCAAGGGCGTTTTTAAATCCCTTAACCTGCACACTAACAGTGAAGATAATGTTGATAATATACATGAGAATTATAAGATAATGTGCAAAGCAATTGATATGAATTATGATCGCATGTGTTTTTCAATGCAGACTCATACAGCAAATGTAATTGTGGTAGATGAAAAGGATGCAGGCAATGGAATTACAAAGCCTATTCCATATAAGGATGTGGATGGAGTTGTCACAAATGTCAAGGATATGCCACTAGTCACAGCCCATGCTGATTGCGTGCCACTGTTTTTCTATGACCCTGTAAAGCAGGTAGTTGGTCTGTCACATTCTGGCTGGAAAGGAACCGTTGGAAAAATCGGCAAAGTCACTGTAGAAAAAATGACAGAAGCTTTTGGCTCAAAGCCAGAGGACATCTTGTGCGGAATTGGACCAAGCATATGCAAAAACTGCTATGAAGTTAGTGCTGATGTGGCAGAGGCAATTGTTGGTGCATTTGGAGAAGCTCACAAGCCACAAATTCTTAGTAAGTCTTTATTTAATCCAACAGATAATAATAAATACATGCTTGATTTATGGGTAGCTTGCAAAATCGCACTTTTAGAGGCAGGTGTTATAGAGGAGCACATAGAAGTTACCGATTATTGCACCAGATGTCATCCAGATTTATTCTTTTCACACAGAGTGATGGGAACAAACCGTGGAGGACAAGCTGCTTTTATTTCGTTGTAACTTTAATAATTTTTAGGAGAATATTAATTATGAAAAAAGTAATTTTTATAGATGTTGATGGCACTTTGGTTGATTATGAAAATAATTTACCAGATAGTGCTGTTTCAGCTATTAGGAAAGCCCGAGAGAATGGGCATAAGGTTTATATTTGCACAGGAAGAAGTGAGGCAAAGGTATATCAGAATATTTGGGAGATTGGCTTAGATGGAATGATTGGTGGAAATGGTTCCTATGTCAAAGATGGAAACACAGTAGTTATGCATCAGTTGATAACAGCGGAGCAGTGTAAACATATTGTTGACTGGTGTCATTCACGAAATCTTGATTTTTATCTTGAAAGTAATAATGGACTATTTGGTAGTGAGCATTTTGAAGAAAATTCCCTGCCAATTTTACAGGAGTATTCATCACGTAAAGGTAGAGATACTAACATAACTGTTCGTCAGATTTTCCCAGATATGATTTTTGATGGAGAGTTGTATCGCGGGGATGTAAATAAAGTGTCTTTTGTTCTAAATAGTTATCAAGATCATATAGATTCAGTTAAGGAATTCCCAGATTTAACAGCAGGCACTTGGGGCGGAGCAGGTGAGAAAGCCCTTTTTGGAGATTTAGGTGTAAAAGGAATATCTAAAAAGCATGCAGTAGATGTATTATTGGAGCTTCTTGGTGTATCAAAAGAAGATACCATAGCCTTTGGTGATGCTAAGGTAGATATTCCTATGTTTAAAGCTTGTGGTTATTCCGTAGCTATGGGCTCAGGTGGCGATGAATGCAAAGAAGCTGCAGACTATATTACAGATGATGTTGATAAAGATGGATTGTACAAAGCCTTTGAATATTTGGGACTGATATAAATCGGGGAGGTAACTATGCACTTTGTGGATGCAAAAGGAATATTAACAAATAGTGGTGGTCACTGCGGTATGAATATTTACCGTGGCTGTTCGCATGGTTGTATATACTGCGATAGTAGAAGCAAGTGCTATCAGTTTACTCATCCTTTTGAAGATATAGAGGTGAAACAAAATGCTCCGGAGCTTTTAGAAAAAGCTTTAAAATCAAAAAGACAAAAGTGCATGATAGGCACAGGCTCCATGTCAGACCCATATATGCACTGTGAGAAAGAATTGGAGCTGACAAAACGATGTCTCGAAATAATTCGTAAATACGAATTCGGAGTAACACTAATCACTAAGTCTGACCTAATTCTAAGAGATATAGATTTATTAGATGAAATAAATCAAACGGCGAAGTGTGTAGTTCAGATGACCCTCACTACCTATGATGATTCCCTTTGTAAAATTCTCGAGCCAAATGTCTGCAACACAAAGCGCAGAATAGAAGTGCTGGAGGAAATGCAGCAGCGAGGAATTCCCTCAGTTGTGTGGCTAACTCCTATATTGCCATTCATAAATGATACTGAAGAAAATATCTCAGCTATCTTACAGGAATGTGCTCGAGTTGGAGTAAAGGGAATTTTAGATTTTGGGATGGGACTTACACTTAGAGAAGGTGACAGGGAATATTACTATGATGCACTCGATAAGCATTTCCCAGGTTTAAAAGATAGATATATTAAAACCTATGGAAATGCATACGAATTGCCAAGTCCTAACGCTAAGGCCCTGAGCAAGTACTTTAAAACCTTTTGCAAAGAACATAATATTATGTTCAATCCAAATGATATTTTTCAGTATCTAAATGATTTGCCAGAAAGATATTCACAGATTTCTATATTTGATATTAATTACTAAATATATAAGGAGCAGAATATGAACACAGAAAGAATAAATGAATTAAGAAAAGAATGGGAAGCTGAGGAGAAAATAGCACATATCCATGGATGGGATTTTTCTCATATTCACGGACGTTATGAAGAGGAGGAAGACCTCCCTTGGGATTATGAAAGAATAATTGCTGAGTATCGCACCGATGACAAAAAGATGTTAGATTTTGACACAGGTGGTGGTGAGTTTTTATTATCTCTTAAGCATCCATATGAAAATACAGCAGCTACAGAAGGATTCCCACCAAATGTGGAACTTTGCAAGGAAATACTTTTACCTCTTGGCATTGATTTCAGGGCATGTGATGATGCTGCAAACATTCCATTTGAGGATGATTCTTTTGATTTAGTTATCAACCGACATGGTGATTTTGATCCTGAGGAGACACACAGAATCCTTAAGCAAAACGGATTATTTATCACAGAGCAGGTTGGTGCAGATAATGACAGAGACCTGGCAGAGATGGTTTTACCAGAAGTAGAAGCACCATTTCCTGAGCTTAAATTATCTGTCCAGAAGGAGAAATTTGAGAAGGCTGGATTTGAAATCATCAGAGCTGAGGAAGCATATCGACCAATTCGCTTTTACGATATAGGAGCCTTTGTTTGGTTTGCTCATATCATTGAATGGGAGTTCCCAGGATTCTCTGTAGATAAATGTTTTGACAAGCTTTTAGAGATGCAGGAAACAATAGATAAAAATGGAGTTTTAGAAGGAACAATCCATAGATATCTTATCGTTGCTAAAAAGAAGTAATAATGGAAGAATAATAATAGGCAGGGCAATTCGCTCTGCCTAGATTTTTTTGAGCACAAAAAACGGGCGACACCAACTCGAAATCTCTTGATTCCTAGCTGATGCCGCCCCTGAAATTCGATCCCAATGGACTGTACCTCTCATTCAGCTTTATTTTTCATTGTTGCTGTCCATTTGAAAACTTTTAATCATTGATGGACCTCATAATGAAATTGTCGCGTGTGTTAAAATTTAAACCTCTGGTGGACTGTCCCCCCATTCTCTAGATTTTAACAAATAACTTTGGTTTTAACATTAATCCTCTGGTGGACCATACCTCCAATCACTAGATTTTAATAAAACCATTTCAATAACTAATTAATGTTTTGGTGGACCGTACCTCCCTTTCTCTTTTTTTCTATAACATCTTTTTGTACTTATTATTATAACGCGCACTCCTTGAATTGCAAGATAAAAATAGTGTATACAAGATAATTGTCAGATAGCTCAATGTTCGAGAGGATGTTTTGTGAAAATTAACGATTGCAAAAAAGGCGAGTTAAGTTCCTTCCAATAAATGCAACAATTTCCTTGACTTCATACCTATAATTCCTTAGAATACTAGATGTTCGCAGAAGTGGCGGAATTGGCAGACGCGCAGGCTTCAGGTGCCTGTGGTAGCAATATCGTGTGGGTTCAAGTCCCATCTTCTGCATAAAAATACCTCTCAGGTTTCCTGAGAGGTATTTTTTTGCAGAAGATGGAACTATTAATATTTCTTTCAAATAAAAAAGGATATCCTTTTTTTTTGAGTAATATGTTTTTTAGAAGTGTGTTTTTACATGATTGGGAGGCTAAAATGGGCACAATTCGAGAAATGATTGAGCAGATGGAAAGGGAGACTTTAAGCCCTTATGCCACACTCAATGAAAATTCACGTGGTCGTGAAAAGGACGAGCCACAATGTGATATCCGTCCTCTATTTCAGAGGGATCGAGACAGAATTCTTCACAGCAAGGCATTTCGCCGACTGAAGAACAAGACTCAAGTTTTTCTCACTCCGCAAGGAGATCATTACAGAACCAGATTATCTCACACATTGGAAGTTTCACAGAATGCCAGAACCATTGCAAAGGCTTTGAGACTTAACGAGGATTTGGTAGAGGCAATTGCTTTAGGGCACGATTTGGGTCACACCCCATTTGGACATGCAGGTGAGGCGCAGCTTAATGCTATGTGCTCCACTGGGTTTGTGCACTCAGAACAAAGCGTCCGTATAGTTGAAAAGCTGGAAAAGGGCGGTCAGGGCTTGAATCTCACCTGGGAGGTTCGTGATGGCATCCGAAATCACCAGACAGAAGGTCACCCAGCCACTCCAGAAGGGCAGATTGTGCGCCTTTCCGATAAGATTGCCTATGTAAACAGTGATGTGGATGATGCAATCCGCGCACAGATTCTTACCGAGGAATCAATTCCTATGAGCGTAAGAAAAACACTTGGTATGACTTCTGCGGTTCGTTTGGATACTCTTATCCACGACGTTATTATCAGCAGTCAGAACAGCCCAGAGATTAAAATGTCACCTGAAATCGCTGAGGCTATGAAAGAACTGAGAGATTTCATGTTTGCAAATGTTTATAAGGACTCTATTGCAAAGGTAGAAGAGGTAAAGGCAAAGCGTATGATTCGCGAGCTTTTCGAGTATTATCAGGTTCACTTTGATGAACTGCCTGATAGATACCGTGCTATGGAGGATGATGGAGAATCTCAGGAGCGCATTATCTGTGATTACATTTCAGGAATGACAGATCAGTATTGCATTACAAAATTCAACGAATACTTTATGCCAAAGGCATGGATTGTCGATGGATTTTAATTTAATAAATTTAGTAAGTTAGGAAGAATAATGGCAATTTATCCAGAGGAAGTTGTCGAGGAGGTGCGCAATCGCACCAACATCGTTGATGTAATCTCGCAATATGTTAACTTACAAAAAAAGGGTAGCCAGTATTTTGGCTTGTGTCCCTTTCATAATGAAAAAACAGGTTCATTTTCTGTAAGTCCACAGAAGCAGATGTATTATTGCTTCGGTTGTGGAAAGGGCGGAAATGTATTCAGCTTTTTGATGGATTATGAAAATATGACCTTCAAGGAAGCTGTGGAAGAGCTTGCACCTAGGTGCGGCGTTACCCTACCGCAAAGAGAGCTTACAGCACAGGAACGACAGCGTGCCGACAGACGCAGCCGCTTATTTGAAATAAATAAGGATGCGGCGGCCTACTATTACAAGATGCTTCGCTCCGATGCTGGAAAGCAGGCCATGGAATATTTTACAAAACGTGAATTAACACCAGACACCATGCATAAGTTCGGTTTGGGTTGCACTAGCAAGTATTCCGATTCCCTTTATAAATATCTCAGGGAAAAGGGCTATGATGACAACATTTTAAAGGATTGTGGTCTTGTCACTATCGATGAGAAACGTGGCGGTCATGACAAATTCTGGAATCGAGCTATGTTTCCTATATTCGATGCAAATGGAAAGGTTGTTGCCTTTGGTGGTCGAGTAATGGGAGACGGAGAGCCTAAATATTTGAATTCTCCAGAAACGGAGATTTTCAACAAATCAAAGACTCTGTTTGGATTATATTTCGCCAGAAAGACCAGACGTGAACAGTTTATACTGTGCGAAGGCTACATGGATGTCATATCCTTGCATCAGGCTGGCTTTGATAATGCGGTTGCATCACTTGGTACAGCCCTTACAGAAGGTCATGCAGGCATGCTTAAAAGATATGTTAAGGATGTTTACCTTAGCTACGATTCAGATGGTGCAGGTCAGAAGGCAGCTCTTCGAGCAATACCAATCCTTAAAAATGCCGGTATTTCATGTCGAATCATCAACATGAGTCCTTACAAAGATCCTGATGAGTTCATCAAGAATCTTGGAGCTGAGGAATATGAAAAGCGCATTCAAAACGCCGAGAACAGCTTTATGTATCAGGTTCGCATGCTTCAGAATAATTACGACATGACTGATCCTGAAAAGAAGTCAGACTTCCAAAAGGAAGCGGCCCGAATGATTGTTATGGAGTTTCCTACTCAGCTTGAGCGGGAAAACTACACAGAGTCTGTAGCAGCCAAATTCAACATCCCTAAGGATGCGTTGGCTAAATATATATTGGAGCTTGGTCAGTCTGGCATTACAGCCAGAAGAGAGTTGGGCTCAGGTGATGACTACCAGAAAAAGTCATTAAAGCCTAAGGATGATGGCATGAAAATGTCCCAAAGGCTACTGCTTACATGGCTGGTTGAGACCCCAGATGTTTATCCGAAGATTTCGCTTTATGTGAATCCAGAGGATTTCGAAGCCGGGGTATACCGGACGGTAGCAGAAGAAGTTTTCAAATACTGTGATGAAGGAAATCCAGTGGATACAGCGAGAATCGTTGATTTGTTCATGGAGGATGAGGAGCGCAAAACAGTCGCGGCCCTGTTCAATACCACAGTTGGAGAGCTTACCGATAACAGTGATCTTAGCAAGGCTCTTAAAGAGACTCTGCTTAGAATAAAGAAGAACTCCCTTGAGCTGGCCCAGAAAAATGGAGCCGATTTAAAAAGCCTTGTGGAGGGGAAGAAGACACTACAACGCCTTGAGCGTTTAGACATTTCACTTTAGAAAGGAACAAAAATGGCAAAGAAGAAAGTAGATGAGTTAATCGAAAACGGAGATTTAAATGCTGCTGCAGAAGCATTTTTAGCTGAAGCAGAAGCAGATGCTGAGGACGTAGACGATATCGAGGATGCTGAATCCGATGATAAAGACGTTGATTTTGGCGATCTCGAAGAAATTTCAGCTGAGGACCTTGAGTTCGATGAGCATGATTTCGACAACATCGATGAGACAGAGGATGATGATGTAGATGAATTCCTTGCATCAGTAGGTGCAAAGACATCTATGGATATGGATGATGAAGATGAGGATGATGACATCGATTCATTCGGTAGTGATGAGCTTGATTCAAAGGTTACTGAGCTTATCAAAATTGCTAAGTCTCAAAAGAATATCCTTGAAGATTACGAGATTTCAGAGTTCTTAAAGGACTATAAGATTGATGCAAAGCAGATGGAGCGCATCCTTACTTACCTTGATAAGAAGGGTATCGATGTAAACTTCTCATCTGGCCCTTCAGATGCACTTTTACTTGCAAGTGATGATGAGGATTTAGAAGACATCGACATGTCAGTGCCTGATTCTGTCAGCATTGAGGATCCTGTACGTATGTACCTTAAGGAAATCGGTAAAGTACCACTTCTTTCTGCAGAGGAAGAGGTTGAGCTTGCTCAGCGTATGGAGGAAGGTGATCAGGAGGCTAAGAATAAGCTTGCTGAGGCAAACCTTCGTCTTGTAGTTTCTATCGCTAAGCGTTACGTTGGCCGTGGTATGCTTTTCCTTGATCTTATTCAGGAAGGTAACCTTGGTCTTATGAAGGCTGTAGAAAAGTTCGATTACCACAAGGGATATAAGTTCTCTACATATGCTACATGGTGGATTCGTCAGGCTATCACACGTGCTATCGCAGATCAGGCCCGTACAATTCGTATCCCTGTACATATGGTTGAGACTATCAACAAACTCATCAGAGTTTCTAGACAGTTACTCCAGGAGTACGGCCGTGAACCTACTCCAGAGGAAATCGCTGCAGCAATGGGAATTACTGTAGACAGAGTACATGAGATTCTTAAGATTTCTCAGGAGCCAGTTTCTCTTGAGACACCAATCGGTGAGGAGGAAGATAGCCACCTTGGAGACTTCCTTCCAGACGAGAACGTACCAGTTCCAGCAGAAGCTGCTACATTTACACTTTTAAAGGAACAGCTTCACGAGGTTCTCGATACACTTACAGAGCGTGAGCAGCGCGTACTTATCCTCAGATTTGGTCTTGAGGATGGCAAGGCTCGCACACTTGAAGAGGTAGGTAAGGAGTTCAACGTTACACGTGAGCGTATCCGTCAGATTGAAGCAAAGGCACTTAGAAAGCTTCGTCACCCAAGCCGCAGCCGCAAGCTCAAGGATTACCTTGATCAGTAAACATAACAAGGATTGTACACAATTAAATGATAAAATTGTCACCAAGATTACAAATTGTATATGACATGATTCCTGCCTGTGACACCGTTGCAGATGTAGGCTGTGACCATGGATATCTCAGCATCGCACTTCTTGAAAACGGTGTTGCAAAAAAGGTGATTCCAATGGATGTCAACAAGGGGCCTCTTAGTAAGGCCTCAGAAAACATCCAGGCTGCAGGCTTCTTGGACCAGTCTGACCTTAGATTGTCTGACGGACTTGCAAAACTATCACCAGATGAGGCAGATGTCATATGCATTTGTGGCATGGGCGGCGCTCTCATTCAAAGGATAATCAGTGCAGGTATTGCTGTTGCAAAATCTGCTAGGCTTATGATTATTGAGCCACAGTCAGAATACTTAGAGCTTAGAACCTTCCTTATGGAACAGGGCTTTGTTATTGATGATGAAGACCTTACCTGTGAGGAAAACAAGATATATCCTATTATTAAGTTTCATTATGAGGCTGATGAGAGCAAACGTGTGACCTATAACACTGCCCAGCTTGAATACGGACCTAAGGTCATAGAAAAGGCACCAGAGCTTTTAATTAAGTTTTTGGATAAAAATGAAAGTGAATATAGCTCAATTATTAACAAGCTTGAGCAAGGGGGCGCTTCCGAGGCTGCATTAGCAAGATGTCAGGAGCTTAGAGCCAAGCTTGAAATAATAACCCAAATCAAAAATTCACTGTAGGAGGGGAAGGAACTATGGCGAAAGTAATTATAGGCGGCAATGAAGAAACTTACGAGGAAGGCACACGATTAGTAGACATCGCAGCCAAGCATCAGTCTGAGTACAAGGATGATATTGTACTCGCAAAGTACAAGGGAAGCCTTACTGAGCTTAGCAAAGCTGTTACAGGTGTGGCAGATTTACAGTTTCTTACAACAGCTGATAAGGATGGACGCAGAGCCTATAGACGAAGTGTAGTATTTCTTCTTCAGCGAGCTCTTATGGATGTTTATCCATTGCCAGCAAATCCATATCTCAGAGTCGAGCATTCTCTTGGACAGGGTGATTTCTGTACTTTGGAGGGCGTTGGCGAGATTACAGAAGAGGATTTGCAGGAGCTGAAAAAGGTAATGCTTGATTTGGTTGAGAAGGATTTACCTCTTAAGAAGTATTCCATCAAGACTACTCAGGCCAAGGAGATGTTCCACAGCTTCAATATGAAGGATAAGGAGCAGCTTTTAAAATACCGAACCAGCTCAAATATTAATGTATATGATTTAGATGGCTGTATAGACTATTTCTATGGCTATATGGTACCGTCTACTAAATATCTTAAGTATTTTGACCTGATCAAATTCGAGAATGGCTTCATGCTTATGTATCCAGATGGAAGTCTTCCAGGCATCGACACAAGAGTTGTTGCTGAGTTTAAAAAGCCTATGAAGCTTTTTTGCGTTCAGCAGGCTGCTTCTGACTTTGGTCAGATAATGGGTGTGCCTACAGTAGGCGCATTAAATGAAGTCATTGCCAAAGGAAAGATTAGGGATTTAGTCCTTTCCCAGGAAGCAATTTTCGAGAGAAATATTGGTGAATTAGCAGCCAACATCGCAGCAAATAAGGATATAAAATTTGTCATGATGGCAGGTCCTTCATCATCAGGAAAGACCACATTTTCTCACAAGCTTTCAGCTCAGCTTAGAGCATTGGGCTGTGTTCCACATCCACTTCCACTGGATGATTTCTATTTAAACAGAGATCAGATGCCTATCGATGAGTATGGCGAGAAGGATTTTGAGGCAATTGAAGGTCTTGATATTCCTTATTTCAACGAGTGCATGGTAAAGCTCCTTAATGGAGAACGTGTTCTTTTACCAAATTTTAATTTCAAAATTGGTAAAAGAGAGTATAATGACCATTACATGCAGCTGGGCAAGAATGATATTCTTGTTATCGAAGGTATTCATGGTCTTAATGACAGAATGAGCTCATCGCTGCCAGCAGAATCTAAATATAAGATTTATCTTTCTGCCTTGACCCAGCTTTCTATTGATGAGCACAATCCACTATCTACAGCAGATGGTAGATTGATTCGTCGTATTGTCAGAGACGCCAGAACAAGAGCTACATCAGCAGAAGAAACTATTGCTATGTGGGACTCAGTTCGCCGAGGAGAGGAGAAGAATATCTTCCCATTCCAGGAAAAGGCTGATTATATATTTAATACAGCTTTAATTTATGAGATGGCTGTGCTAAAATTGTATGTCGATCCGATGCTTTACGCTATTGAGCCTAATCATCCTATGTATGCTGAGGCAAAGCGTCTTATCAAGCTTTTGGATTATTTCCTTCCAATGGCGCCAGATGTAATTCCAAACAATTCACTGGTTCGCGAGTTTATTGGAGGTTCATGTATTCTATAAGAGTACACCTAAAAAGTTCATAAAGGTCCGATGAGTAGTCGCTGCCTGGTGGTAATAGCCAGGGAGAGGAAAGTCCGGGCTTCACAGGGCAAGGATGCCGGCTAACGGCCGGTGGAGGTAACTCCAAGGATAGTGCAACAGAGATATACCGCCCGCTTATGCGGGTAAGGGTGGAAAGGCGGTGTAAGAGACCACCGTATCGCTGGTAACAGCGGTAGCCATGTAAACCCCATCCGAAGCAAGTTCTAAACGGTGCGTACGCGGCCCGCCAGCACCAGGTTGAACGCTTGAGGCTGTTGGCAACAGCAGTCCTAGATAGATGACTACTTTAAAAGACATAACCCGGCTCACAGTCGGGCCTTTTTTTTATCGTTTGTATAAGCTGTGATAATGTGCTTAATAAATAGCATGGTCTAAGTAAACTAGGTAGGCGCTAGCAGGAGGGCCCCATGCCGAGCAAGGGAGGGGCCTACACCGGGCGGGAAGGTTCCCTTGCTCGAGTATGGGAGATGGCCTGCGGGAGCATGTGATTTATATTGACCATGCGAATTGTCTGACTATAGTTTATTATCACCAACAGATTCTACATTTTCGTAAGTTTTCGTGTGAATTATTAACGAATGTGAATTTTCTGTGTCCTGTAGACTAAAATCGTGTTATAATTACATTAAGTAATGGGAGAAAAGAGTTATGGAGGGACACGTTGTTTATGCTTTAGAAGGATGGTGAAAAATGAATTATCAGGTAGGCGATTTTTTAGTTCATGAGGGAAGTGGTGTTTGTAAAATTGAGGACATCGATGATATGGAGCTTATGGGCAAGGGTTCAAAAAAGACCTACTACTGCATGGCACCTGTATTCAAAGCTGGAGCAAAAGTATTCACTCCAATTACTGGTTCGACTATTAGATTACGTCCGGTAGCTGATGTTACTACATTTAACAAAATTCTTGATAATATTGATGATATCGAATGTATCAATGAGCCAAACGACAGAATGCTTCAGGAGAAGTTCAAAGAGGTTATGGCTGAGTTTACACCAGAGTCATTGGCACGCGTGGTAAAGACTGTTCTTATTAGAAAGTGGCAGCGTATCGAATCTGGCAAGAAGGTCATGGCATTAGATGAGAAGATTTTAAGCGTTGCAGGTCGTAAGCTTTATGAGGAAATGGCTTTTTCAATGGGAAAGGATATCCCTTATGCACAGCATTTATTTGAAGACGCCGTAAAGATACATTTTTCAAATAATTTACTTGTAGGTGCATAAAAATAAATGAAGATTTCATATTCTGAATTATCAACTTCAATAAAAAATAATAGTGGTCTTGTTACAGTACTAAATGTGCTGGACAAGGCCATTACTTATATTACGATTTTATTTTATCTTGGGCTGCTTATTTATGCAGCTATCTCTATTCCTAAGATAGGAGCTACCCTTTTGTACAGAAGTATTGTAATACCAGGAGTTTCATTTGTGCTGGTAAGCTTATTTAGAAAAGTGGCCAGCGCTCCTCGTCCATACGAGGTTTATAATTTCACTCCAGCTTTACACAAGGATACAAAAGGAAAGAGCTTTCCTAGTCGCCATGTCTTTTCCATTTTCATGGTTGCGATTACATTTTTCCAGGTTTCAATCCCCGTAGGTGTATTTTTACTGATACTTGGCATTGGTTTGGCAGTTATCAGAGTGGTAGGAGGAGTCCATTTTATCAAGGATGTCGTGGCAGGAGCAATTATGGCAATCCTCATTGGCATAATATGCTTTTGGTTTTTTTGTGGCGTTTTTGGACTCATTATGCTACCATTTTAATAGATACAATTTTACGGAGATTATATATGAAGAAGAATGCAAAGAGGGCGTTAGCTGTGCTGTTTAGCATTCTTGGCACAGTTTTAGGGTTGTACATAGGCGGATATCTATTATTCGTACGCTCTGTTTATTGGCTAATTATTAGTTTTACCAGCGGCACTCTCACTGCGGTGACGCTTTTGGTAAACATTATTAAGATTTTTATTGCATCAACAGTTGGAGGAGCTATTTGGTGCTTATGTGACATCATCGCAGGACATTTTCGTGACATTCCAGAGGATGATTAACATATCGGCGGGTCTTTTTCTCTTATGGGGATTTGGGAAGAAGACATATGATTATCGGTCTTAATATTTTTGACAATAAATGATTGGGAGGTAATATGTAATGACTGGAAACGTAATTGTGGGACAATCAGGCGGACCAACCGCCGCAATAAACTCTTCTTTAGCGGGAGTTTACAGAACAGCTAAGGACCGTGGAGCTGGAAAAGTTTATGGCATGCTGCATGGTATCAAAGGGTTGATGGATGAGCAGTACATCGATCTTTCAGACTACATTAAGAACGATTTGGATGTAGAACTCTTAAAACGTACACCAGCAGCTTATTTAGGCTCTTGCCGTTTTAAGCTTCCAGAAATCCACGAGGATATGGCAACATACGAGAAAATCTTTGGTATTCTTAAGAAGCTGGAAATCGAAGCTCTTATCTACATTGGTGGAAATGATTCCATGGACACCATCAAAAAGCTTTCCGACTACGCTATTCTTACAGGTTCTGATATCAGGTTTATTGGTTGTCCAAAGACAATTGATAATGACTTGGCTCTTACAGATCACACACCAGGCTTTGGTAGTGCCGCTAAATACATCGGTACATCTGTCAAGGAAATCATCCGTGATAGCTATTGCTTAGAGTATGACAAGGGACTTGTTACAATCGTTGAAATTATGGGACGTAACGCAGGTTGGCTTACAGGTGCTTCCATCCTTGCAAAGGGAGAAGATTGTGAAGGCCCAGATTTGATTTATTTGCCAGAGGTTCCATTTGATATTGAAAAATTCAAAGAGAGAGTTCTCAAGCTTTTAAAGACACAGTCATCTGTCGTAATTTGTATTTCTGAAGGTATCCATACAAAGGACGGAAAATATGTATGTGAGCTCGGAAATAATGTAGAGTTTGTTGATGCATTCAATCATAAACAGCTTACAGGTACAGCAGCATATCTTTGCAATTACATTGCAGCTGAAGTTGGTTGCAAGACAAGAGCTATCGAGCTATCTACATTACAGCGTGCAGGCTCACACCTTGCATCTCGTGTAGATATCCTTGAAGCATATCAGGTTGGTGGTGCAGCTGTTCTTGCTGCAGACGAAGGCGATACAGGAAAGATGGTTACACTTATCCGTCATTCTGATGATCCTTACCAGTGCGGAACAGAGGTTAAGGATGTTCACAAGATTGCCAACGACGAGAAGCTTGTACCTCGTAACTGGATTACACATGATGGTACATATGTAACAGAGGCATTTATTACATATGTAAGACCGCTTATTCAGGGCGATGTTTCACCTATCATGGTAGATGGTATTCCAAGACACATCTACAGACCAACAGGCAAAAAATAATAAAAAGATATAAATTCTATTAGTTTTTGGAGGGGACAAATGCAGGTATTTCATGGAACAATATTAACTTGTGATGAAAACAATACCGTTGCAAATTATTTAGTTGAGCGAGAGGGCCGTATAGCCTACATTGGAACTAAGCTCCCTACACAATACGAAGTTGTACCACCTATTGAACTGGGTAACAATGTTTTGGTTCCGGCTTTCACTGATACACATATGCATTATTCGGGTTTTTCCGTTTTGCATAAGATGTTTCCTATCAATGATACGGATTCCAATGCTAAGATTTTGGAACAGCTCAAGGAATATGCAACCCGTACCAGAGAGAATATAATAGTTGGTTTTGGCGCCACTGAGTTTGCCGTATCCGAGGGCCACCTTATTCTTAAGGAGCAGATGGATGTGGCATGCCCTGAAAAGCCAGCCTTCATTATTAAGCATGATGCTCATTCTGGTGTGGCTAACAGCCTGTTCCTGGATGCTATCAAATCAAAGGTTTCCAACCTTAGAGGTTATAATGAAGATACCGGTGAGCTTAAGCAGGAAGCATTTTTAACAGCCTGTGAATTCATCACTCATGGTATGTCCACTAAAAAGGTTATCGATTCTATGGTGGAGACATCGGATTTTCTTGCCAGCAAAGGCATCGGTCTGATTTGCTCAGCCAGCGGAATGGGATTCATTCGTGATTACGATTTCGATATGGAACGTTCTGTTGCCAAGGGACTTGATAACGGAATGCAGGTAAGAGTTGCTTATCAGTGTTCTAATGTGGACAAAATTGCAAAGAAGGATATGACAAGAGTTGTATTTGGAAATCTTGACGGAACCTTCGCCAATAAGGATGCTGCATTAAACGACAGCTATGTAACTATTAATAATAAGGGTGTTTCATATTTTAGTGACGCTGAAGTTCAGAATTTCTGCATCCATGCCAACAGAAGCGGCTATCAAATCGCTTTACATGCAGTTGGTGATGCTGCATTTGAACAGGCTGTCAATGCTATTTCTATGGCCCTTGAGGATTATCCTCGTTACGACCACAGACACATTATCCTGCATGGTTCATTGCCTACAGAAAAGGCATTGAAGATTTGCGCTAAATACAACATTATGATTTCTGTACAGCCATCTCTTCTTACACATATTGATGGCGTGAAGGAATTTGTCGATGGAATAATCTCTGAGGATAGAGCAAAGGGAATTAATCCTCTCAAGACTATTACGGATATGGGAATAAAGGTGTGCTTTAATTCAGATGCACCAGCTTCAGATCCGGACCCAATTATGTGGATTCATGATGCATGTAACAATGCTAACCCAGAAGAATCTGTTTCTGTATACGAGGCACTGAAAATGGCCACAATAAATGGTGCGCTTTCATGCTTCGATGAGAAGGAACGAGGTACTCTCGAAATGGGTAAGAGCTGTGATTTGGCAGTTCTCGATAAGAATCCATATGAGATTCCAGTGGATGAGCTAAAGACAATAAATGTTTCAGAGCTTTATCTCAAAGGAAAACCATATAAACGTTCTCGAACCGGCTCAATGGCCACCATGCTTCGAGGAATGTTTCCACAATAGCGTAAATACGCACTAATTACAAATAAGAGAGCACCCGTAGCTATCAAGCTCTAAGTGTTGCTGAAAGGAACATCTAGTGACTGAAAGCAATATCTTAGGCTTGAGAGCGTGACGAGGTGCTTTTGTGTTTAGGAGAATTATATGTCGTTATCTCTTATTGTCGGCAGCTCAGGCTCCGGCAAATCTACAAACATTTACAGCAGAATCATTGAAGAATCCATGGAAAATATGGATAAGAATTATCTTGTAATTGTCCCTGAGCAGTACACTATGTCTACTCAGCGACTTCTTGTTTCCATGCATCCAAACAAATGCATTATGAACATAGATGTTCTTTCATTTAATCGTTTGGCGTACAGAGTTTTTGAAGAGCTTGGTACAGCGGTTCAGTCTGTTCTGGATGATACCGGAAAGTCTCTTGTGATTCGCAAGCTTGTAAACAATAAACTGGATGATATTAAAGCCCTCAGGAACAACATCACACGAGTAAGCTATATCACCCAGATTAAATCACTTATTTCAGAGATGACGCAGTACAACATTACCCCGGAAAAGCTTCTGAATATGATGAATTCTCCTGTAATGTCTGAAAGCTTCAGAAGAAAAGCTTCAGATTTGCTGGTGATTTATCAGGCATTTTTGGATTTCATAGAAGGTAAATATGTTACCACAGAGTCCATATTATCTACTCTAAATGAGATGTTAGACAGCTCAGAGATTGTCACAGGTTCTACCGTAGTCTTAGATGGTTTTACTGGATTTACACCTATCCAATATCAGCTTGTAGAGCACATGCTTCAGATTTGCGATGAGGTGGCAGTTACAATTACCGCTGATGAAAATACTGCGCTTTTTGAAATGAAATCTGAGGATGATGTTTTTGCAATGTCATCAGAATTTGCTGTTAAGCTTAATCAGATTGCAAAGAGAATCGACAAAGAGATTAATGAGTCGGTGTTCATATCTGATGAAAACGGATGGCTTTCACAAAACCCACCACTTCAGTTTTTAGAGAGAAATATTTTTAGAAATGACATACAGTTTGAGGGAGAGGATGCTGCTGATTCTATTAAGCTTATCAGCCTGAGAAGCCCTCGAGATGAGCTGAAATATGTGGCAATCACCATCAACAAACTTGTTCGTAACGGAATGCGATACAAGGATATTGCGGTGGTGGCACCTAACATGGAAAATTACAGATATCTTTTGCCAGGGATTTGGTCAGACTACAAGATACCGTACTTTATTGATGCCAAAACTGAGATTTTATTCCATCCAATGGCAGAGGCAATCGATTCTTTGTTTGATATATTTGACAATGATTTTAGAAAAGAGGATGTGTTTAGATTTTTAAGAACAGATTTAACAGTCCTTACAAATGATGAGATTGATTTTCTTGAAAACTATGTTTTAGCAACGGGCATTCGTGGAAAAAAGAAGTATTTCCATCCGTTTGCAATCCGTTCTAATCAGTTTAATTCGGATGAAGATTTGATTCGTATAAACGAAATCAGAAATAAATTCATTCAGCCATTTATTGATTTTGATAATGCAGTAGATAAGACAGATTCAGTAAGAAACATCGCTACAGCACTGTACAAATTCCTTATATATTTTGATGTTGAAAACAAAATCAAAGAGAGAGGAAATCTTTACCAGGAAAATGATAATGCTGTAAAGGCGAAAGAATATAGCCAGATTTATCCAATCATCATGGATATTCTTGATAAGATGGTTAACATCTTAGACCAGGAAAAAATGAAGTTAGATGAGTTCCACGACATCTATGAGGCGGGTCTTTCAGCTGCGTCCATAGGTGTGATTCCACCTGCAAATGACAGTGTGATTTTAGGTGATATCGAGCGAACCAGACTTTCAAATATCAAAGTCCTTTTCTGTCTTGGAGCATCTGATGATGCTATTCCCAAAAAGGTGGAAAATGGAGGTATTCTTTCACAGCTTGAAAGAGAACAACTTCTGGACCAGGGCTTTGAGCTGGCACCTTCAGATAGACAGAAATCATTTAGACAGCGATTCTATTTATATCTGATGCTCACAAAGCCAAATCAGCAGCTATTTATTACAATGCCACGAGTAGATGTTGATGGAAAATCAGTAAATCCATCATATCTCGTAGAGGTTATCACAAAGATGTTCCCTCAGGTTTCACTTAAGGAAATTGAGGAATTTAGTATATCAGACAGACTATTGTCAAAAAAGAGTGCCGTAAATTATCTTATCGAGCTTATCAATCAAGCTTCAGTTAAAGGCATCGATGGAATCTCGCCTGAAGATTTAAAGATGTTCAAGAATCTTGTTGAATGGGCCAAGTCTGAAGATGCAGACCTGTTGGATACCATACTTTCAGGAGCATTCTATCAGCATCAGCCAGAGTCAGTTGAAAAGGACATTATGCTGGCGGTTAACGAGGCATTTAATTCAGATGAGACTGTATCAGGTTCAGTTTCGCGTTTTGAACTATACAACGAATGTGCCTATAAATATTTTCTTACATACATACTAAAGCTTCAGGAAAGGGAGAAATTCGAGCTGTCCAGCATGGATATGGGAAACTTTTACCATGCTGCCATCGAGCACTATTCTGACAATCTGAAAAAAGATGGAAAGAAGTGGAAGGATGTTTCAGAGGATGAGCGGGAGGCATATTTAAATACGGCCTTCAATCAGACTTTTGAATCAATGGCTAAGGTTTCCACCCTGGAGGATTCAACTCAGAAATATATCGTAGAATCCATGAGAGATACACTGCGACACACAGTGGAGGTTATCACCACTCAGGTATCTCGAGGCGAATTTGAGCCAGCCTATTTTGAGAAAACAATTGCCGCAGAAATTCGTGACAGGGATAGTGACGAGCTTGTTGCAAACTTAAAAGGAAAGGTGGACAGAATAGATTTAACAGATACTGATGATATGGCAGTTCGAATCATTGATTACAAATCAAGCGGTCATAAGCTGGATTTGGAAGAATGTTACTATGGCCTTTCTATGCAGCTGCCAATATACATGGGCGTTGTTTTGGATAAGCTTAAGGAAAAATATCCAAACGCATCCATGCATCCATCAGCCATGCTTTATTATGAGATGGCTAACAAATACGTGGAGCGCACAGGCACTCTTGCTGGCACAAAAGAGGAGCGATTAAAGCTCAGCAGAATGGAAGGCTTATTGTCAGCAGAAGAGGAGGATTTATATGCCAACGACTCCACAGTAGGTACAGAAGATGGACAGACATCCAAGTCATCTATCGTACCCTACAGTGTGAAAAAAGATGGCAATATCGATGCTCACACAAATGCTGTCAGCCTGGATGGAATAAATACCGTTTTGGAATATGCTAAGTATTCTGCAGCTGAAACTGCCAAGCACATTATAGAGGGAGATTTTGATTGTTCTCCAGCCAAGCTCGGTGATATTGATGCATGTCGATTCTGTAGCTTTAGCAGTGTATGCCATTTCAATGAGAATGAGGAAGGCTATCAGGCTAAAAAGCTTCAAAAGCTTGGCAAAAAAGAAGATGTAATAGAACTTATGAAGGAATCAATGGATTCAAAGGAGTAAATTAACGTGGGTCTTACTAAAGAACAGGAAAAGGTAAGGGATACCAGAAATAAAAATATGTTGGTCAGCGCTGCCGCAGGTAGTGGTAAAACTTTTGTACTTGTACAGCGCATAATATCCGAAATTCTCGATGAGCAAAATCCTATTGATGTAGACAGGATTTTGGTCGTTACCTTTACCAATGCTGCCGCAGCAGAGATGAAGGATAGAATTCGTCAGGCCATTGATAAGGCTGTTTCTGCAAAGGGGGCTGATAAGCGAATCAAGGCTCAGGCTACGCTGATTCATAGCGCTCATATCAGAACAATCGACAGCTTCTGTAGCTGGATTGTTAAGAATTATTTCTACGAAATCGATCAGGAACCATCCTTTAGAATAGGTACTACAGGAGAGCTAAAAATGCTTTCTGACCAGGTTTTTGATGATTTGCTTAGCAAGTATTTAGAGTCTGATGATAAGGAGTTTAGACTCCTTGCAGATGCTTATATTTCAGGTCGTAGAACTGATACATTGAAGAAAATGGTTTTCGATCTTCATGCAAAGGCTGCAAGTTATCCATGGCCTCACGAGTGGTATCAGGATGCACTTCGTATATACGATATCAACTCCGAAGATGAGCTTGAGGAAAGCGAATTTATTCAGTGTATTATCAGGACAACTGACCTTGTTTTATCAGAACTTTTAAAGCGTCTTTCACCTTTAATGATGCTTTATAATGGGGATTATTCTACCAAAGACGGAACCATAATTTCCGAGGAATATTCTTACATTCAGGCCATAATAAATGCAAAAACATATAAAGAAAAAGTAGGATTGTACGCTGGCTTTTCACCTGCAAGATGGGATGCAAAAAAGTCACCTTTAAATCCAGATGACATAGAACGAATAAAAGAAATCAGGGAATTGTATAAGGGCGTAATCAAGGATTATGGGAACGACTTTTTCGCTATGAATACCGATGAATTATTCGACTGTATTTCCTTTGTTAAAAAGCAAGCTACAGCCCTGATTAGATTTACCCAGGATTATACCGACACCCTTCTAAAAATGAAGGAGAAAAAGAATATATATGACTTCAATGACATAGAACACATGGCATTGGAGATTCTAAGAAATAAGGATTCGAAAGAGCATGAGATTCGCCCTGTTGCCATTGAGCTTGCCAACCATTTTAAGGAAGTTATGGTAGATGAGTATCAGGACTCTAATGAGCTTCAGGAACAGATTCTTACCACCATCACATCCGGAAATAACTACTTTACAGTAGGTGATGTAAAACAGTCTATCTATGCATTCAGACAGGCTAGTCCAAAGCTTTTCATCGATAAGCTTTATTCTTATCCAATGGATGATGAAAATGCAGATTCAGTTCGAATAGATTTGGATTACAACTTCCGAAGCCGTGGAGAAGTTTTGAATTTTTGCAACCAGATTTTTGCGCCTCTTATGCAGGCAGATATGGGTGGCGTAATTTACGACGAGCGAGCAGCACTTAAGGTAGGAGATAATACTTTTAAGGGCGAAGGAAAAAACTATGAATCTGAAATAATAGTAGCATCTCAGGACAGTGAAGCAATGAGAGAGCTTGCCATAGAAGATGCAGATTCGCTGGAGGCTCTTGTTGTAGCTAAAAGAATTAAAGAACTTAAGCGTGACAATTTCCAGGTCAGCTTCAAAAATGGTGATGAGCGAGATCTTCGCTCTATGAAGTATTCCGATATAGTTATTCTTATGTCGGCGGTAAAGGGGCACGCTGAAAAGTTTATAAGTGTTTTAAAAGAAAAAGGAATTCCTGCATATGTGGCAGAGGAGACAGGTTTCTTTGAGAGAGAAGAAATAGAGACTGTTTTATCCATGCTTACCTGCATAGATAATCCATTTAACGACATTCCTCTTGCAGCGGTTTTACACTCACCTATGTTTGGATTTTCATCAAACAGACTGGCACAGATTCGTGCCAAAAAGCCTGATGGATTCTTATATAATTGCCTGATTGAATATCAGGAAAACAAACCATCAGATGACATTGCAAAGTTTTTGGATACATTAAATCGTTTCCGTGATATAGCAATCGACACACCTATTCATGAGGTTATCGAAATGCTTTTGGAGGAGACTGGCTACGGTCTTTATGTTCGCGCTCTTCCTCTTGGAAAGATGGCCTACGCTAATTTGGAAAAGCTTGTTGATGAGGCTGTCAGCTTTGAAGGCACCAGCTTCAAAGGCCTTTCTCGTTTTGTAGAATACATAGAAGGACTTCGTACTTACGAAGAGGATTTAGGCCTTGCAAAAACTGTTGGAGAAAATGATGATGCTGTTAAAATAATGACCATTCATAAGAGCAAGGGATTGGAGTTCCCAGTTGTTTTTGTATGTGGATGTGGTCGTGGAATGGCAAATGAAGGTGGCAAATTCTGCTATGATGACAGCCTTGGTCTGGCTCTGAATTATCAGAATCCAACCACAAGAATCAGCTGCACCACACCTTTCTACAGCATTGTAAAAACAAAGCTTAATGAAAGTGCAAAGGGTGAGTTTTTCAGAAAGTATTATGTTGCTCTTACACGACCTGTAGATAAGTTGATTATTACAGCCACAATGAAGCCTACAAAAGACAAATCCGTTGCAGATATTATTAATGGATTTACGGCTTCATCTAACGTGGTTGATTACCTCACAAAAGAAAAGGCACAGTCTGCTATCGAGCTTATGATTCGAGGCTTGAATGCTACAGGTGTCTCCTATAATAAGAGCGTCGTGGAATGTGGTCAGCTATTTGTGGATGAGGTCAAGAACGCAGTCCTTCGTGAGGATGCAAAAAATGCCATCCAGAGATTGGTGGATGAAGCACAGCTTTCTTCAGATAATGAAATTGTAAATACGTTAGCATTTAAATATGACGCTATAGAAGATAGCAAATATAAGAGCAAATATTCTGTTTCTGAAATTAAACACACAGCAATGGAATCCGCCTATGAGCAGAATGTAGATGCAGCACCAGCATTCATTCACAATGAAGAGGAAAGCTACATTCCAAACTTTATGAGAGCAGAAATCAACGAATCTGCAAATGATGAAGCGGACTCTAAAATTCCTGCAGGTGCACTTTACGGAACTGCTATGCACCGCTTTATGGAATGTTTTGATTTTGCAAGAAGTGATTTCAGAGAATCATTTGATGAACAGCTCCAATACATGAAAGACGTGCATATGCTTTCTGATGATGAGCAGACGAGAATCAACAAATATAAGCTCAAAAAATTCCTGTCTGATGACATAGCAAAACGCATTTCTGGTGCGGCAGAAAAGGGCTTATTATTCAAAGAAAAACCATTTGTTTTTGGAAGCAATGGAAGAGACTTATTTGATGATTTAGATGCGTCAGATGAGCTGATTTTAGTTCAGGGAATTATTGATGTTTTCTTCCAGGAGGATGATGGAATAGTTCTTATGGATTATAAGACAGATAGAGTTGCCGAAGAGAATGAATTAGTGCTAAGATATGAAAAGCAGTTACAGTTATACAAGTCTGCAATCGAAAAAGCTTACAACACCCCTGTGAAGGAAATGCTTCTATATTCCTTCGCATTAGAGAAAGGAGTTACGATATGTACGACAAATTAACAATCAAGGCTTTCCTTGACAATCAGCTTAAGCTCTTCCCAGAAAAGGTGGCTGAAGATGAGCAGGAGGCAGCCGAGTTCCTAGAGGACGTTTGCGCCACTGTATGTAAAAATAAAAAAGAAGTAATGGAATATCTCGAAGATGCAATGGATATCTCAGGAATGTCTGAGGAGGAAATTCTTTCCTCTGAGGAAGTTTTTGCCATTGGCGACGGAAGATATCTTATTGTAGAGGGATAAAAATGAAGTTAGCAAAAAGAATCTGTGCAGCATGTCTTGTGGCATCTATTTCTTTGTCATTTTCTGCCTGCACATTCCAGGATAAGACGGTGTATTTCGACACCTCCAGTGGAAGAAATACAGTGTTTAAAATTGGTGATATGAAGTGCTCAAAAAAGGAAGCACTTCTTTATCTTTTAAATGAAAAAAATATTTATGGTTCAGTTGATGGTGTAAATCTTTGGACTGAAGATTTTGATATCGACACTATGACAGGTTCAATTAAAGATTTAACCATCGAACATTTAACACGTGTATACGTATTAAATTTATATGCAAAAGAGAAAGAAATAACACTTACAGAAAAAGAAGAAAAAGCATGTGAAGATGCAGCAAAAGAATATTATTCTTCACTTAATTCTGCAGAGCGTTCTTTTACCGGAGTTAGAAAAAAGGATGTAGCAAACGCCTATAAAAAATATGCTCTTGCAACAAAGGTTTACAAGGAACTTATGGATTCTGTAGATGAAGAAGTTTCTGAAGATGAAGCACGAGTTATGGAAGCATTTGTTTTGTTTGTTTCAGACGAAGCAAAGGCAAATGAAATCCAGGGCATGATTGATTACGGCTACACTTTTGAGCGACTTGCATCCACATATACAGAGCATGATTCTTACCAGGTTACTTTCGCAAGAGGAGAGTATTCCAAGGCTATTGATGATGTGGTTTTTAACCTTGATACAGACGAAGTTTCTACAGCTATTGCTGCTGATAATGGATACTACTTTTTCCAGTGTCTGGATAAATATAATGAGGAATTATCAGAGGCAAATAAAGAGGTCATAATTGAGAAAAGACGTCAGCAGGTTTTGGCTGATATTGTAAAAGATTTGGAAGAGAAAAATTTCTCTGATATGAACACAGAACTTTGGAACAATATCGTATTTACGGATGATGTTTCTGAACTTACAAGTGCAAGTTTTTTCAAAACATTAAGTGAGTATTTATAAAATATAAGTGCACTTTGTATTAAATCCATTTTATAATTTGTTTTTATTTGTTAAATTGGTAGAAAATTTTTACAATAGACTAGCATTTAAAAGAAAGAATGACTATAATACTATTTAAATAAAAAACAAAAACTTTTATTGCTCAAATAGGAGGGTGAAAAAATGGTAACAAATGCAAAGGTTACAGTTGATGATGTAAAGAAGTCTGCAGCATCTGCAGCTACAACTGTTAAGTCTGCAGTAGCTAGTGCACCAGCGACTACAAAGAAAGTTGTTGACGAAGTTAAGAAAGAAGTAGCAACAAAAAAAATAGCTGCTAAAAAAACAGTTGCAAAGAAAACAACAGCTAAGAAAACAACTGCTAAAAAGACAACAGCTAAGAAAGCTACAACAAAGAAAAAAGCAGTTACAACAACAGCAGTTGTTCAGTATCAGGATCGTGAGTTTACAGAGGCTGAGTGCTTAAAGAAAGCACAGGCTCAGTTCAAGAAGGATTACAAGGGTAAGACTCTTGAAGAGTTAAACATTTACATTAAACCTGAAGAGCGTAAAATTTATTACGTAGCTAATAAGGACAGTGTGGGATCTGTAGAGCTTTAAGATTTTGTTTTATTTATTATGATGTAGCGTAGAGTCATATCGTATATACGATATGACTCTTTTTTTATAGGCTTCCCCTTGAGGGGAAGCTGTCACCGAAGGTGACTGATGAGGTGTATTATTAGCACTCTTATTTATAGAGTGCTAATTTTCTATTGACTTCGTAAACATGCAGTATTATCATAAGTTTTAGTGAAAATAGCTGTAACTAACAAGCTATGATATTTCTTAAGCGAGGCTTTCTTCAGCCGAGTGTAGAAATCATCATGCTTGTTAGTGTAACAGCGAGAGAAGGAGTAGAAATTATGAGTAATAAAAAAGGTAGTTTATCTATTACAAGTGAAAATATTTTTCCAGTGATTAAGAAGTGGTTATATTCTGATCACGACATTTTCTATAGAGAGCTTATTTCAAATGGCTGTGATGCCATCACAAAGCTTAAGAAGTTAGACATGATGGGAGAGTATTCTCTTCCACTTGATTACAAGGCAAAGATTCAGGTAATCGTTAGCCCTGAGGACAAGACACTTACATTCATCGATAACGGACTTGGAATGACATCTGAAGAGGTAGATGAGTACATTAATCAGATTGCATTTTCAGGTGCTACAGACTTCCTTGAGAAGTACAAAGATAAGGCAGATTCAGATCAGATTATTGGTCACTTTGGTCTTGGTTTTTATTCTGCATTCATGGTTGCAGATGAGGTTCACATCGATACACTTTCTTACAAAGAAGGTGCTACACCAGTTCACTGGGAATGTGATGGTGGTACAGAGTTTGAGATGGGCGATGGCGAATGGAATCAGGTAGGTACAAAGATCACATTATTCTTAAATGAAGATTGTCTCGAGTTCGCAAACGAATACAGAGCAAGAGAAGTCATCACAAAGTACTGTTCGTTCATGCCTACAGAGATTTATCTTTCAAAGAAGGATGCACCAGAGGAATATGAAACTATAGATGCAGCTGACAAGAGAGATACTGATAAGGTCATTGAAGAAATTCATGAAGAAGCAAAGTTCGAAGAAAAAGAAAATGAGAATGGCGAAAAGGAACAGGTAGAGGTTTCACCTGCAAAGGATAAGCTTAAGATTGTTAAGCGTCCAGTTGCTCTTAATGAGACACATCCTCTTTGGACTAAGTCTCCTTCAGAGTGTACAGACGAAGATTACAAGGCATTTTACCGAGATGTATTCCATGATTATAAGGAGCCTCTTTTCTGGATTCACCTTAACATGGATTATCCATTCAATCTCAAGGGTATTTTATACTTCCCTAAGATTAATACAGAGTACGATTCTATTGAAGGTACAATCAAGCTTTACAATAACCAGGTATTCATCGCAGATAACATTAAAGAA
Source organism: Pseudobutyrivibrio xylanivorans DSM 14809 (assembly GCF_900141825.1). Lineage (GTDB taxonomy): Bacteria > Bacillota > Clostridia > Lachnospirales > Lachnospiraceae > Pseudobutyrivibrio > Pseudobutyrivibrio xylanivorans. Next base: position 13,231 of record NZ_FQYQ01000014.1, on the reverse strand, counting down.
GTTATTCCAGAGTTCTTGATGCTTCTTAAGGGTGTTATCGATTGCCCAGATCTTCCACTTAACGTATCACGTTCTGCACTTCAGAATGATGGTTTCGTTACAAAGATTTCTGAGTACATTACAAAGAAGGTTGCAGACAAGCTTACAGGCATGTGTAAGACTGATAAGGAATCTTATGAGAAGTATTGGGACGATATCGCTCCATTCATCAAGTTCGGTTGCTTAAAGGATACAAAGTTCTGTGATAAGATGAACGACTACATCTTATTCAAGGACATCAACGATAAATACACCACACTTCCAGAGCTTCTTGTTAAGGAAGAGGAAGAGAAGGCTACAGATGAAAACGGCGAGGCTGTAGAGGCAGAAGTTGTAGAAGAAAACAAAGATGCTGATGAGACTAAAGAGCCAGAAGATACTAGAAAGACAGTTTATTATGTAACTGATCTTCAGCAGCAGTCTCAGTATGTAAATATGTTCAAGGAGCAGGGACAGAATGCAGTCATCCTTGACCACGCTATTGATACATCATTCATCACACAGCTTGAACAGCGCAATGAGAACTATAAGTTCTGTCGTATCGATGCTGATGTTACTGACACAATGGTTGAGGAGACATCAGAGGACGAGCTTAAGTCAGAGACAGAGACTCTTACAGATGTATTCCGTAAGGCGCTTAATAACGAAGGACTTGAGGTTAAGGTTGAGAAGTTCAAGAACAAGGATCTTTCTTCTATGCTCACAGTATCAGAAGAGAGTCGTCGTATGCAGGATATGATGAGAATGTACGCTATGGGTGGCATGGATATGAACATGTTCGGTTCTGCATCAGAGACACTTGTCCTTAATGCAAACAATGATCTTGTTCAGTACATCCTTAACAATAAGGACTCAGAGAACGTTCCAACATTTGCAGCTCAGCTTTATGATCTTGCTAAGATTGCTAATGCACCTCTTTCGCCAGAGGCAATGACTGAGTTTGTAGCACGTTCAAATAAGATCATGATGTTACTCACAAAATAAGAATTGTTACAAAAATTAGAGGTTGTGCACTTGCATAAATCTATAACGGCAGACGGATTAGTCTGCCGTTTTTTTACTATTATCATGAAAATATGCGATTTGTCGCAATAATTGCTAACTAATGTGATGATTGTGTGAAGAAATTGTTGAAATACTATGTGCATTACTATATTATAGGTCTATGGGGAGAGCGCAAGGGTATTTTATTGCGCATGAGCACACGGGGGAACGGTATGGCCACAACTGGTACAAAAAAATGGTGGAAGAACGCGGTTGTATATCAGATATATCCGCGCTCATTTTGTGATAGCAATGGCGATGGCATAGGCGATTTGCCAGGCATCATTTCTAAACTTAATTATCTTAAGAATCTGGGAGTTGACGTCATATGGCTCAGCCCGGTTTATCCAAGCCCAGGCTATGATAATGGCTACGATATTTCTGATTACAAGGGCATTAATCCTGAATTTGGAACAATGGAAGATATGGAGCGACTAATCAGCCGAGCAAAGAGACTAGGCATAAAAATAATTATGGACCTGGTCATAAACCATACCTCTGATGAGCACGAATGGTTTAAGAATGCCCTGGCAGGAGATCCAAAATACAGGAACTATTATTTCTTTAGCGATACACCTAACAACTGGGGTTCCTTCTTTGGAAATAAAACCTGGACCAAGACGGAAAATGGCGATTATTATATGCATCTGTTCAGCGAGAAGCAGCCAGATCTAAACTGGCAGAATCCAGATGTTTATGATGAAATTACAGATGTGATGCGTTTCTGGCTGGATAAGGGGATTGCTGGATTCAGATGCGATGTAATTAACATCATATATAAGAATTCAATTAAAAATGGCAGACGAAGATTAATTCTTACAGGTCGTGAGCATTATCTTAACACAGAAGGTTGTCACGAGTTGCTAAAGAGATTCAATAAAGATGTATGGTCAAAATATAAAACATTTATTGTTGGAGAGACTATATTTGTTACACCAAATGAAGCTAAACTTCTATGTGATGAAGATAGAGGAGAGCTGGATGCAATATTCTTCTTTGAACACATGGATGTAGATAGCAGAGGTGGAATAAAATGGTTCAAAAAACAGTATAAGCCAAATAAGCTTATTAAAATTATAGATAAATGGCAAAACGCTTTAGAATTTCCAGCAAACTATTTAGAGAATCATGATCAGATTCGTTCTGTAAATCATTTCGGAAATACGAAGGAGTATTGGGAGAAGAGTGCCAAGCTTTTATGTGGCTTGAACCTCAGCCTAAAAGGAATACCTTTTATTTATGAAGGTGAAGAAATTGGAATGACTAACGGAGACTTTATAGGTCTTAGGGATATTAAAGATATCGAATCCTATAATGTTAATCAGGCAATGAAGCGATTATTATTAACCCATAAGCTCCGAAGAAAATTAATCCTAAGAACATCCCGTGATAATGCAAGAACTCCTATCCAGTGGGATTCTTCAGAAAACGCAGGATTTACCACAGGCACACCTTGGTTAAGAGTAAATGAAAATAAATCATTTATTAATGTAGAAGCAGAACAGGAAGATGAGTATAGCATCCTGAATTTCTACAAGCAGATGATAGAATTCAGGAAAAATTCAAAAGCTATAACAGAGGGCGTTTATAGAAGAGTTGCAGCACCAAACGACGTGTACATATTTACAAGGGAAGCAAAAGAAGAGCGCCTTTATATTTATTGTAATCTCTCTTCATCAAATCGCCATGTAGAGTTCTATGGCGACCGCATCATCTTCGGAAACTATCACGCATACGACCGGGATAACTTCTACCTCAAACCATACGAGTTTCGCATCGTCGCATCAAACATATAACGAAAAAAGCCAGCCTGTACATCGTGTACATGCTGGCTTTAATTATGTTATAGATGACTTTCGATGACTCGGTAAGCGCGAGCAAGGAGGCGCCATACAGTGCATGGGTGGGGCCCACGCCGGCGGGGGGACCCATGTGCTGATATGGAGGATGCCTTGCGGGAGCATGTAAACCTTGGATAAGTCATCTAGGCATCTTTTAAGTTTTTATTTGCTGTAGAAAGCATAAGCTTAATTCTATTGAGCTGGTTTACCTCTGATGCACCTGGATCGTAGTCGATGGCTACAATGTTTGCATCTGGATGCTCATGTCGAATTCTCTTGATTACACCCTTACCAACTACATGGTTTGGTAAGCATCCGAAAGGCTGGATACATACAATATTGCTTGCTCCATTTTCAATGAGCTCAAGCATCTCGCCAGTAAGGAACCAACCCTCACCAGTCTGATTTCCGATTGATACAATATCCTTTGCCTGCTCAGCAGTATCTTTAATGTAAGCTGGAGCTGTAAATCTCTTAGACTTATTAAATTCATCTCTTGCAGCACTTCTAAGCCACTCAAAGAATTTAATTCCAAGATTTCCAATGTGCTTAGACATCTTGCTTGCTCCAAGATTATCAGCCTTAAATGTTGAATCGTAGAAGCAGTAGAGTAAGAAGTCTGTAAGATCTGGAACAACTGCCTCAGCACCTTCCTGCTCAAGTAAATCAGCAAGATGATTGTTTGCTGCTGGAAGGAACTTAACAAGAATCTCACCTACGATACCAACTCTTGGCTTAACAAGTCCTTCAATGATAGGAAGATTATCGAAATCACGAATCATTTCACGGCACATCTTCTTGTACTTTCTATGTGAAAGCATCTTTGGAGTACCAACGAATTCTACAATTTTCTTTTTCCACTTCTCGTGAAGCTCGTTAGTAGAACCAGGAACTGCTTCGTATGGACGAACTCTGTAAACACAACGAAGAAGAATATCTCCAAATGTAAGAGCGTAAAGTCCATGCTGGATAAGGCTTGGTGTAAGCTTAAATCCAGGGTTTGGCTCAAGTCCACTAAGGTTAAGTGAGATAACTGGTACATCTGGGTAGCCAGCCTTAGCAAGAGCTCTACGGATAAATCCGATGTAGTTTGAAGCACGACATCCACCACCAGTCTGAGATATCAAAAGCGCAGTACGGCTCATATCAAATTCCCCTGTGTCGATGGCAGCCATGAGCTGTCCAATAACCATAAGTGAAGGATAGCATGCATCGTTGTTTACATATTTAAGACCAACATCTACGCATGTACGTGTAGGGATGTCTGGTACCACAAGATTGTAGCCGGCAGCATTAAATGCAGGCTCAATCAAATCAAAGTGGATAGGTGACATCTGTGGACAAAGAATTGTGTAATTCTTCTTCATGTCCTCTGTAAACATTACACGGTTATAGTTAGCTGGAACGATTGTGCGCTCCTGCTTCTTCTTTTTCTTTACACGAAGTGCAGCAAGTAATGAACGAACACGAATACGTGCAGCACCAAGGTTGTTAACCTCATCAATCTTAAGGCAAGTATAAATCTTACCTGAGTGAGTAAGGATATCTGAAACCTGATCTGTAGTAACAGCATCAAGACCACAACCAAATGAGTTAAGCTGAATCAAATCGAGGTTGTCATGCTTCTTAACATAGTTTGCTGCGGCATACATACGTGAGTGGAACATCCACTGATCCATAACGATAAGAGGACGCTCAACCTCACCAAGGTTTGAAATTGAATCCTCAGTAAGAACTGCAATACCGTAGCTGTTAATAAGCTCTGGAATACCGTGGTTAATCTCAGGATCTACGTGGTAAGGACGACCAGCAAGAACGATACCGTGTCTGCCAGTTTCCTCTAAATACTTGAGAACCTCAGCACCCTTTGCATACATATCATTTCTGAAATGCTCCTGTTCAAGCCATGCAGCGTGAGCAGCAGCACGAACCTCGCTCTCAGAAATATCAAACTCTTCCTTAAATACCTTTGCAAGCTGAGAAGCAAGAATGTCCTCACTTGTAAATGCCATAAATGGATTAAGGAAACGAACCTTTCCACTTGTAATCTCATCTACGTTGTTTTTAATGTTTTCAGCATAAGAAGTAACGATAGGGCAGTTGTAGTGATTATTTGAATCAGGGAACTCATTTCTTTCATATGGAATACATGGATAATAAATGAAATCAACATTTCCCTCGTTGATAAGCCACTGAACATGTCCGTGAGCAAGCTTTGCTGGGTAGCACTCTGATTCTGATGGAATTGATTCGATACCAAGCTCGTAAACCTTACGGTTAGAACGTGGTGATAATACAACTCTAAATTTCAAAGCCTTGAAGAATGTAGCCCAGAAAGGATAATTTTCGTATAAGTTAAGTACTCTAGGAATACCAACTGTACCACGAGTAGCTTCCTCCTCTGAAAGTGACTCGTAATCAAACAATCTGTTGTATTTGTAATCGTAAAGGTTAGGAATGTTTTCTTTATTCTTAACACCGCCTGCACCCTTTTCACATCTGTTTCCTGTGATGAATGAACGTCCGCCAGAGAAACGATTGATTGTAAGGAGACAGTGGTTTACACAACCCTGACAACGTGTAAGCTTTGTATCAAATGTAAGATTGTTAATCTCATCAATACCAAGAGTAGTGGTAGTAGGATTTTCCTCGTAACGCTCCTTAGCAATAAGAGCACAACCAAAGGCGCCCATGATACCTGCAATATCAGGACGAACCACATTTACACCAGCTGTTTTCTCAAGTGAACGAAGAACAGCGTCATTGTAGAATGTACCACCCTGAACAACGATATTCTTTCCAAGCTCAGAAGCATCTGAAAGCTTAATAACCTTGAATAATGCATTCTTGATTACAGAGTAAGCAAGACCTGAAGAAATATCTGCTACTGAAGCACCTTCCTTCTGAGCCTGCTTAACCTTTGAATTCATGAATACAGTACAACGTGTTCCAAGGTCGATTGGATTAAGAGCAAATAAAGCTTCTTCTGCAAAATCCTGAACGCTGAAATCAAGTGACTTAGCAAAAGTCTCGATGAAAGAACCGCAACCAGAAGAGCAAGCCTCGTTAAGCTGAACGCTATCAACAACACCGTTCTTAATGCGGATGCACTTCATATCCTGACCACCGATATCAAGGATACAGTCAACTTCAGGATTGAAGAATGCTGCAGCATAGTAGTGAGCGATTGTCTCTACTTCTCCATCATCAAGCTGGAGAGCTGCCTTTAAAAGTGCCTCACCGTAACCGGTAGAGCATGAATGTACGATATGTGTATCCTCAGGCATGATAGAGTAAATCTCTTTTAATGCCTTAAGGGATGTAGCAAGTGGGCTACCATTGTTGCTTGAGTAGAAGGAATAAAGAAGTGTTCCGTCATCACCTACAACAGCAAGCTTTGTAGTAGTAGAACCTGCATCGATACCAAGGTAAACATTTCCATGATAATTAGCCAGGTCACCCTTCTTTACTTCTGCTAATGCGTGCCTGTCCTTGAACTCACGGAAATCTTCCTCTGATTCAAAGAGAGGTTCAAGTCTTGCAACCTCGAAATCCATCTTAATTCCTTCAGAGAGCTTATCAATGAGCTCATCCATAGGAACGTGATTTTCTTCTTTTGAATTAAGAGCAGAACCGATAGCAGCAAAAAGATGTGAGTTATCTAAGTCGATTGTATGCTCATCATCTAGCTTCAATGTACGAATGAAAGCTTCTTTAAGCTGATCCAGGAAGTGAAGAGGACCACCAAGGAATGCAACGTGTCCGCGGATTGGCTTACCACATGCAAGACCAGAGATAGTCTGATTAACAACCGCCTGGAAAATAGAAGCTGAAAGATCTTCCTTTGAAGCTCCTTCATTAATAAGAGGCTGAATATCTGTCTTGGCAAATACACCACAGCGTGCAGCGATAGGATAGATAGCTTTATAATCCTTTGCATATGTATTAAGACCAGGAGCATCTGTCTGTAAAAGTGAAGCCATCTGGTCGATAAAAGAACCTGTACCACCAGCACAGATACCATTCATACGCTGTTCAACATTTCCATTTTCAAAATAAATGATTTTTGCATCCTCGCCACCAAGCTCGATAGCTACATCTGTCTGTGGAGCATAGTGAGTAAGAGATGTGGAAACAGCAATTACTTCCTGTACAAATTCAACACCAAGATGCTTTGCAAGAGTGAGTCCGCCGGAACCTGTAATCATAGGTCTGACCTCGATCTTTCCAAGCATTGACTTGGCTTGTGTTAATAAATCGGTAAGAGTCTGCTGAATATTAGCGAAATGCCTCTGATAATCCGAAAATAAAAGATTGTTTTCTTCATCTAACACGGCAATTTTTACTGTAGTAGAGCCGATGTCGATGCCGAGTTTAAACTGTTTGTTTTTCATAATCATTATTGTTCTTTCTTATTATATGTATAAATTCTAACCTCAGCTATTATAAATGTAGATGCAAAAATATACAATAAACAAAACATAAAAATTGTTTCAAAGGCTTCCCCTTGAGGGTTGCTAGGCTCCAGTGGAGCCTGTTTAGCAACGACCGAGCCGGGAGGCGAGACAAGCTGTCACCGAAGGTGACTGATGAGGTGTTCAATTTTCCTCTTTACAAAATGCATTCATTGTTGTACACTTTCAAAGTACAGGGCGTACATTTTTATGAGGAAGAAATTTCTCGTAAAAAAAAACGCTTTTTTTTATTTTCAGGAGGAAATATGTGGCAGCTATACCATTGTGCAATAGTTGGGAATCATATTTGAATATTTAGGAGTTGAAAGCACCTTATTACATAAGGGTGTAACTTTCGACTCCTTTTCTATTTGGAAAAGAAAAAAAGGCAGAGTAGTAAATAAATAATAAAGGAGTATATGATGACAAAACACGTATTTGTTACTGGTGGTGTAGTATCAGGTTTAGGAAAAGGTATTACAGCAGCGTCTTTAGGACGTCTACTTAAAATGAGGGGTTATAAGGTAGCTTCACAGAAGCTTGATCCTTACATGAACGTAGACCCAGGTACCATGAGCCCTTATCAGCATGGTGAGGTTTTCGTTACAGATGATGGAGCAGAGACAGACCTTGATCTTGGTCACTATGAGCGTTTCATTGACGAGAGTCTAAACAAATATTCTAATCTTACTTCTGGTAGAGTTTACTGGAATGTCCTTAATCGTGAGAGAAAGGGAGAGTACCTTGGACAGACTGTTCAGGTAATTCCTCACATCACAGAAGAAATCAAGAGATTTATCTACATGGGTGCAGAGACATCTGATTGCGACGTACTCATCACAGAGATTGGTGGTACAACTGGTGATATCGAGTCACAGCCATTCCTTGAGGCAATCCGTCAGGTTTCACTTGAGAAGGGTCGTGAGAACTGCTTATTCATCCATGTTACTTTAGTTCCATGGCTTTCAGGCTCAGAGGAGCATAAATCTAAGCCAACACAGCACTCTGTTAAGGAGCTTCAGTCACTTGGTATCGCTCCAAACATTATTGTTTGCCGTGTTGATCATCCACTTGAGCAGTCTATTAAGGATAAGATTTCTCTTTTCTGTAATGTTAAGAAGGACTGCGTAATTGAGAATGATACACTTGATTGCTTATATGAAGCACCACTTATGATGCATAAGTATGGTCTTGATGATGTCGTTTGTCGTGAGCTTGGCCTCGAGAATCGCGAGCCAAAGATTCAGGAATGGGAAGACATGGTTAAGACAATCAAGGGTCTTAAGAAGACTACAAAGATTGCAATCGTTGGAAAGTATGTTGCTCTTCACGATGCTTATCTTTCTGTTAGAGAAGCTCTTTATCATGGTGGATATGCAAACAACGCACACGTTGAGGTTGAGTGGGTTGATTCAGAGGAAATCACAAAGAAGAATGTTAAGGAGAAGCTTGGAGCTTGTGACGGTATCTTAGTTCCAGGTGGTTTTGGTGACAGAGGTATCGAAGGTAAGATTATTGCTTGCCAGTTTGCACGTGAGAACGATATTCCTTATCTTGGAATTTGTCTTGGTATGCAGGTTGCTGCTATCGAGTTTGCTAGAAACGTATGTGGACTTGAGGATGCTAATTCTAGAGAGTTCAACAGCACAGGAAAGAACTGCGTAATCGACCTTATGGAAGAGCAGATGGCTGTACTTCGTAAAGGCGGTACAATGAGACTTGGTGCTTACCCATGTGCAGTTCGTCCAGACACAAAGCTTCATGAGGCATATGGTCAGGATAATATTTCTGAGCGTCACAGACATAGATTCGAGTTTAACAATTCATATAGAGATGTAATGACTTCAAAGGGACTTACAATTTCTGGTACATCACCTAACGATGAAGTAGTAGAGGCAGTAGAGGTTTCTACAAACAAGTTCCACGTTGGTGTTCAGTTCCATCCAGAATTCAAGAGCCGTCCAAACAAGCCACATCCATTATTCGCAGCATTTGTAAAAGCCTCTATCAAATAGCCTTCCCCTTGAGGGGCTGAGATGATGCTTTTAAGCATCATCTGCCACCCTGGCGAAGGGAAGGGGGACCGCGTTAGCGGTGGATGAGGTGTTAATTAAATAGTTATTAAATATTTTTTAATAATAAGGAGAAAAAATATGTTAGAGAAAAGATTCAAACTTAGTGCTAACAACACTACAGTAAAGACTGAGATTCTTGCCGGTCTTACTACATTCATGACAATGGCTTACATCATTGCCTTGAATCCAAACATCCTTACAAACTACGGAGCAGGTGGCGCAGAGCTTTGGAATGGTGTATTCCTTGCTACATGTCTTTCATCTGCAGTTGCTATGTTTGTAATGGCATTCCTTGCAAACAAGCCATTCTGTCTTGCTCCAGGTATGGGTCTCAACTCATTCATGGCAATCGTTATTGGTCAGCTTGTTGCTACAACAGGAATGGGCTATGTACAGTCCTTCCAGTCAATGCTTTGCATCATCCTTATCGAAGGTGTTGTATTCCTTATCCTTTCACTTCTTAATGTTCGTGAAAAGATCGTTGATGCAATTCCACTTGGCATCAGACTTGGTATCTCACCAGCTATTGGTCTTATGCTTCTTAACATTGGTTTTGGTTCTAACGTTTACATTGCTGATTCAAATTTCAATCAGTTCTTCGTAATGAAGGATTTCTTTGGAGCTCTTACAGCTTCACATGCTAGAGACGTAATGACAGATGCTTATCCAGTAATGGTTCTTTCAGCAATCACAATGTTCGTTGGTCTTTTTGTAATCGTTGTTCTTGCATCTAAGGGTGTAAAGGGCGCAGTTATTATTGGTATGCTCGCAGCTTCAGTTCTTTACTGGGTATGCGATGCAGTATTCCTTGGAAGCAACCCATTTGCTTCACTTGCAACAGCTTCATTCGTTCCAGCATTTGGTGATATGGCTTCAACAACACTCTTCAAGTTCAACTTTGCTGGACTTGCTCAGATGGGTTGGTTCACAGCAGTAACACTTGTTATCACATTCTGTATCATTGATATGTTCGATACAATCGGAACACTCGTAGGTACAGCTTCACGTGCAGGAATGGTTGACCGCGAGGGAAATATGCCAAACATGAAGGAAGCACTTCTTTCTGATTCAGTTGGTACAATCGTTGGTTCATGCACAGGTACATCTACAGTTACTACATTCATCGAGTCAGCTTCAGGTGTAGAGGCAGGCGGACGCACAGGTCTTACAGCACTTACATGTGGTATCGCATTCCTTCTTTGCATTTTCCTTGCACCAATTGCTGCAATCATTCCAGCAGCAGCTACATCAGCAGCTCTTATCTATGTTGGTGTACTTATGATGACAGGTCTTAAGAAGGTTAACTTTGATGATCTTTCAGTTTGTGTTCCTGTAACAATCATGCTTATTGGTATGCCAATCTCAGGTTCAATCGGACACGGTATTGGTCTTGCTATGATTTCTTACACAATCATTAAGGTATTTACAGGCAAGGCAAAGGAAGTTTCTGGTCTTACATATGTAATCTCAGTTCTCTTCCTTATCAAGTTCTTCTTAGCAGTATAAAATGAGGCTTCCCGTTGAGGGGAATAAAAAAGCGTATTGCATTTCGCAATACGCTTTTATTTTTTATCTTTTTCCATATTTTCTAAAGCAAATTCACACGCTTGTATTACAAATCCTGAGAAAGTCACGTCTTTACCAGTGATTGCTTCTTCGATTCTGTGTATCAAATCTAGTGGAAATCTCACCGTTTTGTTTTCAGTTTCTTTTCTGTCTGATTTTAGTATAAATGCCATATAGTTCTCCTTTCTTCATACATTTATGTTAATTGTGTGAAAAAATTATGAAACAAAGCAAATTGCATGGCAATTGCATTGCAAATAGCAATGCATAGAGTTACAATACTTAACAGACACGGGTTTAACCCGAAAAATTGTAGAAAGGGGACTTTTACATGAAGAACAGAAAGTTTTTGGCAACTTTTTCGCTCTCTCTCGTAGTCGCTGCAGCTACAGTATTCTGTAGTATGCCTGTACAGGCAGCAGAGATTACTATGGCGAAAACAGCTGCCGCCGTAACCTATGGAAACACCTCATCTTCTGAGGCAGCTCTTCTTAGGAGCATATTCGATTATGAATATTACAAGAAGATGAATCCAGACGTTGTTGCAAAGTTTGGAGATAGCAGAGAAGCCCTATTCAATCATTTCGCTAAGTTCGGAATCTATGAAGGACGTTCTTTAAGTGCTAACTTCAACGTAAGTGCTTATGCTAGTGCTTATCCAGACCTTAAGGGTAAATTTGGTGCGGATATCGTAAAGTACTACATTCACTACGCAGCAGTTGGTTCTAAGGAAGATCGTCCTATCACTACTTTAAAGGCAGCTGCAGATGCAGGTATTACAGTAACTTCTGTAGCAGATCCTACTGTAGTTCTTACACCAGCAGCAATCAAGGCTGCAGAGGCTAAGGGCATCACAGATCCAGCCGCAGCTATGGCAGCAGCTCCTGTTGCTTCATCAGGCAGCTCTAGCTCAAGCTCAGGCGGTGGCGGCTCAGCTTCTACAAAGCAGAATGCTACAAAGCCAGAGGATAATAAGGAAGAAACACCTAGCGAGCCAGCAGCAAATGTGGCTGTTACGGGTGTAACATTAGACAAGATTACAGCATCTATAGAAGTTGGTGAAGAACTTGCGTTGAAGGCAACTGTTAAGCCAGAAAATGCAAGCGTAAAGAAGGTTACTTGGAGTTCATCTGATACTGCAGTTGCTACTGTTGCTGAAGGTAAAGTAACAGGTGTAGCAGCAGGAACAGCTACAATTACAGTTACAGCAGATGGTGGCAAGACAGCTACATGTACTGTAACAGTAACAGAGCCATCTGAGCCAGAAGAGCCTGTAGCTGTAGAGAACATAACAGTAACAGCAGCAGGGGATGCAACATCAATCACTAAGGGACAGACATTACAGCTTACAGTAGAAGTTACTCCAGAAAACGCTACAAACAAAGAGGTAGAGTGGTCATCAGATGTTGAAACAGTAACAGTGAGTGCTACTGGTCTTGTATCTGTAGAAGCAGATGAAACAGCAACTGAGGTAACAATTACTGCAACAGCAAAAGATGGAAGCGAAGTAAGTGATAATATTACATTTACAATTGCAGATCCAGTAGCAGTAACAGGTGTTACTTTAAATAAGTCAACAACATCTATTGTTGAGGGAACAACAGAGACATTGGAAGCTACTGTAGCTCCAGTCGATGCAACAAATAAGAATGTTACATGGTCTTCAGATAATGAAGATGTGGCAACAGTTGAAGATGGTGTTGTAACAGGTGTAGCTGCAGGTACAGCAACAATTACAGTTACAACTGAAGATGGAGATTTTGAAGCTGAATGTGAAGTAACAGTAACAGCAGACGAGACAGCACCAACACTTAGTTTAGTATCTGCAACAAGAACAGCAGCAGAAACCGCAACACTTGCATTTACATCAAGTGAGGCAGGTACATACTATTACCTCGTATTAGCAGCTGCTGCAGAAGCACCTAATGCAGCTACAATAAAGGCTCAGGGAGATGCAGTAGCGAAAGGAACAGCCGCTGCTACAGCAAGTGCAAATAGTGTATCAATCACAGGTTTAACAGCTGACACAGCATATAAGGCATATGTAGTAGTTGAGGATGCAGCAGTAAATATTTCAGACGTATCTACTACAGACATTGCAAGTACAGCAGCAGAACCACCAGAAGATTTTACATCATTGGCAATTGGAGTAGAAGGAAATGTTTTTACAGCTACAGCTAGTCCTTCAGAGGGTGTGACATATCAGTGGTAT
>NZ_FQYQ01000016.1 GCF_900141825.1 Pseudobutyrivibrio xylanivorans DSM 14809 | reverse complement strand
TTTTTTTCCATCAGAGCATCGACTCAGCGAGGGAGCATAATGACGCCCCTTTATGGATAAGCAGAACGAAGGAATTAAGGACCCTGGAATCAGGTGATCCCGTATGACATGGGAGGTTAGGCTGCCGTAAGGACTTGGGGATAAGAAGGGCCAATCATAGTGATAATAAGACGACGTCTTATTAAGTGCACCCCAAATACCTGTATATCCGTAGTTTTGGCCGTGGGGAATGGCATGGACTTAGATAGCTTCATCTATGTGACTATGAAAAAGTGAGAAAAAGTGAGTTAACAAGAGATAAAACAAGATTAATATGGGAGGATATAGTTATGAAAGGTATAGTTATTTATAAGTCTAAGTATGGTGCAACAAAACGCTATGCCCAGTGGATTGCTGAGGAGACTGGATTTGACATAGTAGATGTTAAGCACGCAAAAATCGAAGATATTAAAGAATATGATACTGTAGTCTTTGGCGGTGGTCTTTATGCTCAGGGTATTGCAGGTTTATCTTTTTTAAAGAAGCATATTGATGCACTTAAGGATAAACAGTTATATGTTTTCTGTGATGGCGCTTCACCAATTGAAGAAGGTGCAATAAGCTTTATTTTTGATCAGAATATGAAAGACTATCTAAAGATGCTTCCATTTTTCTATTTCCGTGGAGGCTGGGATATGGACAATATGTCATTCGTGGATAGAAATCTTTGTAAAATGCTTCAGAAGTCTGTTGCAAAGAAAGACCCAAAGGATTATGAAATCTGGGAAAAGGCATTAATGGATGCTGGTACAGACAAACATGATTGGACTGATAAGTCATATATAAAGCCACTTATTGAAGCTATTAATACAAGTTATATATCATAGAATAAATTAAATTATGAATGAATAGAGGTAAAGAGATTTTGAAATGTTTTTATCACCTTCCAGGGTTGTTTGAGTTTTATGAACTTTATAAAGTCTTTCTACCTCTTTTTTATAATCATAGGGAGTATTTTTACGACTGGTGTGAGATAGGTTCTATTTATGGCGCACCAGATGATTGTATTTGGGGAGGCGGTCGTGTCGGCTTCGGAGATGAAAGTTCAAAGAATGTGGCTGCTCTAATGCAAAAATATAATATTTCCTCACGTCTTACTTTTAGTAATTCTTTAGTAGAAGAAGAACATCTTTTAGATAAAAAATGTAATATGCTTTGTCAGTTATTTGAACATAATGGGGAAAGTAAAAATGGAATTATAATATACTCTGATTTACTTCTGGAATTTTTAAAGAATCGATATCCAGATTTTTATTATATCTCTAGCACAACAAAAGTTCTTACTGATTTTGATGATTTTGAAAATGAATTGAATCGCAAGGATTTTTCTTTTGTAGTACCGGATTTCAGACTTAATAAAGAATTTGATAGGCTTAATTCATTGACACAGGAACAAAAAGATAAAGTAGAATTTCTTTGTAATGAATGTTGCTGGTTTGATTGCTACGACAGAAAAAAATGTTATGAAAACGTCAGCAGAAAAAGTCTTGGAGAGGATTGTGAAGAACATATTTGTGTTTCGCCTACAGCAGATAGAGGCTATAGATTTTCAGACGCTATGAAAAATCCAGGCTTTATTGGAATTGATGATATTTTAAATGTATATATTCCAAATGGTTTTAAGAATTTTAAGATTGAAGGTAGAGGCTTGGGCAGTGCATTAATATTAGAGTTTTTGCTTTACTACATGACCAAGCCTGAATATCAGCTTAAAGTAAGAGAAGAGATTTATTTAGATAGTATGCTGGATATATTTTAACTATTATATCTCAATTTATTAGTTATATTTGTGATTGCACTTGCTGTTACTAATGTGATGATTAGTGCCATTAAATACGTAAATGCGATAATATTTGTACCGTATCTTTCAATGATCTGTATCATTACAAAATGATGGATTAAATAAAAGGCAAAGGATAAGGAACTAAAAAATTTAAGTATTCTAGTTGATGTTTCACCAAATTTAATTGCAGAAAAAATTACATGTAAAAGGTAAAATATCGCTATTCCCAGGAGATTTTTCCAAGGGAGAACATTTCCTATAAAAGGTAGTTTAATAAACATAACTGCTACTGAAATAATTACAGCTAAAACTACTTTCCACATTTTTGTTTGAAGCATTGTAGGATATTCCTGAAGAAGCATACCAATCCAGAAAAGCATAAGCGCTGTAAAAATGCTGGCATCAGCAGGAACGTTTTTCTGTATACCTATTATGCATTCAGCAAAATACAATATCGTAATTACGATAGTGCTTATATTTGGACATTTTTTTATTAAAATGCGAAGAAGCAAATATGTAATATACAAAAATATAATCATTGCAGTGAACCATTCACCGACGCATGAATAGGTGGGAATGTAGTAATACTGAAGATATGTATCCACTCCTAGAAAAGAAAGGATGATTCTCCAGACTTCACCACCCCAAAGGTAATTATTTCGTTTAATACTTGTAAGTAGATAAACTATAATAAAACTTAGCCAAAGGGCAGGGTATATTGATAAAAACCTCTTTTTAATATATGTTTTGATATTTGTATTCTTACTTCCCATATGGATTAAGTAGCCTGAAAGAAGGAAAAAAATACTTGTTCCAACACTTCCCCAACCACCATTTTTATACACGCAAAAAATGGACTCAGCGGCTCCGCTCTCCATACAGAAATGGTAGTTAAATATCATAAGTATTGCGAGAATACGAATTATATCAAATTGTGTTTTTCGATTAGTTTTCATTGTCATTAATGTCACCTCGTAATAGAGGTTATCACATAGTTTATTCATTTGTAAATGAAGGTTTTTAGGAGATGTGTCATGGATACAAAAATAACAGTAACAGTAGATAATATATCGAATTTGGGGTTGGAAGGAGAATGGGGACTTTGCCTTCTTGTAGAATATGATGGTAATAAAATTCTACTTGATACTGGTGCATCAGGTTTATTTTTAAATAATCTAAAAAGCTTAGGGTTTGACGTTGCAGATATAGATTATGGTGTTCTGAGTCACGCACATTATGATCACGGAAACGGTATGCCATTATTCTTTAAAAATAACAGTAAAGCAAAATTCTATGTAAGAGATTCTGTGGAAACTAACTGTTATCATAAACGAAGGTTCTTTAAAATATATATTGGAATCCCTAAAAAAGTTTTAAAAGAATATCCTGATAGAATAGAAAAAGTATCTGGAGATTATAAGATTATGGATGGAGTGTTTTTAATTCCACATAAATCAAAGGGACTTTCTCTAATTGGCAAACGAGAAAAAATGTACGTAAAAGAAAATCATAGATGGCTTCCTGATGATTTTGCTCATGAACAAAGCCTTGTTATCGATACCGATAAAGGACTTGTGATTTTAAATTCATGCTCACATGGTGGTGTAGAAAATATAATAAACGATGTTCAGGATTCTTTTCCTGAAAAGCATATTTACGGATATATTGGTGGACTTCATTTATTTAACAAATCTGAGGAGGAGATTCTTGAAGTTGCAAAAGTTTTTAAAGAAAAAAATATTCAATATATTTGTACTGGTCACTGCACAAAGAACAGAGCATTTGGAATATTAAAAAATGAATTAGGAGATAAACTAGAGCAACTAAAGGTTGGTCTTGAAATAAATATCTAATGTAGAAGGAGGATAATTATGGACGCAAATATCATTAAAAGAAATGAATTACTGGCACAAAAAGTGATTAAGGGGCTCGAGTCAAGAAATATGAGCGGATACTATGCTTCAAATAAAGAAGAGGCATTAAAGAAAGCTTTGGAAATAATTCCATCGGGCTCATCAATCTCTATGGGTGGCGCAATGTCAGCTCATGAAATTGGACTTGTGGAAGCTCTAAAAGAAGGGGATTATCATTTTATAGACAGAGATGCAACACCAGATAAAAGAGCTGCCATGCTTGCCGCTTATGATGCTGATTATTTTCTTAGTAGTGCAAATGCAATCACAGAAGATGGCGTAATGATTAATATTGATGGAAATTCAAACAGAGTATCTGCTATTGCACAGGGTCCAAAACATGTCTTATTTATTGTTGGTATGAATAAGGTGTGTCCTGATGTGGATTCTGCTATGAAACGTGCAAGAAATGTAGCTGCGCCTATTAATGCTCAGCGTTTTGGATTATCTACACCTTGCTCAAAGACTGGAGCGTGTATGGATTGTAAGTCTCCAGACACAATATGCTGCCAGTTTTTAATGACACGTTACTCTCGACATGAAGGCCGAATTCACGTAATTTTAGTAAATGACACCCTTGGTTTTTAGTAAATGTGTCTGAATTGTTAAACTTTATTTTGTGTTTTGTGAACCTATTGACTACTAGATAGTGTGGTGGTAGTATAAAACCATCAACACAATATCTAGTAGTTTTTGTTTGTTAGCGAACTAGATATTGACAGAAAATTCAAAAATTATTAATTGTTTTTCAATAAATTACCGGAGGTTAGGTATGAATCGTTATGTTGTAAAAAAAGATGGCGCACTTGAGCCATTTGATGTGCAAAAAGTTGTAGAGGCTGTGGGGAAGTCAGCTACACGTGTGCTTGTTAAATTTACTCCTGAACAGGAGAAGTTTATATGTCAATTTGTTGAGGAAAGAGTGGAGGAACTTGGCCTTGAGAAAATTGAAATTGCGCAAATGCATAACATTGTTGAGGGTGCTTTGGAGCGTGTTAATCCAATGGTTGCAAAGAGTTACCGCGATTACCGCAACTACAAGCAGGATTTCGTACAGATGCTTGATGATGTTTATAAGAAGTCTCAGAACATCATGTACATCGGTGACAAGGAAAATTCAAATACTGATTCGGCCCTTGTTTCTACCAAGCGTTCATTGATTTTTAATGAGCTTAATAGAGAGCTGTACAAGAAATTCTTCCTTACAACAGAAGAGGTTCAGGCTATTCGTGATGGCTATATCTACATTCATGATATGAACGCCAGAAGAGATACTATGAACTGTTGTCTTTTCGATGTTAAATCTGTCCTTGAGGGTGGATTTGAAATGGGTAATATTTTCTACAACGAGCCTAAGAGTCTTGATGTAGCTTTTGACGTTATTGGTGATATTGTTCTTTCTGCTGCCAGCCAGCAGTATGGTGGTTTCACTATTCCTCAAGCTGATCAGATATTGGAAAAATATGCTCAGATTTCATACGACAAATATCTTAAGAAATATGTTGATTTGGGTATAGATCAATCAAAGGCTGAGGAAGTTGCCATGGCTGAGGTTCAGCGTGATATGGAGCAGGGCTTCCAGGGATGGGAGTATAAGTTCAATACAGTTGCTTCATCACGTGGTGATTATCCATTTATTACAGTTACAATCGGTCTTGGTACATCCGTATTTGCGAAGATGGCATCAAAGGCATGCCTTAAGGTTCGTTCAATCGGACAGGGTAAACCAGGCTTCAAGAAGCCAGTTCTTTTCCCTAAGGTTGTATTCCTTTATGATGAGAATCTTCACGGACCAGGCGGTGAGCTTGAGGACGTATTCGAAGCTGGTATCGACTGTTCTAGAAAGACTATGTATCCAGACTGGCTTTCACTTACAGGCGAAGGATACATTGCCAGCATGTATAAAAAATACGGCAAAGTAATTTCACCTATGGGATGTCGTGCATTCCTTTCACCTTGGTATGAAAGAGGTGGAATGAAACCAGCTGACGAAAACGATGAACCAGTATTTATTGGCCGTTTCAATATTGGAGCAGTTTCACTTCATCTGCCAATGATTCTTGCTAAGGCTCGTCAGGAATCTAAGGATTTCTATGAGGTGCTTGATTATTATCTTGAGATGATTAGAAAGCTTCATATTCGTACATATGCTTACCTGGGAGAGATGCGTGCATCTACAAACCCACTTGCATACTGCGAAGGCGGTTTTTACGGTGGTCATCTTGGCTTCCACGATAAGATTAAACCATTACTTAAGGCTGCTACAGCATCATTTGGTATCACAGCCTTCAATGAGCTTCAGGAGCTTTACAATGGTAAATCTCTTGTTGAGGATGGTGAGTTTGCTTTAGAGGTGCTTAAGCACATTAATGAAAAGGTAAATCAGTTTAAGGAAGAAGATGGTAATCTTTATGCTATCTACGGTACACCAGCTGAGAATCTTTGCGGATTACAGGTTAAGCAGTTCAGAAATAAATATGGAATAGTTGAAAATGTATCAGACAGGGATTACGTTTCAAATTCATTCCATTGCCATGTTACAGAAGATATTACACCAATTGAAAAGCAGGATAAGGAAGGACGCTTCTGGGAACTTTCTAACGGTGGTAAGATTCAGTACGTTCGTTACCCTATTAATTACAACCGCGAGGCTGTAAAGACACTTGTTCGTCGTGCTATGAAGAAAGGCTTCTATGAAGGTGTTAACCTTTCCCTTTCATACTGCGATGATTGTGGTCATGAAGAGCTTGAGATGGATGTTTGTCCAGTATGCGGAAGCAAGAATCTCACTAAGATTGACCGAATGAATGGATATTTATCTTATTCACGTGTAAAGGGAGATACACGTCTTAATGAGGCGAAGATGGCGGAAATCGCTGATCGTAAATCTATGTAATTTAAATACGCAATTAGTAGCAAACAAGCTATTAATATTCTGGATGAGGAATGTATTGACAAAGGAAGAATATTAATGCTTGTTAGTGTAACTAATTGCAATAACTTGGAGAATAATCGTAATGAATTATCATAATATAACTAAAGACGATATGCTTAATGGCGATGGTCTAAGAGCAGTGCTATGGGTTTCAGGCTGCGACCATCATTGCAAGGATTGCCAAAATCCAATTACTTGGGACCCAGATGGTGGTTTGAAATTTGATCAGGCCGCTAAAGATGAATTATTTGAAGTATTGTCCAGAGACTATATTTCCGGAATTACATTCAGTGGAGGTGACCCATTGTATCCTGGAAATCGAATGGAAGTGACGGAGCTTGCCCGGGAAATTAGGGAGAGGTTTCCCGGCAAGACCGTCTGGCTTTACACAGGGTATGCCTATGAGGAGATTAAATCTCTGGAGATTATGGAATATGTGGATGTTCTGGTTGACGGGGAGTTTGAAATTGATAAGATAGATTTACAGGCAAAATGGAGAGGAAGTATCAATCAGCGAGTTATTGATGTTCCTCAGACAAGAAAGCTAGAACAGATTGTTTTGCATGTAGATTAGATTAAGGGAGATTAAATTTCTATGAATATCAATATTACAAAGCTTACCGACTCTGCGAAGCTTCCAGAGAGAGGTTCAGAGTATGCTGCAGGCTATGACTTGTTTGCAGATGTAACAGAGGAGGTTAAAATTGCACCACACGAGACCAAGATGATTGGTACTGGTCTTGCAATGGAGATTCCAGTTGGTTATTTCGGAGGTGTTTTTGCTCGTAGCGGACTTTCAGCTAAGGAAGGTCTCCGTCCTGCAAACTGTGTTGGTGTAGTTGATTCAGATTACAGGGGAGAAGTTAAGGTTGCTCTTCATAATGATGGAGAGATTGAGAGAGTTATTACTCCAGCAGAGAAGATTGCTCAGCTTGTAGTAGTTCCTTTCCTTTCAGTAGAATTTTCTGAGGTTTCAGAGCTTTCAGATACAGCTCGTGGAGCTGGCGGTTTTGGTTCTACCGGAAAACACTAAATTGATATTAACTGGCGCCTGGAAATCCAGACGCCTTTTAGACGTTTTATAGACGTTTATAGATTTTATTTTGAAAGAGAGAATTTTTTATGGCAAAAAAAGTTACCTATGATGCAAGCAGTATATCTGTTTTAGAGGGACTTGAGGCTGTTAGAAAGCGTCCTGGAATGTATATCGGTTCTACATCCCGCAAAGGTCTCAATCATCTTATATACGAAATCGTAGACAACTCTGTTGATGAGCATCTTGCAGGAGAATGTGACACTATTTATGTTACTCTCGAAAAGGATGGCAGCTGTACAGTAGAAGATAATGGCCGTGGTATTCCTGTAGGTATGCACGCTAAGGGCGTTCCAGCAGCACGTCTTGTTTTCTCGACACTCCACGCAGGTGGTAAGTTTGATGACAGCGTTTACAAAACATCTGGTGGTTTGCATGGTGTTGGTTCTTCTGTTGTAAATGCCTTATCTGAATATATGGTTGTAGATATTTCCCGCGAGGGTTATGTTCACCATGATAGATATGAGAGAGGTGTTCCTACAGAAAAGCTTGTTGATGGTCTTCTTCCTAAAGTGTCAAAAACAAACAAGCACGGAACAAAGATTAATTTCCTCCCAGATGCTGAAATATTCGAGAAGACATACTTTAAGGAGGATGAGGTTAAGTCACGTCTTCACGAGACTGCTTATCTTAATCCAGGTCTTACAATTAACTATGCTGATTTGCGAGGTGAGACTCCTGAATATATTACATATCATGAGCCAGAAGGAATCAAGGGATTTGTTAAGGAGATTAACAAATCAGCGGAGACTCTCCATGATGTTGTTTATTTCAAGGGCAAATGTGATGATGTAGAGCTGGAAGTAGCATTTCAGTATTGCAACGAATTCAAAGAAAACATTCTCGGCTTCTGTAACAACATTTACAATTCTGAGGGTGGTACTCATATTACAGGTTTTAAGACTGTACTTACTACAGTTATTAATAATTATGCGCGTGAACTTGGTATTCTTAAAGATAAGGACGCTAATTTCACAGGAGCAGATGTAAGAAACGGTATTACAGCCATAGTCAGCATTAAGCATCCTGATCCACGTTTCGAAGGACAGACTAAGACTAAGCTCGATAATCCAGATGCATCTAAGGCTACTCAGAAGGTATGTCAGGATGAATTCGTTTTATTCTTTGATAGAAACTTAGAGACATTAAAGGCAATTATTTCATGTGCAGAGAAGAGTGCCAAGATTCGTAAATCCGAAGAGAAGGCAAAGACAAATCTTCTCACAAAGCAGAAGTTCTCTTTTGATCAGAATGGAAAGCTTGCTAACTGCGAATCACGTGAAGCTGATAAATGCGAAATCTTTATCGTAGAGGGAGATTCCGCTGGTGGTTCAGCAAAGAAGGCTCGTAATCGTATGTATCAGGCAATCATGCCTATTCGAGGTAAGATTCTTAACGTTGAGAAAGCTTCAATGGATAAGGTTCTTGCTAATGCAGAGATTAAGACACTTATTAACGCTTTTGGCTGTGGTTTTTCAGAAGGCTATGGCAATGACTTTGATATAACAAAGCTTCGCTACAACAAAATCGTAATCATGGCCGATGCCGACGTGGATGGTGCACATATCAGCACACTTCTTCTTACATTCTTCTATAGATTTATGCCTGAGCTTATCAGAGAAGGTCACGTATATATAGCAATGCCTCCTCTCTACAAGGCAATCCCATCAAAGGGCGAAGAGGAATATCTTTATGATGATGTTGCTCTTGAAAAATATCGTAAGAAAATGGAGGGTAAATCATTTACTCTTCAGAGATACAAGGGTCTTGGTGAGATGGATGCTGAGCAGCTTTGGGAGACTACACTTGATCCAGAACGTCGTAAGCTAAAGCTTGTTGAAATTGAGGATGGTCTCATGGCTTCTGAGGTTACAGAGCTCCTTATGGGTAGTGATGTTTCACCTCGTAAGCAGTTTATTTACAAACATGCTAAGGAAGCAGAACTGGATGTTTAATTCCGGTAATGATTTGAAAGGATAAATATTTAATGGCACAAGAAATTATTAGAACTGAATATTCAGAGATAATGCAAAAATCCTTCATTGACTATTCTATGTCTGTAATACTTGCCCGTGCAGTACCAGATGTAAGAGATGGTCTTAAGCCTGTACAGCGTCGTACACTTTACGATATGTATGAGTTGAAGGTTGATTATAATAAACCATACAAAAAATCTGCTCGTATCGTTGGTGATACAATGGGTAAATATCATCCACATGGTGACAGCTCAATTTATGAAGCGTTGGTTGTAATGAGCCAGGATTTCAAAAAAAGTCTTCCACTTGTGGATGGTCATGGTAACTTTGGTTCAATCGAAGGTGATGGAGCCGCAGCCATGCGATACACAGAGGCTCGTTTGGCAAAGGTTGCCCAGGAAGTTTACCTAGGTGACCTTGATAAAAATGTAGTAGATTTTATTCCTAACTATGATGAGACAGAAAAGGAGCCTGAAGTTCTTCCTGTTCGTGTACCAAATCTACTCATTAATGGATCTGATGGTATTGCAGTAGGTATGGTTACATCTATTCCTCAGCATAATCTTGGTGAGGTTGTTGATGGTGTAATTGCGTACATGAAAAATCCTGATATCAGCACTGCTGAAATGATGGAAATTATTCCTGGTCCAGATTTTCCAACAGGCGGTATCGTAACAAATAAAGATGATTTGCTTGAAATTTACTCTACTGGTGTAGGTAAAATTAAGATTCGCGGCAAGGCTGAAATCGAAAAGATTAAGGGCGGTAAGGAACAAATTGTTATTACTGAGATTCCTTATCCGATGATTGGTGCAAATATCGGTAAGTTCTTAAATGATATCTGTAGTCTTGTTGAGACAAAGAAAACTAATGACATTGCCGATATTTCGAACCAGTCTAAGGGAGAGCAGATGAGAATCGTTATTGAGCTCAGAAAAGGTGCTGATGCTCAGAATGTTCTCAATCTTCTCTATAAGAAGACACGTCTTGAGGATACATTTGGCGTTAATATGCTAGCAGTTGCTGATGGCAAGCCAGAGACACTTGGCATTGTTCCAATTATCAAGCATCACGTTGATTTCCAGTATGAGCTTTGCACTAGAAAGTACACTCATCTTCTTGGCAAAGAGCAGGAGAAGAAAGAGATTCAGGAAGGTCTCATTAAGGCATGTGATGTTATCGATTTAATTATTGAGATTCTTCGTGGTTCAAAGGACGTTAAGCAGGCTAAGGCTTGTCTTGTAGATGGAATCACTGCAGGAATTAAGTTTAAGTCACAGAAATCAAAGGCTGATGCTGAGCAGCTTCATTTCACAGAAAAACAGGCACAGGCTATCCTTGATATGAGACTTCATAGATTAATTGGCTTGGAAATCGAAGCTTTGCGTGGTGATTATGCCGAGACAATGGACAAAATTGCCCGTTACACTAAGATTCTTGGTTCTCGTGCTGAGATGGCAAAGGTTATTATCAAGGATCTTCAGGCTATTAGAAAAGAGTATGCTAGAGACCGTCGTACAGTTATCGACAATGTAGAGGAAGCTGTTGTAGAAGAGAAGCCAATTGAGGTTATAGATGTGGCTGTCCTTATCGATAGATTTGCTTATGCCCGTGTAGTGGACATGCCTACATTTGAGCGAAATAAAGAGGCTGCAGAAATCGAATCGAAGAAAATTGTATTCTGCAAGAACATAGATAAGATTTGTCTGTTTACTGAAAAGGGCGACATGCATGCAATAAAAGTATTAAGCCTTCCATTTGGTAAATTTAGAGATAAGGGACAACCAATTGATACCGCTGAGAAGGGTTCAAAGATTGACCTTACCAAAGAAAATCTAATCTTTGCAGATTCAATGGAAAACATTATTAAAAATAAGCTTATCTTTGGTACAAAGCAGGCGATGATCAAGCTTGTAGATGGTAGTGAATTTGATGTTTCTAGAAAGACAATTGCTGCTACAAAGTTAAATGATAAGGATGAGGTTATTTGCGTTCAGATTATTAATCCTGGTGATACTGTAGTTATGCAGTCAGCAAAGGATATGTTCTTAAGAATCGAAGGAGATACAATTCCTGAAAAGAAAAAGACAGCCGCTGGTGTTCGCGGTATTAAGCTTGCAAAAGGCGATGAGCTTACAAATATTTATGTTTTATCCGAGGGTGAGACAAAAGAGGTTAAGGTAAAAGATAAAGATGTTGCTCTCAACAGACTTCATATTGGAAGTCGTGATACTAAAGGGGTTAAGAAGTGATAAAAAATATTTATTTTGATTTAGATGGCACTTTGATAGATTCTGCACCAAGTATCATTGAAGGGCTTAGGATAACACTTACCAAATATGGATACGATATTCCTGATTATGGGACACTTCGTAAATGCGTAGGACCTCCATTTACTTATTCTTTTCCTAATTATTTAGGAATTAAGGATGAAGACTTTAAAGATGCAGTTGCTACATATAGACATTATTATGATGCAGAAAATGGTTGCTTGAATGTAGACCTTTTTGAAGGCGTAGAAGAACTCTTAGCTGCCCTTGTCAAAAGAGGGTATTGCCTTTTTGTCTGTACTTCAAAGCCAGAGCCTACTGCTAAAAAGATTCTTGAATACTTAGGCGTTGCAAAGTATTTTACAGAAATTTGTGGTGCTACTTTAGATGCTAAAATTAATACAAAGGAGCAGGTAATTGATCTTTGTTTTAGAAGAGCTCCATGGCATTTAAAAGATGAAACTATACTTATTGGAGATACAAAGTTTGATGTAGACGGAGCTGAAGCTGCCGGTATTGATTGCATTGGCGTTTCATGGGGTTTTGGTTCCCGCGAAGAGATGCTTGAACATGGTGCTTTAGAAGTCTTTGATTATCCAGGTGAGGTGTTAGATTACATTGAATCAAATTAGGACAAATCGAGTAATACAAATAGTTTACCCATTCTTGGTGTATTTTATTGTCTATCAGCTTGGGAGTTCTTTATTGATGGATTTATATGCTGCAAAAATTGGCAGGCTTATGTGCCTGCTTATTGCAGCATTATTTTGTTTGGTACCAATGTATATTATTTACAAAGGTGTTCCGAAGATTATTCCTAAAAAATTTAATAAAAAAGAATTGATTACTGATTTTATTTGGATTATTGCAGTTGTGGCTATAGGTGTTATTACAAATATAATTCTCACCCATAGCGGTTTAATTGAAATTTCCACAAATTTTACAAAAGCAAGTAATACACTTACAGACGGTAGTATATTTATAAAAATCCTTTGTAATGCAATAGTTATTCCTGTGCTGGAAGAGCTTTTGCTTCGAGGTATTATAACAGGACAGTTATGTTTATGGTACGGACCTATACAAGCTGTCTTTTTATCTACAATTTGTTTTGGAATTATCCATAATAATATAGTACAATTCATATATGCAATAGTTGTCGGTTTGGCATTATGCTTTATGTATGTAAAAAACAAACGGCTTTGGATGTGCTTTTTAGCTCATGGCCTAATCAATCTTATTGCAATATTATTCAGTTAGCTGGAGGAGGGTAATAATGGCTAGAAATATTGAAGAAATTAAGGATTCAAAAGTGGCACTGGTTGCACACATTGTTGCATCTCTTGTTTATTTGGCATTGGGAATTTGCCTTTTGGTTTTAGATGCAAACCTAATATCAAAAATAGCATATTCGTTTTCTGTTCTTGCCATTGGAATTTTATTTATTTGCTTTGGTGCTTGGTACATGATCAAATACTTTTTTAACCATGAATATATAAAGATATCAAACTATGGCTTTACCATGGGCGTTATTCTTGTAATCATTGGTGCTGTTTCAATCTTTCAGGCAAATTATATTTCTGCTTTTATTGATGCTTTAGTATGTTTGATAGGTGTTATTTTAGGCGCAGTTATGCTTCAGCAGTCATTTGCTTTGTTCCATATTCAACGCGGTGTATGGTTCTTAAGTCTTA
This sequence comes from Pseudobutyrivibrio xylanivorans DSM 14809, assembly GCF_900141825.1. GTDB lineage: Bacteria > Bacillota > Clostridia > Lachnospirales > Lachnospiraceae > Pseudobutyrivibrio > Pseudobutyrivibrio xylanivorans. The sequence goes on along the minus strand of NZ_FQYQ01000016.1, from coordinate 57,117 downwards.
TTTTTGGATTAGTTACTATAGGTGCAAGTATTTATTTCCTTATGATTCCACAGAAGTTCTTTGAGAGAAATGTAATTACTTGTTCGTACTTAATAGCTGTAGGGGCATTATCTTTATTTTCACTATTGCTTATGGCAATAGGATTACATGATCACAAAAAAGATTCTAATAGAAATTACTCTCGTATAATGGAGGATGCGGATTCATCCTTAGATGATTCTATTTTTGAAGAAGAAGTTCAAGATAACTATTTTGATGATGTTTATGATGGCAAAGGATCAGATTCATTGTTTGAGGACTAAAATCAATTATGGCTAACATTGAAGACTATCTGGTTTGGCGTGGTGATGTACCTTTTGATATCGATCCATTTAATGAGGTTGATAATGCTGTTTTATGTGAATTGGTATATTCGGCTTTTGATGACATCGTGCCTGGACCAGGGCTAAAAGATAAAATCTCAATTGAGGATGTGTGTGATACATTCTTTTCAAAGAATTCAGAAAAAGAAATGTCAGCTAGAACATCCGTGACCAAGAATGCACCTTTTTTGCTAAAGAAGATGGCTCACTCAAAAAGATTTGGAGGCACTAAGCTTTCAGGTTTTGTAAATGAAGTAGATAACGAAGATCAGAGTCAGTTTGCAGTTTGTACCTTTTACCTTCCAGATGGCACAATATATGTGGCTTTTAGAGGGACGGATGATTCTTTGGTTGGATGGAAAGAAGATTTCAATATGAGTTTTTCCCCAGGTACTGGAGGTCAGCTTAAAGCAGTAGAATATTTGAATAAAAATTTTGCACGCACAATGAAGCCTCTTCGTATCGGTGGCCATTCTAAAGGTGGAAGCTTTGCCTTGTATGGTGCAGCATTTTGTAAATCACACATTAAAGATAATATTATTGAGATTTTCAATAATGATGGTCCTGGATTTATTCCAGAGATTCTTAAAACACCAGAATACAAATCTGTTATTAAACGCGTACATAAATATATTCCAAACGAATCTATTATTGGAATGATGATGTATACAAAGGCAAAAGTTTCTATAGTTTCATCAAATACAAGGGGCATAAATCAGCATGATTTGTTTAGCTGGCAAGTTGTTTGTAATAGATTTATAAAAGTAGATTCAGTGGCCAATTCGTCTGTAATGATTGATGAAATAATGAAAGAGTGGACAAAAAAGTTTGATTATGAAACCAGAGAAGCCTTTGGCGATGTATTCTTTGAGCTTTTGTCTAACTCAGGGGCTACAAAAATGTCTCATATTACAGGAAATAAGGTTAAGTCTATTGCAATTGTTACCAAGGAAATACAGGCATTGGATCCCGAAAATCAGGCTATAGTAATGGAGGTCCTAAAGCATTTAATGGCTGTAGGTGGAGATACTCTTAAAAATACGGTACTTTCCAAGCTTCCAAAAATGCAAAAGTAAGAAAAAATGAGAAAATAAGAGAAAAAATGAGCTTTTAATAGGATTCTGTTGAAAATCTTCATTCGGATTTAGTTGAAAGTTTTTCAATAGAATCCTATTATACTTTTTGTAGTTAGCACTCGGGCGTATAGAGTGCTAACAAAAATTTGAGATTATTATTTTAGGAGGTAATATAAAATGAAATTGGTTCCATTAACAGATCGTGTTGTTTTAAAGCAGTGCGAGGCAGAGGAGACTACAAAATCAGGAATTATTCTTGCGTCAGCAGCACAGGAGAAGCCACAGGAGGCTCTTGTAATAGCTGTTGGTCCAGGTGGGGTTGTAGATGGTAAGGAAGTTACAATGCAGGTAAAAGAAGGCCAGAAAGTTATATATTCTAAGTATGCAGGTACAGAGGTTAAACTTGAAGGCGAAGAGTACATTATCGTTCGTCAGAATGATATTTTAGCTGTTGTAGAATAATAAAATTAATACACTAGGAAAAGAGGTAGATTATAATGGCAAAGGAAATTAAGTACGGTGCTGAGGCCAGACAGGCATTAGAGGCAGGTGTTGATAAATTAGCAAATACAGTTAGAGTTACAATCGGACCTAAGGGACGAAATGTAGTTCTTGCTAAGCCATATGGCGCTCCACTTATCACAAATGATGGTGTTACTATCGCAAAGGATGTTGAGCTTGATGATCCATTCGAGAACATGGGTGCTCAGCTTGTAAAGGAAGTTGCTACAAAGACAAACGATGTAGCAGGTGATGGTACAACTACAGCTACAGTTCTTGCACAGGCTATGGTTAAGGAAGGCATGAAGAACCTTGCTGCAGGTGCAAATCCAATCGTTCTTAGAAAGGGTATGAAAAAGGCTGTTGAGTGTGCAACAGAGGCTATTTCAGCTATGTCAAAGGCTGTTGATGGTAAGGAGCAGATTGCTAGAGTAGCAGCTATCTCAGCTGGTGATGATGAGGTAGGTCAGATGGTAGCTGACGCTATGGAAAAGGTTTCTAACGATGGTGTTATCACAATCGAGGAATCTAAGACAATGCAGACAGAACTTGACCTTGTAGAAGGAATGCAGTTCGATAGAGGTTACATCTCAGCTTACATGTGCACAGATATGGACAAGATGGAAGCTAATCTTGATGATCCATATATCCTTATCACAGATAAGAAGATTTCTAACATTCAGGAGCTTCTTCCAGTGCTCGAGCAGATTGTTCAGTCTGGTTCTAGACTTCTTATTATCGCTGAGGATATCGAGGGTGAGGCTCTTACAACACTTATCCTTAATAAGCTTCGTGGTACATTCAATGTAGTAGCTGTTAAGGCTCCAGGTTATGGTGATAGACGTAAGGAAATGCTTCAGGATATCGCTATTCTTACAGGTGGTCAGGTAATCTCTGAGGAGGTTGGACTTGAGCTCAAGGATACAACTCTTGACCAGCTTGGTCGTGCTAAGTCAGTTAAGGTTAACAAAGAGAATACAACAATCGTTGATGGTGTAGGTGATAAGGCTGCTATCGAGGCTCGTGTAGCTCAGATTCGTGGTCAGATTGACGAGACAACATCAGAATTTGATAAAGAAAAGCTTCAGGAAAGACTTGCTAAGCTTGCTGGTGGTGTTGCAGTTATTCGTGTTGGTGCTGCTACAGAGACAGAAATGAAGGAAGCTAAGCTTCGTATGGAAGATGCTCTTAACGCTACACGTGCTGCTGTAGAGGAAGGTATCATCTCAGGTGGTGGTTCTGCATACATCCACGTTCAGAAGAAGGTTGCAGAGCTTGCCGAGACACTTACAGGTGACGAGAAGACAGGTGCTAACGTAATCGTTAAGGCTCTTGAGGCTCCACTTTTCTACATCGCTGCTAATGCTGGTCTTGAAGGATCAGTTATCATCAATAAGGTACGTGAGTCAGAAGATGCTGTAGGTTTCGATGCATACAAGGAAGAGTATGTAAATATGGTTAAGGCTGGTATCCTTGATCCAGTTAAGGTTACTAGAACTGCTCTTCAGAATGCAGCATCTGTTGCATCTACACTTCTTACTACTGAGTCAGTTGTAGCTGATATTAAGGATCCTGCTGCTGATGCAGCTGCTGCAGCCGCTGCAGGTGCAGGAATGGGTGGCATGTACTAATTTAGATAAATTGGTTCACTTTCACCGCTGGTTATGGTATCATAATCAGCGGTGCTTTTATTTTAGAGCAAATCATATTTTGAGGTGAATTATGAGTAAAGTAGCAATACTTACAGATAGCAATAGTGGCATTACTCAGGAGGAGTCTAAGAGATTAGGAATCTTCGTTGAGCCAATGCCTTTTTATATTGATGGACAATTGTATTATGAGGACATTGATTTAACTCAGGATGAGTTCTATCAGAAGCTTACACAGGGTGGAGAGATTACTACATCGATGCCTATCACTGGTAATCTTATGGATAGCTGGGACAAGATTCTCGAAGAGTACGATGAGCTTGTTTACATTCCTATGTCTTCAGGTCTTTCATCATCTTGTGCTACAGCAAAGATGCTTTCAGATGATTATGATGGAAGAGTTGTTGTAGTAGATAATCAGCGTATATCAGTTACACAGAAGCTTTCTGCTTTAGAAGCAAAGAAGCTTGCTGATATGGGCAAGAGTGCTCAGGAAATCTGTGATGCTCTTATGGGGATCAAGGCTGCATCTACTATCTATATTACAGTAGACACCCTTGAGTATTTAAAGAAGGGCGGAAGACTTACTCCTGCAGTAGCAGCCATTGGCTCATTGCTTAAGATTAAACCTGTACTTTCTATCTATGGTGAGAAGCTTGATAAGTACAGCATGGCTCGTACTATGAAGGCTGCAAAGCAGACTATGATAGAAGCATTAAAAAAGGATATGAAAGATGTCCTTCATACAGACAATTTTGATGATGTTGTAATATCTGTAGCACATACTCAGAATGAAGAAGCAGCTGAGAAATTCAGAGAAGAATTATTACGAGAATTTCCTGTTAAAAATATTTGGATAGATCCGTTATCATTATCAGTTTCTTGTCATATAGGACCAGGCGCATTAGCTTGTACAGTTACCAAGAAATTGATTGATATAGAATAATATAGGTAATATTTTAGGAGGATTGTTATGGTAAAAGCAGTTGTAGGCGCCAATTGGGGCGACGAAGGAAAAGGCAAGATTACTGACATGATGGCTGCAAATGCTGACATTATTGTTCGTTTTCAGGGAGGAGCTAACGCTGGACATACTATCGTAAATAATTACGGTAAATTTGCTCTTCACACATTACCTTCTGGAGTATTTTATGGTCACACTACCAGCATTATTGGTAATGGTGTAGCTCTTAATATTCCAATCCTTATTAACGAAATCAACTCAATTGTTGAGAAGGGAGTACCTGCACCAAAGATTTTGGTATCAGACAGAGCCCAGATCGTAATGCCATATCACATTCTCTTTGATCAATATGAAGAGGAACGTCTTGGAAAAGCATCCTTCGGTTCAACAAAGAGCGGTATTGCTCCATTCTATTCAGATAAGTACGCAAAGATTGGTTACCAGGTACAGGAGCTTTTCGATGAGGATCTTTTAAAAGAAAAAGTAGTTCGTACATGCGACCAGAAGAATGTGCTTTTAGAGCATTTGTATCACAAACCACTTCTTACACCAGAAGAGCTTCTTGATACTCTCCATGAATATAGAGATATGATTGCACCATATGTTTGCGATACATCTGCTTTCCTTTGGAATGCACTTAAAGAAAATAAGACAATCCTTCTTGAAGGTCAGCTTGGAACACTTAAGGATCCAGACCATGGTATCTACCCAATGGTTACATCTTCATCAACACTTGCTCCTTACGGATGCATCGGTGCTGGTATTCCAGCCCAGGAGCTTAAGCAGGTTGTTACTGTATGCAAAGCTTACTCTTCAGCTGTTGGTGCAGGCGCGTTTGTTTCAGAAATCTTTGGAGATGAGGCTGATGAGCTTAGACGTCGCGGAGGAGATGGTGGTGAGTTCGGTGCCACTACAGGTCGTCCACGTCGTATGGGTTGGTTCGACTGTGTTGCTTCTAAGTACGGTTGCAGAATGCAGGGTACAACAGATGTAGCTTTCACAGTAGTTGATGTACTCGGATATCTTGATGAAATTCCAGTTTGTGTTGGTTATGAAATCGATGGAGAGGTTACAACAGATTTCCCTGTTACATCTAAGCTTGAAAAAGCAAAGCCAGTTCTTAAAACACTTCCTGGCTGGAAATGCGATATTCGAGGAATTAAAAAGTACGAAGATTTACCTGAAAATTGCCGTACTTACATTGAATTTATCGAGAAGGAAATTGGTTTCCCTATCACAATGATTTCAAACGGTCCTAGCAGAGACGATATTATTTATAGATAATCATTCAAAATTGCTTTACAATATTAGTTGTAAAGCAATTTTTTTGTTTTTATTTAGGAGGGGTTAGAGTTATGGAGGCGTTTTTTAAATCTAAGAAATTTAAAATAGCTTTATTGATTTTGGCGCTGCTTATAATTTGCTTTTTGGGCATTATTTATAGGATTTACCAGGTTAATTCTAAAAATCCACCATTAGGACTAATTAATCCTGATGAAGATCCTGTTACTGTTGAAACATCACACGCTGAGAAACTTGATAAAAAGAGCACCGACAAGGATAAGGGTGATCAAATCATATATATGGAAAAAGATGAGGTGTACAGTTTTTCTTTCCCTGATTCTAACGGAATTATATTAGGCTTTGAAAAAGAAGATGGAAAATGGGTTTATCCAGATGATCCCGATATAGAAATTAATCAGGATAGAGTTGATAAAATATTAAATTATCTCTGTGATATCCACTGTGTTGAATATATTGAAGACGCAAACGGAGAAGATTATGGTCTGGATCAGAATTCAAAAACTTTTACTATCCAGGATTCTGCGGGAGATACCATAATTATTTCTATTAATAACGACAGCGAAGATGGAAATGTTTATTTTGCTATAAATTATGATTTTACCACCATTTTTATAAACAGTGGCAAATTAGGCAATGTGTGCGAATATGCGATACAGGATTTGATTAAGTTGTAAAATAAGCACATCTTCTAAATATTTTCTGTGTTTACATATTACAAGGGCTGTGCTATTATACTAAAGTACGATTTACTGTAACTCAGGTTTTGGACACTCCGACCTTTGCCTTAGTTGCGGCATATTTATAGTTTTATTAGGAGGTAGTAAAATGATTACAAAAGAAAAGAAGCAGGCTATTATCAATGAGTACGCTAGAACAGCTGGTGACACAGGTTCTCCAGAGGTTCAGATTGCAGTTCTTACAGCTCGTATTTCAGAGCTTACAGAGCACCTTAAGGCTAACCCAGGTGATCACCATTCACGTCGTGGTATGATGAAGATGGTTGGTAAGAGAAGAAACCTTCTTGCATACCTTAAGAACACAGACATTGAGAGATATCGTTCAATTATTGAGCGTCTTGGCTTAAGAAAGTAATCTATACGAGCGGAGTGTATTCTCCGCTCATTTTTCTATGATTTAGTTTTCGAGCCCAATCCGAAGCCACTGAATTTGTTAGCGAAAGACTTTTTATAAGTCAAAGGTTCCAGATGTTCGCTTCATTTTCAGTAGTTTCGGGTTAGAGCTTAATATAATTTAAGTTTATAAGGAGAAAACCATGAAGACATTTACAATGGATTTAGCTGGTAGAACACTTCGTGTAGATATCGGCAGAGTTGCAGCTCAGGCTAATGGAGCAGCTTTTATTCAGTATGGTGATACAACAGTTCTTTCAACTGCTACAGCATCTGATAAGCCACGTGATGGCATTGATTTCTTCCCACTCTCAGTAGAGTTCGAAGAGAAGACATACGCAGTAGGTAAGATCCCAGGTGGATTTAATAAGAGAGAAGGAAAGGCATCTGAGAATGCAGTTCTTACATCTCGTGTTATTGATAGACCTATGCGTCCACTTTTCCCTAAGGATTACCGTAACGACGTTACACTTAACAATATGGTTATGGCTGTTGATCCACAGTGCCGTCCAGAGCTTGTTGCTATGCTTGGTGCTGCTATTTCAACATGTATTTCAGATATCCCATTTGATGGCCCTTGTGCTATGACACAGATGGGTATGATTGATGGTGAATTAATCGTTAACCCTTCACAGGAGCAGTGGGATAAGGGCGACCTTAAGCTTACAGTTGCTTCTACTAGGGAAAAGGTTATCATGATTGAGGCTGGTGCTAACATCATCCCAGAAGCTAAGATGATTGAGGCTATCTATAAGTGCCACGATGTTAACCAGACAATCATTAATTTCATCGATGAAATGGTTAAAGAGTGTGGTAAGCCAAAGCATGAGTACACATCATGTGCTATTCCAGAGGAACTCTTTGCTAAGATGAAAGAAATCGTTCCTCCAGCAGAAATGGAAGAGGCTGTATTCACTGATGAAAAGCAGGTTCGTGAGGAAAATATCCGTCAGATTACAGAGCGTCTCGAGGAAGCTTTTGCAGAGAACGAGGAATGGCTCGCAGTTCTTGGTGAGGCTATTTACCAGTATGAGAAGAAGACAGTTCGCAAGATGATTCTTAAGGATCACAAGCGTCCAGACGGACGTCAGCTTGATCAGATTCGTCCACTTGCAGCTGAGGTTGATATTATTCCACGTGTTCATGGTTCTTCAATGTTCACACGTGGTCAGACACAGATTTGTGACGTTGTAACACTTGCACCTCTTTCAGAGGCACAGAAGATTGATGGCTTAGATGCATTTGTTACAGAGAAGCGATATATGCACCACTACAATTTTCCAGCATACTCAGTAGGTGAGACAAAGCCTTCTAGAGGACCAGGACGTCGTGAGATTGGCCACGGTGCACTTGCAGAGAGAGCACTTCTTCCTGTACTTCCTACACCAGAGGAGTTCCCATATGCAATCCGTGCCGTATCTGAGACATTTGAGTCAAACGGTTCTACATCAATGGCTTCTACATGTGCATCTTGTATGTCACTTATGGCTGCTGGTGTTCCAATTAAGGCTATGGTAGCTGGTATCTCTTGTGGTCTTGTTACAGGCGATACAGATGACGATTTTGTACTTCTTACAGATATTCAGGGTCTTGAGGACTTCTTCGGAGATATGGACTTCAAGGTTACTGGTACTAAGGAAGGTATCACAGCTATCCAGATGGATATTAAGATTCACGGTCTTACACGTCCAATCGTTGAAGGTGCTATCGCTCGTTGTCGTGAAGCTAGATTCTTCATTATGGACAACTGCATGAGCAAGGCTATTGCAGAGCCACGTCCACAGGTTGGCGAGTACGCTCCAAAGATTATTCAGCTTTCTATCGACCCAGAGAAGATTGGTGATGTTGTTGGACAGCGTGGAAAGACAATCAACGAAATCATTGCAAGATGCGATGTTAAGATTGATATTACAGATGAGGGCAACGTTTCTATTTGCGGTACAGATGCTACAAAGATGGACGAGGCTAAGAGAATGATTGAAATCATTACTACTGATTTCGAGAAGGATCAGATTCTTACAGGTAAGGTTGTCAGCATCAAGGAATTCGGTGCATTCATCGAGTTTGCTCCAGGCAAAGAAGGAATGGTTCACATTTCTAAAATTGCTAAGGAGAGAATTGATAGAGTAGAAGATGTTCTTACTCTTGGCGATACTGTTAAGGTTGTATGCCTTGGCAAGGACAAGATGGGACGTATCAGCTTCTCTATTAAGGATGTTCAGTAATTAACTAGAATTAAATGCGCCTGGCATTTTGTCGGGCGCTTTTTTTAAGGAAAATATTATGTTATTAAATGTTTCACATATATATAAATCCTTTGGAGAGGATTCCATAATAAAAGACGCCACATTTACTGTTGATGAAGGTTCAAAGGTGGCTATTGTAGGCAATAACGGTACAGGTAAGTCTACACTTCTTAAAATTATCATTGGAGATCTTCCAGCAGATGATGGTGAAGTTACACTCAAAAAGGATGCTACAATGGGGTATTTGGCCCAGTATCAGGAGGATTCCTTTGGCAGTAATATTCTTGATACTGTACTTAGTGCACGAGAAGATTTGCTTTCAATGGAAAGGCATTTGGCTGAAATGGAACAGCAGATGAGTGAGATAGCTCATTCTGAAATGGAAGCCTTTATGGAAAACTACCACAAGCTCCAGCATCAATTTGATTTAAAGGGTGGATACACATTTCGTTCAGAAGCTGTCGGAATTTTAAAGGGCCTTGGATTTGAGGGTGATGAACTATCAAAAAGCATGAATGAACTTTCAGGTGGTCAAAAAACAAGAGTAAGCTTAGGACGACTTCTTGCTTCTGCTCCTGATTTATTGCTGTTAGATGAGCCTATTAACCATCTTGATCTAAATTCTATCATGTGGTTGGAAGGATATCTGGCTTCTTATAAGGGTGCTGTTGTAATCGTTGCTCATGATAGATATTTTCTTGATAAGATTGCCGATCATGTGGTTGATTTATCTTATGGAAGAACAAGCGTATATACTGGAAACTATTCTTCATTTGTAGCACAGAAGGAGCTTGCTCAGATTTCATATGAAAATGCTTATGAAAAGCAGCAAAAAGAGATAGAGCATCAAAAGGCTGTAATTGAAAAGCTCCAGTCATATAACAGAGAAAAATCAATTAAAAGAGCAGAAAGCCGAAAAAAGCTTCTTGATAAAATGGATGTAATGGACGCACCAGATAAGGATTTACCAAAAATGCGTCTTACTCTTGAAATTGAAAAAGAAAGCGGTAAGGATGTTCTTGATTTTTCACATGTAACCAAATCTTATGACGACAAAAATATCTTTACAGATTTATCCTTCGATGTTCATAAGGGGGATCGAATTGCTATTTTAGGAGACAATGGTACTGGAAAAACTACAATTTTAAAATGTATTAATGGACTTACTGATTTTGAATCAGGTGAGATTCGTTTTGGTGCAAATGTAACTGTAGGCTACTACGATCAGGAACAGCAGGGACTTACAGAATCAAATACTATTTTCAGTGAGCTCCATGATGCTTATCCTTTCCTTACTGAGACAAAGGTAAGAAATACACTTGCTGCCTTTATGTTCACTGAGGATGACGTTTTCAAGCGAATCAGCGACTTATCCGGTGGTGAAAGAGGAAGAGTTTCTCTTGCTAAGCTTATGCTTTCAAAGTCAAATCTCCTTATTCTCGATGAGCCTACAAACCACTTGGACATGGATTCAAAGCAGATGCTTGAAGAGGCTCTGAATGAATATGATGGTACTCTTTTATATGTAAGTCATGATAGATACTTTGTAAATAAGACTGCAAATACCATTTTAGAGCTTTCAAATGGCGTGTTAACAAAGTATCTTGGAAATTACGATGATTATATTGCTAAAAAAGAGCAGCTATTTGGAAGTGCTTCTTCATCTGGCGCGGCCCAAAGCTCAGGTGCAAATCAAGAAGCAACAGCAGCAAAGCTTGATTTCAAAGAGCAAAAGAGAATCGAAGCTGAGAAGAGAAAGCTTCAGAATCGAATCTTAAAGATTGAACAAGAGATAGAGTCGTTAGAAGCAGAGAAGACAGCTATTGACGAAGAGTTCCTCAAGCCGGAAAACATGACAAACTCTGCTAAATTAAATGAACTTACAGCAAAACAGAACAAAATAAACGACAAACTTGATAGCTTATATCAGCAGTGGGAAGAAATTAGTAGTTTATAATGTTGAAATTGTTAATTTGTTGACAAACTTTTTTCCTGATTCTATAATGAAAGTAACAATTTTTAGGAGGCGTTTATTTTGGACAAACAGATTTCGCAGGCAGTAATCAGGAGACTTCCTAGATACTACAGATACTTAGGAGAACTTCTTGATGATGGTGTTGAACGCATTTCTTCAAACGATTTAAGCAAGCGTATGCACGTTACGGCATCTCAAATAAGACAGGATTTGAATAATTTCGGCGGCTTTGGCCAGCAGGGGTATGGCTACAATGTAGCTTATCTTCATGATGAAATTGGCAATATCCTTGGTGTGAATGAGACCCATAATGTTATTGTTATTGGCGCTGGTAATCTTGGTCAGGCTATTGCTGGTTATGTTAAGTTTGAAAGAGTTGGTTTTAAGATTATTGGTCTATTTGATACCAACCCAGAATTAAAGGGCAAAATGGTAAGAGATTTACCTATCCAAATGCTCGATGAATTACCAGACTTTATTAAGAATAATGATGTTGAAATTGCAGCCCTCACACTTCCAAAGGCTAATGCAAAATCAACAGCATTAAAGCTTGTTTCACTTGGCGTACATGCTATTTGGAACTTTGCACATGTTGATTTAGATGATATCCCAGATGTTGTTATTGAAAACGTACATCTTTCAGACAGTTTAATGCAGCTTTCATATAATATTACCAAGCAAAAATAAGTAGGTGATTTTATGGCAGAACATGATTTTCAAAATGCAATCGCTAAAATCAAGGTTCCTATGCTTATTCTGGATCAAAAATGGCACAGACTTTTCGCTTTAGGTGGCAAACCTGAAGATGTAAAAGAGCTTGAGAATAAGGAAAATGAGCTTCTCAAAAGAGATGCAGAGCTTAAGAAGGAACTAAAAGATTTAAAGAAGGTCAAAGAAAGTCTTATGGCTTCTGTAATGGAAAATATGGAAGGTACGTCAGATTTAGTTTCAAAGAAACTTGATGATGACAAAAGACTTTTAGAGGAGTGCAATGAGAGAATCGCTGCCGCTGAGGACGAGCAGAAAGAGTTACCAGCTCAGACAGATGAGGTTAATAGAGAGCTTATGATGGCGACAATGGATTATTGTTACGATAAGCTTAGAACTAACTCTACTGAAGCCGAAGAAATCACCAACTGGATTAAAGATATCAGAGTTCAGCTCAAGAAAAATGTTATTAGAAAACATAATCGTGAGATTAACAATAAAGAGATTTATTCCTACATGCATGATGTTTTCGGCATGGAGGTTTTAAACCTTTTTGATATGCAAAACGGAGATTTTTATATCGGTATAGCTGATGATAAGATTTCAGATGGTCATACAAAAAAATCTTCAGAGGAAGAGGCTGCCGATTTATCTAAAGTAGATTTAGAGGAAATTGATCTTGATGCGGTTTCAAAAGAGACAAAAGAGTCTGAAGAGGCGCAAACAGAGAACAGTTCAGACGAATCTGAATAATCTATGAATTTTAAAGACTAAGCTATATAAAGTTTAGTCTTTTTTTTACTGTTATGGTAAAATATTAGACATGGAAATTATAGTTTTTGAAAGGAGAACCTAATGGAAGACGGGGCGAATCCCTATGTTTTTATAATTATTCTAGCTATTCTTGTTATAGTCGAGTTAATAGCAATTATTATTTTATATCGTAAATCTAAGCAGGAGAATGTTACAGAAGAAGATGTTATATCCCTTGTAAACGAGGGGCATGAAGATGGTAACATTTTGGCTTCAGAAGCTGCTATGATTCAGAATATCTTTGAATTTTCTGACACAGATGTTAAAGATATCATGACTCATCGCAAAAATATAGTTGCTATTGATGGTGAACTTACCTTAAGAGAGGCAATTTCATTTATCAATGATAACAATATGAGCCGATATCCTGTGTATTTGGAGGATTTAGATAATATTATTGGCATCTTACATATCAAAGACATTCTTACTTACTTCGATAAGGATGTAGATAATGTAAAGATTAAAGATCTTCAGGATTTAATGTCTGTTGCTGAATTTGTACCAGAAACACACGGTATAAACACCTTGTTTGCCAAAATGCAAACTAAAAAACGTCACATGGTCATCGTTATGGATGAATACGGACAGGTGTCAGGAATTTTATCCCTTGAGGATATATTGGAAGAAATTGTTGGAAATATAGAGGATGAGCATGATGAGGAAGAGGCTTCCATTGAGGTGCGTACTGCCGATTCATTTATGATGGATGGAAGCACCACTTTGGAAGAAGTAGAAGAAATCCTTGGAATGAATCTTTCAGAGGATTATGAGACTCTTAATGGATATTTAATTTCTCTGTTAGGAAAAATTCCAGAAGACGGCTCAAATTTCAAATTAGAGGACAATAATTTTACATATTATGTAAAAAATGTATCAGAAAAGGTTATCGGTCAAGTGTATGTTCGTCGTAAAAGCCACATTGAATAACACATTGTTATTTGATATAATTTTTTGAGATTTAAAATAAGAAAAGAGGTATATAGATATATGTCAGGACATTCAAAATTTGCTAATATTAAGCACAAAAAAGAAAAGAATGATGCTGCAAAGGGTAAGATTTTTACAATTATCGGTCGTGAGATTGCCGTAGCAGTTAAGGAAGGCGGTCCAGATCCTAATAATAATTCAAAGCTTCGTGATGTTATTGCAAAGGCAAAGGCTAACAACGTTCCTAATGCTACAATCGAAAGTGGTATTAAGAAGGCTGCTGGTAATGCTGACGCTGTAAACTATGAGTCAGTTACTTATGAAGGATACGGTCCTAATGGTACAGCTATTATCGTAGACTGTCTTACAGATAACCGTAACCGTACAGCGGCTAATGTACGTAACGCATTTACTAAGGGTGGTGGAAGCATCGGTACTCCTGGTTGCGTGTCATTTATGTTTGATAATAGAGGACAGATTATCGTTTCTAAGGAAGAGTGCTCTATGGAAGCTGATGATTTAATGATGGTTGCTCTTGATGCCGGTGCAGAGGATTTCTCAGAGGAAGAAGATTGTTTTGAAATCTACACAACTCCAGAGGATTTTTCTAAGGTAAGAGAAGCTCTTGAGGCTGAAAATATTCCTATGGCTGACGCTGAGGTTACAATGATTCCTCAGACATATGTTGAGCTTACAGATGAGCAGGATTTATATAAGATCAACAAGATTCTTGATCTTCTTGATGAAGATGATGATGTACAGAACGTATATCATAACTGGGATGAATAATTAAATATAAGTTGCGGGGTTAATAACATGAACAAAATTTTATTTGCGTCTAGTGAATGCGTACCATTTGTAAAGACCGGAGGTTTGGCTGACGTTTGTGGTGCACTGCCAAAGGAATTTTGTAAGGATTATTTTGATGTCAGAGTGGTTTTACCATACTATACATTCATTCCTGAAAAGTATAAAAAGGATTTCAGATACCTTACTAGTTTTCAAATGAATATGGGTCCACTTGTTGGCACAAAATATGTTGGTGTTTTTGAGTATGAATTAGATGGTGTTACTTTTTACTTTATAGACAATCATGATTATTTTGATTGTTTCTATCCTTATTCAGAGGATAGATGGGACCTTGAAAAGTTTATTTTCTTTGATAAGGCTGTTCTTTCAATGCTTCCACTTATTGGATATCAGCCTAATCTTATTCATTGCCATGACTGGCAGACTGGATTCATTCCAGTATATTTGAAGACAGATTTCCAGGGAGATCAGTTCTTCTGGGGTATGAAATCTGTTATGACTATTCATAACCTTAAGTTTCAGGGTATGTGGGATACTAAGACTGTTTCTGGTATCTCTGGTCTTCCTATTGATTTATTTACTCCAGATAAGTTGGAATATAAAAAATGCGGAAATATGCTTAAGGGTGGATTGGTATACGCAGACTATATAACTACAGTATCATCAAACTATTGTGATGAAATCCAGACACCATATTACGGTGAAGGATTAGATGGCCTTCTTAGAGCACGTCATTATGATATGCAGGGTATCGTAAATGGAATCGATAATGGTGTATATAATCCTGCTACAGATTCTAAGATTTATAAAAATTACGATGTTACTACATTTAGAAAGAATAAAAAGATTAATAAGACTAAGCTTCAGCAAGAGTTGGGCTTGGATGTTGATCCTAAGAAGTACATGATTGGTCTTATTTCAAGACTTACCGATCAAAAGGGGCTTGATCTTATTAATTACTGTATCGAAGGAATCGTAGATGATTTCACACAGTTAGTAGTTATTGGTACTGGTGAATCTAAATATGAAAACATGTTTAGACATTATGCATGGAAGTATCCTGAGAAGATTTCAGCTAACATAAGCTATGATGATGCGATGGCACACAGACTTTATGCTGCCGCTGATGCATTTTTGATGCCATCAAGGTTCGAGCCTTGCGGATTAACACAGCTAATTTCTTTCAGATATGGAACTGTACCAATTGTTCGTGAGACAGGTGGTTTAAAAGATACAGTAGAAGCATACAATGAATACATGAAGACAGGAGACGGCTTCTCTTTTGCTAATTACAATGGAGATGAACTTCTTAACACTGTTAACTACAGTAAATTTGTATTCTTTGATAAAAAAGCTCAGTGGAATAAAATGATTGAGCGTGGTATGAACAAAAATTATTCTTGGTCCGTACAAAAGGAAAAATACGAAAATATTTACAACTATCTTATTGGTTGATAAATAAAATCTAAAAAAGAGAATAGTAAATCTATTCTCTTTTTGGTGATTTGAAGAATAATTGGATGAGGTTTTAATTTGGCAGTAAAAGGGAAGAATAATTCTAGAAAAAAATCTAATACTAGATCAAGGACTGGGAGCTCATCTAAAAGAGCTTCTATCAAGAAAAAGACTACTAGAAAAGCAAAAGATGAAGTAGAATTTGAAGATCCATTTTTTGAGGATTCTTCCAAGGAGATTATTTTATGGTCTTCTATAGCACTTTGTATTTTGCTTTGTATAAGTAATTTTGGACTTGGTGGAGTTGCTGGTAATGCTGTTGCCGATTTCCTTTTCGGTGTTTTTGGCATTATTCAGTATATCCTACCTTTCATGGTTGCTTTTTCAGCATTTTTTATAATTTCAAATTATGGTAATAAAGTGGCAATTGCAAAAGTAATTGCTGGTTTTGTTTTGCTTTTGTTTATCAGTGCTTTCATAGAATTAATACTTAATGGACAAAATATATTACGACCTATCGACGCCTTTTATTATGCTAAAGAAAAGCATTATGGCGGCGGATTAATTGGGGGAAGTATTGTTTTTGGTATTAATGATAGTTTCGGCCTGTTTGGTGCATATCTAATAGTTCTTATAGCAATGATTGTATGTACCATTATTATTATTGAACGTTTTGCCTTCGACAGAGTACAGCAGTCGTCAAGATATCATGCGGACAGAGCGGCTGAAAAGCGCAGGATTCGAAGAGAGCGCCAGCTCATGGAAAGAGAAGCTAATCAGACGCGATTTAATAACGATAGAAAAGCAATTATAGATAAAATCCAACAGGATAAAGAAGCCGAGCTTCAGCAGATGAAGCAGACTGAAGGAAATCGTCGAGACAGAAGGTTTTCAGGTGTAACATCAAACACTACACTTATGCCAGACTACACAGAAGCTGCAATGGGTGCAGATGGTGTCAATGAGATAAGGTTTAATCTTGCAGCTGGCGAAGAAGATATGGAAATCACTAAGACCAGCAGACATCGCCTAAAGGCTGGAGACAAACGTTCTAAGAGCGCTCACGCCTTTAAAGAAAATGAACCTGTTGTACAGGAGGTTATCCCAGAGGACGTTCCGCTTAACAATCCAGGTGAGCCTAAAAAGAGAGGTATTTCCTTTAAGGGGGCTGCTCTTATGGAAGCTGAACAGGAGGCTACTAACCTTAGACCGGAGCAGGAAGCAGAGCCTGTACGTCGTACAAAAGCCTCTGTTGCAAGCGCAGACGAAATTGAAAATTCTTCAGAGAGCTTAAGAGCCTCAATTGATGAGGATAAAAAGAAACCTAAGAAGCCATATAGATATCCTCCACTTACTCTTCTTAAAGATGCTAAGAAGAATGGAGGCGATTCAAAAGAGTATCTTACTGAGATGGCCAATAAGCTGGAGACAGCTTTGGGAAGCTTTGGCGTTCAAGCAAAAGTTACCGAAGTTACATTGGGACCATCTGTTACCAGATATGAGCTGGAAATAGCAGTGGGCACAAGAGTTTCAAAGGTTGTAAATCTTGCTGATGATATCAAGCTTAGCCTTGCTGTCACGGACGTACGTATTGAAGCGCCAATTCCTGGCAAATCAGCTATTGGTATTGAGGTACCTAACAAAGTTAAATCAATGGTTGGATTTAAAGAGCTTGTTTCATCCAAGGACTTTAAAAATGCCAAATCAAAGATTTCATTCTGCGTAGGTAAAGATATTGCAGGAAGTGTAATAGTTGGCAATATTGAGAAGATGCCTCACTTGCTTATTGCCGGTGCTACAGGTTCCGGAAAATCAGTATGTATAAATACAATTATTATGAGTATGCTTTATCATGCAAGCCCAGATGATGTAAAGATGATTATGGTTGACCCAAAAATGGTAGAGCTCTCTGTATATAATGGCATTCCACATTTGTTACTGCCTGTTATTACAGACCCTAAAAAGGCCGCAGGAGCATTACATTGGGCTGTAAAAGAGATGACAGATCGATATGAGCTCCTTGCTATGGCAGGAGTTAGAAATATCGAGGGCTTTAATGAAAAGGTTGAAACCAATTCATTACCTGATGAAGTTCCTGAAAACAGACGAGATAAAATGCCTAAGATAGTAATAATCCTCGATGAGGTTGCTGATCTTATGATGGTTGCAGCTGCTGACGTAGAAGATTCTATTGTACGTCTGGCACAGCTTGCCCGTGCTGCAGGTATCCATTTGATTATTGCTACTCAAAAACCTACTGTAAATGTTATTACAGGTTTGATTAAGGCAAACGTTCCATCCAGAATTGCCTTTTCTGTATCCAGTGGAAATGATTCCCGTGTTATTCTTGATATGAATGGTGCGGAAGACTTGCTGGGTAATGGTGATATGCTTTATTATCCTCAGAATCTATCTAAACCAGTTAGAATTCAGGGAGCATTTGTAAGTGATGATGAAGTCAGTGCCGTTGTTGATTTCCTCAAGAACAACAACGATCCTGCAGAAGATAATTCAGAAATAGAAGCTCAAATTCAAAACTCTGAGACAAGTTCAGGCTCAGTAAGTATTTCTGGCGAACCGGATAATTCAAGAGATCCGTTATTTGCCGAGGCTGGACGTCTTGTTATAGAAAATCAAAAGGGCTCAATTGGCTACCTGCAAAGAAATTTCAGGATAGGCTTTAACAGAGCAGCCCGCATTATGGATCAATTGGCAGAAGCCGGTGTAGTTGGTCCGGAAATGGGTACTAAGCCTAGAGAGATTCGTATGGCAATATCAGAGTTTGAAGAACTAATAAATGCATAGTAAAGGGAGTTTGTAAATGAAGTCAGACATTCAAATCGCACAGGAAGCAAAGATGGTTCACATTAAGGAGGTTGCTTCATCCTTAAATATTCAGGAGGATGACCTTGAGCTTTACGGCAAGTATAAAGCAAAATTCTCAGATGAACTGTTAAGCAAAATTGAAAGCAACAAGAACGGTAAGCTTGTTCTTGTAACAGCTATCAATCCTACACCAGCTGGTGAAGGAAAAACCACTACATCAGTTGGTCTTGGTCAGGCCATGGGCGTTCTTGGAAAGAAAGCCTGCCTTGCTCTTAGAGAACCATCGTTAGGTCCATGTTTTGGTATCAAAGGTGGTGCTGCAGGTGGCGGATATGCCCAGGTAGTTCCTATGGAGGATTTAAATCTTCATTTTACTGGAGATTTCCATGCTATTACATCTGCTAATAATTTACTTGCAGCAATGCTTGATAATCACATTCAGCAGGGTAATACTCTTGGAATTGACCCACGTCAAATAGTGTGGAAGAGATGTCTTGACATGAATGACAGAGCTCTTAGAAATATAGTTGTAGGTTTGGGATCAAAAATGGATGGAATGGTTCGTGAAGATCATTTCGTTATTACTGTTGCATCAGAAATCATGGCTATCCTTTGTCTTGCTGACGATATGCACGATTTAAAGAAAAGACTTGGAAGAATCATCGTAGCATATTCCTTCGATGGCAAGCCAGTTACAGCTGATGATTTACAGGCAACTGGTGCCATGGCAGCACTTCTCAAAGATGCCCTTAAGCCAAACCTTATTCAGACACTTGAGCATACACCAGCTATTGTTCATGGTGGACCATTTGCAAATATTGCACATGGATGTAACTCAGTTCGTGCTACAAAGGCTTCGATGAAGCTTGCTGATATCACAATTACTGAGGCTGGATTCGGTGCCGATCTTGGCGCAGAGAAATTCTTTGATATTAAATGTAGAATGGCTGGTCTTAAGCCAGATGCAGTAGTCCTTGTTGCTACAGTTCGTGCCCTTAAATATAACGGTGGCGTTCCTAAAGCAGAGCTTACTACTGAAAATCTCGATGCTTTAAAGAAAGGTATTGTTAACCTTGAAAAGCACATTGAAAACTTACAGAAGTACGGTGTACCTGTAGTAGTTACACTTAATTCTTTTGTTACAGATACTCAAGCTGAAACAGATTTCGTTCGTGACTTCTGTCAGGAAAGAGGCTGCGAATTTGCTCTTTCTGAAGTTTGGGAAAAAGGTGGAGAAGGCGGCGTTGAGCTTGCGAAGAAGGTTCTTTATGTTCTTGAGAATAAAGAAAGCAACTTCAAGCCACTTTACGAAGATTCTTTATCACTTAAAGATAAAATCAAAACAGTTGCTACAGAGATTTATGGAGCAGATGATGTTACATATTCTCCAGCTGCTGAAAAAGAACTTAAGAGAATCGAAGAGCTTGGCATGGGAGATTTCCCTGTGTGTATGGCTAAGACACAATATTCTCTTTCAGATGATCAGACAAAACTTGGCAGACCAGAAGGCTTTAACGTTAACGTAAGAGAAGTATATGCTTCTGCAGGCGCAGGTTTTGTTGTAGCAGTAACTGGTAGTATAATGACTATGCCAGGACTTCCAAAACAGCCAGCTGCTAATAATATAGACGTTACAGACGACGGAGTAATTACAGGACTTTTCTAATATGAATTGTAAAAAATGCGGAGCTGAAATTGAATCAGGATTTTTATACTGCCCAAAATGTGGGGAGTCTATTCAGCTTGTGCCAAATTACGATGTAGTAGAAGAAGAGCTTCTTTCAAGAGTTGTTGAAGACAAGGATAAGGCTAAGAATAATCGATTTGCTACAGGTGTTTATAAACCAATTGCAGTTGAAAATAATAAGCAACAGCAAACCGATAAGAAAATTGAAAGTCCTAGTGCTTTAAGCAGAAATAAAGATTTTTTTATTAAGCTTTTAGTATTTCTTGGTATTGTAGTATTAGGTCTTATTATCATAATTCCATTATTAGGAAGTCACTCTTATGATAATGTTATGAATAGTGCTATTAAAGCTGAGAGTGATTCTCAATATGCGAAGGCTTTAGGATATTATAGTGAAGCATATGAAATAGATAATACTTCTTTCGAGGCGGTATATGGCCTTGGAAGAATGTATTACAAAGTAAAGGAATACGATAAAGCGATAGAATATCTTACAATCGCTTTAGAGCAGGATAGCGCTAATAAAAAGATATACAGTTACCTTTTAGATTCATATTCTGAGTTAGGAGATGTTGACAGTATTTACAAGCTCCAAAGCAAGGCTCCAAATCAGGAGATATTAGCTTTATTTGATGGTTACGTCGTTTCACCACCTGAATTTAGTGATTTAGGCGGTGATTATGATGAAGATGTTTATCTTGTTTTAACTAGTAGTGGAGATGATCAAATTTTCTATACTTTAGACGGCAAGAATCCAACAACATCTGGAAAGCTTTTTTCAAAGACAATTAAACTTGAAGAGGGAGTTACGGAAGTGAAAGCCGTATCGCTGAGTTCATCTGGCGAGTATTCCGAAGTAGTGAGCGAAACATATAATATTGTTTATGCTACTCTTAATACACCAGAAGTTAGCCCTAAGGCTGGCACATATACTCAGCAGGAGTATATTACTATTACAGTGCCTGATGGATGTAAAGCTTATTATACTTGGGATGGTACAGATCCAAGTCAGCTAGGTATATTATACACAGAGCCTTTCCCTATATTAAAAGGGGCTAGTGTTCTTTCTGTGGTAATTATCGATAGTAAAGGAAACAACAGTCCTTTATATCGTGGGGATTATATTTATAATCCTTGATATTGTTCACAATATTTTCACATTTAACACTTTATTTGTACATAATTTATTAGTATTATAAGCCTATCTCATTTAGAGATACATTTTTCATAACATTATTCTCCCTTTTAAAAGGCACGTCACCGCAGGCGTGCCTTTTTATTTTATCTATAGTTTATATAAACCACTAAATCTATGTGATTCTATTGTTAAATCCTACTAAATGTTCTAAAATATAATGCATGAATGTAAAAATTCTTTGCGTGGGAAAAATCAAAGAAAAGTTCTATAGAGACGCTATAGATGAATATGTAAAACGTCTTTCCAAATACTGTTCAGTTACTGTTACAGAGGTGCCTGATGAGAAAACATCTGAGAACGCATCCGACACAGAAATTGACATAGTAAAAGATAAAGAGGGGGAAAGGCTTTTAAAACATATAAATGAAAGAGATTATGTTATAGCCTTGGCTATCCTGGGAAAGCAGATGGATTCTGTTGCTTTTTCTAAATTTATCGAGGATTTAGGCATACAAGGTAAAAGCTCGCTTGTTTTTGTCATTGGCGGTTCATTGGGACTTTCTGATAATGTACTTAAGAGATCAGATTTTCAAATATCATTTTCTAAAATGACTTTCCCACACCAGCTAATGAGAGTTATTTTATCAGAGCAAATTTATAGGGCTATGCGTATTATGAAAAACGAGCCTTATCATAAATAAAGAATAGAGGTATTTTTCTATGAGAATGTACGATTTAATTGAAAAGAAAAAACTTGGGCAGGAGCTCTCAACAGAAGAGATTTATCATATTATTGATGGATACACAAAGGGAGAAATCCCAGATTACCAGATTTCAGCTCTTTTAATGGCAATTTATTTCAATGGTATGAATGTAAGAGAACGTTATGACCTTACTATGGCCATGCGTGATTCTGGAGATATACTTGATTTATCTTCAATTGATGGCGTTAAAATTGATAAACATTCTACAGGTGGTGTAGGAGACAAGGTTACACTTGTATTAGGTCCTATTATTGCATCTATAGGTGTTCCTGTAGCAAAAATGAGCGGTCGAGGACTTGGTCATACTGGTGGTACTATTGATAAGCTTGAAGCTTTTCCTGGATTTAATGCTGAGCTTGCAGATGAGCAGTTCATCAAACAGGTAAATAGCATTAAAATAGCAGTTACAGGTCAGTCTAAGAATTTGGCTCCAGCTGATAAAAAGCTTTATGCCCTTAGAGACGTTACTGCTACTGTTGATGAGATTTCACTTATCACTGGTTCTATTATGTCTAAGAAGCTTGCAGCCGGCACAGATGCTATCGTTTTGGATGTAACTGTAGGTGACGGTGCATTTATGAAAAATAAGGAGTCTGCTCTTGAGCTTGCAAAGTCAATGGTAGATATCGGAAAGAGAGCTAACAAGAAGATTGCCGCTGTACTTACAAACATGGATGAACCTTTAGGCTTTGCAGTTGGTAATGATTTAGAGGTTATTGAGGCTATTGAAGCATTAAATGGCAATGGTCCAGAAGATTTAATGACTGTAGTATATGAGCTTGGTTCTCAGATGATTGTATTCTCAGGAATCGAGACAGATAAAACTAAGGCTAAAGAACTCATGAAGGAAGCTATCGCATCAGGTAAGGCCTTTGATAAATTTGTTGAGTTTATCGACGCCCAAGGCGGTGATTCTTCATTCGCAAAAGACACAAAGAAATTTAAGCCAGCTTCACATATCGTACCTGTAAACGCAGAGACAGATGGTTATGTTCATGCTATTAAGGCTGAGGCTATTGGTCTTGCTTCAATGTCACTTGGTGGTGGCCGCGAAACATTTGATGATGTTATCGATATGGCTGTTGGTATTGTATTAAATAAAAAGGTTGGAGACGAAATCAAAAAAGGTGAGCCTATTTGCTATATTCATGCAAATGATCAGGCTAAAATTGCACATGCAGAAGAGATGATTAGAAACGCAACAGTAATCTCTCCTGAGAAGTGCAATCACATGGATTTGATTATTGATATTGTAGAATAATATGGATGAATTTACTTTAAATATCAGTATTCCCTCTGACCATATAGATAATATATTTGGTCAGTTTGACAGAAATATTAAGTCAATTGAAAACGGCATGAATATCTCTTTTATTTTGAGAGATGATGCCATCAAACTTATTGGTAACAGAGAAAGAGTAGAGCACGGTAAAATCATTATTGATGAGCTTCTTGCTCTGTCAGAAAAAGGGAATATTATTACAGCACAGGATGTAAATTACGTTATGTCTATTGAAAAAGAAAAAATAGAAAGTCACGATGTGTCAGAGGCAAGAGGTGAGATCATTTGTCATACCACCACAGGTAAGCCTGTAGCGCCTAAGACACTTGGTCAAAAGAAATATGTAGATGCCATTAGCAATAATATGATTGTTTTTGGTGTAGGACCAGCAGGAACTGGTAAAACGTATCTTGCCATGGCCAAAGCGATTACTGCTTTTAAAAATGAGGAAGTATCAAGAATTATTCTTACTCGTCCAGCTATAGAGGCAGGAGAGAAGCTTGGATTTCTTCCAGGTGATCTCCAGAGTAAGGTTGATCCTTATCTAAGACCATTATACGATGCGCTCTACCAAATAATGGGTGCTGAGGCATTCCAGCGAAATATGGAAAAGGGTCTTATAGAGGTTGCGCCTCTTGCATACATGCGAGGTAGAACTCTTGATAATTCTTTCATTATCCTTGATGAAGCGCAGAATACAACACCTGCTCAGATGAAGATGTTCCTTACAAGAATTGGTTTTGGTTCTAAAGCAGTTATCACAGGAGATCAGACCCAGAAGGATTTACCTAACGGTCAAAAATCTGGTCTCGATGACGCCATGAAGGTTCTAAAAAACATTGATGATATTAAGATTTGTACATTGGATTCAAAGGACGTTGTAAGACATCCTCTTGTACAAAAGATTGTTAATGCATATGAAACACACGAGAAAAAACTAGAAAGTAAAAATAAAAGGGCAAAATAAAGGGTAGAATAATGAAACACACCAATAGGTTCTCTTCAATTAGGATTGGATACACCATTGGAATGGCATTGATTTTCATTATTGCAAATACGGTATTGTGCTTATTAAATGCCGTGCTTATAGATAAATTTATCTGCATAATGGGAATTAATGTATGCTTCTTCTTGTTATTTGTTTTACTTCTTATCAGAAAAAGATTAGAAGGAGCTCTTCCAGAGTTTAACTATATAACATATGGGAAAATTACTTTTGTAATTTTGCTCACATGGATTATTACATTTCTGTGTGCGCTATTTTCACCCGATTTTTTTGCTCCATTCATATTGTTACCTATTGTTTGTAAAACAGTGTTTGATGACAGTTTATCAAATGTATTAAGTCTTTATTTAGTAATAGTAACGTCAATTTGTTTGGATTATAGTATTTTTATAGTATTGTGTTACGTTACATTAGTTGCCTTCGGAAATGTGTTTGCTCAGCTTTTCAAAGAAAAAGAAGGCCTTGAAAGACTATATATCTTAATACTTATATTTGCTGTCACCACAGTTGTTTCCATTATTTTTTACTACTTTAATTATTTGGAATTATCTCTATCGATTCTATTCTTCGGTTTAGTTGATGGTTTTGTTGCAAGTGCTTTTACGGTTGCATTGGTACCATTATTCAAAACCTACGTAGATAATTCACAACATAATAATTACGAAATGTTTCTTAGTCAGGATTACACACTGGTTCAGGATATAAGAAATTTTTCATTTATCGAGTATCAGCATGCCAGCAGAGTATCCATTTTATCTCGTAAGTGTGCTGAAGCTATTAATGCCAATTCAGAGTTAGCCGCTTGCGGCGGATTTTACTACAGACTTGGTAAAATAGAGGGCGAACCAATGATAGATAACGCTCTCAAAATTGCTAATGACTATTGCTTTCCAAGTGATGTAATTCAGATTCTAGCTGAATACGGAGGAATCATTTATTTACCTAGCACAAAAGAATCCGCCATAGTACATATGGTAGATTCAGTAGTTACTAAGGTAGAACTATTTGATAAAGATGCAATGAGCAGCACCTGGAATCAAAATATGGTTATTTACCAAACAATCAATGAGTTATCACAGAAAGGTTTTTACGATAATTCAACTCTTTCTATGAATCAGTTTTTGGTTATTAGAAATATTTTAGCTAACGAGGACATTTTAGCATGACAATTTTTATTGAAACTGAATGTGATTTTAATTTCGATTTTGATTATGAGAAAATTGCAAAGGATGTTGTTAACACAGCTATCGAACATCTTGATTTTCCATACGAAGCAGAAATTAGTATTACAATTACTGATAATGACGGAATTCAAGCTATTAATAAAGAATTTCGTAATATAGACGCTCCTACAGATGTTCTTTCATTTCCAATGATTGAATATTCGGAGCCAGGCGTTTTTGATGACATCGAAAACGATGATGACTTATTTAATCCTGAGACAGGAGAAGTTATTCTTGGAGATATAGTTCTTTCAGTACCTAGAATCTTATCGCAGGCTGAAGAATACGGTCATTCCGTGCTCCGTGAGTACGCTTTTCTTATAGCCCATAGTATGTTACATTTATTTGGGTTTGATCACATGACAGAGGCAGACGCGGCTGTTATGGAAGAAAAACAAAGAGAGATTTTGGATATACTTAAAATATCTCGAAACTAAGAAAAGGAGACACTAATCTATGAAGAAAAGAGTAGTATCTGCAATGCTTATTCTTACTATGGCTATGTCTTTAGTAGCATGTGGTAAGAAAGATGAAGAAATTCCTGCTGCTGATGTTGAAGATACAGCAACAGTTGCGGAGGAACAGGAAAATGTTGAGGTTCTTGATGAATCAGCAGCATTTTGGGATCAGGTATCAGAGGACGGAAGAGTTCGAAGCTACCTTAATGGCGAATGGGTTGATCCAAAATATGGAAGACAGCGTCCAGTCGCAGTAATGATTGAAAACACAAAGGCTTGTTTACCTCAATATGGTATCGGAAATGCAGGTGTAATTTACGAATGTGTTGTTGAAGGTGGAATCACTCGTATGATGGCAATCTTTGACGACTATACTGGCCTTGAACAGATTGGTAACGTTCGTAGTGCAAGACCTTATTATGTATATTTTGCAAGTGAGTATGATGCAGTTTATATGCATGCAGGTGGTAACCCAGCAGCATTTGAGCTTATCGATGGTGGCCTTGTTCAGAACCTTAACGCACTTAAGCTTGAAGGAAAGAAGGGTAGCGCTGCAACATACAGAACTGGTAAGAGTGAGCATACTTTATACACTAACTCTGATGGTATCGGAATTGGTCTTGAAAAGATGAAGTATGATATGACATTACCTGCAAACTACGAACCACATTTCAAATTTGCCCAGAATGGTAACAACCTTGAAAATGGTCAGGATTGTCAGGCTATTCAGATGTACTACTACACAAATAAACCTTATTGGATTTATAACGAGGATGATGGTTTATACTACAGATATGAGTTCAACCAGAAGCAGGTAGATGCTACAACTGGTAAGCAGCTCACAGCTAAAAACATCATTATTGAAGATGTTGCATGGTGGATTTATCAGGGGTCTGAGTATCTTGGATACTTACTTTCATACAACACAGGTACAGGTAAGTACATCACAAATGGAAAGATGATTGACATCGCGTGGTCAAAGGATGGCGATAGCGATATCACTCATTACTATGACTTAGCTACTGGTGAGGAAATCCAGTTAAACATTGGTACAACCTGGATTCAGGCTTGCCAGCATGATTACAGCGACGAGAATGTATTCTACGCAGACAAAAACGATTTTAGTAAGGCAAAATAATTAATATATGACTACGAGAAACAAACGTAGCGATACCAAATTCCTGATGCAGGGGTCAATCCTTGCTATGGCATCAATTATCAGCCGTATTGTGGGACTCATTTACAGAGTCCCACTTACGGCTACTATTGGTAAAACAGGTAATGATTACTATGGTACCGCTTATGAAATTTATAACATAATATTGCTTATATCTTCTTACAGCATACCTCTTGCAGTTTCAAAATTGGTATCAGCAAGAATGGCTAAAGGGCACGTAAAGGACGCAAACAAGGTTTTGCACGGAGCCCTTCTTTTTGCGTTTATAACCGGTGGTAGTGCTTCATTGATAGTATTCTTTGGGGCTGAATTTTTCACAGGTTCACTTTTAAAGACACCACTTTCTGCAATAGCATTAAAGGTGCTTGCGCCTACACTTTTAGTAGTTGCTATACTCGGTGTATTCAGGGGCTTTTTTCAGGGGCTTGGCACAATGATTCCAAGTGCTATTTCACAGATAGGAGAGCAAATCGTAAATGCGATAGTCTCTGTTGTGGCAGCAAATATTCTATTTAGTTATGGAAAGAAAGTTGGCGGTGTTTTAGGAAATGTTAAAGGCTATGCTGCGGCATATGGTGCAGCCGGAGGAACACTTGGCACGTCTACAGGTGCAGCTTTCGCTTTAATATTTGTTATGTTTATCTATTTCGCTTTTAAAAAAGTCTTTAAAAAGATGATGCAGAAAGATAAACATCGTAATTCAGAAGGATATAACGAGATTATGTCCGCATTAATTTTGACAATAATACCTGTGCTTTTAAGTACAACGGTTTACAATATTAGCTCAATTATTGATCAGGGTATATTTAAGAACTTCGCACTTTATCAAGGACATGATGCTAATGCAATTAGTGAGAGTTGGGGTGTATTTACTGGTCAGTATAAGGTACTTATAAATGTACCTTTAGCTATTGCATCTGCTATGGCGGCATCTACAGTTCCAAGTCTTACAGCGGCATTCCATTCAAATGATGATGCTCTTGTAAAAAAGCAGATAAATATGGCTAATCGTTTTGTAATGGTTATCGCATTTCCATGTTGTGTTGGTATGATGGTACTAGCTTCACCAATTATGCAGCTATTATTTAACGATACAGAAAAATCATCTGGACTTATGCTGATGATTGGTGGATGTTCGATTATCTTCTATTCTTTGTCTACACTTTCAAATGGTATATTACAAGGATTAGATAAGATGACCATTCCAGTTAAAAATGCACTTATAGCACTAGTTGCTCATGTGGCATTTTTGTTCTTGTTAATGGAAGTATTCGACTTACACATTTACGCTGTAATTATCGCAAATGCGTTTTATGCACTTCTTATGTGCTTCCTTAATCAATCAGCAGTACTTAAGTATTCTGGAGCCAGAATTGATATCAAAAAAGTATTTCTTGCACCTTTAGAAGCAAGTGCTCTTATGGGTGTAATAGTATACCTGGTATACAGACTTCTTTATGGTTTGGTTTCACTTAATGCATCTTCAAATGTAGCAAACTTTGTTGCATGTGTGGTTTCTATAATTGCAGGTGTAATTGTATACTTTGTTTCTATGCTTTTATTTAAGGGCGTGGATGAGGAAACATTAATGAAATTCCCAGGTGGAACTAAGCTTTGTAGTATTGCTTATAGCTTACATTTATTGAGGTAAACTTATGGATAACAACGAAAAGCTTTACGATGTCTGTATAGTTGGTGCTGGATTTTCTGGACTTGTTCTTGCAATTAAGCTTGCAAGAGCAGGTCTTTTGGTCTGTTTAGCAGAACTTAACAGGGTGGTTGGCAGACGTATTCTTTCAACAGGTAATGGTAGATGCAATTTTACAAATAATCGCATGGGCGAAGAGTACTACTATAGCCAACATGATCTTTCATTTATCGAAGATAAACACTTGGATTTAATATCATTTCTTAGAGAGCTTGGTATTATCGAAAGAGATTTTGATGGGTACTATTATCCAATTACAAACCAGGCTAAGACTGTAAGAGATGCATTGGAAAATGAAATAAATGCCCTTGGAATAGATGTATTTTTAGATAATCGTGTCACTGACATTTCAAAAAATGATGTTTTTACAGTTACCACACACAGAAATGTTTTGAAGGCAAAAAAGGTTTGCGTATCTTCAGGTGGACTTTCAGCTGCAACACTTGGTTCATCTAAATTTGGATATAAGATGGCTACAAAATTTAAGATGAAGGTTACTAAGCTTGCGCCAGCATTAGTTGGTGTGGTTTCAACGGATATCTGTCTTAAAGATTTGGCTGGTGTAAGAGCACTAGGTATGGTTTCATACCAGAATGCATCCTGTGAAGGTGAGATTCAGTTTAATAAGGACGGTATTTCAGGTTATCCTGTTATGTGCATCAGCCGTTATATAGGTTTCGATGAGCTTGATAAAAAGCTTTCTAATATCTCTATAGATTTCATTTATTTTATGACTGATGAAGAACTTAAAGACGAGCTAAAAAATAGATTTAAACATAATGAGAATGCTACTATTTTAGCTGCTTTAAACGGTCTTTCAAATGAAAAGGTCATTCAGACTGTTGTGAGCTATGCCCGAATATATGGAGATACAGTTGTTTCAAAGCTTGATGATGAGGACATGGATAATCTTGTATATTACTTCAAACATTTTTCAATTTCCTTAGAAGGTACAAAGGGATTTGATAATTCTCAGGTAACAGCCGGCGGAGTTGATTTGGATGGAATAGAATTAGACACAATGGAATCCAAAAATTGTAAGGGGCTTTACTTTACCGGCGAGGTACTTGATGTAGATGGTATTTGTGGTGGTTATAATCTTACATGGGCTTACCTTTCAGCTTCAAAAGCTGCAAAGGCCATTATTAAAGAGGTGTAAATGATTAAAATTGACCAGCTGAAGCTTGATATTTCAGCAAATGAAAAACAAATAATTAGTGGAATTGCAAAGAAGCTTAGAGTAAATGAAAAGGACATTAGAGACTATCAGATTTTAAAGCGTTCAATTGACGCAAGAAAAAAGCCTGATTTGTTTTTCGTTTATTCTGTTGCGGTTACCTTAGATAAAGTGTTGGAGTCTAAGGTCTTAAAAAAATGCACTAAAGATAATAACGTAAATACATATAAACCAAAGGTATATTCTATTCCATCAGCAAATAATACTTCTACAAGACCTATTGTTGTTGGTGCTGGTCCAGCAGGTCTTTTTGCTGCCTACGTATTTGCGATAAACAATATGAATCCTATAGTTTTTGAACGTGGTAAAAAGGTTGATGACAGAACAAAGGATATCTTAAAGTTCTGGGAGACCGGCGTTTTAAATACAGCTTCAAATGTTCAATTTGGAGAGGGTGGTGCAGGAACTTTTTCAGACGGAAAGCTCAACACTCTTGTTAACGACAAGCTAGGAAGAAATAAATTTGTATTAGAAACCTTTGTTAAGTTTGGTGCTCCTTCTAATATTTTATACGACGGCAAACCACACATAGGTACGGATATTTTAAAGCAAGTTATTGCTAATATGCGAAACGAGATTATCAGCCTTGGCGGAGAATTCCATTTCGATTCTCAGGTAGATAGTTTTGTAATCGAAGATAATAAAATAAAAGGTGTTATTTCAAAGGGCGAGACCTATTACAGCGATTCAGTAGTACTTGCAATTGGACATAGTGCCAGAGACACCTTTAAAACACTTTATGAGCTTGGTTTTGATATGGAAGCAAAGGATTTTGCTGTTGGATTTAGAATTGAGCATCCTCAAGCAATGATTTCCGAGACTATGTACGGGCCACAGTTTAACAAGCTTGAGCCTGCTCCATATAAGCTTGCTCATAATCTTGAAAATGGACGTGGTGTATATTCATTCTGTATGTGTCCAGGTGGCTTTGTTGTAAATTCTTCTTCCGAAGAAAACCGTTTGGTAGTTAATGGAATGAGTTATTCAAAGCGAGACAGCCATAATGCTAACAGTGCCATTGTCGTTTCAGTTGGAGCAACAGAATTTGATAAAAGTAATCCACTTGCAGGAATTGAATTCCAGCGACAGATAGAGGGTAAAGCCTTTAGCATTGCTGGAGGATTAATTCCACAGCAGCTTTACGGAGATTTCAAAGATAATCGTTTATCGAATGCATATGGCGATTTTTCTTCAGAAACAAAAGGAAAAACAGCCTTTGGACTTCTTTCTGAGATATTTTCTCAGGAAATTAACCAATCTATTATTGACGCAATGGGTCATTTTGGTACTAAAATAAAGGGATTCGATAGATATGATGCTATTCTTTCCGGTGTTGAGAGTCGAACCTCCTCACCAGTAAGAATTAATAGAGATGAGCAGTTCCAATCCAACATCAGAGGATTATATCCTTGTGGAGAAGGAGCTGGATTTGCAGGCGGTATCACATCAGCAGCCATGGATGGACTTAAGGTGGCTGAAGCAGTGATAGCAAATCAGAATTAATAGAATAAGGTGGGAATAAATAGTGGCAGAATACACTCCAATGATGCAGGAGTATCTTAAGACTAAAGCAGAATATGAAGATTGTATCTTATTTTACCGATTAGGTGATTTTTATGAGATGTTTTTTGAGGATGCTAAAACAGCCTCAAGAGAATTAGAGTTAACACTTACAGGTAAATCATGCGGTATGGAAGAGCGTGCACCTATGTGTGGTGTTCCATTTCACGCTGCAGATTCATATATAAACAGACTTGTTAGCCGTGGTTATAAGGTAGCCATTTGTGAGCAGGTCGAAGATCCAAAGGAAGCAAAAGGTCTTGTAAAAAGAGAAGTAATCCGAGTTGTTACACCTGGAACAAACATTGACCAAATGGCTCTTGATGAGGGCAGTAATAATTATATTATGTCCATCTTCTATAACAGAGGTATTTTTGGTGTTAGTTCCTGCGATATTTCAACAGCTGATTTTTACCTTACAGAAGTAGACAGCATACGAAAACTGATAGACGAGCTTTATAAATTCAATCCTGCTGAGATTATTTATTCAAAATCCATTTTTGAATCAGGGATTGATATTACTGAAGTTTCACAAAAAATCGAAAGTGCTTTATCCCAGTTGGATGAATCATTCTATGACGATACACTTTCCACAAGAGAATTATTAAATCATTTCCATGCCCATTCCTTAGAGGGACTGGGATTAATGGATTTTCAGTATGGTCGAATAGCCGCAGGCGCACTGCTCAGTTATCTAAAAGAAACACAAAAGTCAGAGCTTGCTCACCTTACACATATCACTCCATACACAGATGGAAAATACATGCTTCTTGATAATTCAACAAGAAGGAACTTAGAGCTTACAGAAACCATGCGCGACAAGCAAAAGCGCGGCTCACTTCTTTGGGTTTTAGACAAGACAAAGACAGCTATGGGTGCAAGACAGCTTAAAAGCTTTATCGAGCAGCCTCTGGTATCAGTTGATGAAATTATAAAGCGTCAGGACGCTATTTCAGAGATCAATGAATCTCTTATCGATAGAGAAGAGCTGAGAGAATATCTTTCTTCAGTTTATGATTTAGAACGTCTTATCACAAAGATAACTTATCAGTCAGCTAATCCACGTGATTTGATAGCTTTCAAGCAGTCTATTGGAATGCTTACACCAATAAAGACTTTACTTTCTGGCTTCCATTGTCATCTTTTGGATGATACCAATTCAAACATTGATGACATGAAAGATTTATTCGAGCTTATTGATTCAGCGATTGATGATGAGCCACCTATTTCATCTAGAGACGGTGACATCATCAAAGCCGGTTTTAATGAAGAAGTAGACAGACTTCGTGCTGCAAAGGTAGATGGAAAGCAGTGGCTTGCTGATTTAGAGGCGAAGGAAAGAGATAAAACTGGTATCAAAAATCTCAAGATAAAGTTTAACAAGGTATTCGGATTCTATCTTGAGGTTACCAATTCATATAAGGATTTAGTTCCTGATTACTACATAAGAAAGCAGACCCTTGCAAATGCAGAAAGATACTACACTCCAGAATTAAAGGAGCTTGAAGACAGTATTTTAGGTGCAGAAGACCGTCTCAACACAATCGAGTACGAGTTCTTCAAAACAGTCAGAGATACCATCGCTTCAAACGTGGACAGAATTCAGATTACTGCAAAGGCTATCGCTCTTTTAGATGCCATTATTTCTATGGCAGTAGTTGCAGAGAAGAATCATTACGTTCGACCAGTGATTGATAATCGTGGCATCATTGATATCAAAGATGGACGTCATCCTGTTGTTGAGCAGATGATTAATGCAGATCAATTCATTTCAAATGATTGTGAACTTGATTTGGATTCCAGAACAATTGCAATTATTACCGGTCCAAACATGGCTGGTAAATCTACCTACATGCGTCAGGTGGCTCTTATTGTTCTTATGGCTCAGATAGGAAGTTTTGTTCCCGCATCTGAGGCCAGAATCGGTGTTGTTGATCGTATCTTTACCCGTGTAGGTGCCAGCGATGATTTATCTACTGGCCAGTCTACATTCATGGTAGAGATGAATGAAGTAGCAAATATTCTTCATAATGCCACTAATAAATCTCTTTTGATTTTAGATGAGATTGGACGAGGCACATCTACATACGATGGTCTTTCAATTGCATGGGCAGTTGTAGAACATATCGCATATACGATTGGCGCCAAGACACTTTTTGCTACTCATTACCATGAGCTTACTGAGCTTGAGGGTCAGATAAAAGGTGTGCACAATTACTGTATTGCCGTGCAGGAACTTGGTGAGGATATTATTTTCCTTAGAAAGATTATTCCTGGCGGTGCAGACCAGAGCTACGGTATTCAGGTAGCTAGACTTGCCGGCCTTCCAGAGGAAGTACTTAGCCGAGCAAGAACAATAGTTAATTCTTTAAATGAGAATGATATAGCGGCTGTTGCCGATAGAATTTCCATCAGGGAGCAGGTAGAAGAGAAGTTAAAATCTCTTGAAGGGGTAACCATTTCAGAAAACGAAGCTGAAATAATCGCAGGTTTAAGAGAGCTTGATGTTACAAAAATCACTCCACTTGAAGCCATGAACATATTATTTGAGTTTCACAATAAGGTTAATGAATAATGGGAAAAATTAATTTACTTAGTCAGGAAACAATTGATAAGATTGCTGCCGGTGAGGTGGTGGAGCGTCCTGCTTCTGTTGCAAAAGAGCTTATTGAAAACAGTATCGATGCAGGTGCCACTGCCATTTCTGTAGAAATCAAGGGCGGTGGAATAGAGTATCTTCGTATAACCGATAACGGATCTGGAATCGATAAGGACCAGATACAAATTGCATTCCTTCGCCATTCCACATCAAAGATTTCATCTGCAGTAGATTTGGATAATGTGCGTTCCCTTGGTTTTAGAGGTGAAGCACTTTCCAGTATCTCAGCTGTTTCAAAGGTGGAGCTTATTACAAAGACAAAGGATTCACTTCTTGGTGCCAGCTATATTATAGAGGGGGCAAAGGAGATTTCACTTACAGATATTGGCGCTCCTGATGGCACTACATTTATTGTAAGACAGCTGTTTTACAATACTCCTGCCAGAAAGAAGTTTTTGAAATCAGGGAGTACTGAAGGAAGCTATGTGTTTGACGTTGTTGAGCATCTTGCGCTTTCACATCCAGAGATTTCATTTAAGTTTCTTCTTAACGGAAAAGAAAAACTCATGACATCCGGCAACGGTTCATTATCTGATACCATCTATCAGATTTATGGTCGTCAGATAGCATCAAACGTTTTGGATATAGATTATAGTGACGATAAAGTCTCGATTAACGGCTTTATTGGCCAGTCCATTATTGCAAGAGGAAACAGAGCTTTCGAGCATTTCTTTGTAAATCAAAGATATATCAAAAGCAATAATTTATCACGTGCATGCGAAGAAGGTTACTACGGATTTTTAATGGGGCACCAGTATCCATTTTTCGTAATCAATATCGCATTTACGGATTCAGCTGTAGATGTAAATGTACATCCTACAAAGCAGGAAGTTCGTTTTGAAAATGAATCCCAGATTTGTGAGCTTCTTACAAAGATTGTTAATCAGCGTCTTCGTAAAAGAGAAGATGTTTTGGAGACACATATAGATGAGCCTGTAGTAAAGCCGCAGCCTATAATTCAGCAACCGGTATATAAAGCTCAGGTTGAACCATCACCTGAATACACTACGACATCTTCAATGACTTTATCGGAGCCAGAGATTATTCCACCGCCAAAACCTGTGAAGACTCCAGAGCCTTTTGAAAGAGATAGATTGGAAAAAATAAAGCAGTCTATTACAGCTCAGATTCACAGTGATACTCCTTATGAAAAGAAGTTTGCTGAGAAGAACAGAGGCGGAGAAAAATATGAGCAGATTAGTTTTCTAAACAAAGAAGCTGTTAAAGAACATAAGATTATTGGTCAGATATTCGATACCTATTGGATTGTAGAATACGACAAGAATATGTATATAATCGACCAGCATGCTGCTCATGAAAAGGTTCTCTTTGAGAAAACAATGGCTCGCCTGAAGAATAATGAGATGACTTCTCAGATGATAAGTCCACCTGTAATTGTTTCACTTTCACCACAGGATGTATTACTCTTTGAAAATTACAGAGAAGCATTTGAAAAACTGGGTTACAGAGTAGAATCCTTCGGTGGTAACGAGCTTGCTATTAATGCTATCCCAGGTAACCTTTTAAATCTTGATCCTAAGGCATTTTTTCTTGAGGTTTTAGCAGACTGCCAGTCATATAAAGCAAGCGATTCATTTGACATGATTATTGAAAAGGTCGCTTCTATGTCTTGTAAGGCTGCCGTCAAAGGCAACAACAGACTTTCTATTCCAGAAATCAAGACACTAATTAACGAATTATTAGATTTAGAGAATCCATATCATTGTCCTCACGGAAGACCGACCATGATTTCTTTCTCTGAATATGAGTTAAGTAAAAAGTTTAAAAGGATAATTTAATGAAAAATTTAGTAGTACTCACTGGTCCAACAGCAGTTGGTAAAACTTCACTTTCAATTAATCTCGCCAAGGCTATAAACGGCGAGATTATTTCTGCTGACTGCATGCAGGTATACAAAAGAATGGACATAGGTACTGCGAAAATTATGCCTGATGAAATGGATGGTGTTACCCATCATCTTATTGATGTTATCGAGCCACAGGAAGATTTTCATGTAGTTCGTTTTAAGGAAATGGTTCTTGAAGCAATGGATGAAATCTATGCAAAGGGAAAGATTCCAATTATCTGTGGTGGCACAGGCTTTTATATTCAGGCGATTTTATATGACATTCAGTTTACAGACCAGGAAATTGATCAGGAATACAGAGATTCTCTTGAAAAATACGCTGATGAGAATGGCAACGAAGCCCTTTTTGAAAAGCTTAGACAGGTGGATCCAGATTCAGCAGAATCAATTCCTGCCAACAACAGAAAACGCGTAATACGCGCTCTGGAATATTTTAAACAGACCGGAGAACAATTCTCAGTACATAACAAGCGTGAAAGAGACAGAATTAGCCCTTATAATTTCGCATATTTTGTATTAAATGATGATAGGGAATTGTTGTATAATCGCATAGATTTGAGAGTTGATAAGATGGCTGAAGCTGGTCTCATAGAAGAAGTTAAATCACTTCTTGAAGAGGGCTGCAAGCCGGGCATGACTTCCATGGATGGAATTGGCTATAAAGAAATTATTGCTAGCCTTAATGGAGAAATGCCTTTAAATGACGCTCTTGAATTAATAAAAAAGAACTCTAGAAACTATGCGAAACGACAGCTCACATGGTTTAGACGAGAAAAAGAAGTTGTCTGGCTGGATAAAACAGAACTAAAAACAGAACAACAGCTTTTAGATAAAATTTTACAAACCTTAAAAGAGAAAGGAATTATATAAGGTGTTAAATATTTATAAAGAATTTGGAATTTCAAATGAAGTTTACAATTACGGTGCTTCTGTAATTAAGGATTTGGAAGCCCGCTTCAACGAGATTGATGAAGTGGCAGAGTACAATCAGTTAAAGGTTATTAAGGCAATGCAGGAGCACAGAGTTGCTGCAGAGTGCTTTAACACATCTACAGGTTATGGCTACGATGATGTAGGAAGAGATACACTTGAAAAAGTATACGCTTCAGTTTTCAAGACAGAGGATGCTCTTGTTCGTCCACAGATTACATGTGGTACACACGCACTTGCACTTGCTCTCATGAGTAACTTACGTCCTGGTGATGAGCTTTTATCTCCAGTAGGTAAGCCATATGACACATTGGAAGAAGTTATCGGTATTCGTCCTTCAAATGGTTCTCTTGCTGAATATGGAATCACATACGCACAGGTTGATTTACTTGAGGATGGCGGATTCGATTTTGACGGTATTAAGGCAGCCATTAACGAACGCACAAAGCTTGTTACTATTCAGCGTTCAAAGGGATATGCAAATCGTCCTACACTTTCAGTAGAGGCAATTGGAGAGCTTATCTCATTTATCAAGGGAATTAAGCCAGACATCGTCTGCATGGTAGATAATTGCTATGGTGAGTTTGTTGAGAAGATTGAGCCTACAGAGGTAGGAGCTGATATGTGCGTTGGTTCTCTCATTAAGAATCCAGGTGGCGGTCTTGCTCCAATCGGCGGTTATATTGTTGGTACAAAGGCATGCGTAGAAAATGCTGCCCATAGACTTACAAGCCCAGGCCTTGGAAAGGAGGTTGGCGCTTCACTTGGAATCATGCAGTCTTTCTATCAGGGATTTTTCCTTGCTCCAACAGTGGTAGCAGGAGCATTAAAAGGCGCTATTTTTGCAGCAAATGTATACGAGAAGCTTGGATACCTTTGCATTCCAAATGCAACAGAGCCAAGATACGACATTATTCAGGCAGTTACATTTAACAAGCCAGAAGGTCTTATCGCTTTCTGCGAGGGAATTCAGGCGGCAGCACCTGTAGATTCATACGTTACTCCAGAGCCTTGGGATATGCCAGGATACGACAGCCAGGTTATTATGGCAGCAGGAGCATTCGTACAGGGTTCATCTATTGAACTTTCTGCAGATGGACCACTTAGAGCACCATATACAGCCTTTTTCCAGGGTGGTTTAACATGGAATCATGCCAAGCTCGGAATCCTTAAATCACTTCAAAAACTTGTAGATGGTAACCTTGTGAACCCTACTCAACTGTGCTAAAATTTTTAGTGATTATGGATTTTTACTAAAATATTTTTGGAGGAAAGTTATGCCAGGTTCATTCGGTATTGATATAGGAACACAGAATCTTAAGATTTTCAGTGGTTCTAACAGTCAAATTTTAAACATTAAAAATACTATTGCTATAGTTAACAAAAATCAGATGTATTCATACGGAGATAGTGCTTATTCTATGTATGAAAAGGCACCAGATATCATTGAGGTTTCATTCCCAATTGTTTCAGGTGTTATTGCTGATTTCGATAATATGCAGACAATGCTTTTCGAGGTTCTTGAAAAAGATCTTAAAGGTAAAATCAAGGGTTCTGATATTGTAGTAGCAGTTCCAACAGATATTACAGAGGTAGAAAAGAAGGCTTTTTCTGATTTATTTAGTAAGTCAAAGACAAAACCTCATTCAATTAAGGTTTGCGAGAAGCCAATTGCGTGCGCAATCGGTATGGGACTTGATGTTTCTGAGCCAACAGGTGTTATGGTTGTTGACTTAGGTGCTGATACAACAGAGATTTCTGTTATTTCTCTTGGAGGTTTGGTTTTATCTGAGCTTCTTCCATTTGGTGGAAATCAGATTGACGAATCAATCGTTACTCACCTTAAGAGAAACTACAATCTTGTTATTGGGCAGAAGACAGCAAAGCAGCTCAAGGAGGAAATAGGTTCTGCTCTTGGAGGAAGAGGAGAGAAGCTTACAGTAGTTGGTCGTGACGTTGTCAGCGGTCTTCCTATTGAAATGGAAATTGAGAGTGATGTTATTTACAACGCTATCAAGAATGATTTAGAGAGCTTCTGCACAAATGTTAAGCTTATTCTTGAGAAGGTTCCACCAGAGCTTGCAAAGGATATCGTTCATTCAGGTATCTATCTCACTGGCGGTACATCTCAGCTTCATCAGCTTACAGATTTATTTTCAGAGGTTACAAATATTAAGGTAAATGCTATTGAGGAGCCTCAGGAGTCATGTGTACGTGGTCTTGGTCAGGTTCTTACTGATTCAAAGTACAAGCAGTACGGATATAGCATGAAGACAAGAATTTTCAAATAATATAGAGGTACTATGAGACAAAGAAAAGCAAGTGGTGGTATTCCAAGTAAATATTTGCTTACAATATTATCTATTATTTGTGTAATGCTTTTATTCTTTAGCTATTCTACAGGTTTTACAGGTGGTCCACTTGAATCTATTGCTAACCATATTTTCATTCCTATGCAAAAGGGTATCGATTATATCGGTAGCACCATAGCTATTTCTTCTGCAGACACCAAAACAAGAAAAGAACTTGTAGCTGAAAATGAAGCTTTGCAGGCAGAAGTAGAAGAATTAAATGCCAGAATCAGCAACATGGAATTGAAGCTTGGTGAACTTGATGAGCTTCAAAAATTGTATGAGCTGGATCAAAGCTACTATGATTACGACACCACTGGTGCTCGTATCATTGGAAAAGGCACATCAAATTGGTTTAACACCTTCACAATAGACAAGGGTACAAATGACGGTATCAAAGTAAATATGAACGTTATAGCTGACGGAGGATTAGTAGGAATTGTTTCCTCTGTAGGCGATTCATATGCTGTTGTAAGAGCAATTATCGATGACACTGCAAATGTCAGTGCTACGATTTCTTCAACAGAGGACAATTGTATCGTTTCTGGTTCTCTTGAAAAAATGACATTAAACAACCTTATTACTTTTTCTAATTTAGATGATAGTGAAGATAAGGTTGCAATCGGTGATATTGTTGTCACCTCAAATATTTCTGATAAATATGTTCCAGGTCTTCTTATTGGATATGTTTCAGAGGTCAACAAGGACGAAAATGATCTTTCGAAATCTGGAACAATTACTCCGGTAGTTGATTTTAAACATTTATCAGAGGTATTAGTTATTAAGCAGCTAAAGGAGTCCTATAAGAGTGAGTAAATTCAAACAATAT
The DNA here is from genome assembly GCF_900141825.1 of Pseudobutyrivibrio xylanivorans DSM 14809. Classification (GTDB taxonomy): domain Bacteria; phylum Bacillota; class Clostridia; order Lachnospirales; family Lachnospiraceae; genus Pseudobutyrivibrio; species Pseudobutyrivibrio xylanivorans. The sequence goes on along the minus strand of NZ_FQYQ01000016.1, from coordinate 16,494 downwards.
TTAAAGAAAATATTGGTTATAGCACTTATCATATATGTTTGTTTTTTACTTCAAACAAGTATTTTTTCTCGTTACAGACTTGCAGGAGTTACTCCTAATATATTGATTTGTGTTGTTGCTACCTATGGTTTTATGAAGGGTAGACGCCACGGTATTACAGTAGGTTTCTTTACAGGTCTACTGTTAGATATTTTTTCTGGTACTTTGTTTGGATTTTACGCTCTTGTTTATATGTATATTGGCCTTTTAAATGGTCTGTTCAAGAAGCAGTTTTTCGGAGACGACTTAAAGCTGCCATTAATTCTTATTGGCACCAGTGATTTTATTTACGGAGTTTTTTCTTATTTAGCACTATATGCTATCAAATCTCAGTATAATTTTTCTTTTTATTTAATGAATCTTATTTTACCTGAGGTTGTTTATACATTACTTGTGTCTATTTTTGTTTATTACATTATTTTATACATTAATAACTGGCTAGAAAAATTAGAAAAGAAAGGTTCTGATAGAATTGGAAATTATTAAGGACTTTTTTGTAAATGCATTTTCTTCACGTATTCGCGTGATTTCAGTAGTAATGGGTATCTTTGCTGCTGTCCTTATTTCACGTCTTTTTTATTTGCAGATTATCAATGGTAGCGAATATCAGGACAACTATAATTTGAAGCTTGAAAAAACCGAGACTATTCCAGCTACAAGAGGTAATATTTACGATCGTAACGGAAACCTTTTAGCATATAACGAACTTGTTTATGCTGTTACAATTCAGGATAACGGTTCTTATTCCAGCAAAAAGGAAAAAAGTCAGTCCCTAAATTCTGAAATTGCACAAATCATTACTAAACTGGAGTCTAATGGTGATGACATCGATAACAATTTCCCTATTTTTATAGATTCATCTGGTTCATTCCAATTCATGTATTCTGGAAGTGCACTTCAGCGATTCAGAGCTGATGTTTTCGGAAAAACAAGTGTAGATGATTTGGAATACAACGAGAAACTTGGTATTGATGAAGCTAACGCAACAGCAGATGAGATTATAAATTACCTTCAGGGCGAAAGAGTATACAATATTTCTGACGAATTCGATAAAAAGCTCAGATATGAAATAATGGTGGTTCGCTATAATATGGGCCAAAATTCATACCAGAAATATATTTCGACTGTTATCGCTTCTGATGTATCCGAAAACTCTGTTGCTTTTATCGAGGAAAATGTTAACGAGCTTACAGGTGTGGCTATTGAGCAAAAATCTCTCAGACGTTATGCAAACAGTGAGTATTTTGCCCATATTATCGGCTATACTGGACAGATTTCTACTGACGAATACAAAACCAGATCTGCTAAAGACGACTCAGTTGAAGCTACAGATATTGTAGGTAAGTCTGGTATTGAAAAATACATGGATGATTACCTTTCTGGAACGAAGGGTTCTGAAACTCTTTTTGTAGACAGCGTTGGTAACACAATTGCAGAAGGCGAATATAAGGCTGCCGTATCTGGAAATGATGTTTATCTTTCTATAGATATGGAGTTACAGAAGGCTACATACACCCTTTTGGAGCAGGAGATAGCCGGTATCTTGTATTCAAAGATTGCAAATATTAAGCAGTATCACGCATCTGAACACGCATCTTCTTCCGATGTAGTTGTTCCAATTTATGATGTATATAATTCATTGATTTCTAACGGAATAATTGATACTACAGCTTTCGAAGATGAAAATGCGTCAGATACAGAAAAAGCTGTTTTAGCAGCATATAAAGTAAAAGAAAAAGAAGTTATTGCCACTCTTAAGTCACAGCTAAACGTTAATAACGAGGTGGTTTACAATGAGTTACCTGACGAATATCAGGCATATTCAACATACATCGTTACAAAGCTTAAGAGCCTTGGAATCTTTGATTCTTCAGCTATTGATACCTCTTCAGAGGTTCAGGAAAACTGGACATCAGAGAGTATGGCAGTTAACAAATATCTGTTATATGCAATCGAACAAAACTGGATAGATATTACAAAATACGAAAGTGAAGCAAAATATGCCGATACAGAAGAGTTATACAATGACTTAATCGACTATACACTGGAGTTTCTTGCTAAAGATAAGTCATTCCAGAATCTAATTTATAAATATCTTTTATTAGATGACGGTATTTCTGGCACACAACTTTGTATTATTCTCTATGACCAGGGCATATTAAAAGAAGATGCAGAAACTTATGCAATGCTTACAAGTGGAAGAATATCTTCTTATGAATTTATGCTCTCAAAAATTAAAAATCTTGAGCTTACACCAGGTCAGTTAGCTTTGGATCCATGCTCAGGTTCTACAGTTATTTTGGATGCTAAAACAGGCGAAGTATTGGCTATGGTTACTTATCCTGGATATGATAACAACCGTCTTGCAAACTCTGTAGATTCTGATTACTACGCTTACCTTACTAACAGTGCTGCTAATCCGCTTTACAATTACGCCACACAGCAGAGAACAGCACCTGGTTCAACATTTAAGATTGTAAGCTCAACAGCTGGTTTGGCTGAGAATGTTATCACAACTTCTACAGAAATTGTGGATCTTGGTCAGTACACAAAGGTTTCTAATAAACCTAAATGTTGGATTTATCCAAGTAACCACGGCAGCATCAATGTATCTGAAGCCATTAGAGATTCTTGTAACTACTTCTTCTATGAGGTGGGTTGGAGATTATCAGGTGGCGACGGCGCTTATGATGATGTTACTGGTATTGAAAAGATTACAAAATATGCTTCTTTGTATGGTCTTGATGAGACCACAGGAGTTGAGATAGAGGAGAATTCCCCTCATATTGCAACAGAATATCCTGTCATGGCAGCCATTGGACAGTCAGATAATAACTTTACAACTGTTGGTTTAGCCAGATATGCTACTGCAATTGCCAGCAGAGGAAATGTATATAACCTTACTTTATTAGATAGTGTACGTGATTCAGAGGGTAATGTTGTAGAAAGCTACAGTCCTAGCTTAAGAAATCAGATTGATGTTCTAAATGCAGGACAGTGGGATGCAATCCATTATGGTATGAAAATGGTTACAGAATCCCTTTCATCATTTAACAATTTCTCTGTGCCAGTTGCAGGTAAAACTGGTACTGCACAGCAGGTTAAGAGCAGACCTAACCACGCTTTATTTATAGGCTTTGCTCCATATGACAATCCAGAAATAGCAATTGCAACACGTATTGCCTACGGTTATACATCACATAATGCAGCTGCTGTTTCTAAGGATATTATGTCTTATTATTTCGGTGTTTCTTCTACAGAAGATTTGCTTAATGGTGAGGCAAATGCAGTATCTAATTCAGGAAATGAATTTACTGATTAAATCATTGAATAATATTCAAGGAGGTACGTTTTGAGTAACGATCCTGTAGTATTAAAAAGTAATAAATATGGCTTATCGTTACAGCTTGATGCCACAATTCCTTTTGAAGATTTGGTGAGAGCCATCTGCGAAAAATTTGCAAAGTCTGCGGATTTCTTCGGCGAGACTTCAATGATACTTGAGACCTTTGGTCGTGAAATCTCCAATGAAGAAGGTCTTGTGATTATTCAAGCAATAGAGCTTAACTCAAAAATAAAAATCATTCTTCTTAACGAGAATAACCAATATAAAGATACTCGTATGTTAGGAGAGATTGATAGATTCTACACAGACGAGATTTTCGAGAATGCCAAGATAATCAGAGGTAGTGTCATTAAACAGGATGAACTGACTTCTGATTCCAGTCTCATAATTCTTGGTGATGTAAAATCAAAAGCAAGTGTTAGAGCTAAGGGGAATATCATTGTATTAGGCAGCCTTGATGGTAGCTGCCACGCAGGATACCCAGATAATACTGGATGCTATATTGTAGCCGGTGAGCTTAATTCTAAAAGCATTCAAATAGGAACTGTAACTGGAGAGATTAAGCTTCAGGAAAAATGGTCACTTAGAGTAAGACGCTCAAAAGAAGAGCCAATTGGTATTTCCGTATGGAATCATGAGCTTTTGGCAGAACCGCTTAGCAGTGGATTATTAAAAAGGATAAAATAAATGTTTCACAATTATAGATTTAAAAATCTTGATATTAAATTAATATTAGCAGTCATTACCCTTACAATTATCGGTATATTTGTTATCGGTAGTGCCAATGAGTCAAACCAGCAAAAGCAGATTATAGGTATGATTCTTGGCGTCATTGTAATGGGTATAATGACTCTTATAGATTATGATTTTATTCTGCATTTCCATTGGATTTTTTATGGTTTTGTAATTGCCTTGCTTATTGCCGTTCTTTTATTTGGTGATGAAGCAGGCGGTGCTAAGAGATGGATAGAAGTAGGAGTTCGTTTCCAACCTTCCGAATTAGGTAAAATTCTTTTAATTTTATTTTTTTCATGGTTTTTAATGATTCATGAAGAAGACATAAATAAGCCTAAAATTCTTGGTTTAACCATACTTTTATCTGCTTTTCCGTTATTTTTAATAGAAAAAGAGCCAGATTTATCCACTACTATAGTCACAATGATGATAATTTGTGTTATGATGTTTGTAGTGGGATTAAGTTATAAAATTGTAGCAGTCGTTTTTGGTGTTACGGTCCCATCAATTATCATTCTCCTTTTACTGGTTGTGCAGGACGGTCAAACTATATTAAAAGAGTATCAGGGTGGTCGTATTCTCGCATGGCTTAAGCCTGAGAAATATCCTCAGGGTGCTTATCAGCAGCAGAATTCTATCATGGCGATTGGTTCAGGCCAGCTTTTAGGAAAAGGTCTTGGCAATGATTCATTCGATTCTGTTAAGAATGGTAATTACATTTCTGAACCACATACAGATTTTATCTTTGCTGTAGCGGGAGAAGAGTTAGGATTTGTTGGTTCGGCTTTAGTTATACTTTTGATATTCTTTATCACAATAGAAATTCTACTTATCGCAAAAAGAGCAAAGGATGTATCTGGAAAACTAATTTGTGTAGGTATGGCCACACTTATTGGTTTCCAAAGCTTTGTAAACATTTGCGTAGTCACCGGTTTGATGCCAAATACCGGTTTGCCTCTTCCTTTTGTAAGCTATGGTCTTACATCACTGGTTACAGTGTATTTCGGAATAGGTATTGTTTTAAATGTTGGCATCCAATCAAAAAATAATAACGGGAGGCTATTTTAAATGAACATTGGATTAGTAGCTCATGATTCCAAAAAGAAGCTTATGCAGAACTTTTGTATAGCTTACAGAGGAATTCTTAGCAAAAATGAAATTTTTGCCACAGGAACTACTGGCAGACTGGTAGAGGAGGTAACAAATCTTTCGGTTCATAAATATCTTGCTGGACATCTTGGTGGTACTCAGCAATTAGGCGCACAGATTGAACAGAATGAAATCGACTTGGTTATCTTCCTTAGAGATCCTCTTACTGTGAAATCCCATGAGCCTGATGTAAATAGTATTGTAAGGCTTTGTGATGCACATAACATTCCACTGGCCACAAATCTGGCAACAGCGGAGCTACTTATAAAGTCATTAGATAGAGGAGACCTTGAGTGGCGTGAGATGTATAAATAAATTAATTTCTTGTCTGCTTATAGCATCATTGTCTATTTCTTTATCTGCCTGTGGAAAAGAGCAGGAGGATGTAACAAGCTACAAGCTTTACGATTCATCATTTGAGTATGGTTTAACTCAGAATGGTGCTACATCTGATGTAGAATTATTTGCAAAGAATTTATGTGTAGCTAATTCAGATGATTTAGGAACTTCTGCTGTAGATTCACAAGTTGCTTCTGGAGCAGGAGCTTTTAATATAACCGATCAATCTACAGTATACGCCCAATCAATACACGAAAAGTTATATCCTGCGTCTACTACCAAAATACTTACAGCTTACATTGCTTGCATGTATGGAAATTTAGATGATTATTACACTGTTAGTGCTAATGCGGTTAAACAGGCAAGTGATTCCTCTGTTATTAATCTAAAAGAAGGGGATGTAATATCATTAAGAGATTTATTATATGGATTGATGCTACGCTCAGGAAATGATGCTGCTATAACAATAGCGGAAGGACTAAAGGGGGATACAGAGTCTTTTGCTGAACTTATGAATGAAACGGCAAAATCTCTTGGAGCTACAAATTCACATTTTATAACTCCTAATGGTTTACATGATGAGAATCATTACACAACTGTATATGACATGTATTTGATATTAAATGCAGCAATACAAAATTCAGACTTTTATGAAATATTCACAGCGACTACATACACTGCTAAATACACAAGCGGTGGTAATGCAAAAACAGTTGACTGGACCACTACAAATCAATATCAGTCTGGAAAAATAAAAAAGCCAGCTGGCTTCACTATTTTAGGTGGAAAAACTGGAACTACCGGTGCTGCAGGATACTGCTTGGTACTTTTATCAGAGAACGAAGAGAATGATAAAATCATCTCTATAGTGTTTAATGCTGATTGTAGAAGTAATTTGTATTTATTAATGAATGAGATACTCAGCAATTATTGTATATAATTTCTGAAATTTCAGACCGTTAAGTGCAATTATTCTATACATTTGTTCCCTTATAAGTATATTTTTTAAACAAATATAGTTTTTGTTATTTAGGTTTTCTACACTTTATGTTAGAATGTATATAACAAAAAAATAGTTGCTTTTGAACGCTTTAAAGCACTATAAATATATAACTATAAGGGAGGTATTTTGACATGGTGGAGATTATTTCAGGCGAGAAGGGCAAGGGCAAGACAAAGTATTTACTTGATAAGGTAAACAGTGACATCCAAAAAGTGGATGGTTCCATTGTTTACATTGACAAGAATACAAAGCATATGTATGAGCTCGATTCAAAGATTCGTTTGATTAACATGGGAGATTATCCAATCGATTCTTCTGATGAATTTTTAGGTTTCTTAAGTGGTGTTTTATCTCAGAACTCTGATATTCAAGAGGTCTTCTTAGACAGTTTCCTTACAGTATCAAATATTGACACAAATGAAGGTATTACAGATGCCCTTAATAAGCTTGATAAGATTTGCAACATGTTTGATGTTAAATTTGTTTTGTCAGTTAGTAGAAATGAAAAGGATTTACCTGAGAATGCTAAAGGCAAGATAGTTATATCTTTATAATATCAAAAATAATGGGGCACGGTGACGTGCCCTTTTAATATGTTTTAGGAGTATTTTATAAATACATGCGCAAAAAGAAAGATGAGAAGATAATTAAATATCCTAAACAATACCATATATCCATTGGCTTTGTTACTATCGGTGTAATGTTTATCTATATGGTATTTCATTTACTAACATATATTACTGAAGCTAATATCACTGTTTATGAGGTTTCTCAGGGTTCCATTTCTTCGAACTTAGAATATAATGCCTTAGCAATACGCCAAGAACAGATAATAAATGCAGATTCAAATGGTGATATTTTATATTTGGCAGAGAATTATACTAAAGTTGGTTCAAAATCTCAGGTATATGCGTTAGATTTATCAGGAGAAATCCTATCCTCATTAAAAAGTTCATCTCAAAGCATAGATGTAAGCCTTGATGAAGATGATTATCTAAAGCTTCAAAACAACATTTCAACTTATTCATTCGATTATTCCAATATCGCTTTCAATAAGCTATATTCATTTAAAAATGAATTAGAATCACAGGTACAGCAACTTTATACTGTATCTGCCATGGAGGCAATGAATGATTCTGTCCAATCAGCAATTGCCAGCGGTACTTTTAATATATATTCCAGTCCACAACCAGGACTTATCGTGTATTCTATCGATGGTCTTGAGGATTTAACTATTGATTCATTTATATCTGACTCTTTTGATATGTCAAAATATGCAGTTACGAATCTAAAATCACAGGAATCAATTGTAGCGGGCCAGCCAGTATATAAATTAATAACTTCAGATCACTGGAATCTTATTTGTGAAGTAGATAAAGATTTATATGACTCGTTGCAAGGCGAATCTTATATCAAAATTAAATTTCTTGAGGATGAGAATGAAACATGGACTTCCCTTTCGTTTAGTGAGAAAGCTGGGAAATATTATTTGATCCTTTCATTGGATGATTCCATGGATCGTTATGCAGAGAGCAGATATGTCCATATCAAGCTAATAAACAATAATATTTCTGGGCTAAAGATACCTAATTCTTCAATTGTTGAGAAATCATTCTATACCATACCTAAATCCTATGAGATGCGTGGTAGTAATGATGATGAGACAGGATTCCTTAGAAAGACTGAAGATTCAAGCGAATATGTCAGTCCAACCATTTATTATGAAGCAGATGATTATTATTATGTAGATAATGAAGTTTTATCAAGAGGCGATACTCTTTGTAAACCAAATTCAAATGAAACCTATGTTGTTGGATCAGATATGGGTAAGTTAAAGGGTGTATATAACGTTAACAAAGGCTATGCTGTTTTTAAACAAATTGAAATATTGTACCAGAATAATGATTACTCAATAATAAAAACAGGTACCAATTATGGTATATCCATGTATGACCATATAGTATTACAGGGTAATGAGGTTGAGGAAAATTCAATCATAAATTAATATATCGAGGTGTTAAAATGAGAGTGGATGAATTAAAAGAGAATTTAACTAATGTAGAAAAGCGCGTGGCAGATGCATGTGAAAGAGCTGGCAGAAATCGTGATGATGTTACACTTATTGCCGTAAGTAAAACAAAGCCTGTAGAGGATTTACAGGTAATATATGATTGCGGCATTAGAAGCTTTGGGGAAAACAAGGTTCAGGAGCTTACAAGTAAGATTCCTGAAATGCCTAATGACATCGAATGGCATCTCATTGGTCATCTCCAGAGAAATAAGGTTAAATATATTGTAGATCAGGTAAAACTAATCCATTCTGTAGATAGTTACAGACTTGCAGAAGAAATTAACATTCAAGCTAAAAAGAAGGGTGTAGTAGTACCTATCCTTATTGAAGTAAACGCTGCAAACGAAGCAACAAAGTTTGGTGTTAAATTAGAAGAAACAGCCCAGTTATGTGAGGAAATTGCGCATCTAGATGCTGTTCATATAATGGGTTTAATGACAATAGCACCAAATGTTGTGGTTCCTGAAGAAAATAGGGCGATTTTTCACAAAATAAAGGATTTATCGGTTGACATCGCTAGTAAAAACATCGATAATGTAGATATGAGAATTTTATCTATGGGAATGACTAATGATTTTGAAGTTGCCATAGAAGAAGGTGCAACCCATGTTCGCGTGGGCACAGCAATTTTTGGAGAGAGAAATTATAATATCTAAAATAGGAGTAATGTTATGTTTGAAAGAATGCTTGATGCAATGCATCTTAGTGATGACTATGATGACTATGAGGACGAAGAACTTTACGAAGAAGAAGAGAAAGAGTCTTTCTTCAACAAGTTTTCAAAAAAAGATGATGAGGAAAAGCGTCCAGTTTTGAACAAGCCTTCTGACAAGGAGACTAGAGCTTCTAAACCAGCGCCAAAGATTACACCAATGAGAAACAAAGGGAAAGGAGCTGTTATGGAGGTTTGTGTTATTAAGCCATCTTCATTTGAAGATGCACGTGAGATTTCAGAAACACTTTTAGCTGATCGTACAGTCCTTCTTAACATGAAGGGATTAGATTTAGGAGTTGCACAGCGTATTATAGATTTCACTTGCGGAACCTGCTACGCTATTGATGGTAATTTACAGCGTATTGAAGATTATATCTTCATTATCACACCTGCAGGAGTTGAGCTATCTGGTGATTTAGCAGGAATCGTTGATGCCTTTGACTTTACAGGGATTCAGACAGGATTTTAAATTTTAGCACCAGAGATTATCTGGTGCTTTTTTTATACCAACGAAGGAGACTAGAATTATATGGAATGCTTAAATGTTAAATACGAGAATAAACCTTGCTACAACATTCATTTTCGTCCTGATTTTACTGATTTCGCAACAGTATTTAAATCAGATTTAAACAAACAATACGATAATATTTGTATTGTTTCTGATTCTAATGTTGCTAATCTTTATTTAGCAGAACTAGTAGAAATATGTAAGACCTTAAGTGATAATGTATGTTCCTTTAGTTTTGAAGCAGGAGAAGCATCTAAAAACCTTAATACAGTAAGTCTTCTTTACGAACACCTTATAATGAAAAAATTTACCCGAAGCTCTCTGCTTATTGCATTAGGTGGAGGAGTTGTAGGCGATTTGACAGGTTTCGCTGCAGCAACATTTCTTCGCGGCATCGATTTCATCCAGGTTCCTACCACTTTATTATCTCAAGTAGATAGTTCTGTAGGAGGAAAAACAGGTGTTGACTTTAATCAATATAAAAATATGGTTGGTGCATTCAAAATGCCTAAAATGGTCTACATGAATATTGGCACACTGAATACACTGGATGATGATAATTTTGCCTGCGGTATGGGCGAAGTTATAAAGCATGGGCTTATAGCTGACAAAGACTTTTATCAATGGCTAAAGGATAACAAAGATAAAATTGAAGCCAAAGATTATGATGCTCTTGCTTATATGGTTAAGAAAAATTGCGACATAAAAAGACATGTAGTAGAAATCGATCCAACTGAAAAAGGAATTAGAGCATATCTTAATTTTGGCCATACTTTAGGCCATGCCATAGAAAAGCTTTGTAATTTTTCTTTAGGTCATGGTCAATGTGTTGGCATTGGTATGGTATGTGCATCTTACCTATCAATGAAACTTGGACATATCACCGAGGACGAACATAAGGATATAATCAACAGCTTAAAGCTTTACAATATTCCAGTTAATGTAAGCGGACTTGCTGCATCAGATATTTTGGCAGCCTCTAAGTCCGACAAAAAAATGACTGGTACAAAAATCAAATTTACAATTTTAAAGGCTATTGGGGAAGCAGCTTCATGTTTAGATTTCACAGATGAGGACTTGCTTGAAGCAATAGATCAGGTGTTAGTTTAATGTTTTATAAAGTAAAAAAAATCACATCCATTATTTATAGCGTTATTTTGATTGTCATGTTTATATTACTTGATCAGTATACAAAATCTCTTGCTGTAAACCATTTAGTTGAAGGTGATATTATTCTTATTCCAGGTGTTTTACAGCTCCATTATCTGGAAAATACTGGAGCAGCTTTTTCTCTTTTAGAAGGAAAACAGCTTTTATTTGCAATAATAACTCCAATATTATTAGTCTTTTTAGCTTTTGTATTAATTAGATTGCCACAGAACAAGAAGTATACACTTTTAAACTATATAATAATATTTGTTATTGCAGGTGCCATTGGAAATTATATTGATCGCATAACCAATAACTATGTAGTTGATTTTATATATTTTTCATTGATTAATTTCCCAGTATTTAACATTGCTGACATTTATGTTACCTGCAGTGTTATCGCTTTATTTCTTGTTATATTATTCTATTACAAGGACGAAGATTTAGAGGAGATTAAGCAACGCTTATTATTTAAATAATATGGATGAAATCACAATCATAATTGAAGAACCATCAGAAGAAAATATTCGTATAGATAAATATCTTGCCGAAAATCTTCCTGAAAAATCACGAAGCTATTATCAAAAAGCAATTGATAATGGCTTTGTTTTAGTGAATGGAAAACCGGTTAAATCTAAATACCAGACAAAACTTGGCGATGAAATCATCGTGAGCATTGAACCTGTAAAAGAAATAGATATCCTTCCTGAGGATATCCCTATTGAAATTTTATATGAGGATACTGATGTAATCGTCGTAAATAAACCAAAAGGAATGGTGGTTCACCCAGCTCCTGGACATTACTCAGGAACACTTGTAAATGCACTTATGTATCATTGCAAGAATTCCTTGTCTGGTATTAATGGTGAAATCAGACCAGGTATTGTCCATAGAATTGATATGAATACCACCGGCTCACTGTTAATCTGTAAGAACGACAAGGCTCATAATGACATTGCCGCTCAAATAAAAGTTCATTCTGTTAATAGAATATATAAAGGAATTGTCATTGGAAATTTTAAAGAAGAAGATGGCACTGTAAACGCTCCTATTGGCCGAAATCCAAAAGATAGGAAAAAGATGGCGGTAGTAAATAATGGGAGAGAAGCAATCACTCATTTCACCGTTTTAGAGCAGTTTAAAGGATATTCCTATGTACAGTTTAAGTTAGAAACAGGCCGTACACATCAAATCCGTGTTCATATGGCACATATTGGCCATCCACTTTTAGGTGACGATGTATACGGAAAGCCTGTTAAAGGTTTAGAAGGACAAACACTCCACGCACAGACCTTAGGATTCATTCAGCCTACCACAGGCGAATACGTGGAAGTAAATGCTCCTTTACCTACATATTTTGAAGATTTATTAGCAAAATATCGTAAAATGACCTAATTATCTTTTCTTCTAAAATCCACAGCATTACGCGCCTGACGCTTGTGTTCATCCTCTATGGCAGCGTAATAATCGATAGTAGTATTTATGTTCTCGTGACCTAAAACATCAGCTACAAGGCGAATATCGCCTGTTTCGCGATAGAGAGCAGTACCATAAGTACTACGAAGCTTATGTGGTGTAATTTTCTTGTTAGGAACTACCATTTTAGCGTATTTCTTAACAAGATTTTCTATTGCATCTACACTTATTCTTCTGCCTTGTAATGAATAGAAGAGTGCAGTCTCATGACCATCTATTGGATTAATATATTCACGTTCCCCATTGACATAATCCTGTAAAACCTGAGAAACTTCATCATTGAAGTAGATTATATCCTGTCCGCCACCCTTACGAACGATTGTTAAAGAATTAACATTAAAATCAACATCGTTTAAATCCAAGCCATTACATTCACTGACACGAATTCCAGTATTTAACATAAGTGTTAATATGGCTAAATCACGGCATCGAGTCTTTTGATTGTATTTTCTTTGTCTTTCAGATGTAAAGGCATTTCCGTTGTCTATAGCGTCTAAAATGGCCTGAACCTCATAATTGTTCATACGGATAATATTTTTATCCTTTTTAATTTTGGGCAATTCTACAAGCTGTGTTGGATCATTTTTAACGTATTCACGAACCATAAGATACTTATACATGCCTCTTAATGGAGATAATTTACGCGCAATAGCCTTTTTACCGTTTTCATGTTGTTCACCTACAGTATTAAGTTCAAGGTAACGTTTGTATTCCTCAATATCATCTGGAGTGATTTTATCTAAGAGCTCATAATCAATTTTTTTGATGTCTTTACCTGTAATAGTAGGGTTTTGATCCTCTAAAAATCGAAAAAATGTAAGTAGATCATAACAATATGAAATAAGAGAACTAGGTTGAGCATTTTGTTCTTTAGATTTAATATAATCCTGAGCTGGCTTTGGAAGCTGAGATTCAAGATCACGTAATTTTAATTTTTGATTTTTTGATTTATCCTTATAGAAAGCAGAGTCTTTTCCCATAATAAAAATTCTCCCAAACTTTGATTTTAAAAGCATTTAGCCCTATCGTCACTTTTAGAACTAAATGCAAACTTTTGAATAAAGCTTGATTTTCTAAGAGTTACTGCAAATTATGCAGTAGCTCTTTTTTATTTAGTTCGCTTGACATCCCTAATTATATGTGATTTTTAAAGCTCTGTCATTAAAAAACGACATGCCAAAAAGGCCTTTAACACAAGGTTTCCAGGACTTAATGCTAAATGCCAACGTATTTACAAATATTGCATTAAGTTCTGCAAATCGATGTGTGTTATACTTTACGTGATGATTTTACTTATTATCAAATGGTTTCCTCATCAGATAAGGCTTTAAAATCACGTCATCTGGCAGGATGCGTTCCGATTTCATAGCCTTAAGAAAATTATCTCCAAGCATAAGCTTAGCTAAATCGTATGGCGATACGCTATTTAAGCTTGCTCTTGGATAATTATTGATGTGGTTCATCAGAAGATGAATGTCGGACTGGGAGAGGTCATTAAAGCTTCTTCCTTTCGGCAAAACCTGTCTAATGTATTCATGATTTCGCTCCAGCATTCCCTTTTGCCAAGAACAATAAGGATCACAATAAAAGAGTTTTGTTTTGATTTCTCCATATCTGTCACATTCAATTGCAAGAGGATTGCTGAATTCCGTGCCTCTATCTGTTAGTATTACCTGAAATAATCGCTGAAACTCCTCAATTCCAATAGATTCGCAGATATCATTAAGTGCTTCAATAACTGCTTCTTGAGTATGTTCTTTTAAAAGGACCGCTATCATAAACGTAGATTTCCTATGAAGCATAGTCAGTAAACTATATCCACCATTTATACCGATTACAGTATCAAGCTCCCATATATTCACGTCAGGATATTTTTTGATGAACTCCTGGAAGTCTTTGTAGGTTCTTCTTATAGCAAATTCTTGAAGACTTTGGGCACGTTTATCATGCTTGTATCTAGGCTTAAAACGTACTTTCCTTGGCATATCAAGGTTTCTTGCTGTGAAATAACAGCGATCAACATACTGATATAATGAACTTTCAGAAACGGGGATTTCATCTTTATGATTGTTAATTATGTTTTTCAAAGATTGACCTTGTAAGAGAAGAGGAGAGACGAGGTTATCAAGCTTTTCCATTTCTTCACTGGACAGCGTAATACCTTCTCTTGATTCCTTTAGTTTGTCCTCATAAACTATTTGAGCTCTTCGTGCATTGTATTTAAATTTTGGGGAATGAGCTCCTTGCCGGCATGGATTCTCAGAGCATCCATTGCAGACAAATGGCGATTTTTTCAATTTAGGGCAGATGTATGGAGTGTAGTTATAACAATGATTAGCATTACAATATTCCTCGCAGTCATTACAGCGCATACGAAAACACTTCCGAGTACCATTACAAAGGTTTTCTACTGGACAAGCCCTTTCATACTTGAAATCGCAATGTTCCTTTTGTGCAGTATGAAAAATGTAGCGATTTCGCTTAATTTCTCTTACAACGGAAGAGTCAGGTCTATCTAATCTTTCAGCTATTTTATGTACAGAAACTCCTTTATTTAATTGTTCTTCAATAACAATTCTTTCTTCAAAAGTAAGATGTTTATTTTTCATTTTGATTACCTCCAGAAATCGGTAATCGACTTGCAGAACAGCTACATTATATTGTATTATGTGTATTATTTCCAAGAGTAAATGCAAGAAAATATATAAATTACACTAGTTTGCGTTTATTATTAAAAATAATTAATAATTAATAGAAAATCGAGATTTGACGAGTTGAAGTATGAATATCACATTGGAAAAAAGAACTGCTGATTCTGTAAAAACTTATTTTGAAAAGGCAAACAGACCGGAAATCAAGCAGGTATTACCTCAAAAGGCAAAAACAGTTGAAGAGGCATTAGCCGATTACGAACAAACTTTACTGCCAGATGCACAAAGCTTCGGCCAAACGGTGTATGTTGATGGTAAATATGTAGGTGATGTTTGGTGCTATTGTATTGATATGGATGATGAACCAAATTGCATGCTCAGTTTTTGCATTTTTGAACTTGAATACTGGAATAAGGGCATAGCTACTACAGCAGTAAAAAAATTTATTCAGAGTATTTGCGCTTTGTACCATGTCAAAACTATTGGCGCCTTTACCTTTGCTCATAATCAGGCTTCCATTAAAGTATTGGAAAAGAATGGTTTTGTCGTTATGGAAGAATTTGAAGATGATGGCATGTTGTCACAATATCTGCAATTGGAGTGCTGATAAATTCTAGTTTACTGAAATCTATTTTTAAAATGATAATCCAGAGGTAAGTGCAAAGCTCCTGAAAAGCTTGCATTAACTTCTGGATTTTTGCATTAAATATTAGAAGTTTGCATTTACATTAAAAATTTACGGCATAAATCGAAAAATGAGCTAAAAGAGGGTGGTTTTATTTAATATCATTCTATCGGATAAATATCTGTTTAAACGATAGATATTGCAATTTAAAACGAAAATACTTATAATATACATATAGCGTAACTTTTTTTTGTAAATGCAAAATTCCAATACTTAATGCAAATTTTCAGAGGTAAAAGCAAAATATATTGTTCTATTGCATTTAGTACTAGAAATAATAGTTATAAATAAAGGAGCTGTATAGCTCCTTATAATATATTTATTTAGCTAGAGACAAACTTGAAGTTGTTAGTTTTTCATTTGCCTCATCTAACTGATAGAAATGCAGTCTACTTCTTTTTTATGTACTCATGAACTTGCCAAAACAAGCTCAGCGCACCCTCTATATCATGTGTCTCCCAATAAGCTTTTTGATTTTCAAACATCCCTTTCCATGGAAATGATTCCGGTGCGTCGAAATAATAATTCTCCGTCAACGCCAGTTCACATTCATAGCTGTTTTGACCGGGATAAGAAGTTTTGTTATCATAATCAGCTATTGCTTCCTTGACACCCCGATAGATTAGTG
>NZ_FQYQ01000053.1 GCF_900141825.1 Pseudobutyrivibrio xylanivorans DSM 14809 | reverse complement strand
GGCAGCGTAAATTTGTTCTCGGAAATCACAGAAAAGACAATCCCTGTGTGTTTGTGATAAGAATTAGATTTGTGACTATCTTACTCTTTTTATCTTTTAAAAGGAAGCCCTGCTCCGCAGTCCTTTGATTAATGTTTAATGCCGTACTTTTTTGTACGACAAATAATCCTTCTTTTGCTTGTTGATATTTTATCTGCCTTGAAATGGGTGTCAAGGACAACTCCTTCGGTGCAAAGCATCCTTGACTCCCATTTCTGGGCAGATACACTGTAATCAAGCAAATGAAAGATTAGGTCTGTGCATAGCACTTTTAATCAAGTCAACACCGGTAGGTGTTGTTTCCTTTTAGATTTTTCCATTTAGATAAAACATAAGCTGTTTTGAATTTTGCAGTGACAACGTTGAATGTATTCTTTCAGAGTATTTTCCATACTCCATCATCATTTTATTTCTATTACCTTTTTCAGATGCAAGTATTGCTGAAGCACTAAGAACCACTTCTTCAGCACCGGCAGCCGTCTGCATTTCTTCTTTTTGGAACTTTGCCAGTTCAAGCATATCTCCGTTATTGTAATAATACTCTCTTAAGTGAGCCATTTTACCTGCTCCAAGATTGCTCCATCCCATAGCCTGTGTACTCATCCTACTTGATAGTACATGGTAGACATGCCCCTCGGCAGAGCAGGCTTTAACGCTCTCACTTTTTCTTAATCTATATTTTGCGGCCATCCAGTTGGATGATATATATTGGGATGCTTTTTCTATCTTTGCCTGTATCTTTTCTGAATCAGTACACCCCTTAAGTTTTTCCACTACTTCAAGAAAATCAGCTTTTTTCTTGCTCCTGATACAGTCATATATTTCTGTTATTGCATCATCCTGAGAATCTTTCATATGGCCTGTCATTTTCAAAACATATTTAGACAAGTGGAACTCATCAAGTACAAATGTGACATCAGCTAATCCTCTGTATCCACTTTTTATCCAGGCGCCTCCGTCAGCATTTATATATATCTTTTTGATTTGAGTAGTATCATATGTTGCTTCAACATACTCAAATACTTCTGCCCAAAATTCCTTACTGTTTTGCTCATAACCTCTGCTGAAATAATGGGTTCCTACCAACTTATTACGATTACTCTTTGGAGCCTCTGGTTCAATGTCTTCAAAGACGTATGCGAGCTTTGTTATGCCTCCATTTAGCTTTCTTCCATACTCATTTGTTTCTAAATCACCACGTTTTTCTTTGAACTGCAAATGATAATGATCTTCATCTGCATCTATGTACAGATAGTCAACTACTTTTTTTACTTCTGGAATTTGAAAGCTCTTTGGAAACTTAAGCTTATGCAGTTGATTCTTTACAGTCTGCTTTGACACACCTTCTATGCTCGTGGCTTCCTCACCAGCTTTTCTATAGGAAGTCTGTACAGCTTCTTGGTATATGTTGGCCATTACATCCTCAGTCATTTCTTGATTTGAGGACAATCCCATTAAATTATCTAGAAGATAGCTACATACAGGCTTACCAGCTTCATCGACCTCAGTCTTTGATTTATATAATACTCGCGAAAAACTAATTCTTCCTAAAGTTGTTAGAAGCTGCCTTCCATCAGCCTTATGTTCTACAACCCATTTCCTTTTTCTTGCTGGTAATTCTTTGATTAACCTATCCATTTCTACTATGGATGCCTGTAAAATTTCCCTACCTAACTTATCAGTTTCTTCTTTTGTTGCGATAGCAAAATCAGCCAGACTTGTTGGATTTTTATAATACTCCAGCCTCATCTCTAATAATTTTGGAATGAAATATTCCGCCAAATAACTTATAATATCTTCCATAAAAGAACATCCTCCCTTGTGTGTATAGTTTTCGCAAACCAATACTTTATCACAAAGAAGGATGTTCTTTTATTATTTGTGTATATTTTCCGAGAAAATTTTTACGCTAGC
>NZ_FQYQ01000045.1 GCF_900141825.1 Pseudobutyrivibrio xylanivorans DSM 14809 | reverse complement strand
AAAAGGAAACAACACCTACCGGTGTTGACTTGATTAAAAGTGCTATGCACAGACCTAATCTTTCATTTGCTTGATTACAGTGTATCTGCCCAGAAATGGGAGTCAAGGATGCTTTGCACCGAAGGAGTTGTCCTTGACACCCATTTCAAGGCAGATAAAATATCAACAAGCAAAAGAAGGATTATTTGTCGTACAAAAAAGTACGGCATTAAACATTAATCAAAGGACTGCGGAGCAGGGCTTCCTTTTAAAAGATAAAAAGAGTAAGATAGTCACAAATCTAATTCTTATCACAAACACACAGGGATTGTCTTTTCTGTGATTTCCGAGAACAAATTTACGCTGCCTTAAACTATAAGTCCAATGACATAGTAATATTTTTAGTATAAAATCTTTTATGTAGTTCTTTATATTTTGTTTATCACAAAGGACTTTAACATATCTTAAAGGAGTTAGCGTAAAAAATGAAACTCTCATTTGAAGAAATTAAAAGAAAATTGCTTTTAGGTGAAAATGTAAATCTTGAATGTAAGGAGGCTGAATCTACGATTCCAAAGTCAGTGTATGAATCATATTCAGCATTTGCAAATACATCTGGTGGAGATATAGTTTTAGGTGTTAAGGAAAACAAAAAAGAGGTAAATCCTGAAAAGAGATTTATTATCCAGGGAATATCTAATCCAACTAAGCAGATAGAGGATTTTTGGAATACACTCAACGGAAATAAGGTCAATGCAAATATTTTGATAGATGATGATGTGTATACTGTATCTGCTGATGGCGTCGTACTGATTATTATCCATGTACCTCGTGCAAGTTACAATTTGAAGCCAGTTTATATTGGAGAGAATCCATATAAGGGTACATTTAAGCGTAATAACGAAGGAGATTATCATGCTACAGAGCACGAGGTTCGTGCAATGATAAGGGATCAAAATCCAAATGGAAATTATAGTGCTATTTTGGAACACTATAATATGGATGATATTGATATCACAACCTTATCATCATATAGGCAGATGTTTAAAGTTACTAATCCAGAGCATGTTTGGAATTCTTATGATGATAAGGAATTTCTGAGAATGTTGGGAGGCTACGCTAAAGATCGCATGACCGGCGTGGAAGGTCTGACTGTGGCAGGGTTGCTTATGTTTGGAAAAGGTCTTCCCATTAGAGAAAAATTTGATAATATTCTCATGGATTACCGGGATGAAAGCGGTTTATCAGGGGATATGCGTTGGAGTGACAGACTAACTTACGATGGTACATGGGAAAATAATTTGTTTAATTTCTTCACTATTGTAGCTAGAAAACTGACTTCAGATTTAAAGAAACCTTTTAGACTTGAAAATGAAACCAGAATAGATGATACAGCTGTGCATAAAGCTGTTAGAGAAGGTTTTGTTAATCTTATTATTCATTCAGATTATATGATGGATGCCGGTGTTTTAAAAGTTATTAAGAAAGAAGATGGTTTTGAATTTACTAATCCAGGAGTCTTGAAACTGCCTAAAGAAGAAATATATTTGGGAGGCAATTCAAAAGCTCGTAATCCTAAGATGCAGACAATGTTACGAATGGTTGGCTTCGGAGATAATGCAGGCTCAGGCTTCCCGGCGATACTTAAGGCATGGAGTAATAATGGTTGGGTTACACCAGAGTTAGTTGAAAATACCGTGTTGAACCAAGTTTGCTTATCGCTTACTTTTGAAAAAACGGCGGTAAAAAACGGCGATAAAAAAACGGCGATAAAAAACGGCGATAAAAAAACGGCGACAAAAAGTGAGGTACACATTAAAAACATAATTGAATTTTTATCTACTGTTGGAGAGGCTTCAACTGCTGAAATTGCTGAAAAGATAGGATTAAAACCATCTAGAACAAGGGAAATATTATCCACTCTTGATGATGTGGAAGCCATTGGTTCTAACAAAGATAGAAAATATATTTTAAAGAGTAAATAGCTTTTGGTTACATATTTTTGCCTACTGATTACATATCTATCAAAGCATTACTCAATTCACACGATAAATATAATAGCAAGGAAGTTTAAGCATTGTTTCAATGGAATGAAAGTTTTGTTGAGACAATGCTTTCTTTTATGAGAGGAGTGTTTTCATGAGTATTAGTTTTGATCCTAACATTTCAGCAAGTGTTTATAAGGCTCTTTATAATTATGACAACAAACAGAAGTCCGGCAAGGTTGATAAAAGTAAGCTGTCTAGTAATATGACTTATTTAGAGAAAATGAAGTCTGCTGCGGACAAGACGAATAATATTAGTTCGACTTCAGATGTGAAGAATACTGGTGCATCAAAAAACTCAGTTGCAACCAGCAGTGTTGACGAATCATTGAAAAAACATCCAGAATGGAAGGAAAGTGTTAATAGTATGGTTGATTCTGGAATAAAAGCTAGAGAAATGTATGGTGCAAAAAATGTAGATATTGATTCTATGACAATGGATGAATATAAGAGTTATATTTCAGATATCATCGGCAAGATTCCATTTGATGCATCGCATCCATATGATGAAGAAACAGTTTATATCTCAGAAGAAGGCTGGGAACAGATGAAAAAAGATCCTAAATATGAGGCTTGGGTTCTCGGCTATACTGTTGAAAACAGGGCTGTAAAAAATCCATTCTTTGGTATGGGCGATAAAGGCGCATATTGTATAGAGAATTTTGGAGCATCAATAGAGGAGCATAAAGGTGCTGGATATTCTAAAGTTTATACAGGTTCAGCAAGACAGGCGCGCTCAATATATGAGACTGCTTCATCTAGAGCAGGTGGAATAAAAACAAAAGCTCCACAGGCGGATTTACAACCTGACCCAGATTGGACTTTAGAAGAACAACTTAAGAAGAATAGAAAGAATAAAGATTATTGGGATGAAGTATATGAAGCAAGGTTGTATCAAAGCAATAAGCTTCAACAAGATTTAAATAATAAATATTACGAAAAAATGAGAATTAGCCAGATTGAGATGATGTCGAG
Organism: Pseudobutyrivibrio xylanivorans DSM 14809; assembly: GCF_900141825.1. Classification (GTDB taxonomy): domain Bacteria; phylum Bacillota; class Clostridia; order Lachnospirales; family Lachnospiraceae; genus Pseudobutyrivibrio; species Pseudobutyrivibrio xylanivorans. The sequence continues at coordinate 3,533 of NZ_FQYQ01000045.1, read as the reverse complement.
TTTTAATAATAACTGGAGTAATCTACTATTCTAGGAGGAAAATGCTATGTATGGAATGTCAGTACAGCAAGCTCTTTTAAGTTACACTAATACTTTTATAACCGGAATGAGGAGCTATACAAAATTGAATGAAGCATCTAGCTTTTCAGAAACATTGTCGAAAGTCAAAGCAGCAAAAACATCTGACAAGAAAAGAATACAACCTGAACAGAGTACAGTGGATAAATATATTTCTAAGCATCCAGATAGAAAAGCTGATGTTGAGAAAATGGTTACTGCTGGAAACAATGTAATCAAGCAATATCTTGGTGAAAACTATAATCCAGATGACTTAACCTTGGAGGAATACAAAGAACTAATAAATGATGTTATTTCAAAAATTCCTTATGATTCCAGCCAGTTAAATGATGTAGAGTACTTGAATATAACCGAGGACGGCTATAAGCAAATGAAGTCAGATCCGAAGTATGAAGCCTGGGTACTTGGATATTTTAAGATTGATAGATCTGTGCATTTTCCTTTTGGTGCACAGGGAAACTATCATAGTGAACACTTTGGAGCTTCAATAGAAGAACATCACGGTGAGAGTTATCATATGGATCTTGGTGATGAGAAAGATGAAGAGCGTTGGTGGAAAAAACGTCAAAAACGCCATGATATGCTAATGGAGCAGATGGAAAAATATTATGAAAAGCGCCATAACGAACGAGAAGCAGCCATGAAGAAAAATGCTGGTAGAATTACGGTAACAGATACCGAAGCAATCTTTAGCTCAAGGGGGGCAAATAATACCTTGGATGATAGCAGTTATTTGGAAGGAGAAATAAGTGCTGCAGCAGAATTTTTTATGATGATTGCTACTGGTGGTGGCGCTACTGGAGATGGAGTTGGAAATTAATATTGTTTATTATGAGAGGGCGTAATGTCCTCTCATTACATTTTTTTGACCTTTCATTACATATGGCGTAATAATATTATTAAATAGATTTATACTGAACTTAAAAGATATTATGGGTGAAATATATGAAGATTGTGATTTGTGATGATTCAAAGCTAGCATGTGATAAATTGGATGCTATGGTTAAATGTGTATTGCCAGATGTTGAGATTAAATGCTTTCAAGATATTATCAGCTTACAGGCATACATAAAGACACATACTACTGATTTGCTATTTATGGATATTGATTTAGGTAATGGTGTAGATGGTATGCATTTTGTAAGGGAACTGCGTCAATCTGCAGGGGCAGAGAGTAAAACTCATAGTACATTACCACTAATTATTTTTGTTACAGCACTAGCTGAAAGAATGCCAGAGGCTTTCTCCGTCAGAGCGTTTTGGTATCTAGTAAAACCATTAAAGCAGGAAACACTCAGAGAGGTTCTTATTCAAGCGGAGTCAGAAATTGAAACTTTAGGTGCAGTGGTTGTAGCATGTAAGCTGGAAATAAAAATTAATGGCAATACAACTTTAGTAAGTCTTTCAGATATTTTGTATATTGAAAGTATTGGAAGAAAGATTAGAGTTGTAACAAGAAGTGGAGAATATGAATCCTACGCAAAGATTATAGAACTTGAAGAACGACTTCCTAAAAGTTTTTTCAAAATTCATCGCAGCTACATTGTAAATTTTGAACAAGTAAGCAACTACTCTTCAAGTTCGGTGGAATTGACTAATGGAACTACTATACCGATTTCAAAATACAAGTACAAAGAATTCGTAAATACGTTTTTGGATTATCAATCGGGGAATATACTATGATTAAAGTATTATTAAGTGCCTTTGGTTATTTGGGTATAATCGCAAAAGTTGCAGTGTTCTTATATCTTTTTTATTTGTTTATACCATTGGATTTGTTTGCAAAATCGGTGAACAATAACTTCGACAGCAGAAAACGTGCCACACCAGTAAAGAAGGAAGATTTTCTGAGTATGGCCATTATTGTGATGTTGGTTCAACTTATCCTATGGCAGATTCCAGCTACAACATTTCCGATAAGCGTATTAGGTATAATCGGTGTAGCAGTGCCATTTTCACTTATACGATTTAAGGATCATATTACAGAAACAATTTATGTAATAAGCCTATGGTGGTGTTTGAGGTCAGTTTCGTTTTTCATTATTAATACGTTGACAAATTGGTATTCGGATTATTTGATGAAGGATATTTTGACAGCTTCTAATGTGGAAGAATATGTTGAAGTCAGAACAGGTATCATCCAGATTTCAGTTGAAATAATGTATGTCTGCATCATTGTTCTAGCAATTATACCAATCAAAAAAATAGTTAAACGCTATGAGACCATCGATTGGAATGATTTAGCTTACCTGCTAGTACCCAATATACTTGGAATTCTTATAACTTGGATAATGATAAGCATAATCATAATTGTTGTTGATGGAACTCCTTTCATTTTGATGGATCAAAAACCTGAGCTTTTATTTATTTTGCCGATTCTTGCATTGTTAATATATCTTGGCACGGTAGTAGCGCTTTTGCGTTTCGTTAAAAGCCAGGAGGCAAAAAGAACTCAGCAATTGTATTTCACAGAGCATTTGGAAAAGGAAGCATTTGAAAACCGACTTCAAGAAACAACCCGTGTCAATGAGCAGGTTAGAAGTGTGAAGCATGAAATAGTTAATCACTTTGCTAATATCAAAGCGTTGGTGGATGACGGTCAGTATGAAGCACTTGCTGAGTATATAACTAACCTTGATGTAGATATTTCTAAGATAGATAGTATAAGCTTCACTGGGAATGCAATCATCGATGTAATATTAAACGACAAAATGGCTAAGGCTAACAAACAGGATATTACCATAAATATGTCCGTTGGTTTTAATGATGCGTGGGGAATACAGGCATATGATATAGGGATTATTATTTCTAATCTTTTAGATAATGCGATTAAAGCGGTGCAGGATTATGACGGAGCAGATAAGATTATAACTTTTTCTATATTGTCTAAGAGTCCAGTGATAATAATCTGCTGTGAAAACCCTTATAGCGATGAAAATAAAAACCAGACTGAAACTCAGCTTTGGCATGGACTGGGGTTAAAGAATATTGAATCTATTGCTAATAGATATAATGGTACAATGCGAGTTGAAGGAAAAAATGGTAGATTCATGAATACGGTGATGTTAAAAGCACAGTTTTAATATAAAGATACCATTCGTTACGAAAAAAATACTTTTCACTACAATATGTTGATTGTCAAGTAGATTTGACCCGCTTTTTCGTTTAGTTCTGACCCACCAGTGATGATTTTACTGGGTGGGTCAGTTTTTTTGTTATTCCTATTTTTTATACTTTGTTTTGACCCACCTCTTAGTGAGCAATTATCTGATAACCATCATTATGAAGTGAAGTCTGATCAATAATAATGGTTCTATCTATGACATTCATATTTACATACTTGCTGATTTCTAAAAGCTTATCTCCAATTAGCTCCTGGATGAGCTTATCCATTGCCACAGCTTTCGAATTATCATTAGGAAATGGTATTGCTTCCATTTCTTGGTGTGGAGCAC
>NZ_FQYQ01000041.1 GCF_900141825.1 Pseudobutyrivibrio xylanivorans DSM 14809 | reverse complement strand
TTGTTTTTATTTAGTAACCACTGCATCCAATTCTTGAAGCTATCAAAACCTTCTCGACTGTTGCTAAACTTAAAAACTTTACCTAGTTCAATGCCTCTCCAATCAAAGGCTCTGGCATAATGTGTAGTACTTCCTATATCAATTCCAACTACCAAAGTTGATTCTTTTACTTGATTGATTCTCTCATTCTGCTTACAATTCATTTGTGGGTGTCTCCTTTGAACAATGATTTTTATTAACCGGCAAGTTAACAATCATTATTCTATGAGAGGCACTCATTTTTTACAAACCTGATATTTTTACCCTAACAGGAATGCTCCCTTCACCACTTTGGTATCCTATATTAGTTTAACATTATGGTAAAAAAGCAACAAGACCAGTTGATGTTGTTCGTGCCGCAAATCGTGTCGTTCGTGCATTATCTATTGAAAAGATTTTTCAAGGTGTTATATTCGTCATAGAATATATTTCTATGGGAGGTGAAAGGGAATGAGAAGAAAGGAATTATTAGCCAAGAAAGTATTACAGGCTACGGAATATGTGGCTAAGAAAAAGGCTAACTGTTTATGTTTCGGAAGGTTTTATGAGCCTAAAGTTCCGCAGAAACTAAAGAAATAAGTAAGAGGAGGCGTGAGTTTATGAAAATATTTAAGAAGGCTACTTCATTGGTAATGCTGTTAGCATTTTTGCTGACTTTTTTAAGACCATTGAGTGTTGAGGCCGCACCAGCACCGACGTTGACACGAATAATAATTCACGAAATGATGTATGAGGATACAACGGGTGAGATTTATGTTTACATAGAATATGTAGGGAGACCAAGTACGGCATCTGTAATATGTAATGGTTTTGTTTGTCCGGAAGATACTAGGTATCGAGATACTATTTTTGGGTCAAATAATATAGAAGTTGGTGAAGTAAGATTTTTTAAAACACCATATACAATTGACCAAGCACCTGGAATTCATTCTTATGCAGTTACCGCAGAAGCTCAAACATTAAGATATCCAAGGCAAACGATACGTGCAAGCAGAATTCTTCCTGGTGTTTCAGTTAATTAATATAAACAGTGAAAGCTTACATGTATTTTAGTGTGAGATTTTTCCTGAAACAATTGACATAAGATAAGAAAACAAAGAATAGTGAGGTGCTTCATGAACAAAGGTAGAAGAGTGTTTCGATTATTAGGAATACTATTCTTGAGTGTATCATTATCATTACAGGTTTTTGCAGCAGAAACAGATGATGAAGAAGTATTTTTCGAGAATGGCAATACAGATGAGATTTTGTTTGAGGATTTGCAAAATGAGTATCCAATTGTTAGTGAGTCAGATTTTGAGGATTTAGGGTTATCTTTTCCAGGTATTGTATCTGCACCAATTTCTATAGGCACAATGGCAAATTCAAGTGTAGGGGACAGATATGAATCAAATAATAAGTATGAAACAGCGACTACAGGCCTCATGGGAAAAAGAATATCGGCAACATTGCATGACGGAGATGTAGATTGGTACAAGATGGAAGTATTAGATACCTCTGTGCCATATGCATTTGTTTTAATGGATATACCAAGTAATTGCAATTATGACATGATTGTTGTTAATTCAGACGTTACAGAGGGGTATGTTGATTTTAAGGAAGGAAATACATCAGAGGTATTTTATCTGAATTTTGAATCGGAAGGAACGTATTATATCTGTATACAATCAAGTTCAGGATACAGTGATACACCATATACATTATATTTTGGAGCAGCATATAAAGATGGTGGCACAGGGTGGAGAAGTTCTGGATTGACTTTTAATTTCGGATATAAGCCTCAAGGAGGAACTGATTATAGGCATTGTGATCATAGATACTATAATTTATCAAATGATATCAATATTCCAGATGGAGCAGTTCTGACGGATTTTCGCATTGACAATAATGGCAATGGTGGTACATGGGGTGGTTTTTATAAGTATATAAAAACTTCTTCTGGTTATATGATGGAACAATATGGTAATTTGGAGGCATTCGATATACCGCAGAACGCTTTTTATGTAAAACAGAATTGGGAAATATGGGGAAAGGTTCTATATAGCTATAGTTTTACTTGGCAGCCAAATATTTATATCGGCTACAAATATGTAGTATCACCTCAGACGATGCGTTTTTTGTAATGTATAAGCATTAAGGTTAACTAATATTATTTAATAACGTGTCGATATAAATTTATATAAGGACTAATAGGAAAGCATTTTTTCAATGGATTGAAATATTGAAAAAATGCTTTTTCTATTTATAAGTGATTGGGGTGGTGGTCAAGATGATTGTAAGTTAATAAGGAATTATAGTTTTTATACATGATTAAAATCTTTTTTGTTTGATTCGTTTTATCAAACTAAGAAAAGGTAGAAAGGAAAAGTATGGATATAGGTAGTGTATTGTCACAAAGAAGCTATTATGGTATGAATTATAAAACTAATTCAAATGTTTTAAAAACAAGGGGGGAATCGGAATACGATGTTGGAATCTCAGACAAAGAAATAACTTTTTCAGACACTATTACATCAAATAAGGTTATAACCAATGATAAATGGGAACCAGAAAAAATGATTGAGATTATCAATACTATGTCTGGAACAGAACGTATAAATGCTAGTTGTTCTGGTAATAAGCCTTCGTTCGCAAGTAAAGTTTATAACCAAGAAGAAATGGAAAAATATGTAGAAGACCTTATAAAGAGTAATGAGTATAAGAGGAAAACCTTGAGACAATGCATGTTAGAGATGGAACCTGATGCATTAACTGCTACTCAAAGTTTTTGGGACGATCCAAATACACATTATACTTTTGAGGAATTCATTAAAGAAATGGAAAGACGCTACGGATGTGTGGATGAATAATACAACTGTGGCTAGTAACAAACCGCTTGGACCTTTCTGGAGAGCGGTGCAGCTTTGACTGACAGATAAGTTGCAGAAAGGAGTTTTATGGCAGATTATTTAGCAGAAAACAATTTTCTTATGCAGGGAGCTTTTTCTAGTAGTTATCTTTATTTTTCTAATTTCGCTAATAATAAAGATTCTAGTTTTGAAAAAGCTATGAAAGCTTCAGCAGATGAACAATTGAATACTACTGAAGTTGCGGAGGATGGAAAAAATAAAGGAAATAGCTATACACGTATTGTGTCAGCAACAGTAATGAGCAGTGAGTTTTCAGCAACTGCAGGTGCAAACGGTACTACAGCATTTTCTTATCAAGGTGTAATGCAACAGTTTGAAATCAGAATAGATGTTAATGGCGATGATAGAAAGTATACAGCCATTGGTACTGATAAAGATGGAAAACAGTTTGAAAAAGAAATAGATCCTTATAATGTTGATCCTACTGATGCAGACTTTACAGAGTTTGCAGCTTTGTGCTCATACATTCGTGAAACAGAGAATCTTGCTGATGAGACAATGAAATTTGTGAGCGACTTTGAGGTAAATGATATTTTTGAGCGCATGGATTATCTTGCTACCTTCTCAAGTGAAATGGGCAAATATGAAATGGCAGGAATGGGAAATCTTTCGATAGAAAACTTTATGCCTCACATCAATAAGTTGATGGAAACTCTTATGGGAGCAACCATGGAGAAATATAATTTGAGTCTTGATGAAACAGGCAGTGTTTTGCAAGACAAGGAACAACAGCGCTTAGATATAATTTCTAAGGTGACGAAGAAGGTAGAAGCTGAACATGAATATATTATTTCACGGCATGGTGCAGTTGAAGAAATATCAGAAGATTCTGTTTCAAAGGACAGAAAGGTTATAGGTCTAACAAGTTATCCAGTTTCGGATTTGGTGGCTAATATGGTTATAGCATACGAAGCACCGGAGTCTACTGCAGAGGATCCAATAGTGCAGTTAAGTATGAAAGAAACTGATGGTAAGGTCCATACATATAATATCCATGTAAATGACGTTGATCCAAGTAATGCTTCTGAAATGGAGATATTTGCATATCTAACGTATCAAGGACACATAGGAAATAAGATACCAGGAGCCATTAATAATTGGGCAGCATATCGAACATTAAAACTTGAGGATGATATAGATAACTATGGCGAATCTAGAGAGTTATTTGGTGAAAAGTATTTTACTAGCACAAAAAGCAATGCTTTGGCTTTGATAGAGAGGGTATATTCATGGATGAAGAATATTAAACACCAAGATGCCCAAAAGCAAGCCGGATGGTGTAGGGATTTAATTGATATGCTGAATATGGGGAACGTAGAGGCTTTACAGGAAGTATAATTACAATTCACACCAAGTTTATAGCATTTCAGCACAGATCTATTACAAGTATTGGTAAAGAACACGATATTCTTAGTGGGAGGATGAAAGGAGCTGATTGCTATGGATGTAAGTGGAGTAACTTCTCAGATAATGGAACTTAAAACGGCTACGCCTTATGTCACCAGACAGGAGGAGATAAAAACTGGTTTTAAGAATATAAATGATTATTCAAAATATCTTCAGGAAAAGTATCCAGAGATGAATACAGGTACTAAAAACATGTATGGTGTTCCCGTGACGGTAACAGTTTCAAGTGCTTTTCTTGAAAAGTGCAATAAGGATCCAGAAAAGGCAGCTTTCCTCGAAGAAAATTTAGCTGTAACAAATGAGTGTGTTAAAAGAAGCGTTGAGTACACAAAGAATATGCCTGGAAATCCAGTGATGACATTTATGACTATTGAATATGATGCTAATGGTGAGATTACCATGACAAGTGCTTGTACCAATGATCCTGACGGAAAAATCGCCCGTGAAAATGCAAAACGTAAGGCTGATGAGGCCAGAGAAACACAGAAGAAACTTGAAAAAAGGCGTCTTAAGAAAAAGAAGGAAAAAGAAGCTGAAGAAAAGCGGAGACTAGAGAAGATTAAGAGTGAGTCATTAGAAACACAAGAGTATATTGGAATGGGAACTGATTTAAGGGCGATTACAGAAAGCATTTTTGGTAGTAAGGGAAAAACTTCTTTTGATTTAAGAGCTTAGATGAAATATGTACAATGGGATTATGGCAAATGCTCATAATCCCATTTTTACTTTACGCAATTCACAACAAAAAAAGTGCGTTTCACACAAGAGGTAAGGTTTACATAAAGGTAAATTGGCTATAATAATGTTTATGAACAGTGGGGTATTTGAAAATGAAAATTGCAATTTGTGATGATGAAAAATACATAAGGGATTTTATAGCCGAAAGCATCTCAAAAGAGGTGGAGAAAGCGGATGTTATATGTTTTGAATCTGCAGAAGGTATGTTAGAAGCAGATGGGAATGTAGACATTATGTTTCTAGACATTCAGATGGCTGGAATGGATGGAATGGAGTTGGCACGACAAGTTCGTTCTAGGGGAAGCGATGCTGTGATTATCTTCGTTACTGCGCTAGAGGAATACGTATTTAAAGCATTTGATGTCAAAGCTTTCAATTATCTTGTAAAACCAATCAATAAGGATAAATTTGAAGAAGTATTACATGCAGCTATTGAAGAGGTGAGGCATCGTCCGAATAAGCTAATTTCAAAGGAATCAGAAGATAAAACTTTTTTGATTAAAGCTAACGGATTAAGTCGAAATATTGCTTTATCAGAAATTGCATTTGCTGAGGTTTTTAATCGTAGAATTGTACTTCATATGAAGGATAATGATGAGATTGAGTATTATGGACGAATGGCGGATTTAGAGAAAATTGCTGGTGGTGATTTCTTTAGAGTTCATAGGGCGTATTTAATAAATCTTTCAGCAATTCAATCATATAACTCAAAAGTTGTTAGGGTGATGGGATTAGAATTACCAGTTGCTAGGGGAAAGTATCAAGATTTAGTAAGAGCATATTTATCATATAATACAAGAGGTTTGTGATGATGGTATCAGACGCTTTTTTTAATAATTTTATGATTGGTGCAATTGAAATATACTGCCTAATTACTTCGATTCTATTTGTTTATTGGCTATGTCCTTTTGTTAACAAGAAGAAAGCTGTATATGTTGCAGCTCTTTTTGAGTGGGGTGTAGACTGTATTCTTAGATATGTTGATATTCAAAATGGAATTAGATTAGTTTTATCTATATGTTCGCTTTTTATTGTGGGTATCATATTGTTCTTATTGGATGAGAAAAGAAATCTTATGCAAAAGGTTTTTCTTTGTGTGTGCTTTTTCATCATAAGATGGCTGACACTGGAAATCTTCACTGAGCTTGGGTTCTATGAACGAGATTTTATCATGGAATTCAGTTTGTTTAGAGAAAGCATTCCGGCAATAGTGGCTGAATATGTGGTCTCAACAGTTATTGAGTACGGATTAGCGTTATTGCTGTTATTCATTTCAATCAGACTTGTACTTAAAACGTATAAGAATAAGCATGAAAACTTGTCATGGAAAGAATTTATTATGCTATTAATACCATGTGCATGTATTTTTCTTGCTACTCGCATCATCTATGCATATTACATGTTGTGGTTTGATGGCATTGAAAATGGAAGTATTCAAGCAAATATTCCAGGTAATTTATATAGAATATTGTTCTGCGTAATGTCGTATTTAACATTAGTTGTGACGTTATATTTTTATCAGAGCATTAAGGCTAATAAAGAAATCGAGTATGCTAATCGTGTTCTTGCTAATCAGATTTACGACAGCAAAAGATATGTGGAGCAAGTTGAGGCTGTTTATCAGCAGATGAGGGCTATGCGTCATGATACCGGTAATCATGTGGCTGTAATGTCAGGCCTTTTGGAGTCTGAAAAGTATAATGAACTTAGAGACTATCTTGGTAAATGGGAAGAAGCATATAAGGACATTGTTCCAGCTGCAAAAACGGGAAATGCTGTAACTGATGTTGCGTTATCAGAGTATGTAGATAAATTTGCTAAGGATGAAATAAGTTTTAAACCACTCTTCAAGTATCCAAGTAATGTAGGTGTAAATCCGTTTGATATGTGTGTGGTGCTTACAAATGCTTTACAAAATGCCTACGAAGCTTCACTTAACGTTAAGGAGCCGTTTGTGGAGATAACTTCAGTTGAACGAGATAAGGTTTATATTATTAGTATCAAGAATAGGTCAGAGATAAAGTCGCGGATTGATGAAGATGGGCTTCCTATATCTATAAAGAATGGTGACAGCCATGGGTTTGGTGTACGAAATATTAGGGAAATTGCTAGGAAATATAACGGAGATATTGAGATTAAGCAATTGAGTGAAAAAGATGGGTTATGGTTTGTGCTTAACATTATGTTAGTTGGATAGGAATACAGAGTAAAGCTTGCTGCAGTAATGCAGCAGGCTTTATTTTTTTGTAATAGATGCTGTTCACATCATATAAAATGCGGTTCACAACAAATGGGTTTAGATTGAAAAAATACTAGTCGATAGCGATTATAGAAAGCTATAAGTCTATCTAAAAGGAAAAGGATTTCGATTGTGAACCAAGGAGGGTGATTACATGGGAATGGAAATATCTCGCAATAATCTGAGCTATTATCAGGGAATTCAAACAAATAGTCAAAACATTAAGGGAAACGAATTAGTTGCAGAAGAAACATCCACCAGAAAAACGGCAGCTGATGAGTTAAGCTATTTACAGAGTAAATATGATGGTATCCAGTTTTTTGCTATGGATGTTTCATACGGCACAACTTATGGCTCTAAGGATACTACAAATATAGCTATATCCCCAACTTTTCTTAAGAAAATGGCGGAAGATCCAGAATTGGAGAAGGAATACACGGACCAATTTGAAAATATGAAACGTCTTGATAAGGAAAACATACAACGAATTGAAGCTGGTGGTGGCAAACTCATTGCTCAAGGCTGGGTGATAGATAAAGATGGTGGAATGAGTAAGTGGAGTATAGGTACTTATGGTGGTAAACAGAATTATAAGCAGCAACCATATGATTACTTGAGTAAACTCAGAAAACAAAAGACTGCAAAGAAAAAGAGTTTATCAAAGAATAATAATCATAGCACAGCTAAGGCAAAAATAAAGATAAAAAGTCATAGCATTGACGCTCGTGTATAGATTGGAGGCGATTTCATGAACATTAATATAAATAGAATTGGTGAATCACAAAGATCTAGTACGACATTTCAGATAAATCAAAATCAGCAGATGGATTCTTATAGTAAGAGTATCCAGGAGCAGATAAATAATTCCCAGGAGCAGCTTCAATCTCTTGGCGAGGACAAGGAAATGTCTATAGAAGAAAAAATGAAAAAGCGACAGGAAATTCAGAAGCAGATATCTGATTTGCAAAATCAATTACGCCAGCACCAGATTGAGCAACGTAAGGAAAGTCGGCAAAATAAAGGCTCATCTATGGAAGATATGCTAGGAGGCAAGAAGGCTGTTAAATCATCAAAAGCCTCAAAGGGCATTTCTACAGCTAGTATGAAAGCACTTATATCAGCTGATAGTGCGATTAATCAGGTTGAAGCCCAAGGTGCAGTTAAAGCCAACATGAAAGGGGAAGTTGGCATTCTTGAAACTGAAATAAAGCTGGATTCTGCCAGGGGAAAAGACGTAGAAAAGAAACAGGAGCAGCTTGCTGATATTGAGGCAAGGACCAGAGATATTGAATCTGCTCAAATGGATGTAATTAATCGTGCAAACAAGGAAATCGATAAGTCAGCTGAAAGTGATGATAAACATACTACAATCGCTTCTGATAAGAACAATAAAACAGATAAAGCTAACAAGTCAGAAACTGAAGCTACAACTGAGCAACGTGCAGATTTAGTAGAGTCTAATGATGAGAATACAATTCCAGAGGGAGTAGAAATCAATCCTGATAATCCAGTAGGTAATAATGTTGATGAGGTATTATAGGAGGGATTGCCTATGAATATTAAGTTACAAGGCATTGATTTGTTAGGTAATCTTGGATTAAAAAGCACGCAGGATAGGTTAAACAGGCAAGCTGAACGTGATAATAAAATCGCGTTCTTTGAACAGCAAAAGGAAAATCTTAAGAATATGAAAGCCGACACCATAGATGAGATTGCCAGAAAACTTGACTTGTTCCATGGGTATGAAGATCAAATAGCTGCGGCTAAGATGGAGTACAACAATTCTCAGATGTTTCATGTATTTGACGAAGCCCAGGAGCTTGCTGAAAAGATTGCTGAGGCTGCAGAGAAGAATAAACCTAAGACTTCTGAAGAACGTCGTGAGGATATGATTGAGGAAGCAACTGGCGTTGAAAATGATGGAATGCTTGATGAGTTAATGGATAATCTCACCGAGGCAGTTGAAGAAGTCACGGAAGAGATGGTTGAAGAATTGCAGGAAACATCTGAGGAGGCATTATCGGAGGAAGAGTTGGAACAGGCTAAATTGTTGAAAGATGAACAGTTTGAAAAATTAGAACAGGAAAAAGATATTCCTGAGAATTATAAACCGTTTGATTATCGTATTTAATAGATTATTAGAATAGACAAGGAGGTCGATAGTATGGCAAGGATTAGCGATTATGTATCAAGTCATAAGTATTTTGACGAGAATTACAACGTAAACAATCAAAATTATTCTAATGATTTCTTGGCTGGACTTAATGTATCATCGCCTGCAGCATCAAGCGGAACATTCAGTTTGTCGGATTATTCAATGATTAAGAGCGGAACCTATGGCAAACTAATGAAGGCTTATTATGCGCAGGAAAAGGCACAGAAGTCATCCTCTGGTAAAGACTCCACAGCAAAGCTTTCAGTGATGTCAGATAATGCTGCATCGTTGTCTAAATCAGCTGAAGCATTGATGAATTCTTCCCTTTGGACAAAAAAAGAAGTTAAGGAAAAGAATGAGGAAACTGGAGAAGAAACAACCAAATCAGAATATGACTGGAAGGCTATAAGCAAGGCTTTAAATTCATTTATAGATGATTATAACAGCACAGTTGAAGCGGCTGGTGAATCAAATACTAAAAGTGTTTTAAGAAATGCAGCATGGATGACAAAAGCTACATCAGCTCACGAGCGCTTGTTGAATCAGGTGGGCATTTCTATTGGGAAAGGTAATAAACTTTCTTTAGATGAGGATGAGCTGAAAAAATCAGATATAGAAGTTCTTAAGACTCTTTTTATTGGTCATAATTCATTTGCATCAAAGATTATGAATAAGGGAAATTCTATTGCAAATGCAGCTGGAGTTGGGAGTTCTTATACTAAGAATGGAACCTATTCAAAGGCAGTGTCTCAGCTTGCTAACAGCAAATTTGATGTGAAGGAATAATAGGATTGGAGGTATTTATTATGGGTATGGATATTAGTGGAATTACAAATACAAACGCGACTTCGTTAGTTCAGAATAAAAATGATGTTAAGAATACTGATACATCAAAGGTTGAAGAAAAAGTGGCTGAAAATAAGAGTACAGAGCAAGGCGCCACATACGAAAAAAGCGATGTAAAAGAGACTGGAACTTATAAAATCAATAAGATGAGTAAAGAAGATCGTGCGGCATTGGTCCAGCAGCTTAAAGCTGATATGGAACAGCAAAAACAGCAGATGCTTGAATTAGTAAATAAGACTTTATCTGGACAAGTTGGTACTTTTGGAAAGGCTAATGATGATAGCTTTTGGAGAATGCTTGCTGGAGGAAATTTTAAAGTTGATGCAGCAACAAAGGCTCAAGCCCAGGCTGATATAGGCGAAGATGGTTATTGGGGCGTTAAGCAAACTTCTCAGAGATTGTTTGATTTTGCAAGCGCACTTGCTGGTGATGATGTTGACAAAATGAAAGAAATGCAAAAGGCAATGCACAAAGGCTTTGGTCAAGCAGGTAAGTCTTGGGGAAGAAAGCTTCCTGATATTTGTCAGCGTACAATAGATGCTGCGGATTCACTGTTTGACAATTACTATAAGTCAAAGGAAAGCGAATCCAAGGAAGTGATTAGTGAGGATACAATTAAGGAATAGATGAGTTACCTGCTATTCAATACATTATTTGTGCATTTCATTACATTGAGATTATTGAAGCAGAGGATTTGGCGAAACATATTATAGAAAATGCTTTTAGGAGGCTAATCATATGAGTTCAATAAATAATTCTTATGAATATTATCAATGTAACCAGGGCTTGCTTTCTATGCTTAATAAGAGTAAGTCAGGAAATCCTCTTATAAATCAGTTGATTTCAAATAATGAAATAAAATATCAGCAAAAAATGGAATCATTAGGTATTAGCACCACGAAAAATAATACAAAATATAAAAATGTGGATAATGCGACCAATAATCTTTTGGATGCACTAGAGAAGCTTGATGATAAAGATTTATATTCCGCTGAAAGTGGTAAAGAATATGATAAATCTAAGCTCATTAAAGGAGTAACTAATTTTGTCGCAGCCTACAATAGCACTATTTCTAATTTGGATAGTTGCGGTGGTGCATTAAATAAGAGCTTTAAGACTGAATTCACCGATATATTCAAGGAAAACGCAGCTTCTTTTGAAAAGATTGGCATTACAATTAACGCTGATAAAAAGCTCTCAGTTGATCAAGAAAAATTGAACGCAGCTAATCCTGAAGATATAAAAGCACTATTAGGTAGCGGTTCATCATACAGAAGAGAACTTATCAGTAGTGCTAATTCGATGGATTCAATCATAAATAAAGCTTTAGCAATGCGTTCTGGGACATATAATGCTAATGGATTTATGATGTATTAAGTCTATTCATTACATGGAACTGTCCATTGATAGCATGTAGCTTTATAGCATTGTCAATGCTTCCGAAATTTAATATAAGAACTGTAAGCCAAGATTCATGGATGAATATAATATGAGTCTTGGCTTTTTGTATTGAATGAGGAGGTGGCGCCTTTACGAAGAACAATCTAAGAAGCTAGCGCTTAATAACTCGGAGATGGATATGTTGCTCCTTGGCAATACTAATTCTATAAATAGATCTGCACTTTCAAAAATATATGAGTCAGGAACGGCTAATGAAACTCTATATTCATCTTTTGCTATTGATACTAATGAAATTATTTAATAAGCAATATTTGTTTTAGTTAACCACTTGGACCTTTCGGAAAGTGGCATAGTTCAGATTGACAGATGGACTGAGGAATGGAACTTAAATAAAGCAACGAACAAAGGGTACACTGCTATAGTGGTAGTGTACCTTTTGTAAGGAATTGTATTAAGCATTTAAGAATGATAACATTTACTCATAATGAAAAAAATAACGAGGGAATTATATGTATGGACAAGCTTAAATCGATAGTTTTATTAAAAATAGTAGGTTTAAACTATGCTAGCGTAAAAATTTTCTCGGAAAATATACACAAATAATAAAAGAACATCCTTCTTTGTGATAAAGTATTGGTTTGCGAAAACTATACACACAAGGGAGGATGTTCTTTTATGGAAGATATTATAAGTTATTTGGCGGAATATTTCATTCCAAAATTATTAGAGATGAGGCTGGAGTATTATAAAAATCCAACAAGTCTGGCTGATTTTGCTATCGCAACAAAAGAAGAAACTGATAAGTTAGGTAGGGAAATTTTACAGGCATCCATAGTAGAAATGGATAGGTTAATCAAAGAATTACCAG
>NZ_FQYQ01000020.1 GCF_900141825.1 Pseudobutyrivibrio xylanivorans DSM 14809 | reverse complement strand
AGTTAAAGGACTTATTTTTCATTCCGATCAGGGCTGGCAGTATCAACATACTTATTATCGTACTGCTTTACAAGAGCATGGCATTATCCAATCTATGTCTCGAAAAGGTAACTGTTATGATAACTGTATAATGGAGACATTCTTTGGAAGATTAAAGAACGAAATGTACTATGGTTATGAGAAAGACTATTCTTCTTTTGAAGAATTCTCAAAGGCAGTTGAAGAATATATAGATTACTACAATAACAAAAGAATTCAGGCAAAAACAAAATGGATGCCACCTGTACAATACAGGATAGCATCCATGTGTTCAGCCTAGTTCATAAATATGTGTCCAGGATTCTGGGTACATATCAATCCCAAATAGGTCTTTCTATATTACTTATTGCCCTTTTTTAATATCTTTGCGAATACTACATATCCGCCACTTACAAGAATTAGTGCCAGTGCAACGAGTATTAATATCAGAATTGCATTTCTATCTTTTTTCTCGCCTGTAGTAGGTGTTTCTTCATCAGATATGATTTCTTCTGATTGCTCATTATTCTCTTCTAATGTGCTCTCAGCCGAATCTTCCAATGTAGAATCTTTACTATTTTCTAATTTCTCATCTACACTGCTTTCAGCTTCGGGCTTTTGCTTAGAGCTATTAGCTGCCTTTACCTTATCAGTTGTTTTAGCAACTTTATTGTTTCCAGCAGCAGGCACCTTAGGAGTATCAACTACTGTGATGTCCTTTGCTGGGCTTACAGCTTTGTTTACCTCATGATTAACTGGTGTGGTACCTGTGCTTCCACCTTGCGATGGCTTGAAAGGATTAACTGGATTAATGATAGGCTCCTTTGTTTTGTCTTCTTTTATCTTGCCCTTTGTTAATTCATCTGTAAGTTTAACATATCCGCAGAAGCCTCCTGCCATGTCAATAAAGCTTACTCCATCCACTGCTGCAAATACAGGATTTGGATTGTAGCTATAGCTTGAATCATATCCAGTATCATTGATATCCTTTACTAATCTAGCTTTCTTGTCTAATGACTTTTCTGCAAAATCGTACTCACATAGCTTTTCAGGAAACTTATCAGCGTTTGATACTTTAATCTTAATATCATCAGATGCTGAAAGCTCTCCATCTGAGACTGTAAGTGTAAGTACATAGTTACCAGCTTGATTAAAGCTTACATCAGTGATTGCCTGACTATCCTTGTCTATAGCTACTGCTGCATTGTTTGGCTTGCTCTTTACTGTCCACTTGTATTCTAATGAAGAATTAGGATATCCATCATCAATAGCAGATGCTCTTAGTCTTGTAGTTGCAACAGCTCCTAAAAGTAAGTTTGTTCCTGTAGCTACTTCTAATTCTGTCATCTTTTCCTCTGGCACTACTTCATCTGTTGTAACTTTCAGCTTAGAATCCTCTGCTGTATCAGATTTCACTTCATCTGTGTTTTCCTCTGTTGTTTCAGCATCTTTTTCAGTAGCTTCTTCAGCAGGTACTTTACTAGCGTCTTCGATATCAGAGTCCTTCTCTTCTTTCTTTTCTTCTGACTCCACATCCTTTTCTAGCAATTCTTCCACATCTTCCTTTTCTAGTTCTTCAAGCTCTTCTTCCACTGGCTCACCACCTAGAACTGCCCATTCAATTACACCTACACCTGAATTATTTGCTTCCTTTTTGTTTAACTGAATTCTCAATCCATCAGTCATAACTGGCTTGAAGGATGTTACATTATACTTATCCTCTTCCAGACCAAAGCCCGATGCATCATTTACCTCTTTCCAATCATCACCGTCCTTGTAACTAATGGTGTAATTCTTAGGGAATTGAATTCCCACTACTTCCTCAGAATCATTATCCTTCCAGAAGTAAATAGCTGATTTGCTAATGCTTATCTTTTTATCCCAAGTGTATGTAATGGTCTCGTATTCTGATGTGTTACCCCACGAACCATAGGCACCAGTTGCTGGCTTTTCCATGGATGCTGAGGATGACACGCCATCATTGACTGCACCTAATGTTTCCCAGCTAGAAACATAGCTTGTTGAAACTGAAGCATCTAAAGCCAGATTAGTATCCATATCCAGGGAATTAACTGCACTATTAAGTCTGTCGGTCATCTCATCTAATTCTTTTTGAGACACACCTATCTTTGTAACCAATTCCTTTGCCTCTGCCAAAACAGACTTCATATCAGCATATCCTGATTTAACAAAGAATGGATCAATCTTTTCAGCTCTTGAAATAGCACTATTTAATCCAGACTTATCAACAGCGCCTTCCTTAAATCCGTATACTTTCCACTCAATTACACCACAGCCTAATGTCTTAGGATTAAGAGTCATTCTAAGCGCTGTTGTTTGAATAGGTTTGATTGTTGTAGTGTTGTATTTATCAAGTTCTGTTCCAAGACCTTCTACTATATCGCATTCCTTCCACTCATCACCCTCAAGATACTCCAGCTTTACAGCTGCTGGTGAGAAATTACCACCATTATCCTTGAAGTAATATGCGTCCTGACCTGTGATGATAACCTCATCATCCCATGTGTATGTTACCCATGCTGGTGCGCCCTGAGCGCCTCCTAACCAGTTGTGCCATACACCATGTGAAGTATCGTTTGATGCCAATGGGTCATAACCATCATTTAAACCAGCTACACCACCTAAATCCTGTGGAGTGTTTACGATAGCACTAGGTGTTGCATACGCTGCAAGATTTACCTCTTTTCCATCAACTACAACAACATTAGCTTTGGCCTTAACTGCAGATTTATCTACTGAACCTTCTACAGTAAACACGCCCTTAGCACCATAAGATTCTGCAGATACTTCATCCCATTTCACTTCCACATTTCTATATACGCCATCTGAATACAGGGCGCTAACTTCTTTCGGAAGTTTAGGTGCTTCGTTTATCTTAGTTACAACTGCTGCATCCTTTATAGATACAATTTCTCTATCCTTCAATTCTCCAAAAAGCTTTGAAACCTCTTCTTCATCAAATGCTTTTGAATACATACTAAAGCCTTTGATTTTTCCATTTAAGAAGCTAATAGATTCCTCGTGAGAGCGTCCCAGATAGTTTCTTTGAGCATCTCCTAAATCTGAAAATACAAAGCCTGAATCTAATGTAGCAATCTTATCTCCATCAAGGTAAGCAGCAATATTTCCATTATCATTTGTTAATACTAATTTCTTATCATATTCTGGTGCTATCGCATATACGGTATCCACTGTTTTCAGCTTCTTTGACTTCATATCAGTAGCAGCGATGCTTAACTGATTATTTCCTTTAAAGCTCACATACAAGTAGTTTTCATCTAAATCACCAAATTCGATAAGTCTTGTTCCATTCTCCTGATTTGCAGAAAGATTGAAGTCAATGACTATAGTAGCCTCATCTATTCCATCTACTTCTGGAAGATATGTTTCAATATCATTACCTGCATCTACAATTGGAGCTGTGTTCTTTGCAGCTGCTCCAATCTTAAATTCAACCTCTGATGTATCTTTCTTTCCAAGAGGAACTGACACTTTCACAGTCTGATTCTTTGCTGCCTTAAATGTTCCGCGCTCTTTACCATCAACAAGAATGGTATAGCAACCATCTGCAAATCCTGTTAAGTTAATATCTGTATTATGCTCTGTCTTTTCTAAATTTGTTACAGTAAGCTTTACATCACTGCAATCCTTAGTAATTATCGCATTTACGTATCTGTCTCTATCAAGCTCTACATAACAACCATCATCTATCAGGTTTAATCTGGTGTTCAATCCGTCAAGCGGCTTTATAGAATAGCTATCTCCATTATCAGCCACATTACAGCCATAACCAAATAAACCAAATACTGGGTCTGTTGCTACATCTGCGGAAAGAATTTGAAGCGCTCCAAAAAGTCCCAAATCTGCTTCACCAGCCATCTGTCTCCAGCCGTTGTGTATCTTTCCACCTCCAGTTCCCTGTCCGCCTAGATTTCCCATTTCACTTTGATAAGTCCAGGCAACGGTACCTATATTTTCTGGGTCAGCATCTATCTGACCTGAATTGATGCATGTAAGATTTGCAAGCTTTGCAGCATAATTAACTCTTTCTGCCTCGGCAGAATCTACAGAATTTAATCCATTATTTTCAAGTCGCAAATAATCATCCATGCAATATCCTGCAAGTGCTGCTGTATACTGGAAGTTCCACCAGCTTTCGCCACAGATAGTGGTAGGATTAGCGTAGTGATACCATACAGGCTGAAGACCTCTACATGCTCTAGTCTTCAAATCAATTTTCTGCATCATGCTAAGGGCATTTGCCTCATCTGTTTTAAGATTAAGCTTTGCCAGCGTATAAACAGCTTCCTCACCTGTATTATCGTATGAATACTCTGAGCCGTATGGATATTTTGTGCTGGAGAAATTCTTATATTTTTTTGCCATAATATCTTCAATCTCAACAGCCTCATCAGTATATCCTTCTGCCTTTAAAGAGGCGATAATGTCAGGAGTAGTTAGCTCTCCCATTACACCTGTAGACCAGTTGTAATATACACCGTCTGAATACAGAGCCTTCATTATGTTATAGGCTCTCAATAGATAAGTATCCTTATCCTCGATGTAATCTACAATATTAGGATATTTACTAGCAATCTTATACATTGAATAGTATGTATTGTATATGTGAGGATATGCATAGCCTCTGTATGTAGGTGTATCATTTGGCTCCTTCATCTGGAAGTCATGGATAAGATAATCCTCTTGATGCTCCTGCATAAGTCCATGCCATATTGCAGTATCCAAATACTCATCAATTGCAGTTATTTCCCTTTCTACTGGGATGTAAACATTCTTTTCAGCGATATATTCACCGTGGGTCAATCCCCAATCATCGCCCCAGCCCCAATAGCCACTAAATGAACCTCGCTTTGATTTGGTGTCCATCATCCAATCGTCAAAAACCTTATCATATAGCTCGCCTTCAGCATCCCACTGGGTCTTATCTACCATGAACTGAGAATGAGTATTCAATGCTTTGCTCACATCATCCATGATATAGAATTGTAGCTCAGTTTCCTTTGTTCCATTGTCATAGGAAACCACTACATCATTCTGACCTAAATCATCAAAGGCAATATCGTATATATGATACTGTTCTCCATCGATTAGCTTTGTAGATTCGTACTTTGCATAAGTGCCAGCTTCGCTTTTTTCACATGGAAGATTGTTGCTGACACTATTCTTATTATCATCAAATAGATTCAACTCATGAGGACATTTGATATTTACCTTCAAATCCTTAGCAGCATATTTTGTATGAAGATACATTTTGGCTGGCATATTCTTGGCAAAGGTCATACCTGGAACAGCCACTGCATCTATAATTCCCTCTTCATAAAGGGTAGACTTCATATCCTCTTCATTATCAACTGGACTAAAATCAAAAGAATACTTCTTTGACTCGCCTTTCTTTAACTTTAATGTTGTGTTATCAAGGTAACCACGATTAGTTTTCTTTATAACATCTGAATGAACATAGAAAACATTCAGGCCGCTGGCCCATCCATCCTGATCCTGACACCATGATTTTTCGTTAGCTGCTCTTTCCTCTACTCTCCAGTGATCCTGATATTCAAAACTGGCATCCGTTGCGTCATCTGGAGTAAGTAATACATACTGTCCCTGTCCACTAGGGCGTGTAGCATATATGTATGAAGAATTCTTTCCCACAAAGCTGTGGTCTACTACTCTTGTTTCGTAGATTTCATCTCCACCAGACCAGTATTCGTTAAATGTAATTGGAAGTCCTAAATCTCCTACTGTAAGAACTTCATCGCTCTTGTTTTCTATTTCGATATCCCACTTTATCCTGTCATTAACAAGAGTATAGGTTTCCTTTACCTGATAACCGTTTATTCCTTTAGCTTCAGTTGCCTTTCCGCTGTATGTAACTATTACCTTGTTATCCTTAAGAGTGATGGTTCTATCAGAGTCGGACTGGCTTGTGTATCCTTCTTTATATTCACCATCACCAAATTTAGTTGCAAGTATCAGCTCACCCATCCATTGGTGGGTGCTGCTAGCCCCCTGAGCAGGAGCATTTTCTTCGTTCATCACATAGTTTGTAGGATATTTATCTCCCACAATATACAGCTTCCTAATCTGGCCGTATTTACCTATGTTTACAGAGAAATAATCATTGGATAATGTGTAGCTTCCATCTGCTTCCTCTGTCGCCTTTGTTTGACTTGTTGCCTTATCTTCCTTAGCCAGCACATCGATTGTCCCCATACTCCCTGGCAAAGTTGTAAATGCTGTAATCGTAGCCAGTGCAAGTGACAGAACCTTTTTCTTCATTCTCGTGTTTGACATTTGTCCCCCTTAATTCTCCTTTCTACTACATTAAAACTTCTCCTTCATCCAAACTAACATCTCTTCATTCTTCTGTCTGTTTCCCCAATAGCAATAAGGGATGGCTGTTAATTTCACCTCCTCAAAATCACTTTCCACTTCACCATATAATTTACCAGAATCCCATCCTTCTTCTTTTATCCTTTGAGCGTTGAATGTTATTCTAGTTGTTCCCCCTAAGATGTTATTGTCAAATTCTTCCTGCAGCTTTGTTTTACCGGACACAAAAATGTTGGCTAGATTATCCCCATTATCTACCTGTTCTAAGGCATACACTAATGGTCCTTTCATGATTGCAAGCTTGCCTACATCTGCTCTAACCTTTGGATTTGAATGTACAAATCTTGCAGGCATGTCAAACTCAAAGCTTACATCCATACTTGTACTAGACAAGGTTATGTTGATGTAGCCTTTATCCTGTTTCATATCAAGCCCTGCTCCGCTAACGCTGATTTTTGGATTCTTTGCATAATATGGAATCCTTAGTGCAAGCGTTCCTTCCATTTGTTCATCTGATTCTACATGAACTGATACTTTGCCATTCCAAGGTATTTCGCTTTTAATATCAAGTCTGACTTCCTTGCCTGAAACCTCTGCCTTTATCTTAGATGAAACATACATATTCAAATAAAGCTTATTCTTTGATTTATATGCTATATACTGTCCCAAAGATGCAAGTGTTCTAGCTATATTAGGTGGGCAGCAGGCCACGCCAAACCATTTCTGTCTCTCGCTTTTTACATGAAGTCTTGAAGTGTGGTCCATACATGCAGCTGGCCAAACTTCCAAAGGATTTACATAGAAAAAGCCTTTTCCATCCATAGCAATTCCCGACAATACTGTGTTATATAATGCTCTTTCTACCTCATCAAAATATGTAGCTTCCCCTGTGATTTCACCCATTCTTTTTCCAAACATAGCCAGTCCGATGGATGCGCAGCTCTCAGAATAATTACAATCATTTGGCAGATCATAATCGGTTGTAAATCTTTCCAACCAACCTGATGAGCCTATGCTGCCTGTTACATACATTCTTCTGTGAACCATATCATCCCAAAGCACCTTACAGGCATCTAACAGTTCCTTATCATCTGTTTCTACAGCTACATCTGCCATAGCACTATACAAATAAGCTGCTCTAACAGCATGTCCCTCTGCAGTTTTTTGCTGTCTTACTGGAAGATGGGACTGACTGTAGCTAGGATCATAATTTATAAATTCTGGAAAGATTCTCTCAAAATCTTCCTGCTTTTCTTCTTCAAGAAAATAGTTATCTCCTACACCTCTTATATCAATAAAGTGCTTTGCCAAATCCAGATATTTTTTCTCCCCCGTCACTCTGTAAAGTTTTACAAGGCCTACTTCTACTTCTGGGTGTCCAGGGTATCCGTGGCATTTACCTTCTTCCTTACCAAAAACATCACATAGCAAGTCCGCCAAGCGGCATACTACGTCTATAATTTTTCTTTTGCCTGTAGCTTCATAATAAGCAACTGCGGCTTCCATAAAATGTCCTGCAGTATATAATTCATGGCCTTCACATAGATTCTTCCATTTTTTATCTGGCGCATTGATGATAAAGAATGTATCTAAATATCCATCAGGCTGCTGCGCCTTTTCGATTAAATCTATAGCTTCGTCTGCCATAGCTTCCAGCTTTTCATCACAGCCATAGGCTGCCAGATAAAATCCAACAGCCTCTAACCATTTTGCAAGGTCCGTATCTTGGAAAACTGCTCCCTCAAATTTCCCATTTGATAAACCTGCCGCTATCTTAAAATTTTCAATGCAATGACTGGTTTCAACATCCTCTAACCTGTCATTTAAAACATCCCACTGATATGGAATGATTACTTTTCCTACTAAATCTCTGTACTTATTCCAAAACTCATCAGTGATTTTTATGTCGCTGATTGGAATTGATGAATTTGCATTATATTTCATTTATTCCCCCTATGCCTTTACTGCTCCGTTTGTAAGTCCACTAACAATGTATTTCTGCATAAATATGAATATCAACACAATTGGGAAGATTGCTACAAGTCCAAATGCCATAGTCGCATTCCAAAGTGTCTGATATTGCTGAACATAATTATAAATATTTGATGTGATTGGTCTCATATTTGGATCTGTCATAAATGTGATTCCATAAATCAAATCGCCCCATGCATAAACAAATGAGAACACCGCTGCTACAATCACACCTGGCTTTGCAATCGGCAACATTATTTTAAAAAATGATGTTACCGGATTGCAGCCATCTATTGCCGCTGCCTCGTCTAGCTCCTTTGGTATAGAAAGGAAATAAGTACGAAGAATGATGATTGAGAAGGGAATTCCCAAAGTCGCATCTGCAAGGATTGGCGCTAAGTAATTATTTAGTAATCCCACTTTTGAAAACATAATGTAAAGTGGTGTCAAAATAAGTGTAGATGGCAACATTTGCATCATTAAAAAAAACAGTATCAGCAGCTTTTTGGCATTAAATCTAAATCTTGCAAGACCGTATGCTGCTGGAATAGACAATACTGTTGATATTACCATTGAAGAAAACGCTATAAGAAAGCTATTCTTAAAGCCCTTCATTGTTGCTGATGATTCAGAAAACTGGCTTTGGAAAGCTTCTAGTGTAAGGTTTTTAGGCCACAGTGGAGTAGGAACCTGGAAGATTTCCACCTGTGTTTTTAAGGCTGTAACAATCATCCAATATAGAGGAAACATAAGGATAACGAATATCACCACTCCAATGATAAAGCTTATGGTGTTTTCTTTTCTTTCTCTTTTCATCCTACATTACCTCCTCTTCTGCATTTATTAGCTTGATGTAGAACATTCCTACTACAAATAGAATTAAAAATAGAATGTTTGCAGAAGCTGCGCCTTTACTAAATTCAAACTGTTCAAATGACAGCTTGTAAGCGTATGTTGAAGCCAATTCTGTTGCATTGATTGGTCCACCCTTAGTCATAACCCAAACTAAGTCAAATACTTTAAAGGTATATACGAAGCCAAGTGTTAAAACAGACATGATTGCTGGTTTAATCACTGGAATTGTTATCTTAAACAAAGTCTGAAGCTTATTGGCCCCATCGATTTTTGCACTTTCATAAATATCTGCTGGTACAGTTGTTAGACCTGTAAGCAGTAACATCATATTAAAAGGAATTCCAATCCAAATATTCGCAACTACAATAGCCACCATAGCAGTTGGGCCATTCAATAGCCAATCAACAGGTGTTTTAATAATATGCAATTGCATTAATAGCTGGTTTGCTATACCACCTGAGCTTGCAAAAATAAACTTAAATAAAAGACCTGCTACAGTAACTGGAAGCAACCAGGATATCATTGTTGCACCTCTGAAAAATGCTGATGCTGGGAACTTCTTACTAAATAATAATGCAAGTATAAATCCAATAATAAACTGGAAAAAGATTGAAGCTACAGTAAATATTAAAGTATTCAAAATAGCACGACTCATTACAGAATTAGCATCTGTAAATAACTCTACATAATTTGAAAGACCAATAAATTCCTGTGCCTCTGGTCTTGAAAAATTAAAGACATTAACATTCTTTAAACTAAGAATGATATTTGAAATTGTGGGATATCCAACAAAGATAAGCATATAGATTACTGCTGGAAGAGAAAACAATAATCCCATTTTCCCTGGTCCATTCAACTTCTTTTTTCTAGAAATCATAACATCCCTCCAAAATAACTATTTCTAAAAATGGCGGGGAATTACTTCCCCGCCAAATGTTACTTCTTACTTAACGGCATCAACTGCTGCCTGTGTATCCTTTGCAGCCTGTTCTGGCGACTTAGCAAGTGTAAGTACTTCCTGGAAACCAGTCTGAATTGCATTTGAATATGAAGGCCAAATTGGTGAAGGTCCTCTTGGAATAGAAGTTTCAAGCTGTGTAATGAACTCTGCCTGAATAGGATCATCTGTCCAATAGCTATCCTTAGCTGCCTCTGTCTTAGGTGGGAATGAACCATACTGCTTCATTGCATCTACCATAACATCTGTCTGATTGTAGTACTCAAGGAATGCCTTGGCGCCTTCCATGTTGTCTTTCTTAACAGCGCCCATGTTTTCACCACCAAGAATAGATGTAGCCTGGCCGCTTGAAGCATCCTTCTTAGGAAGGACAGTTACACCATAGTTCATATCAGGAGCATCTGCTTCGATACCAGGAATCTGCCATGGACCATTTTGCATCATGGCAATGTTTCCTGCTTTCCAGTTATTACATACATCTGTCTGAGCCCAGTTTACACACTCTTTAGACCAAGAGCCGTCGTTAATCATATCCTGCATAAGCTGATATGCATCCTTACCAGCTTCGATATCTGTGTAAGAACCTCCTGCTGTGTATAACCACTGTAGGCACTGGAATGTACCTTCATCTGTTCCGATTGCTGCATTACCAAAGCCTGTTACGCCATAATCTGTAAGCTTCTTAGCCATCTCATGGAATTCGTCCCATGTAGTGTTCTCATTTGGATAAGGAACTCCTGCATCATCAAGAATATCCTTATTGTAGAAAAGAGCTGTACAGTTTGTTGCAAAAGGAAGACCATAATGCTTGCCATCCATCATTGTAGAATTCATTGGACCTTCAATGTATTCTGACCAATCTATGTTGGCATCTGAAATATCACCGAACAAATCCATAGCAATGAATGATGACATATCGCAACCATCAAGAATAACTACGTCTGGAAGCTCGCCAGATGCAATACCAAGTGTTAACTGCTTCTCATAATCAGCAAATGGTACATAAGTATGACTTGCTACATATTCATCCTGTGATGAGTTAAATCCATTAATCAGGGATTCCATCATTTTCTTCTGAGCATCTGTCTCAAAGTAATCCCAAATAACTACCTCTTGCTTGTCTCCTGCCTGTGCTGTCTGTGTTCCTTCCCCTGAACCAGTTGCTTCTGTTACACTTTCTGAGCTACCGCAGCCTACCATAAGTGACGCTGCCATTGCCCCTGCTAATGCCATTGATACGGCTTTCTTAAATCTCATAAAAAACCTCCCTTCGAATACTTACCCCTGAGATACTTTGTATCTCCTTTGTTTATATAAGTATTCTAAGAGAGGTTTTGATTTTAAAAAATTCTAATAAATTAAAAAAGGTGGAAAAAATTCATCCAAATTTTAATTCAAAGTTTTTCTGGCTGCTTCTTCTGGTGTTAATTCTCCTGTCACTACATCTGCAAAGCTCTTAGGTAATTGCTTGGATATTCTGGAATATCCCTCTATTCCTGTGCGAGGAATTGCATAATTCATTTGCTGACTAATAATTTCCAGCTTAGGATTATCCACTATTATTTTATTTGCTGATTTTATTCTGGATGGGAGTAGATTTGCATCGCTGCAGAATCTTTCCGTTCCGCCCTGTTCCATGCAATATTTTATAAACTCAATGGAGCCTTCTACATTTTTACCTTTGATTATTCCTAAGTTTTCTCCACCTAGTATTACTGCATTTCTTTTATTCATAGGCATAGGTGAAAGGCCATAGCTAATTCCTGCTTCATCTAGCATAGGAAAAACCCATGGTCCGTTTTCCATCATAGCTATATCCCCTTCTATAAATCTTCTTGCAATATCTGTTTGGCTGTAGTTAAGACAATCCGCCGGCATACAGCCATCTTTTATAAGTCCTGCTAAATAATCATAGGATTCACTGATTGCTTCCCTGGTAAGCTGTGTATCAGAATCAGAGGCAGCCATCACCCATGACAATAACTGAAATGATCCTTGCTCAGAATCCATGGCACTCATCAAGAATCCGTAGGAGCCATCTTTTGATAATAGCTTTGCTGTTTCACTAAGCTCATCCCAGGTTTTAGGTGATGTAACACCTGCCGCCTTTAACAAATCACTTCGATATATCAAACAAACATTGTTGCTGTTAAACGGAACTCCGTAGTATTTATCATTGTATTTGATAGTATCTACAGATGCCTCATAATAATCTGTATCTAGATTAAGGGTACTGGCATACTCAGATATATCTTCAAACATATCCAGCTGAATGAATTTTTTCATATCAGGATTATCAATAATTACCACATCTGGAAGCTCTTGCTCTGTATATGCTCTGGATATTTTCTTGTCAAATTCTGTCATTGGAACATACTCCCATGACACCTGATATTTGTCCTGGCTTTTGTTAAAGCTGGCTGTTAACTTATCCAGCCCATTAACCTGTGCTTCTGTTTCATAGTAAGACCATATCAACAATTGTTCTTTTTCATCAGGTGTGTTTTCCACATCAGAAGTACTTCTTCCACAGGCTGTATTTGTAATTGCCATGCACATAGCCAGTGTTATTAGTTTCAGACCTTTTTTCATCTTTCTCTAAACTCCTTAGGCGATACTCCCTCTATATCCTTAAATACTCTATTAAAGTATTTGGTATCTGTAAAACCTACCTGTTCTGCAATCTCGTATATCTTCAGATTGCTGCCTGTAAGCAGGCGCTTAGCATGACTTACTCTAAACTCATTAACAAATGAAGAGAAATTCTTATTCATTTCTCTATGGAAAAGAGTGCTTAGATATTCTGGGGTTATAGACAAATAATTTGCTACTTCCTCCTGGGAAATCTTGTTAGCATAGTTTTCTCTGATGTAGGCTATTGCCTTTAGTATAGTATAATTGTGAATATCATCACGGGTAGCTTCACCAGCAAACACTACTGCTGCCGACTCGTCCAAGCATTCCTTTATTTCAGATAACAGCTTTGCCCTTGATATCTTTTCTACTGTATCTAATTCCCTAATCTGTCTGCCTTTATCAGGCCATATTTTAATGGCAAGCTGCAAAATAAACCCTGCAAGGCTTTGATATGCACTTCTTACAGAATATGGATCGTAGGCTTTTCCTATGAATCCTTTGGCAAAGCCATCACTCCATTTTTGCCAGCCTTCCTCATCATTATTCACAAGTATTTTTTCTATTTCTTTTTCAGTATCTTTACTATATTTATAATCCGTATATACGATATTATTACCGTCTTCTACAATTCTAGTTCCTGCCATTTCTCCATCCAAAAATTTCTTATCAGATTGAAGAGCAATATCCTTTAGCTCCTTCAAGCTGGACAAGCTTGCCACATACCACACAGAATCCTTTAGACAATCAACAACATCTATTCTGCGGTCAAGCATGGCTACTATTTCCTCGTCAGATGAATACTTTCCGGTAGACTTATCATAAAGCATGAACAAATCCTTATTATCTTCAGATACATACAAGCCCTTATATTCCTTAAACTTTTCCATAACGGTAGTCTTGTCTAAGCATCCGCTTGTGCTATATCCTCTTAAAAAGCATAATTCATATCCTTTTGATAATTCAAAAATCCGCTCAGCCTTACCTATGTTTTCATCATTGTTTTCAAGAGCTCCAGAAACTATTGCTCTAATGTAAGATGCTGGGTCTGCATCTATTCTAGTGGCCTCTGCACTAATCTTGGCAGAGATGGATTTTAGCACACCGTCTACCGCATCCACGGTAATCGGCTTAAGCAAATAATCATCTGCTCCGCAGGTGATAGCACGCTTGGCATAATCGAATTCTGCATAGCCTGTAAGTATTACGCTATGGCATTTTATCTGGCGATTTTTTATTTCTTCTAACATCTGTAGTCCATCCATCTCTGGCATTTTAATATCAGTGAATACCAAATCAGGATGAAGGCTTTCTATGGTTTCCAATCCCTCTCTACCGTTTTTCGCCTTGGCAATTACTTCATGTTCCCCATAGCTAGATAATAATCTGGATAACCCATTTCTTATTTTGATTTCATCTTCAACTATAACTATATTCATACCTACTCACACTCACTTTTAGGAATATACAATGTTATCTCAGTTCCGATTTTCTCCACACTATTAATATTCCAATGAGCCATACCTCCGTAATACATTACTAGCCTTGAAAATGCATTTTTCAGGCCTAACCCCGCTTTGTCTATGTTGTCATCATTGATAACTGCATCTCGATTATTCATTTTGTTAACAAGCTCTTCCTCAATTCCATTCCCATTATCTGCAATACTTATTTGAAGGAACCTGTTATCCTCTGATATGTCCATATTTATAGAAAGCATTCCACCTTCTTCTATTCCTTCAAATCCATGTAATATAGCATTCTCTACAAATGGCTGAATAAGCAGCTTGTGAATATATAGATTCTTTAATTCCGGCTGCATATTAATCTCATATTTAAATGCCCCCTCATATCTAATCTGCTGCAACTCCAAATATCTTTGAAGGAAATCACATTCTGCAATTATAGGCGTCTTTTCCTCCACCTTGCTCACTGAATGCCTTAATATCAACCCCAGGTTACTAAGTGCTTTACTGATTTCATTTTCCCCATGCTCAATTGCCATCCAATTAATTGAATCCAGTGTGTTATACAAAAAATGTGGATTTATCTGGGCTTCTAATGCCTTTAGTTCCGCATGGCGCTGCCTATCCTTAGCAGATGATATTTGTTGCAATAGCTCCTTTACCCTGGCTGTCATTATGTTGAAGTTAGCTGCGATTGTTCCGAATTCGTCCTTACTTTTTACTGATATGCGTTTGTCCAAATCACCTGCCTGAACAGTCTGCATTCCCTTCACTATCGTATTTACGGATTTGTTAAAGGTCCTTGTGGTGTAAAAAATAATCAATCCCACTACAACAATAATGATAGAGCTTATTAACACTGTTATTATTTGAATCCTTCTAACATCCTTTAGCATCTCATCTGTGTCATAAGCATTTACGAATGTCCACCCTGTGGATTCATCCTTGTATTTATTGATTCCTATATTATGGCTACTTTGTAAATATCCACTTTCTCGTACGAAAGCTTCTAAGTTTTCTCCAGTGCTCATTGCTACATAAGCTTCACTAGGATATGAGATTACCTTGCCAGCATCGTCTAGGATGAAGTTGATTCCTGTTTTGCTCTCCTTAGATGAATTACATATTGTATTTAGAACCTCTTCGTCAACAGTCATTATGACTGTTGCTATACTTCCTTTTTCCAACTGGTCAAAGTTGTACAGTCGCTTTGATATATGAAAATAGTATTTTTTCACTCCATTCTCATCAAACTTCATACTAGGAGTAATGACCATCCCAGATTTGTTTTCCGCATCCAGGTATGGTGGCGCTATTCTCATATCTTTAAATCGATTCCATATATTATACATAGATGAATCTGTGGCAAAATCGTATGTTACCGACTCCCCATTCTTACACACCAGGCTGATAGAACGCACTCCTTCTACCACACTTGTGTATCTATGAAGCAACTCTCTAATATCGCTTTTAGCCGCCGCCCGTCTTGTAGGGGTGCCGTTCATCAGTATCATTACCTGGTCGATAACATTCTCATCCACATATATCTGGTACATTAAATTGGTATAGTTTTCTAGGCTGAGATTAGTTCTCTCTGAAATCTGGATTAAATCACTTTGAATGATTTCATCCACCTGAGAGGTCATAGTTTTCCTGACACTAGTAAAATGAAATACCTGCAAAAGAATAATAGGTATTATAGATATTAGTAAAAATATAATAATAAGCTTTTTGCCTATTTTAAGATCATTGTATCTTCTAATAATGCTATGCATAACATTCACCCACCCAATACAATCATCTTACAAAAAATAAGCTCATTGCACAACAAGCAATGAGCTTATATACATTTATGGAATTTTGTTAAAAATTTATCTAACCGGCGTTTATTATCATATTTTTTATTGTTATTATTTTATTCTTGCAATCACATCTAAAACAATATTTATAGACTGCTCAGCTGCCTTTCCAGCAAATGTATTGTAATCCATTGCACTGCCATCTCCGTCAGAGATAGAACGAATAAGTGTGAATGGTACATCATTTATATAGCAAACGTGAGCAATACTTCCACCTTCCATCTCACATGCAATAGCCTTGAAGTTCTGACGGATTCTGTCTCTCTGCTTGTCTGTATCTACAAACATATCACCTGAAGCAATTACACCTGTCTGATAAGGAATTCCTTTATCCTTGAGAACATCGCAAACAATCTGAGTAAGCCTTTTATCTGCTTCAAAGTTTACTACGTTGATTCCTGAGATAAGACCAACTGGATCTCCGAGAGCTGATGTATTCATATCATGCTGAACAGCTGATTCTGCAACAGCTACATCGAGAACTTTAAGGTCTCTTACAAGTGTGCCTGCAACACCAATGTTGATGATGTGATCAACACCAAAATGAAGAATCATAATCTCTGTACAAACAGCTGCAAATACCTTTCCGATTCCGCTGACTGCTGCAACTACATCGATACCATTAATCTGGCCCTTGATGAATGTGACACTGCTGATTGTCTCCAATGTAGGATTCTTAATAGATGGCTTGAGATTCTCAATCTCCATCTGCATAGCGCCAATAATACCTAATGTCATTTATAATCTCCTCCTATTCTGGATATGTGAATTCCATATTTGTCCAAGAATTAAGTACTTCAAGATAGCGAGCGCACTCCTTCTTTGCGAGTTCTATATCCAAATTCTCATAATGTCCACATTCGATGGCACTCTTTCCGAATACATCTCCATCATGGTTTACAGTCTGCTCAAATACCTTCTTAACAACCTCGAAGGTCTTCTTTGAATCTACGCCCTTAACTACAAGGTAAAATCCTGTCTGGCATCCCATTGGTCCAAAGTAAATAACGTGGTCTGCAATTTCTGAATTACGTATATACGTAGCAATCATATGCTCTACAGAATGCATTGTAGCATTGTCCATGTAGTCGCCTGCGTTTGGCTTACGTGTACGTAAATCGTAAGTGATGATATCACCATCATCTACACGTGAGATGTAAAATCCTGGTGTAAGAATGTTGTGATTGATTGTGAAACTCTTTATTCTTTCCATTTCTTTCCTCTTCCTATCCTTTATATACAATAGCTTTTGCTAATTTATCAGCAGCTGCATCACCCTGGAAGGTTCTAACTATCTCAAGCGCAAATGGGATAGCTGTTCCAAGTCCACGGCTTGTGATGATATTTCCATCATGGCAAACTTCATCTGTTGAAACATTTGCACCATCCAAATCGTTTTCCATACCTGGATAGCATGTAGCCTTCTTTCCCTTAAGGAGGCCTGCCTTACCAAATACTGTAGGTGCTGCGCAGATAGCAGCTATATTCTTTCCTGCGTTATTAAATTTATGAACCTGCTCCATAAGAGGCTGGCAAAGTTCCAGATTAAGTGTGCCTGGCATTCCTCCTGGAAGCACCAGCATATCTGCACTGTTAAAATCCACCTCTTCAATAAGCTGATCACAGACAGTTACTATTCCATGACTTCCTGGAACCATTCTGTTGCTGGTAACTGAAACTGTCTCTATCTCGATTCCTGCACGTCTAAGTAAATCTACTACTGTGAGGGCTTCGATTTCCTCATGGCCCTCTGCCATAAATAATAATACTTTACTCATGCTTACCTCCCATTTATTCTCAAAATATATCCACAGTACCTTTATAATACCATTTATTCTATTGGTATTGTAGTCTGCACCTGCAAAAACTCGCCATCTGCCTCATGGCTAACACATAGTCGTTTCTGCCATACAACTCCCTTATTTTTCATTCCATTGTCTTTCAGGATTTTGAGTGGCTCAGATAAATCCCATACCTTATCACTCAGCTTCCCTGACTCATCATAGTCTGTTGGAATGGCATGTTCATATACAAAACACTTTACTCCGCCCACTACCATTATTTCATTATTAGGGTTATTGCTGGCTTCTTTGTAAATGATGTTTGAAAAAGGCTGCACAGCGCCCCAAAGGCGCTCGAAATTTCCTTCCTCTAGCCTATCGCAATTACGGTCCTTCAATTTCACATACTGTGTGATATTCATACTGAAATTGTCTTTCCATACAGGATTCTTAACAGATTCTTTATGCTCGAAGGATTTTGGATATACAAAATAGGATACCGGCACTTCTGCAATTCTCCAGCCTCTATTGTTTGCGATGTTTTCGATAGCAAATGATGTATCCTCTATTTGCTCTAGGAATAATTCCATCTGCTCCAGTTCCTGTCTCTTTTCCTCGCAGGCTTTTTTATAGATATTAAGTCTTTCTTCGAGACTGGCATGCTCTTGGATTCCCTTAGCATCCTCTAAGGATACCCCCATCCTGCTTAGCTGCTGGTATTCCATAAAATGGGTCACCTGATAGTCAGCATAGTATCTGTAGGACCTGTCGTCCTTCCAAGCCGGTGATACTAATCCCTTCTTTTCATAAAACTTGAGAAATTCAGGAGAGACTCCCACTTTTTTGGAATAATCTCCGATTGATAAGAATCTTTTTTTCATTTCTTTTCCTCTAAAATGATGATTCACAATTATATCGGCAATTTTACTAAAATTCAATTAGCGTATTTTTAGTTGCATGGTAGTTACTACCACCCCCTATACTCATCTCATAAAAACTTTTTGGGATGAAAAAGGAGAAGAAGAAAATGAAAAAGAGGTTATCAAGAATTATGGCATTATCACTTGCCATTGCAATGGTTAGCAGCTCGAGTCTAACAGTATTGGCTGCTCCAGAAGCAACCATTAGCGTTGAAAAAGACGTAGCTGCTACATCACTTGTAAAACAGACACAATATGGTGCTGTTAAAGGAACCAGCACCGACACATGTAATGTATGGTATTCTATCCCATACGCTGCTGCACCTACTGGTGATTTAAGATGGGCTGCTCCTACTGCTCCTACAAGCTGGGCTACACCATTAGACTGCTCAAAGCTTGGCAACAAGGCTATCCAAAGCGGAAAGGATTATGCAACTGGAAAGACAGTAGTCTCTGGTTCTGAAGACTGTCTAAACCTTGATGTCTATGCTCCAGCCAATGCAGAAAATCTTCCAGTTATGGTTTATATCCACGGCGGAAACAATCAGACTGGAAGCTCAACAGAGATTGACGGTACTCAAATTACTGTAGATGAAAATTGCATCTATGTTTCTCTTAACTATCGTCTTGGAATTCTTGGATTTAATGCACTCCCAGCTTTCCATACAACAGAAGGTTCTACTGGCAACTATGCTATGTTAGATATCGCAATGGCTCTCGACTGGGTGAAAAATAACATTGCACAGTTCGGCGGAAATCCTAACAACATCACTGTATCTGGTTTTTCTGCTGGTGGTCGTGATGTAATGGCTATGCTTATCAGTCCACTTTTCGAAGGCAAATTTGATAAGGCTGTAGTTTACTCAGGTGGTATGACAGTCGCTGACAAGGATGAAAGTGCTGAAATCATGGCTAAAGCTGTTGCTCCTTTAGCAGTAGAGGATGGCTTATTTGCTGATATAGAAACAGCTAAAACATGGTTATTATCTAATGACCCAGCTGTAGTTACATACATGAAAGGAATCGGTGCTGACCGTCTCTGCCAGCTTATGTCAAACGCAGGCATCAGAATGAGCGTGTTCCCTCATTTATATGCTGATGATGTTGTCATTCCTTCAGAAGGCTTCAAGACAACTAAGTTCAACAGTGTTCCTGTATTAATGCTTACAGGTGAAACAGAATTCAGTTTATTCTCTGCGTATGATGGATATTTCTCAGGAGCTGATATGAAGGCTTTTGATGCAAAAACTCAGGATCTTGCTAAATCATATTCTATTGAGTACGGTTCAGAAATGTACAGAATCTTCAATGCACAGTGCTCTGCTGAAGAAATGTATGGCAAATATAAAAACAACATGTACCTCTGTCAGGTAAGATACGGTAGCAATAACAGTGCAACCAGAATACCATTAATGGGTTCCTTCCACGGAATATTTGTACCTATGCTTACAGATAATC
Source organism: Pseudobutyrivibrio xylanivorans DSM 14809 (assembly GCF_900141825.1). Classification (GTDB taxonomy): domain Bacteria; phylum Bacillota; class Clostridia; order Lachnospirales; family Lachnospiraceae; genus Pseudobutyrivibrio; species Pseudobutyrivibrio xylanivorans. Next base: position 32,089 of record NZ_FQYQ01000020.1, on the reverse strand, counting down.
ATTCTTACGGAAGCTTTGCTGATTTTAGTGCTACAGGCTACCAGAATATGGCGCATGTATTTGATCAGTATCTTACAAACTTTATTGCTACTGGCAATCCAAATGGCGCTGGCTTAGATAAGTGGAGCAATTGGACAAGCTCTAATCCTGTATCACTAGTCCTTGATGCTGATGCTAATAACGCTATTGTTTCTCTTGAAAATGTCTCTTCATCATATGGAAAGATTATTGGTCAGATGAACTCAGACAATATTGTTTCAGATGATGTAAAGGACCTTATGGGTAAAAACGTTCTTAATGGAAGATGGTTCTCATCTACATTAGACAACTACTATAAGAATAAATAATCATTTAAAAGGGGTGGCACATAATGTACCGCCCCTTTATAGTTTATATGGCTTCCTCAATTGAATTAACTTCTACATCAGTTTCAACTGACTCTTCACATGATATAGCTGAAGCTGGTTCATCATCACTAAGAAGATATGCTTTTCTAGACATAAGCGCTGTTACAAGAAATGCCAAAATACCACTGACAATAAAGATTGCCTTAACTGATACTACTGTAACAACAGCACTAACTAGGAATGATGTTATTGGCATAGCTGCAACACAAACCGATGTAGCGATAGCTGCTGCTCTGGCGATATATTCCTTCTTAACTTTTTTCATAAATACTACACTAGTCATTGAATTAGCTATGGCTATTATCATACCTGTAAGGACTGATAATACTGATAATATCGCATATGTCACCCACTGATTTACATACAATGGCTGTAATACTACCAAAAGTATATAATATCCACTAATCATAATTCCCATTCCCCAAAATATTGCAACATTTCCCAATATCCTTGATACATATGGAAATACCACTGCTCCCAAAAGCATACCTACAGTAAATGCAATTGAGAAAACTGATAATGCCTCTACCCCACTATGAAGAATTTCTTCTACCATTGGTGCTTGTAAACCATTAAGTGGTACTAACACTGCATTAATGAATACTGAGAACCACAAGAAGAACACAATAACTGCTTCCTTTGAAACATACTTAACACCTTCTACAAGGTCAGTCACATAGTTCTTTGCATTAAACGCTACTTTTTCAGTAACTGCCTCCTTCGTATTCACGAATATTATTATTGCAGCTGACATGATAAATGTAGCCATATCAATATATAATGCACCTGAGATGCCAATAAGCGCTATAATTCCGGCAGCACAGCCCAAACCAATAAGCTGAACAATCTGGGATAATGAATCCTTTAATGACATCCCAAATTCATACATTTCTTCATCAAGTATGTTAGGAGTAATTGCTGTGTTAGCTGGGCCTCTAAAAGCTTCAGCTGTTGAGATAGTAATTGTAGAAATAAGAAGCATCCATGGCTGTAAAAGACCAAATAAAAATAGTGACGCAACGGCAGCCACAACTACTGCTCTAATTAAATCTGTCACTATCATTATTCTCTTTTTATTTCTTCCCTCTACCCATGCTCCTGCAAGTGGAGTCACTACTACTGTAGGAAGATTATTTATACCGAAAATCAAAGCAGACCATGCTGCAGAGCTGGTAAGCTGATAAACAATCCATGTGCTGGCAATTGCATCAATAGAATCACCAAATCTGTTAATAAGTGCTGCAAACATCATTTTGACATATTCAGTCTGAGTGAATACGTCCTTGTAGCCAATCTTTTTGTTGTCCATTATTCTCCTCCGAATATCGTAGATATACATGTTACTATTCACATTAACATTTTCATCCACATAATATTTGGATTGTACCATATCTATTTAGCACTTTAAAGCGTCATTTAATATTTAAAACAATCTTTTTTACACCAAAAAAGAGACCATATTTCTATGGCCTCTTTCTAACAAACTATTTAGTTCTGTTTATCTACATCACCTGTCCTTTAGGTATGATGGAACAAATGAAAATGCTTAAATAACTCATGATGTTCAGCAGTTGCATGGAAGAATAATCCTAAGAATACAAGTGCTGCTACCAGTCCGATTGGATAAGCTATCGCTGTCGATAAATGTAAGCACTCTGGTGCGCAGAAGAAATATGTAACTGATACAGCTGACATGAATGTTGCTGGTACAACTGTAATCCAGTAATTCTTTGCATTCTTGTATAAGTACATTGATGCTGTCCAAAGAGCTATCATAGCAAGTGTCTGATTTGACCAGCTGAAGTATCTCCAGATTACACCGTAATTTAACTGGCTGATTAATGCGCCTGCTGCAAGAAGAGGTACGCAGATGTATAAACGATTACGATACTGCTTCTGCTCAATCTTGAACCAGTCTGCAATAACAAGTCTTGCTGAACGGAATGCTGTATCACCTGAAGTAATAGGACATGCAATAACACCAAGCATAGCAAGAATGATTCCTACTCCGCCCATTGTCTTTGTGCAAATATCGTATACGCAAGTTGCCTGACCATTTGCAAGCATCTCTGTTAATCCTACTGTCAATCCGCCAGTTCTTGCATAAACTGCACTACCTGCTGCTGCCCAAATAAGAGCGATTACACCTTCACATACCATAGCGCCATAGAATACCATATGACTTTCTTTCTCTGATTTACAGCATCGAGCCATAAGTGGAGACTGTGTTGCATGGAAGCCTGAAATAGCGCCGCAAGCGACTGATACAAACATCATTGGCCAGATAGGTGTAGTTGATGGATGAAGATTTGCAAACTCAATCTCAGGAATAGAATATCCATGAGTAAAGATACCAATTGCAACACCAACAGCCATTACTAATAGACAAATACCAAATACTGGATAGAGCTTTCCAATAATCTTATCGATTGGAATAAATGTTGCTATGAAATAATAAACCAATATGATTGCAAGCCAGAAATATGTATTAGTGAGAAGGCCGCTGCCTCCGTGATTACCAATCAAAAGTGAAATCAAACCAGCTGGTCCAACTGCAAAAACTGTACCTACCATAACAAGAAGGACAACGCTGAAAATTCGCATAATAGTCTTCATTATGTTTCCAAGATAAATTCCTGTAAGCTCAGAAACACTTGCACCATCATGACGCATGCTCATAAATCCTACAGAAAAATCATGAACACCACCTGCAAGAATAGTACCAAGTGTAATCCATAAAAATACTGATGTACCCCACTGAGCACCTGCTAATGCACCATAGATAGGTCCAAGTCCAGCGATATTTAAAAGCTGGATAAGGAACAGCTTCCATTTAGGCATTACTACAAAATCAACACCATCGTTGATTCGTACCGCAGGAGTTTCTCTGTCGTCAGGGCCATAAATACCCTCGACAATTCTGCCATAAACAAAGTAGCCACCGATGAGTACTGCTAAACAAACTAGAAAGCTGATCATAAAAAAATTCACCCCCATTCATTTTAACGTCCAAATTGGACCCTTTTCAGCTTGATTATAGTTCTCGTAAATTCACAGTTCAACAAAGCTGGTTAAAAATTCACAATAAATACATAAAAGAGGCAAGAGCCTTTGCTCTTGCCTCAACTACAGCACTTATTAATCAAACATTAAACTGATTAATGGCTACCTTCAAATCATTTGCATTATTCTTTGTTTCATTAGCCAGATTCTCAATACCTTGAGAAAGTTCATCAGTCTGAGTATTCTTTCCTAAGATACTTGCAACGCCTTCTGTATTTTCTACAGATGCATCATTTACAGATTCGATCTGTTTTGCAATCTCATCAATCGATGCTGATAAATTATTCATTACATCTCCTATATCAGCCACAGCCTGCTTGATAGTAGATATACCCTCATCATAATGCTGACTCTGTGCGGAGAATATCTCAAAGCTTGAAATGACATCATTTTTTATGAAATCAATAAGATTTGAAACCTGATTTCTTACATTGACTACAGATTCATTGCTTGCTGCAACTATTTCCGTAATGTTCATTGCTGTTTCCTTAGACTGGTCTGCCAAAGCTCCAATTTCTCCTGCAACAACTGCAAAGCCACGTCCCGCTTCACCTGCTCTAGCTGCCTCAATTGATGCATTCAATGACAACAGGTTTGTCTGCGAAGTTATTGACATAATATCTTCTGCAAGCACATTAATCTGTTCAACAGCCTTCAGGCTTTCAAGTGCCTCCTGCATAGATGCCATTGTTTCTTGAAGTGTAGCCATATTCTTTTGAATTTCGTCATTAATCTTTTCGTTAATTTCTGAGGCGGATTTGATTAACTCTTCCGAATCTGACTGCCCCTCTTCAACCTTCGTAGATACCTCATCAACCAAAGAAACAATATTCTCTATTTCTGCATGAACTGTTTCAATAGCTTCATTTGTCTCATTAATTTTTACTGCCAAATTATCGGCTATATCTTTATTCTCAGCGGTAATATTAGCTAATACCTTTGACGCATCATCCAAATTACCTGCACTATCATCCATTACATTGCTGTATTCCTTGAACACACTCACGGCGCCTCGCAAGCTGAAAATTACTCGCTTAGTGTCGGCAGCAAGCTTTCCTATTTCATCCGCTCGCTTTTCAAATCCAGCAATTTCATTGTTATCACTTAAATCTAACGCTGCAACTTTCGCCAATGCCTCCTGTATCTTTGTAATTGGCTTAATCATATGGCCAATTAATAATACTAGTAACAAACCAATCAAAATAATAATCACTAATCCGTTAATTATCATTTTGTTTGTGGTGGCATATGCCTGCCCATAAAACTCATTTATATCTGTTCCAACAAACAATAGCCAGTCATTCGCTGGCAAGTACTCATAATATCCATACATAGGTCGATTAGTACCAACCTGATTGTAACGAACAACGCCTTCTATTGTTTCATAAGTACCAGCCGACACCTTTTCCATTATAGACAAGACAGCTGGATTTTCTGGTGCTAATGTAATTTCTTCTGGGTTGTTGGAATAATAAACTACAGGATTTCTGATTCCTGTCAAAATGACATCCTGGTTATCTGCAAGATGAATTCCTTGTTCCAGCAAATCATAGAACTCTGTTTTATCTATTTCAACAGAACAATAGCCTGCTGGCTGACCATTATTTTTATATGATGAGCGAGCAAAAACAAGGCTTATATCTCCTGTGGCTGGCGATACTGCTGTAACGCTATTATAAACTGTTTTTCCTTCAGTATTATAATAGAGTCCCTGAATCATCTTAATCAGCTCAGGGTCATTTTGATAGCCTATCATATCAGGTCGTGTATGGGTCAATACCTTTCCATTGTATTCCACATAGAATAGACTCTTACTATTTGGAATAGCTTCCATAAAATCTTTTGTATATATCTCAGCAGTTTCCTGTATAGCCGGGTCATCTGGTAATTCCTTCAGTGATGACATCTCCTTTGAAATCATAAACCCATCCAGATATGCATACTGCTTCTGAGTGTATGCATCAAGACGTGCTGTAATTTGCTCAACTAATCCCGTCAAGGTTTTTTCTGCATTATCCTGCATCATATTGAACATGCTGTAAGATGCTATGAGATTCTGCATAATTATGCCTATAGATGTAGCAATAACAATATATAAGGTTATCCGTACTGAAAGTTTCTTGAATCGCATAAAAACCTCCCGATCCAGTTAAAAAATATAAATCACCCCATTACATCACTCCCAATGTACCAAACAAATCCAAACAAATTGTTTATTAAATGTGTATTTTATTTTAAAAAAACTAAGAAATGAATTTTTCTTGTCATAAATAATTAAGGGCCAATGTGAATCTCACATTAGCCCTTTATATGCCATTCATTATTCAATTAAGCAAAAGCATCAAATCTATTTCCTGCAAGTCCGTAGGAATTTCCGATACCTGCCTTGCTGTAACCTGTGTTGGCTGTTCTGAACTGAGATGCAATCTCATTGAATGCACTTGCAGTTCTCCTTCTCTGCTCAAGCATAGCTGTAGGATCAATGAGCTGTTCCTTTTCAATAGACTCTGTCTTTACATTGGCATTAGGATATTGAACAGGATTAGCTCCATTTACACCAGCAGTGTTTTTTGTTACCTCAGCAGCAAACACATCTGAAACCTCTGCTTCATTCTCTACTGCATAACTCATAGGCTGAATACTTGCGGTAGACATATATGAATTTATTCCACTAATAGGTGCTATAGCCATATAAAAACCCTCCATAGGTTAGCAATCTCATACTACCACCTTTGGAGGGTTGAAAACTAAAATACACAAAGAATAGATATTAAATTCTTAGATTGTTCACTAAGGGACAGTATGAGGTTTTTACCCCTCATCGGTCACCTTCGGTGACAGTTTCCCAACACATTATCTAAGGAACCCAGCTACAATCTGCTCTTCAGCTTCTTCCTCTGTAAGACCGAGAGACATAAGCTTAATAAGCTGATCGCCAGCAATCTTTCCGATGGCTGCCTCATGAATAAGGGCTGCATCTACATTTTTAGCATCGAGCTTTGGGATGGCTACAACGTGTGCGTTACCCATGATGATAGCATCACATGCTGCGTGTCCGTTACAAGCTGTATTACCTTCGATTGAAACCTCGAAAATCTGCTCTGAATCGTCCTTCGCAACAGAACGAGAAACTACGTCTGCACTAGAACCCTCTCCATTAAGTGCTACCTTGTAATCTGAAGTAGCTGTCTGTGAGCCGTGAGTCATAAGCGCCTCATGGATAAGGAGTGTAGCACCTTCCTTAAGCTCTGCCAGATTAGTACGGACTGTGGAATCAACACCCTTAATCTGTACCATCTCCATCTCTACATAGCTGCCTTCTTCCTGGTAAACCTCGGTAACAGGATTAAGGATGCGAGCGCCTTTACCATCGCCCTCACCATAATGCTTCTCCACATATTTAACCTTGGCATTCTTTCCTACGTGGAATGTATGAATACCATCATGCTGTGAATCCTGATCTCCACAATTGTGAATACCACAGCCAGCTACGATAGTAACATCAGCATCTTCACCGATGTAAAAGTCATTGTATACCATATCCTTAAGTCCACTCTCTGAAAGAACTACAGGGATATGAACGCTTTCGCCCTTTGTGCCAGCCTTTACGATAATATCAATACCTGGCTTATCTTCCTTTGTAACAATGTCAATGTTTGCTGTAGTATTGCGACCAGCGCTTGTTCCATTAGCGCGGATATTGTAAGCACCCTGTGGAATACTATCTAAGTCTGCAACCTCATGTAAAATGTTCTTTTGAATTGCATCAAGTGTCATTACTGGTCACCTCCTAACTTCTCGCAAGCTGCTCCAACAGCTGATGATGTACCAAGAAGCTCTGGGAGGATTTCATCCTTAGGTCCCTTCTTCTTTACTTTGCCGTTTTCAATAACTACGATTTCATCGGCAATGTTAAGAATACGCTCCTGATGTGAGATGACGATGATAGTACCATTAATGGTCTTTCTCATGTTCTCAAATACCTTAATAAGGTTCTGGAAGCTCCAAAGATCGATACCAGCCTCTGGCTCGTCAAAAATAGAAAGCTTTGTTCCACGTGCAAGAACTGTAGCGATTTCAATACGCTTAAGCTCTCCACCTGAAAGTGATGCGTTGACCTCACGCTCTACATAATCCTTTGCGCAAAGACCAACCTTTGAAAGATATTCACATGCTGCTGCAACAGAGATGTGCTCTCCTGCTGCAAGACGAAGTAAATCAATTACTCTGATTCCCTTGAAATGAACTGGTGCCTGGAAAGCAAAGCTGATTCCCATTTTTGCACGCTCAGTAATATTCTTCTCTGAGATATCCACACCATCCAGAATAATCTGACCTGATGTAAGCTGATTAACACCCATGATAAGCTTGGCAAGTGTTGACTTACCACCACCATTTGGTCCTGTGATAACAATGAATTTTCCGTCCTCTACAGTAAGGTCGAGACCATCGATGATTTCCTTAGTGGTATCACCCTCATCATCAACCCTGTAGGTAAGGTTTTTGATTTCTAACATTTTAGTACTCCTCTAACTATATAAACTAATTTATATTGGTAATTACCCTGCCAGAGGTAATTACCCTACAACTTTTAGGTCAATTAATTTATGCCAAACTATAATACCATGAAAGTTCAAATTGTCTAAGCCTTTTTTCAAAATAAAAGGTCTACTGATAAATGTTATCAGTAGACCTTTATCATTAACAGAGATTAGCCATCTTCTGCTCTAATTTGTCGATTATTATTCCCTGATTAATAAGGGTATAAATTGTTTTGTATGTGCTCTTGTTGTAATGAATACCATCTCTTGAGCTTACATTTCCAAGCATAGTGGAATAGGTATCGATATAGTGAACATTCTCATTAAGTCCTTCCTGCATCTTTGTATTCCAGCTTTCAATTAAGGAATTAGTGATGCCAGGATAAGACTTTGTTTCAAATGCCATTGGATTTACAGATACATAATATACACTTGCACCAAGTGCTGTCCATGTATCTGCTTTTTGATTTATGTATGATACATATTTATCTGTATAAGACAAACTACGCACATCATTTACTCCCATGAGAATGACCACGTCTGTGTTCTCATTTATATTTGCCTCGACTGAAGGAACGCCTACATTCTTCATCCACGCAAGTCCCATTCCAACCTTTGCAGACCATATGTTATTGTTCTTTCCAACAGCACTCTTCATACCGACTGTTCTGGAATCTCCAATGATAACAAGCTGGCGTGTAGCCTGCTCTGCTGTCACCTGTGCTAACTGCTCCTGCACAAGAAGCTCTGCCTGCTGTTCCTCTGTGAGTGCCTGTACTGAACCATCCTGCACAGGTACCTGCTGAACTGGTACTTCCACTGGATGAGTCATTTCCTCAGCATTACTCTTCAGGGAAGGAATCGCACATAATGTAAATAACAAGCCTACTGCTATACATCTTAAATATTTTTTACTCATAATCTTCTTTCTACTTATTTTTTGTGACCAAAACTTTCTGCATTATAATACCTAGTTGTGTCTAAATTATGTCCATAATATTTAACATAATTCTCACAATCTGTCAAACTTATGACATATCTGGATATAAAAATCACATTTCATATTTTTTATTTGTGGTATTATATAGGCTATCGGAGGTAGATTATGCTAGCTAATTACCATACACACACAACAAGATGTAATCATGCCGTAGGAACTGAAAGAGAGTACATTGAAAAAGCCATTGAAAACGGCTTTAAGATATTAGGATTCTCTGATCACACTCCTCAGCCATATCCACCAGAATATAAATCTAATATTCGTATGGATATGAGCGAGCTTGAAAACTATACAGACACCCTGGTGAAGCTCCGTGAAGAATACAAAAAGGATATTCAGCTCTTTATTGGTCTTGAAGTAGAGTATACAGATAAGTATTTTGAGCCTCTGATGAAGCAGGTACGTCAATATCCTATAGACTACATTATTCAGGGGCAGCACTTTGCACCTACTAATGAAATAGATGGATTTTACGTGGGCGCTGAGACTACAGATGAAGCAAATGTAAAAGCTTATGTGGATTTAACAATAGAAGGAATGCAGACTGGATTGTTCAGCTATCTTGCTCATCCAGATCTGATGAACTACGTTGGGCCAGATATGGTTTACCAGCACCACATGAAGCGAATTGTTAAGGCTTCCATTGACCTTAATATTCCACTTGAAATCAATATGCAGGGATTTTTCTTAAATAGAAATTATCCTAGTGACCGATTCTTCTCTATGGCTTCTGCTATGGGAGCAAAATTCGTCATTGGATGCGATGCTCATCATCCTGAAGATGTGATGCAGCCATGGCAGATGGAGGAATTTGAAGCATTCCTTACAAGAAATAATATTGAATATGGAGATAACGTAATAGAGCTAAGACCTGTAAAATAGGCCTTAGCTCTTTTTAGTTCTTTAGGTAGAAAATAGCAAGCTGTGTTCTGTCTCTAAGCTCCAGCTTTTCAAGAATGGTTGAAAGGTAGTTTCGCACTGTGCCTTCCGATAAGAAAAGCTTCTGAGCGATTTCTTTATTTGAATATCCTTCGGCTACCAGCTGAATAACCTCGTATTCCTTTTCTGAAATATCCTTAGACTGATAATCAAATCCGCTGTCTTCTTCTGTGGCACTATTCATAAGAGCTGGAAGCTTATCTACTATGGCTCCACCAAATACGCTCTGACCATCCATGGCAGCATGAAGCGCGGCAGGCAGAGATTTATAATCCTGCTTTAAAAGATATCCACGGACACCAAGCTTCAACGCTTTTACGATATATTCATCATCTGAAAAAGTTGTAAGGAACAGGATAATGGCATCCTTGTGCTTTGAAAGGATTTCCTCTGCTGCCTCAAGTCCATTCATATCCGCCATACGAATGTCCATTAGGAGCAGGTCTGGCTGTAGCTCGTCATAAAGCTTTACGCCTTCTCTTCCGCTATTTCCCTTTCCTATTACTTCAAAGCCTTCTTCGGCATTAATAATCATTTCAAGGGACATTGTAATTAATTCATCATCATCGATTAGTAAGATTTTTTTCATAACGGTAACCTCGCAAATACTGTAAATCCTTTATCTGTATAGAAGTATGCATCTCCCCCAAGGGAAGTCGCCCTGTTTTTTATATTAGAAAGACCGATACCTTCGTAATTTTCTGTAGTCAGCTTTTCTTTTATAGCATCTGATATTGTGCCGTTATCTGTGATGGATAACGTGCAGAAGCTGTAGTTCTTCTGCATAATAATTGAAACTGAATCTCCATTGGAGTGTTTCAAAATGTTGGTGACAGCTTCCTTCAAAATTCCTATAAGGGATAGTTTTACATTTGTCGGAATAGCTTCGTCCAAATCTAAATCCGTATTTACGGTATAAGTTTTCAGCTCGCCAATTATATCATCAAAGTTCTTTTTCAAATCAATAGAGTCATCATGTAAATCATGAACGGAAGCTCGCATCTTTGCCATGGATTCATCCAGTGTGTCAGCAAGCATTTTCAGCTGAGGCTCCAGCTTTTCGTCTTTATTCACTGTATTTATTGCGCCTAAGAGTAAAATCGCACGTGACAGAAGGTGTCCTACATTATCGTGAATCTCCCTTGCAATTCTGTTTCGTTCACCAAGAGTAGCAAGATGCACCTGCTGATCCTGCTCCGCCATAAGTCTGCGGTTCTTATCCTGCAAGATTTCTTCCAGCTCCTTGCTATCATCACGGGTTCTATGAAGAAGATTTTTATATTGCATCATCTGCTCATAGAGAATGGTTGAAATCAAAGTAAATCCTGCCAAAACCAGAAGTGAGAATATACGGAGCGCTATCCTGTCCTGCTGCAACACATAGCCTGTGGTTATAACAAACGGGATTACAGATAACGTGCCATACACCCACTTATTATCAAAAAGCAGACTAATTTCAAGAATCAAAAAAACGCAAATAGACATTACAACCGAAAGAGTTGTAATGCCACTTGCGTTAATAAGTACTGTTAATCCTAATGCTGCTAAAACTCTAATGATTACATCAAATAGCATATTGTTCCTTTTTCCTTGAAATTATCATCCCTGCCATAAAGAACGCTGCTGCAAAGAGGATTTCAATCATTAAGTATGTACCAAACTGTCGGCTCCAAATATTATTAATTGGAGTATCATTTATAAATTTAATTGCTGTGGTGTACCAGTACAAAGGCATAAAGTGTGCTGCCTTTACGATGGAATCTGATAAATACTGTGTGTCTACGAATACTCCACATAAGAAGCTCATTGAAAGTACAAACATATTTGCCACCATATTTATGAGATTCTCATTAGCTGTAAGTGAACAGATGAAATATGCCATTCCAAGTCCTACAAACATAAGGGTGTAGGTATCAATTGCATAGTAGAGAAGCTTATCATTTGCATATTCCATTCCCATCAACTGAATTACGATAATTACAACTGTTGTAATCACAAAGCCAATAAAGAATACTGCTGCAATCGTTGCAAGGTTTCTAGTGAAGAAATGCATTCCACTTACGGAAATACGATTGCTCACATCTCTGTCCTTCATGAAGGTCAATGTGCAAGCTCCGCAGATGCAAAGGAGCATCATCATTGTGTATCCATTAAAGGTGAACATTCCTGTGAAGAATGAACGATGATTTTCCTCCTGCTCATCAATTACTGTAGCCTGTGTTTTGCTAAGCTCTACCATCTGTTCATGAGTAAGATCAATTGCTTCTTCCTCTGAATAACCACTATTTAAATATATCACAATATCCTGCATATAGTCATTAAGCTTCTGAGTTAATAAGTACTGTGACATTGTTGTTCCAGGTACAATGTAAGTAAGTGCATCCTCCGCATTTCCCGACTTAATCTGCTCCTCAAATCCCTCTGGAATAATAAGTGCATAATCGTAAATTAAGAAGCGCACATTATCATTCATTACCTGTGGATCATCTGTCTTAGGATCAACTACTTCCTGTGTTTCTGCTAGATAATCAACAACAGCCTTACTAAGCTGTGATTTATCATTATCCGTTACAGCCACCCTTATTATCGCTTCCTCAAAGGTAGTTTCCTGAGTTGAAACTGTAGCCTTTGCCTGCATATTTCCAAATACTGTGAAAATCGCTAAATAAACTATGATTGTTGTAATATTTGCTTTTAATGATTTTATTATTGCATTAAAGACTGACATATTTTCTCCTCCTTAAAAGGAATGCACTAATAATGAGGCATCCTATAACCATACAGCTCATGGTGATAATATCCTGATAATACATAGATGTTTTGCCGTAAGTGGCTCTAGTGTACAGACAGTCAACTAAAAGTGATGCCGGGTTAATTCTGTTAAAGATTGGTACTCTGCTTTCTATGTACTGTCTAATCTGATGCCACATAAGGCCGCTGAAGAATGAGCATGTCATTGTAAAACAAAGTGGAACTACTATTAATAGTTTTTCATTCTTAATCAATGAGCCTATAAGTACACCAGATGAAACTCCAACTGCACTTCCAAGTGTTGTGATAAGTATTATGTTCCAAAGTGGAGCACCTAAACTAATCTTCAAAATCTCCTGAACGTATATAACAACTACTGCGTTTGAAACTGACTGCATTACCATTGCTGCACAGATACCTGCCAGTATCGTCATAAGCTTGCTTGTTGGTGAGCATTCAAATCTCTTTCCACGCTCGGTCATGTTTGCACAAATACCTTCAAGAATAGCTGTACTTATCCACGAACTGAATAATGATGACATGGCGATTAGTGCAAAAAAGTACTGCACGTAAGGTGATGTGTTATTTCCAAAATCATGTTCCTTCATTATGGTGATATTATCAGTTACCATATCCATAGCTGCCTGAATTTTTTCTGGATGATCCTTAGCTATGGTTTCGACCACATTCTTTTTGTTATCATACTCTCTGACAATCTGATTCATTATTGTTGCATGGTATCCGTTCTTAGGAACTATGGTTTCGATTTCATCTCCATCCTCAACATAGAATCCAAAAACCTCATCTGAATTCATGGCATCCATTGCAGCCTGTCTGGAATCGTATTTTTTCAGAGATAAGATTGCTACATTCCCGTCTGTTTCCTCTTCCAACTCTTCCAGCACCTTCTCAAAATTTGATTCTTCCTGATTCGTATTTACGTATCCAGCTTCTATGGTATGAAAATTGTCTGGGTCATCCTTTATAAGATTTCCAAATCCCATATAGAAAACTGTGGCAAGTACGATTGGAAAGAGAAAATTCCATCCCACCATGTAGCGGTTTCGTATAATCTCTTTAAATTTATATACAAATATTCGTCCGAACATTAGTCTCTGAGCTCCTTTCCAGTGATTTCAAGGAATACATCATTAAGTGTAGGAAGTTCTGTTGATACGTGTCCAAATGGAATGTTGTTATCAGTCAAATAACTAAGTACATGTACCAGGTTATGATCTCCACCATCGCATTTAATAACCAGATCATCTCCATCCTCCTTAACCTTATAAACATGATTGATTTCCTTTAATCCTTTGATTACCTCATCGTTTTTATTAGGAAGATTTACTCTGATAGTCTCGCGATTCATAAGTGATGATTTGAGCTCACTCGTTGTACCATTTGCAATGTTCTTGCCATGATCCATGATTACCACTCTTGAGCAAAGCTCCTCAACCTCTTCCATGTAGTGACTGGTGTAGATGATTGTTGCTCCATCCTTGTTCATCTTTTTGATTCCCTCAAGGATTGCATTTCGGCTCTGTGGATCAACTGCAACTGTAGGCTCATCAAAGATAATTAACTTTGGCTTGTGAGCTATTCCGCAGGCGATGTTAAGTCGTCTAAGGAGACCACCTGAAAGTTTCTTTGGCTTGTATTTTTTGTACTCGGTAAGACCTGTAAATTCCAGTGCTTCTTCAACATACTGTTTTCTTGTTGCCTTATCTCTGATGTAGAGTCCGCAGAAAAAATCTACGTTTTCATAAACATTAAGTGTGTCGATAACCGCTACGTTCTGCATCACCACACCAATCTGTGATTTTATGTCGTAGGCCTCTGGCTTCATCTCCTTATCAAAGATTGTTACTGTTCCCTTGTCATACTGAAGTAGTGAAAGCAGGCAGTTTATTGTTGTTGTCTTACCGGAACCATTTGGTCCGAGGAGTCCTAAGATTTCTCCTTCATTTACATTTAATGAAAAGTGGTCAACTGCCACCTTGTCTCCATATCTTTTTACTAAGTTTTCTATTTCTACTACACACTGGCTCATATCCTTCTCCTTTTTGTGTTTGTGTTTTCTGTTTCTGATAATAATATATGAAAAAAAGACAGCCCTCTGTAGTGAAGGCTGTCATTATGTGAAGTGACATTTGTCATTATGTAATATAACAATTGTATTGCAGGGACTAGATAGTCTTTGTTGTCCACTGGCTGCAATCCCAAACATCAGTAGCTAATCCCTCGTAGAACTCAGGCTCATGGCAAACCATAAGGATACTTCCGTTGTATTCCTTAAGGGCACGCTTAAGCTCATCCTTGGCATCTACGTCTAAGTGGTTGGTAGGCTCGTCCAAAAGCAGAAGATTTGTCTCACGGTTTAAAAGCTTGCAAAGACGAACCTTTGCCTGCTCTCCACCGGAAAGAACTCGACATAAGCTCTCAATGTGCTTTGTTGTAAGTCCACATTTTGCAAGGGCAGAACGTACCTCATTCTGATTATATGATGGGAACTCGTTCCAGATTTCCTCGATACATGTAGTGGAAATATGCTGATCCATCTCCTGCTCGAAGTATCCAATCTCAAGGAATTCTCCCTGATAAACTGTACCTGAAAGTGGTGGAATAAGACCTAAGATACTCTTTAAAAGAGTAGTCTTTCCGATACCGTTGGCACCTGTAAGTACAATCTTCTGCTTGCGCTGCATCTCCAAGTTAAGAGGCTTTGAAAGTGGCTCGTTCTTATCGTAACCAATAACAAGCTCCTTTGTAGAAAAGATTACTCTACTTGGTGTGCGGGCTTCCTTAAAGTAAAACTCTGGCTTTGGCTTCTCTGCTGCAAGCTCGATTACATCCATCTTATCAAGCTTCTTCTGACGAGACATAGCCATATTACGTGTAGCTACATTAGCCTTGTTGCGGGCAACGAAATCCTTTAGCTCAGCAATCTCCTTCTGCTGTCTGTTGTAGGCAGCCTGAAGTTGACTTTGCTTCATAGCATAAACTTCCTGGAACTTGTCATAATCTCCTACGTAGCGGTTAAGCTGCTTGTTATCCATGTGGTAAATGAGATTGATAACTGAGTTCAGGAATGGAACGTCATGGGAAATAAGAATAAATGCGTTCTCATAATCGTTCAGATATCTCTTGAGCCACTCGATGTGCTCCACATCAAGATAGTTAGTAGGCTCATCCAAAAGAAGGATATCTGGCTTCTCTAAAAGAAGCTTTGCCATAAGGACCTTAGTACGCTGGCCACCGGATAGTTCTGTAACGTCCTTATCTAATCCAAGCTCCAATACACCAAGTGCTCGGGCTACTTCTTCTACCTTTGCATCTATCATGTAAAAATCGTGCATAGTAAGAAGGTCTGCAATGGTACCTGCCTCCTCCATACGCTTGTTCATTTCGTCATCATCAGTGACATCACCCAGGCTGGCATAGATGTCGTTCATCTCCTGCTCCATGTCATAGAGGAAATCGAAGGCTGAGTGAAGTACGCTTCCGATAGTCATGCCCTTTTCAAGTGCTGTGTGCTGATCAAGGTATCCTACACGCACCTTTTTAGACCATTCGATTTTTCCCTCATCAGGCTGAAGCTTTCCAGTGATGATATTCATAAAAGTAGACTTGCCTTCGCCGTTTGCTCCGACAAGTCCGATATGCTCTCCCTTTAAAAGTCTGAATGACACATCCTCAAAAATAGCACGGTCACCAAAACCATGGGATAAATGTTCTACGTTTAAAATACTCATTCCTAAAACCTTTCAAAATCAGGCATAGTCTCCTATGCCAAGTACTGCTTTAATCCCTCCAGGGATTTGATTGCCTCTGCACGTCCCATTTCGTATACGCGCTGAAGCTCATCAGGATTTTTCTCAGTAGGATTAATATTTGGTGCTACCGATGGCCTGATAACAAAAACCTCTCCTGCCTTTTCCTTTTCACGGATGTATGCCTTCTCATCATTGTACATCTTATAGCGATCCTTCATGGTCTTTATCATGTTTGGATATTTGCCAAGTACAAGCTTTATAATCCCCATATACTTCTGAGGCTTCTTAACATAGTCTGCAGGCTGGGTTTCGATTACAAGGATTCTATCACATTTTTGGCTTTCCATAAACCTTAAAGGTATGGAATCTGCCATTCCTCCATCAAGATACAGCCCTCCATCTATTTCCACCGGACGGGAAAACATAGGCATAGATGCTGATGCACGTATCCATTTAATATCCTGACCGTCTCTTGATTTCTCTCGATTAATACAGTTGTGATAGACAGCCTTTCCTGTGTTTATGTCTGTAGCAACACAGAAGAAATCCATAGGGTTATTGTAAAAGGTGTCCACATCCCAAACATCTAATTCGTATGGAAGTGTGCCGTAGCAAAATGACACATTATATAAATCACCAGTCTTAATTAGTGAGCGAACACTACAGTACCTCTTATCGTTACAGTAAGTCTTATTGTATCTAAGAGGTCTGCCTATCTGCTTTGATTTAAAATTCAATCCAAATGTAGCCCCAGCAGATACACCTACTGCACTGTCAAACTCTATACCATTTTCCATCAATACATCGATAACTCCGCAGGTGAAAATGCCACGCATAGCTCCACCTTCCATAACTAGTCCCTTTTTCATTATGCCTTAACCTCCAAAAAGAGGGACCACACCATGGTCCCTCGACGTTATATCATATTAAACCTTTACTCGAAGTAAAAATCAATAGTTCCCATTCCATTATCTACATTTGCCTTGATAAGTGGCTGAGACATATCCTGCGAACACTCGCCGTGCATATTGATTTTCCCCATTCCATTGTCGCAGTTAAATGATACTCTGAACTCCTTTGGGAAATAAACTGAAAGACTTCCCATGCCATTGTCGATATCAAGAACTGCACCATTTGGATCAACTGTTGTTCCATTGAAGTATACTGTAAGCTGACCAAGAGCATTGTCGATGCTGCCCTTCTTCATATCGTTAATCTTGATATACTGAGTTCTTGAACCAAGGCTATTATCAAGGTCGAAGTTACCTTCATCCTCCCAGTACTCTGCCTTTCCACTTACATCGATAGTATGGCTGTCTCCATCACGAACAATGTTTATGTGATGTGACTTTTTTCCAAAAATCATTGAAAGACCTGCGCCAATGAGTACGAAAGCAAGCATTATGATAGCAAAATGAATATCACCAAGTCCAAGCTCTGACTGGAATAAGCAAGTCATAACACCCAAAGGAATAGACATTCCTAAGAAGCTTCTCTCAATAAGCTGCTCTACAAATACTACAACCATAATGATACATACTGCCATTTTTACCATTGGAAACTCTGTGAAATAGTTTGATCTGCTAAGTAATAAGCATACCGCAAATGCGATAAGTGCAAGACCTCTAATAATGTTTCTAATCTTTGATTTTGTCATCTCTTTATCCTCTTTTCATCCATTATTTCTATAAGTGCTTTAATGTAGTTGCGTGATGCATAAGCCTTCTTAGTGGAATTTCTAAATGAAATCTCACTTGCTCCAGTGATGTTCTTTTTGATTGATGAAATCAAATCCGTATTTACGATAGTTGATTTCGACACTCGTTTGAATTCTCTCGGTAGCAATTCTTCCAACTCATATAGCTTTTGTCTTACCCTGTAGATGGATTTCCCCGTATGGATTGATATGTAATTTCCATCAGCCTCAACAAATATTATTGATTTGACCTCCACGTAATATTCCGTGTCATCAATGTAGGCTGATATTTTCTGTGCCCCCATTTGTCCCCCAGACAACAGTCGCTGCAGCTCTAATATCTCCTCTGTTATCTCTCGGCAGTGAATGGTTATCATATCCTGCTGTAAAGAATCATCTACGTCAATATTTATCTTCATAACTATTGGCGCCTCCTATGATTTATATTCTACACATCTTTTTCCCCTACACAACAATTTGGGATAAGAGGTAATTATTTTGATATCAAAGGTAATAATTCTATTTGCAAAAAGAACAGCCATGGATGTGACTGTTCCTTAATTACTAATCTAAATTCACTTTAATAAGGTAGTTGTGATAGCCTCCATAGTAGCTATTCTCAAGCTGTAGTTCCACATCTCCCAGCTGTAAAAGCTTATAGAGATTGATTGGTGTGCCAGCAAAATCATAGCTCTGGTACTCAAATTGACCTATATAAATGTACTGGATATTATATTTCTTTATAAGCTCTTTTGTTGTATCCAGGTCGTAACCTGTATAGATTTCACGAATATCCGCAGCTCTACTCTCGACAGCCTCCTGGCTAAATCTCCAAAGCCACTCATGTGCATACCATCCCAATACTGTAGGACAACCTGATGCTACCGACATTCTGCCTGCATCAGTATAAGCGTCACCATAGTTCTCTAATACTACTGGTGGCTTATCATAATCGAGACTGTTCAGATAATCTACGACCTGTAAATCCTCTACAAACTGTGGATTGTTCTGCATAAACGCTGTGGCATTTAAAGTTCTTTGTCTTGAGCTGTCGAAGATATTTCCAAACCAGTTGTGACAGCTTACAAAATAGTAAGACATGCAGACAAGCGTAGGCACTAAAAGTACACATGCCAAAATCTTTTTAACCTTTGTCTTCTTAAAGGTAAAAAGAGAAATCAAGGCATAGCCTGTGATTATTCCAAACATAATACAAGACTGATATGTCAGCTTAAAGGTTGTGTTTGCTCTGGCGTAATCGATGTTATAAATATCTTTTACATAAATAATCTCTGGGATAAGAATCAATCCTATTGAACAGCAGGTAAATAGCATCACAATAAGATCTGCAATATTCGCATTTACGATAATTCTGCCAAGAACATTTATTTTCTTATCCTGAGTCTTGTCCTCATCATTTAAGTAATCCTTGATAGCAAATACCAAACAGATAACTGCAGTAGCTACTGGTAAAAGCCAAAGAACAAGAAGCTGATGGAACAAAGTGTGATTCTCACAAAGGAAAATACCACCCTCCATCTTTGTAAAGTTCAGCTTAAATGGAAGGATTACTATATTAGCAATCGCCATAATGAATGCGATTTGGATTACTGAGAAGAGTGTGCACTTCTTGTTAAATCCGTATACCTTGAAGTCTACAAATAAAACTGTCAGCGCGGAAATCATCATGTAGATTGCATAATCCCAGTAGTTATTTCCCTGGAAGAAGCCTGTGAAGAAGCCGCAGAGAAGCACTGTAGGATTAAGAGCCTTAAGTACAAAATCCTTTGGTGTGAAATCCAATTGGAGCTTCTGATTCTTGCCCTTCTTATCTGCCATCTGTGTAGCAAAGGCAATGATGATTCCAATGATTGTAAGCACGAACATGATGTTAATAACATGTGCATGCAAATCACCAATTACAAAGGAATATGATGGAGTCTCTGTGATAGTCTTATCCATTCTCTCAGGCACATAACCAACATATCTGGTACTCTCTGGGAACCAGTATGAGTACTCCGTATTTCCGATAATCGCATTATAGGCGTTTAATACAATTCCAAAGACGATAAAATGAGCGCTTCCTTCAAAGCACACTCCAGCACCGCCAAGTAAGCCACCAATAATTCCATGAACCTTCTTAAAGCCTGCACCAAACTTTGTCTGAATAAGCTTGTAAGTACATGAGAATGCCTCTACAAATGCCATAGAGCATACTGTGTAAAACATGATATTGTAGCTGAATCTCACATCATTAAAGGAAAGCTGATTGATAAAGGCTGCAAAGTACTGACCTAAATAGTAGTAATTGAGGTTTTCAGATGCGAACCAAATATCTTCTACTGGGAAGTATGTAAGCTTTGTCATGGTGTTCATGAAGCCATAATCCATGAATTTCTCTGTGCCATATGCATCTGGCTTAAAAGATTTCATGTAAAGCAGGCATGTGAGAAGAAGGAGGAACATAAGCTCCTCGGCTATCATGAGCTTCAGGTTATCCTTGTCGATAGAAACAGTGGTGTCTTTTTTCTTATCTTGTAGGATTGATACTGTTGAAATAATCACCGCTAAAAGAACTGTAATAAAGGCACAGTTTAAAGGTGTGAATTTTAACAGCTTAAGATTAGACAGCCAGAATACCACCATTCCAGAAATAGAAACACCTAAGACCTTCGAGAATATATATCCTCTGTCAGTGAAGTTCTTGAAGATTTTTTTAGTCAATGAAAAAAAGCCTATACCAACTATCAACAGGGCAAAATACCACTTATAGATGTATACGCTTTCTTCCTTAAATAGAAGACCAATCATGCCAAGAAGAATTATGAAAATAGCACTCTCTGGCACGTAGTCCTTATAATTAAATTTCTTATTCAAAACATTAGTCCCCCAATCGTATGTTATCCATACTCATCTCCCCGTATTCGTCAATTATATCGTAATACGAGGGGAATTCCTAGGGAAAAACTAAAAATATTACAAATTTATTACTATGCAATTAGATTATGCAGCTCTGAGCTTTCCTTGCAAGTTCAAGTTCACACTTCATTCTTCGGTTAAGGATTTCCTTCTGCTGGAAAATAAGCTTCTCCACTGCATCGTCACTCCCTGCCATCTTTTTCATAGTCTCCACAGATTCAATCATGTTCTCATACTGGGAAACCTTATTCTTATATTCGCTCATAAGCATTGAAGGTATCTTGGCTGTCCTAAATAAAACATCCACCCTCTCATGTACCTGCAAAACCTGTTTATTTAAGTCTTGTAATTCTTTATCCATTCTACCACCCCTCTTAATTAATCCATTATCTTCATTCCATAAGAAAATGCATTTGGAAACATAAAATCCTTCTCTACACCTGATTCAAATTGTACTGAAAACTTCTCTGGCTGTCCATCATCTGAAAGAATAACATCAGTGATTGCCCCTTTTCCATATTTCTTTTGAGAAACAACCTGGCCTATTATTAACCTGTCTGGAGCACTTTCATTTCCTTTGCTTGTGACCTTAGGCTGCTTGAAATATGATGTAACCTTTGTGGCTGAGTAGGATGCCTTGTTTTCTATTTCGGCATTCTTGGTCTCAGGCTTTAGTTCATTAATGAAAGTTGAGTTCCTGTTTTCATATTTGAAGATAGTCAGCTTATCCTTGGCTCTGGTCATACCAACATAAAAGATTCTTCGTTCTTCCTCATAATCTCGCTTCTCCTGAGGTGTAGCCTTTGTATTAGCTCTTAGTACTTTGTTTGGAAATACACCGTTAATTACATCCATCAAGATTACCGAATCATACTCTAATCCCTTGCTGGAATGAATTGTAGAAAGAATAAGCTTGGAACTACTATCATTCTTCTTTTCCATAAGAATTCTTCTGAGCTCATTCAATCTGTTTAGGAAGGATGGAATATCTTTTTCTTTTTTAGCCAGCATCTTCAGGATGAAGATTTTGTTGGTGTCTATATTGTTGTCATTAAGATAATCTCCATAACCCATAAAATTCTCTATGCGGTTAATTGCCTTGTAAGGAGTCTCATCCACCATATTTCTATAGTGGGTTCTTAAGGATTTACAATTGCCTAAGACATGACCTTTAAGATTTAAAAGCTCTATAGCATCTAACACATCTGAATGATTTCTCTCTGCAAGCTCACACATTTCTATAGCATCCTTCTTGCTGAGATACAGCTGGAACTTGAAATATATCTTCATAAACAGCTCTGCATCCATCGGCACGAAAGCAAACTGAAGCATATTGATTATGTCGATAACCACCCTGTTTGTGAAGAAAGCCATGTCTACATTTTTTATGTTATAAGACACCGACTGTCTTTCCAACGCATCTACAAGAGGAAGCACGCTTTCATTATCTCGGTACAATACTGCCGTCTTCGTATTTACGTTTTCTGCCACCTTCACCAGATAGCTGTACTGCTTTTCTCTGTCTATCTTTACAAAGCTAATCTCGCTCTTGGCATCCTTTGTGGCACAGATATGCTTTTTATGTCTGTCCTTATTGTGCTGGATAAAGATATCTGCCGCTTCTACAATTTTAGCATTAGAACGATAATTCTTATCCATCACCAACACTTTTGCACCTACATGATTTCTTTCAAAATTCAACAGTGCGTCTGGATAAGCTGCTCTAAATCCGTAAATACTCTGATCCTCATCGCCTACCATAAAAAGATTTCCACTTTCACCGGAAAGTAAGGAAATTATCATGTGCTGAATCTTTGAGGTATCTTGGGCCTCATCCACACAAATATATTTGTACATCTTTCTATAGTAGTTGAGCACCACAGGTGAACCCTTCAGGATTCTGTAGGCATACAGCATCTGGTCATCATAATCCATCAGGCTGTGATTCTTCAGCTCATTATTGTATGCCTCATATATCTTGCGAAGATTTATATCCTCATCTTTGCCAAGCTTATCAATCTCATCACCTGTAAGATACATATTCTTACAGTAGGTTATGAGTGTGCGGATATTTTTTATATCACTCTCTGTAGGATATTCCCCTTCCACATTTAGATATATGCTTGAAAGGAGTCTGATTATCTCCTTCTCGTCCGTCAAAAGCTCAAAGGAATTCTTTCCAATCATTCTGCCATAATAGGCAATGACCTTGGAACAAATTCCATTTATAGTTCTGAATTCTAATCTATCCGAAAGATCTGGGCCAAATATTTTTTCAAATCTGTTGGCCATGTCCTTTGTGGCTGCCACTGTGTAGGTCAAAGTCAAAATATTCTCCGGGGCTATTCCCTTACAATAAATCATGTATCCAAGGCGGTTCACCAAAACTGTGGTCTTACCACTTCCTGGAACAGCCAAAAGCAGCACGGGCCCTTCGACGGTCCGTACTGCTTCCATTTGTTGCTCATTTAATTGTGATGTGTATAACTCAATAAATTGTTTTTCTAACATTAATTCTTTCTAGCTCTTTCATCCCAGACGCTTACATCCATGCCGATAACGTCAGATGTAAAAGGTGTTCCATCCTCTTTCTCGTAATGGAGCTGGGCTTTTTTTACATACTTAAATCCAATATATAAAAGAGGAATGTTGCAGTATGCAATCAAGATATTAGCAAAATCTGATAAATCCCACAATGCCCCTAAATCCATTCCAACGATGGATGTAAGCATTCCGAAGCAAATTACAAGGATATCCAGCACTCTGATTACATTGATAAATGTCTTACTACGGTTTATTCTGTTAGCACAAATCTCCGAGAAGGACATAAATCCAAGGAGACATGTAAATGCAAACAAACCAAAGCATAGAGATATCAACAATGTAACTACGTTATTAAATGCTGTTCCTGGTGTAAGCTCTGCTGCAGATGCAAGGTACTTTGGAAGCTTTCCAAGCTCAAACCAAGCTGCTCCATTATCTGTAAGCCATACGCGACCCATAATAACTACAAAACCTGTAAGGGTACAAATTACTATTGTATCAAGGAAAACACCAATAGCCTGTACACAACCCTGATCACATGGATGTTCTGCATCTGAAGCAGCTGCTGGCATTGTGATAGTACCTTGACCAGCTTCATTAGACATAAGACCTCGCTTGACACCCTGCATTAATGCAATACCAAAGGCACCTCCGAATACAGCCTCTGGCTTGAAGGCCTCGGTAAATACTGCATAGAAGAACCAAGGAATTCTTGTAAAGTTGATAATGATAAGTACAAATACGGTAACCACGTACACAATTGCCATTACAGGTACAAGAATATCTGTCACATGGGAAATCTTCTTTGTTCCACCAAAGGAAACCGCGATTGTTGCGATGATTACGATTACAAAACCAATCCAATATACTGCATGCGTTGTTGGAAGCTCTGTTCCACTTACTATGCTTGCTATCTGTCCCATTGCAGATACTGTATTAAAGCCCTGTGCTGGGAAGCAAAGCAGCGCATAAATGATATACATAAGAGAAAGTACAACACCTACGATTGCTGAGTTTTTAAGAAGTCTTCTGCCGTAGAAAGCCATACCACCAATGTATTCATCATCCTTTTTCTCTTTGAAAATCTGGGAAAGTGTAGACTCTACAAATGCTGTAGACATTCCGAAGAATGCAGAAATCCACATCCACAGCAATGCACCTGGGCCGCCTACTGATACAGCGCCTGTTACGCCAAGGATGTTACCAGGGCCTACGCGCATTGCTGTGGATAGGAAAAATGATGCAAGCGGAGAAATACCTGTCTTCGCTTTACTATTCTTTAAAACCTCTATTCCCCTCTTAAACTTTCTAACCTGAATAAAACGAAGTCTAATAGAAAAATAGATTCCCGAGCCAATTAATAAAATAATAGCCAGTGAGAAATTTCCAAGGATTGGAATACCTGCATACCAATCAAAATTCGTAGGAAAATCCCAAAATAAATCAGAAACTACCTGAATCTTACCACATACTGCTGTAATAAAGCTTAATAGTGCATCCATAACTTTCTCCCTTCGTTAGAATCGTTTACTAATTACAGTATACCCTATTAAGCTTCAAGTTCTATATAAATTTTACAGCTGTGCCATAGGCAAGAACCTCTGCTGCGCCCTGCATTACGCTTGAGCCTGAATAACGTACTCCAATAATAGCGTCTGCGCCAAGCTGCTCAGCCTCATCTACCATACGCTTTGTGGCGATCTGTCTTGCCTCTGTAAGCATCTCTGTGTAGCCAGCGAGCTCACCACCTACAATAGTCTTCATACCAGCCATAAAATCTCTTCCGATATTCTTTGACTGTACGATTGTACCCTTTACCAATCCTAATACTTCGTATTCCTGTCCTGGAATGTTTTCAATACTTATTAGCTTCATTTTGTTCTCCTCCATCTATTTCCTTTAATCTTTGTGATAGTGCCAAACAGACTCCAATTATTGCAGCTATAAATAGAGCAATCATAAGAATTATGAAAAACATTGGCGTTTCTGGATCTGACATCTTTCCCAACACCATTAATGCAATCATAGCTACCATAAATATTATGAATACTACTGCTGCAATCTTAGGACCACGCTTTGCCTTTTTTACATCAACCTTATTGATATCCATAAAGCTTACGCCTCCCTTCTCAAGGCGTTTCATATCATCCAGATATTTTTCTACATCCATGTCCTCCAGCTCATCACTGGTATCGATGATTTCCTGACAAAGCCGCGACAGAATATCCATGTCCTTTTGTCTTTTGGCAAATTCTTGTTTCTGCTTTTGCAAGCAATCATCTAATGAGATTTCCTTTGCCTGAAGCTTACGGATTTCTTCAATAGGCACCTCGA
The DNA here is from genome assembly GCF_900141825.1 of Pseudobutyrivibrio xylanivorans DSM 14809. GTDB lineage: Bacteria > Bacillota > Clostridia > Lachnospirales > Lachnospiraceae > Pseudobutyrivibrio > Pseudobutyrivibrio xylanivorans. Next base: position 6,122 of record NZ_FQYQ01000020.1, on the reverse strand, counting down.
GTCTTCTAAGGAGTTTGATTTTGTTTAGAACTCTTACATCCTCCAATGAGTACTCTCTGTAGCCATTCTCTGAATTTCTTTTTGGAGTAATTAAGCCTTGGTCTTCATAAAATCTTATGTTCTTTTTTGTGATTCCCACAAGCTCTTCTACCTGGTTGATCTTCATTAAAACGCCCTCACTAACGATTGTCCTTTAAAAGATTTGGCCTTATCTTTGCCTAAAATATAAACCTTCCACAAGATGGAAGGTCAATACTTTTCTATATATTTTATAAAATAAATTCCATAATACGTTCTTTGGTCTTCATTCCAAGACCTTCATAGAAAGCTTCAGCTCTGTCGTTGCCTGTCCAGACTGCTAAAGTCACTTCATAGCAACCCATTTGCTTTGCTTCTTCTTTGACATATTCAAACAAAGCTTTTCCTACATGCTGACCTCTCGCTTTTTCATCCACGCACAAATCATCGATATAAAGTTGCTTAAACTTTACCTTGTTTGTGGCATCTTCCGGTGTCTCTTTTATCTCACAGATGGCATAACCCAACACGTTATCCTCTTCATCTACGGCAACGTATATAGGTTTTGTCTCCACACCAAGCATCTCTTTTACATCTTCAAAGCTGTACTTGGTAGTACCTGAAATAAAAATGTCTGGTCTGATTTTTGCATGAACTTCCAGTACCTGCTGCAGTAGGTCTATAATCTTTGGAATGTCCTTTTCCTGAGCTAATCTTATTGTCATGGGTTTTGCCTTTCTAGCTTATGATATCTGCCACCTTGATATTTGCAATTTTTATCAGGTCAGCTGGTGCTAATTCGATTTGTGCTCCCACCTTTCCTGCGCTGACAAATACTTTTTCATAGCTTTCCGCTGTTTCATGTATAAATGTGGCGAACTGCTTTTTCATTCCAATTGGTGAGCATCCACCATGCACATAGCCAGTCAGGCCTAGCAAATCCTTTTGCTTAATCATGCTGATTGATTTCTCACCTGCTGCCTTGGCTGCTTTCTTCAAATCAAGCTCTGCCTCCACCGGCACAACGAACACGTAGTAAGCGCCTGTCTTTCCCTGGGTGACAAGTGTCTTAAAGACCTTTTCCGTGTCCTCCCCAAGAATTCCTGCTATCTGCTCACCTGTAAGTGTAGGATCTGCCTCATAAGTGTGGCTTTCATACTTTATTTTCTTCGAGTCCAGGACTCGCATTACATTTGTCTTATCATTGTTTTTCATTTACTTATTACCTTCTAATTCCTTCATGAAATCTGCTATGATTTCATTTATTTCCTCTGGCCTGTCAGTATTTGAATTGTGACCTGCTCCCTCAATCCAGTGGATTGGAAGCCCTGTCTTTTTATGCCATGCTTTATTATACCTGATACAAGAGCCTGCGTGGTCCTTTGTTCCACAAATTAATCTTGCAGGACACTTTATTTCATAAGGAAGTGCTTCCTCTACAGCCTCCACAAGAATCTTGTAGCCACCTCCTGCAAGCTTTGCATATCTGTCCTTATCTCCATCGTAGGTCATCATGAATTCTTTCATAAGGGCTCTTCCATATTCAGATGTAGCTACATAATCTGTGCCCTGTCTAAGCAGAGTCTTCCAAGGATAATAGCGATAAACTGGCTCCATTCTGTGAAGTAGCCACAGCTCCAGCTTGGTGTAATACTGAGTTTGAAGTGGTGCAGAATCCACAGAAATAAATCCCTTTAGCTTTTCTGGGAAAAGTTGAGCATACATCTGTCCCAGATATCCTCCCATGGACTGGCCTATTATTACTGGATTATCAAAACCATTTTCTTTAAGGATTTCATCTACCCATATTGCCTTATCCTTTAATGAAAATGTCATCTCAAAAGGGTAAGATGTGTCATGTCCTGGTGCATCCCACACAAACACAGGATACTTCCCTTCAAACTCCTGAAGCTGCTTTTCGAATAATCTATGGGCAGCTGTTAATCCTGGTAGAAAAACCAGCTGGTAACTCTGATTTGCGCCTTCTGTATTTATCCAGTAGTGGATATCTCCTTTGGGTGTTTTGTAAATTTTTTCTGTCATGAGGTCTCCTTGCTGTCTAGTGTTTGTTAGTACATTGTTATCTTGTAATTTCTATTTATCAAGTTCTAGTCGCATTAAAACCAGCTCCTGCCATTTGCCTGCTCTTGTTTTAAAGCCTCTTGGATTCCTGCCATATTCTATAAAGCCATGCTTTTTGTAAAGATTTTGGGCGGCTTCATTGTCTGCTACAACATCTAACTCAAGCTGTAAGTATCCAGCTTCTTTAGCAGCTTCTACACACATTGCCGTCAACTCATTTCCAATTCCTAGTCCCCAGTAATCCTTCATTACGGTGATTCCAAACTCGGCTCTGTGTCTGGTCTTATCCCTGTCACGAATCATATCAATTCCAGCACTGCCAATGAGCTTTCCTTCCACTATGGCTACTATTTCAATATCATGGGAGCTATCTTTTCTCCCTCGTAGATGGGCAGCCACCATCTGCTCATTATGCTCAGTTTCATCTGGGTATGTGGTGAGAAACTCTGTCTCTGCATGAGAATCAGTGAAATATTTCATGAAATCTATCGCATCCTCTGGCTCTCCATTTCTTAGAATACATTCTCTTCCATCTTTTAGTTGAATTGCTTTGTATGTAATCAAGGTCTCCTCCTTTGGTCTACTCTTCTATAAGCTTTTTCGCCTTTTCATAGTCGGCTCTGCTAACATATATTTTATAAAGAAATGTTAGGTTCCCTATAGCCTGCCCACCGGAATATGCTCCACCATTACCAATGCTAGTTGTCATAGAAGAATGCAATGCCATATCAAAATTTGACTGATTCCTCTTTGTTCTAGTCTCATAGCTGATGCTATTAGCTTTTAGAAGCTCTGTTATTCTTGCTATTTCCATAGATGAATAGTCTTCGTATAGCTTCTTTCTGTTGAATAGTGTGACCATAACATTTCTCCTTTCACTCCCGCAGGAATATAAGACACTCCTCTTAAATTGTATACTAAATAATTACTCAAATTATAGCAATACCAGATTGATTTGCAAACAAAAAGAGCTCCGAGAAAAACTCGAAGCCTTCAATATCTACTTATTTTTAATCACTCTAAATGATTCTAATATAGTCTGATGCCTAATCTCAGTAGCATTAAACTTCACTGTAAAGAATGCGAACTGCATGATAGGTCCCATTCCAAAGGCACATATAATTGTACCTATTCCAACTGGCCCACCTAGTAGCCAACCAACTACAGTAGCTGTAGCAAGTAGCATGATACTTACTAGACCAATAGATACATGCTTAGTTCTTCTTGTTAACCCTATAAGAAGAGTATCACGAGGGCCACATCCTAAGGATGCACTCATATATGTGTACTGGGTATAACCCATTATGAATAACCCTAAAATCATCATTGGAATTGCCAAGAAAATTGAATCACACTTTTCAACTAAATTTATTCTATTAAAAAGATCTACTGTTTTACCTACTACAATAGAATCTATTATCATAGCGATTCCGATAGGCTCTTTCATTAAAATATCTATTCCGAGAATCGAAAAAGATACTATGATAGCTGCTGTGCCGTAAAGGATTCCAAAGGTATTAGATAAACCAAGATTAAGCACATCCCAAGGTGATGCTCCAATATTAGCCTGAATAGTAAGATAAACTCCAAACCCATTAACGAATAAGCTTGCTGTCGCCAGCAGCACGTTTAATACTATTTTCTTTAATGTGTCGTTATCTTTATTCCTTTGAAACACTTTTTACTACCTCTATGCATTTTACTTTTATATATACCGCTGTGGATTATAACATAAAAATAACAATAAAAAAATTATAAGAAAAGGACTCTAGCATTTTTATAACTAAAAAGCCCTCCGAGGGGAATCCTCGAAGGGCATGATTTTATAATTTGGGTTGGACTGTTCGCTCGTTATTACTCGATGATTGTAGCAACACGACCAGAACATATTATTACCTCAATATCGCATATACAACATAGATGACATACAATATAACCATCGAAAGGCCTTCTGGTCGATTTATTCTTGCAGATGTTCTTGCATAAATGAGTGTCATAATACTGCTTAAGATTAACACTATTATATCAATTATTGTCGCCAAATTTACAGTCATTGGATGTATTGTTCCAGATAATCCTAATATCAATAATAAATTAAAAATATTGGATCCAACTGCATTTCCAATAGCTAGTCCTGTTTCACCTTTTTGGGAGGCAACTATTGATGTTACAAGCTCAGGCAATGAAGTTCCTACAGCAACTATAGTTAAACCTATTAATGTCTCGCTCATTCCTGCCATTCTAGCTATTTCTCTTGCTCCATTTACTACAGCCTGGCCGCCTCCGATAATTAATACAAGCCCCACTATAGCTAATACCAAGCATTTCCAAATAGGCAAATACTGCACATCATCTTCTTCAATTGGATTTTTTCTGGCATCACATATTAATAAATATAGGTATATAGCAAAGCTTATTATTAGCGCTACACCTAACCACCGATGAATCATTCCAGCTTCATCGGTCACCCGAAGTCTTGATAATTGAATTTTTTGAAGTAGTGGATATTCTACACAAAAACCTAATGTCACTATTGTCGCTAATATAGATACCGGCATATCACGTTTTAAGATTTTTTTATCCACTTCTAAAGGGTGTATAGATGCACATATTCCTAACACAACCATAAGGTTAAAAATATTTGAGCCTACGACATTACTAACTGATATTTCATTTGCTCCTTGAATTGCGGCCGCCACACTTACTGCAAGTTCTGGTGCGCTAGTTCCTAATGCAACAATCGTTAATCCTATAATAACAGATGGTATTCTAAGGTTTTTAGCTATATCTGAACTGCCCTTGACAAACCAATCCGCACCTTTTATTAATGCAATAAATCCTATGACTAATACTGCTATATAAATTATCATTATTCATTCCTCTTATCGTCTTTATCTTTTTTCTCTGGACCATTTTCAATCCACCATGCAACGACGGCTCCACCAATAATTATTACTGCAAAAACTCCTATTAAAATATTTTCAAACATATTTTTAAACTCCTTTGTACGCAAAATAAACCTATGCAGTTTCTGCATAAGCTGAAAATCATAGGTTTTTGTTTTTCATCAGAAAAACAAGAACCGGACATAGACCAATATTTTCTGAAAGAAAATATTGCTTGGCGAAGCCAAGTTCTTGTGGGCTTTTTCCTTAAGTAGCCCACAAGAAGTCATAGTTGAAGTTTTAAATACGTTTGCGGCCGTCCTTATTGTGGATAAATCTGATAACGAAAGTTCTAAGATAGGTTGCTTCAGATATGAACAGATTATATCTTTTAAATATATAGAAACATCCTAATATAACTAATATGAGTGTATATAAAAAATATCTAAAATTAGAAAATGTTTTCAGTTGAGCTGCTTTAGCAATAGTACTTGCTACTACAGCACTAGAACTCTTTTCACTCTTGATTTCCATTTGAATACCATTAGGCACATGTATAGTTATAGATGGTGAATCATTATAACTAAATGCATCTGCCTCGGTATGACCGTCCTTATCAAGACAGAAAAAATTGCATAACAAAAAAAGACATACAAAAACATATATAATTTTTCTAATTATTGTCTTTTTCATTATATGTATCTTTCTATATAATCTCTTATGTTCCACATTTTCTCTTCACCTATTATCACCCATTACATTTTTATTTTCAACAAAGAAAAAAGCCCTCCGAGGAAATCCTTGTTGATTGTCAAGTAGATTTGACCCGCTTTTTCGTTTAGTTCTGACCCACCAGTGATGATTTTACTGGGTGGGTCAGTTTTTTTGTTATTCCTATTTTTTATACTTTGTTTTGACCCACCTCTTAGTGAGCAATTATCTGATAACCATCATTATGAAGTGAAGTCTGATCAATAATAATGGTTCTATCTATGACATTCATATTTACATACTTGCTGATTTCTAAAAGCTTATCTCCAATTAGCTCCTGGATGAGCTTATCCATTGCCACAGCTTTCGAATTATCATTAGGAAATGGTATTGCTTCCATTTCTTGGTGTGGAGCACAAAGCTCAT
>NZ_FQYQ01000001.1 GCF_900141825.1 Pseudobutyrivibrio xylanivorans DSM 14809 | reverse complement strand
TTGTTTTTATTTAGTAACCACTGCATCCAATTCTTGAAGCTATCAAAACCTTCTCGACTGTTGCTAAACTTAAAAACTTTACCTAGTTCAATGCCTCTCCAATCAAAGGCTCTGGCATAATGTGTAGTACTTCCTATATCAATTCCAACTACCAAAGTTGATTCTTTTACTTGATTGATTCTCTCATTCTGCTTACAATTCATTTGTGGGTGTCTCCTTTGAACAATGATTTTTATTAACCGGCAAGTTAACAATCATTATTCTATGAGAGGCACTCATTTTTTACAAACCTGATATTTTTACCCTAACAGGAATGCTCCCTTTCGGGAGGTGCCTTGTGAGGTATTGATATATGAAATATTAGGCTCTGATAATCTTTTTATTCCTCTTCCTGTTTTCTTGATGACTTGTAAAGTACTAATGAAATACCTGCTGCTGCAACCATTGCAAGCCATACATAATAACAAATACCAAATAATGTTGGGCACTTGTGACAAAGCTTGCATGCTGTAGCTGTAGATGTGAAATCAGCCTTTACTGCCACCTGTGGCTCATCATACATAAGTGCATATGTTGAGAACTGTCCTGTAGAAATAGTGATTGTGTCTGAATCATTATCCTTATCCTCAAGCAATGTGCTGACACCTTCGTGAGCTCTCATAATGTAGTAGGTGTCTGATAAGCCCTTATGAGTTTCAGGAATATCGATTACGATATCAATAGGGTCAACCTCTGTAAGCTGGTTCCAATCGCTGTCATCTATTCTCATAAACATACTGATATCAATGTAATCTGCCATTGCAAGATTTGGTATCTGCTCTGTATATTCAGTCACTCCATCATCGATAACCTGGCGGTCTAATTCAGGAATTGCTTCCTCCTCAAGAGGTGTAAGCTCAACCTTGATTTCAAGGATGCTTCCTGCTGCAACTGCTGCATACTGCTCTTCTGTAAGAATAGATTTTGCAACTGCCTTTGCATCTGCAAGACCTGCATTAGCCTTTGTATTGTCTGAAAGCTCAAGTGTAACAACTACTGCACCTTCGCCCATTACAAGTGCGATTGGTGTCTCCTTAACAGGAACCCTGTCTTCGGCTAATTTTCCTTCCTTTTCCTCTGCCTTAAGCTCTGCCTTTGCTGTTGTTATAGAATCAAAAGGATTAGCTGTCTTAATAATTTCACCACCTGAAGCTTCAAGCTTTTCGAGAAGCTTACCCTTTGTTTCTTCTGTCATATCGCCCCAGATATCGCCCTTGTCAATAATCTTTCCTTTGCCAAGAGTATCTTCAATATCTGTTGTAGCTTCTTCTGTCTCTGTTAATTCAGGAATAAGCTCCTTAACTATAGAGTCATCAGGCTTATAGCTTTCTGTCTTTTCTTCATTTGCCTCCTCTACAGGCTCTTCTACCTTGAGAATAGAAGCTACTGGAGGATAATTTCGCTTTGTTTCAGTATTGTCCTGCTGAACTGGTTCAACCGGCTTTTCAATCTTTACTGTGTAGCTACCTGTCTTTGGTGAAATACCAGGTCTTTCAATTGAGTAATATACTGTATACTCACCTGGCTCAGTAAAGCTAGGAGCTGTTGTTGAAAGCTCACCATCAGGTGTTGTGCTGTACTTAACTACTGCAAACTTATCATCTGTTGTAAGTGGATAGCTATGTGGCTTTCCATCATATTCTGCTGTAGTCTCGTTATTCTCTGGTAAATCAATCTGGATAACATCCTTTGCTTCAACAGGAATTATAATTGTGTATGGATTATAGTTTGCACTATCAACTCTTAAAACTAAATCACCAGCTGTTCCTTCTTCACTTCCTGGATAGCTATAAGTCAGTATCTTATCAGTAATAGTTCCAGTCATGCCTGTATTTACAGCGATATTATTTTCGTCATCACCTTCTGTTACAAGAGTTACTACATCATCTTCTGATAAATCAGCTAAATACTTTTCCAGTGAAACTACAGCATCTTCACATTTCTCTGGGATAAGCATAAGCTTCTCGTCGAATGTGCCCTGATTATTGTCATATCTATTAGCCTTGTTAATTTCAACTGTAAAGCTGCCATAGGTTGTTCTGTATCCAGGCTTAGAAGCCTTATAGTATACGGTATATGTTCCAACGTCTTTCACCATTGCAAGAGCGTTATTGGAATACTCTGAATCATAATCTATGCTATAAGTTACAGTAGCATCTGCAGGATTAATATCTGGTGTACATACAAGAGAACGTCCATCATAGTCTTTTACGATGTTGTGAATATTTGCGACTTCTACTGTATCCATAGTAGTTACAGATATTCCATTAATTGGTTCTGATGCTGGAGTATTCTTTGTTGCTGGAACCATTGTCTTGATGATATATCCAGTATTTCCTTCAAGGTCTTCAAAAACAACTTTTCCTGTATTATCAAGCTTTAACCACTCTCTTCCGTCTATCTCGTTGCCATCTTCATCGTAAATACGATAATTCTGAAGCATCTTTGCAGTATCAGCCTGGTCTACATGTAGGGTAATAGAATCAGCTGTAGTAATAACAAAATCTTTACCTAAGCCTGAAGGCTTATTTGTTGTGTCTGTATCTAATGTACCTGTAATGTCAAGACCTGTTGCCACTGGTCTGTCCATCACTGTGACATCTAATGTATCACTCTCTTCTTCTGCCATTGTGATATGAAGGCTTTTTCCTATAAATGAATAAGGTCCTCCAGCTTCCTTTGGATTATTTTCATCCTCAAGCTTGATACGTCCATTTCCATCAGATGTTATAATATAAGCTACTTCAGTATCTTCTTCAGTATCTACTGTAATTTTATATCTTGTGTCATTATCAAGTCCTTCAATACTGTTATTAAGGTAATTTACACCACCCTTTACTGTAGAAATCTTGCTGAATGTATTAGCAACATCAGGATCAAGACTTGAGTAATAAGAAAGAGTAGTAGATTCTCCTGCTTTAAGTGTGCCACAGTCAAATGTAATTGCTATAGCATCATCTTCATAAGTGTAACCTGTAGTATCTGTCTTACTTGTTCCATATGCATCGGATGTAGGTACCTTAGGCACAGATTTGTCGCTTGCCACCCAAAGATCATCTAGGTATGCACTAGAAGGTGAAAATGATACACCTCTTGATGCTCTTGCTCTTGAGTCAAAAGCTGCAAAGAAAAACGCTTCCTTTGTAATTGCGCCCTTTGAAACAACCATCGCACACTGATCAGCTGTATATGCCTCGTCACTTCTAGGATTACTAATTACTTTGTTATATGTGTGAAATGTGCCACTTACTTCTAGATCCTGGTCAGGATCAAATGAACGAACCCATCTTACGTTTTCAATATCCTTACCAGTATTATTCTCAATAAGTACCTCTGTTATGTAACATAAATCATTTTTATCAAATGATATCGTCATTGTCATTTTAACACCTTCACGTGTTACACCAGTTGTAACAGATTTTAATTTTCCCTCTGAAACAACCGACTTATCAAGTGTTGTAGGTGACTGCTGTGGATTATCCCATGACGCATCATTTCTTTCAGCATTACAATTATTTACTGGTTTTCCATCATAGTAATATGAAAGAATATATCTTTCCTCTGGTGTACCTGGAAGGAAAAAGTCTCCTGTAGTAGCTGCCTGTCCTGATGCAAAACCATTTCCATTTACACTAAGACCAATTTGCTTATCATATTTATGTCCTACTGTAGGATGGAATGTTTCATCAGAAGCTCCCGCTGTACCAAAGGAGCCTGTTTTTGCAACACCAACTTCAATATAATTTCCACCTAGGAAAACATCACCATTATCACTAGCATAGCTATGTGCTCCAACCTCTTCCTGGCTATCAGTAACTGTTATGATATATTCATTTCCATCATCCATTGTGATGATAAGTGTTTCCTCAGTTGAAAATGGATTTACAGATACTAAATACCACTGACCATCTTCGCTTTCCTTAAGTCCACCAGCTCCTGTTGCCTGATTTTCTTCTTCGTATACATATTTACGAGCGTAGAATAACTCTTCATTTGAGCTTACAGCAGAAACTACATTTCCGCTTATCTCTAAACAATCAAGGATTTCAGATAATAAAACGTAAGTATCACCATCCATCACGTACTGTAATCCATTATATGTAAACTCTACTGTATAGAATGAGAAACCTGTTGTTTCTGCTTCTACTGTAGCATTAACACTTTCTGTCTCCAGTTTTTCAGCCACTGGTGCCTGTGGGTTTGCATCAGTAATATGATAAACATCAGCTTCTAGCGCTGTATTCTTTACTTCTTCAAGAGTAAATGAAACCTTTACAGTTCCCTTTGTGTTATCAGGCTGGATTTCATTTCCTAAAGCATCCAAAACCTTAATATCAAAGGTATATGAAGCAGCTACATTTTCTGATTCTCTCTCGTTTTCTACAGCTTCCTCTGCAACTACTGTTTCCTCTGCTGTAGCACGTCTTGCTGATAAAGTTGCTCTTTCTGGGAACACACCCTTATCTGCCTTAACAGTTATCACGACACCATCAACAACTGTGCTCTGCTCAAACTCAACTTCTGCTGCTTTTTCACCAATAATTACTGTGATTGTAGGAATAGCAGCATTAATAGCGAACTCAGTTGATATATTTGCTGTATAAACATATGTTGCACCCTCGATATTTGAATCGAATGCTGGTGCTGTACTCTTAGATTCATCCAGAGTCCATGTAATATCTGTAAGAGTAATATCTGCAGAAGTAGTAATTGTCTCTACTACATAAGTAGGCTGGGCTTCAATTACCTCTTCTTCTGTTGCTTCTGTCTCACCAGAAATAACCTCAGCTGTTGTAGCTGCAACCTCTGCAAATACTCCTGCTTCTGCTGCCTTAGCTGTAATAGCTGGGAATAATGTATCAATAATTAAAGCAACAGGATCAACTGGCTCTGATGCTGGCTCTGATACTGGTTCTGATGCTGGTGCTGATTCAGCTACAGGAGCACTTTCTACAGCAGCTGGCTCTGATACTGCTTCCACTGATTGTGCCTCTGGATTTTCTACAGGAGTCTCAGTAGATTCAATTGCTGTATCAACTGCTGTGTTATCTTCTGCTATACTATCTTCTGCTATACTATCTTCTGTTGTAGCTTCTTCTACAACAGTGTCAGCTTCTGGAACGTCTGTATCAATCTCAGCTTCAGGATTTGCTGCATCTGAAGGAACCTCTGTCTCTTCCTCTATAGCTTCTTCTATTTCTTCCTCTGTTTCCTCGATTTCTTCGGATACTTCTTCAATTTCCTGAAGCTTCTCCTCAGGAATAACCTCTACCAATACGTCCTTATAGGTCTCTAAAGTTGCATCGATTGTACTTGGGAAATTCACGTCACTTTCGGACGCGCCAACAGGAAGATGCTGAACTGCAACATCATCGCTGAGAGATGCAATGTTAGTAATAATGCTCTCTGTACCACCGTTTTCTGCAATAGCTAGTGGTGTTCCAAAGCCCATTGTAAAAACCATGGCGAAAGCAACAACCATTGCAATGAATCGATTGATTTGTTTAGTACTAATATTTGCCCACTTCATATTAATACCTCCGTTCCTAACTACTTTGATATTTCAATACCTCTTTTTTCTGAAAATTCTACGCTAGTGTAATTAAGTTACAGTTTACTCACTCTTTTAAATTAACTAGTCGAATTATAACTTTATTCAGTGGTTATATTGTGTTGTAAATTTGAAATAATTGTGAGTTTCGTAACCATGTATCTCATCCGTGGTATTATCGTCACATTTAAATCAAAAAAAGACTACAAAATCTTATTATCAAGGGGCAAAGCTTTTCAGCTGCCCACGAGAAATACTAAGATTTGTAGCCTTTTATTACTATTAACTATTTAGTTTGTTTGAAATTTGTAAACCACATGTCCAACAGAAGCTGGTGTGGTTTCAGTGGCAAATATTCTTGCCTTTATAGCATATGAAGTATTAGACTCCAGCCCTGAGAATGATAGTTTTCCATCTCCAGTTACTCTGGTCCAGCCAAAGCCTTCTATTTCTTTTCCATTCTCATCACAGATACGATATTCCTGAGCAAACATCTGAACACTTCCAAGAGAGATACTAATATTAATAGAAGTATCACCTACAGAAATCATTTCATTAGAATCTGGAATATCCTGAATATTATATGGACGGGAATTTACATTGACAGTGATTTTTTCACTCTCGCTATCATTCTTTGTAATATTAATAGTTTTACCAGTAAAATCGAAATAATTGCCATTTGTATCTACTCCTGTTAATGTAATATGACCCAAGGCATTAGATTTTATTGAATAAACAATCTCATCGCCTTCAGCCGAAACCATATACTCTGTATCCTGCTTAAGTCCCTCAATCAACTCAGCTATATAATTAAGATTTCCACCGTTTGTAGCAACACCAATGCTTGCTGCATCGCCAACCGAAAACTTAAAGCTAACCACTCCACCATCGGAAACATTGAACCATGACATTGTCATTCCTGCGTCAATCCCCTGTGTTTTTGTGGTTATATTATCAATATATTCTCCGTCCACAGTAATGTTTCCTGTTCCGGAATTAAAGCTGAAATATTTTCTTTCATCATACTGCCCTAACCAGAATTCCAGCTCCTCTGAAGTAATAGGTGTAATCATGAATGCAGGATTACTTCCTAACGCCTGGCTTGATGAACCTGCTCCTACCATGGCAATATTTTCCACCGTATTATCCTGATTCTTGTTAACCTCAATTGCTGCAAAATCTGAATGAGCTCTTGATGTGGAATCATTACCAAGCATGGTGTCACATCCAAACGCAAATGCACTTTGGCCATCTGCCAAGTCAGCGCTTAGATATAACTCATAAGCATTTGTCTCATCAAAGCTGCAAATAAGATCATCCAATTGTGCCGCAGTATGATTCACCTCAGGTGCATCAGATGAAGATGTCACCATTTTCCAGCCCTCTGAATAAGCAGTCTGAACCATATATGTGTTGCCACTCTTGTTATAAAGACCAACTACATCAAATACTGTTCCCTCGGCGTTAATTCCATAAGCTACGGTACCATTACTGATGTACCATGGCATCAGAGGATTAGTCCAGATTCGCCCTAACGAATCCTTCTCAGTTGTGCCCTCACACTTGAACTGTCCAACCACCTGGACCGCCTTGCTCTCCTGGCCATTAATGACACATCTGTACCATCTTCCATCCTTAGGAGTCTTATTTTCAAATGTCTGGCTTGTTTCGCCATCTATATTTGACCAATTAGTCTGATCATCACTGCTCTGCCACTGATATGTTGCATCTGCGATATCCTCAGCTAATTTAATAGAAAGAGTCACGCCCTCTGCCGACTTTTTTCCATATGGATAACCGTTGTTGGAAATTGGCCCTGTAGGAACGATTACCTCTGCTGTTTCCGCTTCTGTCTCATTGTCCTTCAGGTACATTCCATAAACGGTAAACTCTCTAATAGAAGCTTCTAATGCTTCCTGCTCAGACATTACTGCAAAAACACTCTTATTAGCTGGTGTTGTTTCATTAATATCTGCTGCAATAGTATTTGGCAACGCCAGGCTAACAATAACTACCATTATCACCAGCATACCAAATGCATGCTGTAGAATCTTTTTATGGGGCATCAACGCTCGAAAATCTATACGTTGTAACGTACATTTCAAATTCTTTATAAAAACCTTAATAATAATCTTCATCAAATCTATCTTATTAATCTTCTTAATCTTTGACATTCTTTCTTTTGTCATTGAACCCTCTCACATGTAAAAACCGTAAAACAAAAACCTCTGAGATTCTACTTTGTAGTTGTGTTATATTTATGTCCTACTTATGAATATTTTATGTTTGCAATAACGTTATACTCTTATGTGTATTATAAGTAACAAAAAAGACCAGATGAGTCCTTCAACCCATCTGGCCCGTAGTAATTTCTATATTATATTATTTATTAGATCTTCTCCAGATATTCATCTTCTCTGCTTCTGCAATAAGCTCGTCTCTGAAATCTGGGTGAGCGATAGATATGATAGCCTCTGCACGCTCCCAAGCTGAAAGTCCCTTAAGACAAACCTTACCATACTCAGTAACAAGGTAATGTGTGTTAGCACGAGTATCTGTAACGATAGAACCTTCTGCAAGAGTAGGACGAATACGGCTCTTTACAGTACCATCCTTTGTTGTAAATGTAGATGAAAGACATACAAAGCTCTTTCCACCGTTTGAAAGATAAGCGCCAAGTACGAAATCAAGCTGTCCGCCTGCTCCTGAAATGTGCTTTGTTCCAGCAGACTCAGCATTAATCTGACCATATAAATCTACATCAACAGCGTTATTGATAGAAATGAAGTTATCAAGTGCAGAAATCTGACGGATGTCATTTGTATAATCAACAGGTGCACTCATAAGCTCTGGATTCTCATCCATGTAATCGTACATCTTCTTTGTACCAGCACCGAAAGCATATGTCTGACGGAAGCGGTCGATGTTCTTCTTAGCACCAGTAATCTTGCCAGCTTTAGCAATGTCAACGAACGCATCAACGTACATCTCTGTGTGAACACCAAGATCCTTAAGATCTGACTCAGCAATCATAGCACCAACTGTGTTAGGCATACCACCGATACCAAGCTGTAAGCAAGCACCGTTTGGAATCTCCTCAACGATAAGTTTTGCAACTGCCTTATCAACGTCTGTAGGAGCTCCGCCTGCGCCCATCTCTGCGATAGCTGGATTGCTGCCCTCAACGATAGCATCAACCTTAGAAATGTGAACGCCCTCTTCGAAACCACCAAGACAACGAGGCATGTTCTCGTTAACCTCTACGATGATGTGCTTAGACTTCTCAACTGCAGCCATAAGATGTGATGCATTAGGACCGAAGTTGAAATATCCGTGATTGTCCATTGTTGTAGTCTGAATCATAAGTACATCGTTTGGCTCGATGTGTTCTCTATAATATCTAGGAAGCTCAGAGTATCTGATAGGTGCATAGAAAGAGCATCCTCTAGCGATAAGCTTTCTTTCAATACCACCCATGTGCCATGAATTCCATGTAAAGTGCTCGCCAGCATCCTCGCGCTCAAAAATTGCTGGAAGCTTCATTAAGATACCACCGCGAACCTTAATATCTTTAAGCTCGTCTGTGCGGGCTGCAAGTGCCTTATCTAAAGCATCAGGTGTGCCTGTGCACCAACCGTAATCAACCCAGTCACCGCTCTTTACTACCTTTACAGCCTCTGCTGCTGTAGTAAGTTTCTTCTTATACTCAGCTTGAAAATCCATAATAACCTCCGCTCGTTAAAAATTTATCAATTTCTTTATATTTTAACACTTATACAATCTCTATTCAACGTCTTTTATTTCACTAAATTTTTTAATCGATTTTTAATTCTAGTGATATAATATCACTTAGAAGAAATATCATCAGGAGGTAAACTATGGCAAAACAAGAAATTGAAGTTGCTGGTGCGAAAAGGCAGATAAAGATTACCCCTTTTGAGCATCACACAAAATATCATGAGACAGATCAGCAGGGCATTATCCATACATCCAATTACGCAAACTGGCTTGAGGATGCCCGCATGGATTTGATGGAGCAAATGGGACTTGGATTCAGGCAGATGTTAGACATGGAAATCAGCTCACCTATAGTTTCATCTTCTATTGAACACAGAAGCGCCATTAAGTTTGATGAAACTGTCATTATAGATACAAAGCTCATTTCATATGATGGACATGAAATGGAAATCGCTTATCGTATATACGATAAGGCTACCGGCGAAGACAGAGCTGTTGCACGCACCGTGCACTGCTTTGTAAACAAGGCGGGCATTCCTATTTCCATGAAGCGTGCGTATCCGGAATTAGATACGAAATTCTTTGAATTTAAATAAGCCAACCAGTAGGCAACAAGCTCTAATATTTCTAAAGTGAAGCTTTCTTCAGCTGAACTTAGAAATCATTAGGCTTGTAGCCGTAACTGGTTGGCTTTTGTTATTCTTAGATTATCCTTTAGCTCCGATTTCCATTAAGAGACGAATCAATTCAATATCTGACTCTTGGACACGAAGATTAGTCTCCACACGCTCGCCGCTAGGATCAGTAACTGCCATCTCAATTACTGTACCTGGTGTCATAGCTTTTCCCTGAATAGCATGGAAAAATGGTACAAGCTTTGGATGATTACTATTAAATGTCTCCGCCGCAGACTTCACTTTAAATAAATCAGCTGGATTAAATGCAATGGTTTAATTTACTCCTATTTATAATCCGCTAGTTACATTCACAAGCATTAGTATTTCTACGCTCAGCTGAAGAAAGCTTCGCTTAAGAAATCTAATAGCTTGAGAATTACTAGCTCACTTAATTAATGCTTAAATTATATACTTACGTATGAGCTTACGCAACTCCTCTTCCTTAATTGGCTTGGCGATATAGTCGGTAAATCCCAATCGCTCGTATTCTTCCTTTGCGCCTACTACCGCATTTGCGGTTTGCATAACCAGCGGTGTGTTGCTATTAGGATTATCTTCCATGGAATCAATAAGTCTCTTCAACTCAATTCCATCCATGCCAGGCATCAAATGGTCAATAAAGATAATGTCGTACTTGTTTCTTCCAATCTTTTCAAGAGCCTCTGTTCCGCTTATAGCTGTATCTACTGTAATGTCTGTGTTGCTCAATAGCACAGAGAAAACTCGAAGATTAATTGCAACATCATCAACAACGAGAATTCTTCCAAGAACATCAAATACTTCATGACGATCAGCAACACGACGGTCTCCATTTGGTCCCATTGAAAACATTCCGCATGGTTCCACTGAGCGAATCTCCTGAGGAATCATTACTATAAATGAAGACCCCTTTCCAAGCTCAGATTCAACGGAAATGGTACCTCCCATCAAATCAACCAACTGCTTAGTAATTGTAAGACCAAGTCCAGTACCTTCAATTCTCTTCTTATTAAACTCGCCGACTCTTGTAAATGTATCGAAAAGATAAGGTATATTCTCCTCAGCCACACCAATACCTGTATCAGTAACAGTTACAATCAGCAAAAGCTTGCCTTCTGATATCTTGCCCTGAACAGAAAGAGTAATTCGCCCCTCAGGTGTATACTTAACTGCATTGGTCAACAGATTTGTTATTATCTGGATGATTCTTTCCCTGTCGCCACGAAGTCTTGCTGGCAGGACATCGCTCATGTCTACCTCGAACGAAAGTCTGCTGGCCTTAGCTCTAGGACGAGCCAGAGAATAACATTCTCGAATCATATCCATCAAATCGTAGTCTTCTGGGACAATTTCAATCTTTCCAGCACTAACCTTTGCAAGATCCAATACCTCGTTAACAATTCCTAATAAGTAATTACCGGCACTGTTAACATCTCTTGAATATTCCAAAATGTGCTCATCTTTGCTCTCTCTCAGAATCATTTTATTCATTCCAAGAATTGCATTGATAGGTGTTCGCATTTCATGAGACATTCTTGTCATGAATGCTGTGCTGGATTCCTGAGCCTGTACTGCCGCATACATTTCTCGCTCAGTATTTCTGATATCCTTCAAAGCACGGAAGTATGCCATGATTATCAGGAACAGCAAACCAATTATTAAATACAATGAATGAATTTTTGTCGGATGCAAAAATGCGTAGTCGCACATCTGCATGATACCCATAATTATCGCACCACAAATACCGATAAACTCAAGCCAGTATGAGTTAACTCTTCCATGAATAATATCAGGAATAACCGTAACAATATACGTAATCATGGTTAATCCAATAGAAACAAATGCAATCGGCAATATTCCACTCAAATCTGTATCGTTGAAGAACTGAAGCAAAATGGCAATTCCTGCACTGAACTCTTCAAGCACTGCAAGTCCCATATATAAAGCTCGGTATCTGCCTTCCTGCAGACGGTCAAAATATAGTGCCACCGTGTACGGCAACATTATCAAACTCAAATATGTCATGTAGGACAGTAACGAAAAATTAGGCACAAAGAATTGCCTGCAGTCTGTTTCTGCCAATGACCATAATGAAGCACAAATCATTGCCCATCCAATAAAGAACAATGGCAATGTTTTTCTGTATGCGATTTTTACACTAACACCAATAATAAATGCTATAACACCAAGTACCAATAAGAATAATGTAAGTAGTAATGTGTATCTCTCACGATTGTAGACATACATTACTATACCAACCTGGGTACCTACTATGAACTCATCCAATACTCCGGAATAATTATTATCGCCGGAAAGGACAATTTTTATTGTCTTGCCTTCATCTGATGGATGAAGCGGAATGAATACCATAGTTCCCGGTGTGTTGCTTCCTAATACTCTGGTAGATTTGGTAGAAAACGAATATCTTAATTCATCACCAATATAAGCATCCACATCCTGCTTATTAGAATTGAAGCTTAAAAAACAATCCCTGTCATCCCAAACATCAAGCTTCTTTCGTAGTACAAATTCATGGGAGCCTTCTGGCTCATAATTTCCTGGAAGCGTAATGCTCTCTGCACTTCCGTCCCAGCGGATTCTCTCCCAACCATCACTGTATTTTTCAACTGTTAAATCTGTGTAGGTTCTCTCGTCTGGTAAGGTAAATTCTCCGATAAATATCAATCCAATTGCGAAAGTAAATATTCCTAAGCCGACAATTAAAATCAAACCATATAGAAAACTACTCGTCTTTTTCATAATAAAAATCCCCAAATTTATACATAATATCAATATATAGTATAAATTTTTGACTGCGAATAAACAACAATTTACGAAAATTGTCACAAAGTTTTCTTATACTTATAACATATTGAATTGTGGGTTTCTTCACAGGAGGTCATTATGGCAAGTTCAGAGCAAATAGCAAAAGAATATTATGAAAAAGGAATGCACTTAATTCATGTTAACAACATAGAGCTTGGAATAGACAATCTCAATATGGCTAAGAGTATTTACGAGGAAATAAACGACTCCACGAATTACATTATGACTCTCCGTGGCTTAGCCATCGCCTATGGAATTATGGGCTACGATTCAAAAATGCTCTACAAGTGCCTTAATGCCTTTGATTATCTGGATAAAAACCGTATTCGCGGCGCAAAGCATTTCTTCTATGCAACAATCTGTAACAGATATATGTTGCTCGGAGACTACGACAGTGCTATTAACTATGGAAAAATGGCTATGCAGGATTTGGAGGATTATGGAGATTCTTTCAGTAACAAACCGCACTCCTATCTAGTAGCCTGCCTGAATCTGGCCTATTGCTACTTACAGACTCATCGTTTTAGTGACGCTGAAACATATCTTAGAAGAGCCAGTGATATTGCCGCGAAAAACGACATGCATTATCACGATTTTAGTTTGACGATATTGAATGCAAACTTACATCATCAGATGGGGGATAATCAGTACGTCTATGACCATCTCGATGACCTTGCTGGTCTTATGAAAGATCCATCCATTACTATTCACGATTATTTAGAGGATTTGAAATTACTGGTAGATACCTTCTGCAGTATGAAAGAATTTGAAAGAGCTGAAGCCGTAGCCAAGAATCTCGAATCTTCTGCCACCATCTCTGATAATTACCACCTAAAGCTTGAGACTGCAAAGCTATACATGGATATTTACAAGAAAAGTGGCAACACTGAAAAATACCACGAGGCTTGCGTAAAGTATGCCGAAAATGACATCGCATATCAGAAATCCCAGGCTGCCAATCACCTGGTTGAGATGGACACTTCGATTGCATTGTCTATTGCAGATACTCCACTAGAATTACTATAATATTTTTTATGAAAAAGAAAAAATTAGGGATAATAATTGTTGTGGTACTCGCTCTGGCCATAATCATCAAAGCAGAGCTGAATTATAATCCTTCAGCAAGAATACTCGCCTCAGTTATTCATTTTTCAGAGAGCACTTTGAATAACCCAGATTATCTGGCTTACAATATTGATTTGAAGGATTTGTTTAGAAATTACACAAATGCAGATATCGATTACTCTGGAAATGCCTACATCAAAAAATTAAAGGGATTCCCATATTCAATCAGTGGCGGCATCAAGGGTCAGCGTTCTGCTTCTCAAAAGAAGTTCTCTTGCAAATCTAATCTGGACGTACTCGTTTTAGATGTAGGGGAAATGGATGTATATGCTCAGGATGAGACTGTATATCTTGTTGCACCTCTACTTGGTGGTATCTCCTACGGTTTTGACACAGGCTCAGACTTATTTCCAACTGCGCCAAATCTTAATAACGATATCAACCACGAATGGTTCCACCAGAACAAACGTAACATCTATGAGTTCGTTAAAAAAATTCAGATAGAAAAAACAGACGTTATCTTCGTAGATGAAGATGGTACGGAAAGCAACGAATTCAGAATCACCATTCCAAAGGGCGAGGGCGATTTCATCTGGCAGCTTTTAGGTATGGATGCTCCAGATCACGATATAAAATGCTCTCTCTTCCTAGACAGATTTAATCACACCAGAAAGATAACATTTGACCTTTCTTACAAGACACCTGGAGCATACATTTCCATCGTTGGTAAGAACTTTAACAAAATTGAGATTTTTGCTCCTCTTCCTGATAATGAAAGAGTCGTTGCCACAATCAAGCGTAATGGTCAGACCAATTACACTAATTCATTTACCAATAACATTACCTACATTACAGATACAGGTAGCAATTATTCTATGGATTTTAATTTCTTAATGAATTATGTTGATGATGGCATTAAATTCGAGGCCACAGATGTTAGCGTAACTCAAGACAGCACCGTTCTTACAGAAGGCTATATTAACGGCACCATTTCAACTAAAGAAAACATGGGTGATGTTTTTGAAAATGCACATGCAGATTTGTCTGCTGTCACTATCATTGATTGGGATAGAATAAAAAATGACACCGCCTCATTTGTAGACGATGTCATTTCTCAAGCTCGTGAAAATGTAGATGTTTTAAACTTTTTTGATTAGCGATTCTTATTCATGTTCCATACTATCAAGAATCTTGTAAAGCAATTTATATAACTGCTCAGATTCTTCTGGAGATAAGCACACACATTTGCCCATTTTAGCAGGTATCGTAGATGCCTGCTTTTTTAATTCCTCTCCATCCTTTGTCAAAGTAATAATAAGATTTCTCTCATCGTCCTTTGATCTGCTACGCTTAACATAACCCTTCTGCTCCAACTTCTTAAGCACAGGAGTCAATGTACCTGAGTCGAGGAATAATTTGTCTCCAAGAGCCTTTACTGTAATCTCCTTTTCCTCCCATATTACCATCATAGTAATATACTGAGTGTAAGTAAGGTCGATTGGATCGAGAAATGGCTTATATCTCTTAACAATCTCCTTTGAACAGGCATAAAGCGGAAAACATAATTGATTTGAAATTTTTAAGCAATCATACTTATCACCCATTATCTATCACCTCATTGTTTAATAATTTTTTCTGAGCTTAATTAAGGAAAATTTTAAAGATTCTTTGTTACAAAGTCCTTAAGGGCATCCTTTGGAACAAAGCCAACATTCATGTCTACCTTCTGTCCGTCCTTTAAAATAACTACTGCAGGAATGTTCATAATTCCAAATTCTTTTGCTAAATCTGGATTTTCGTCAGTATCGATGCTGTAGAACTTTGCATCGTCAGCCATTTCTTCAGAGACCTCTTCCAAAACTGGGCCAAGCATCTTACATGGGCCACACCATACAGCATTAAAATCTAAGACTGAAACTCCTGCCTTATCCATTGAATTAAACTCATCTGTTGTAATCTTCTTTACCATAATAATAAAACTCCTTTCAAATTTAATCAATCACAATTAATTGTTCTTTACACTATTAAGATATGACACAGCTGAAAGCGCTGCAACATTTCCTTCACCGGCAGACTTAATGTACTGATAAGGCGCACCTGTAATATCTCCTGCTGCAAACAATCCTTTGATGTTTGTAGCCATAGAACGATCAACCTTAATATGGTTACCATCCATCTCAAGTCCTGGAACAAGCTGAGATGGAGCAATCTGCTCTCTCAAAATAAATATTCCATTTGCTGTAAATGATGAATCCTTGGCATTTAAAACTGCCTGTCCATCCTTCATTTCAATTGATTCAGGCTTAACATCTAAGGTAACCTCGATATTTCCACCTAATGAACCTGCATATTCATACTGTGGAAGATAGTAAACCTTCTCAGCTCTCTCTGCCAAAAATTCTGCCTCTGGCTCATCTTCTGCACTGTAAGCAACTATAATAGCAGTCTTTCCTTTGTAAAGAGCTGCATCACAGGTTGCACAGTAGCTGACGCCACGGCCAAGATTTTCCATCTCTCCTGGGAATGGCTTCATTGCTGTCATTCCAGCCGCAACAATTACAGTGCTTGCTTCGTAATCTCCATTGTGGCACTGAATTGCGAAATACTGTCCCATAGAGTAAATTGCGTTTACTTTATCCTCTGTAATCTCAACACCCATCTTTGTGGCGTGATCTAAAAATGTCTTCGCCATATCCTCACCAGCAATATCTGGCAAGCCAAGATAATTCTGAATGGTGTGAGCTTTTGAAACCTTATCAGATGAGCCCTTTCCTCCTAAAAGAAGAACTGACTTATTTCTAACCTTTGCTGTAATAGCTGCCTCAAGACCTGCTGGTCCAGTACCTATTATTGCTACATCGTACCTTTCCATATTATATACCTCCATTGACATCTCGATTAAATTGCGTACAACTATTTTCTATGATTGAATTGTACGCAATTAAATTGTTTTTGTCAACAGTTTTTTCTTGATTTTAAAAAAGAGGCTTAAGGACTTGATATCCCTAAGCCTCTACCTATTATATTATCAATAATTGAATATTTTGTTAATTATTTCTTTTTGACGAACACAATAGCTATTGCAATACCACCAGCTGCAATAATGCAAAGCAAAGTAGCCCAAACCCATAATAATGGATTGCTCTTCTCTGTAGAAAGAGGTACTGGTGTGTCTTCGATTTCCTCTTCCACTGTTGATCCCTTAACAATCTCTTCCTCTGCAACTGAAGTATCATCTGTAACTTCTTCTGTCTCTGAAGTTTCCTCTGTTGGCTCCTCATCATCTGTAGCAACAGAAGCTGTCTTCTTAACAGACTTCTTATTTAAAGAAGATGCTGCATTTATTACCTCAACCTCTTCACCAACTAAGTCCTCTGTGCCAGGAACACTTGTAATAATATCAACTGTACCAACATGGCTTAATGAACTAGACGAGCTAGCTGAGCCAGATGAACTATTTGATGAAATTGTTCTGTACTCATCAAACTTATCTGAGGCTGAGCTGTTTGATGCATCCTTCTTCTTGAAGAGCTTTGAAATATCAAACTTAAGTACCTTTGCAATTGTATCAGTAACCTTCTTACCTGCCACATACACTCTGCTTCCAATATATCCTGGAATATCCTTCATGCTCTTAATAGAATTCTTAACAGCACCTGGATAATCAATCTGTGTATCGATGCTTACAACGTTATTTGTGAATGGATTTTCAAATGAAGTCTTGATAGGTGTACCAGAATTAACGTAATACTCTGTCTTAACCTTGTTACCATTCTCGTCTGTCTTTGTACCATACACTTCATTCCATGCACCAGCTGCAACTGTTGTGCAGTTGTGAGTAAACTCGTTGAAATAGCTGTGAGAGCTGAAGTAATTAAGCATAACATTTAATTGCTCTTCTGTAGCTTCTTGCTCAACAATTTCATTTGGTCCCTGGTCATATGCATATTTCTGATTGTAAAGCTCTCTGTTAATCCAAACTCCACCCTCAGTTTTTTCATTTATAATATGATCAAAGAATAACTCGCCTTCTGTCATTAAGTATGGAATGTAGTCATTAATGATTAACTCTTTTGCATTAGACATTCCGTAGTTTCCGATAGAAACATAATCGCCACGGTTTAATGTAACATATCCACCCTCATGATGAGCGTGTGTCTGTTCAACATACATGCCATCTGCTGCAGCCTTTCTAATGGCTTCATTAGCATCAGTCTTCTCTGATTCCTCGATTTCTGCAAGTGTACTTCTCCATGAAACCACACTATCGCTACCGTCTTCGCTGTCGCAAGCAGCATCTAACAAAGCTTTCTTATCTGGATTAGTGATGTAGTATCCATAAAGATTATCAATGTTAATCTTGTTGTCATTTACATAGCTTGTGTAAACAATGTAAACATGACCATCATGGAAATCCTTTGAATCGTCATGACGAGCTACAAGTCTAACATTCCCAACAACACCGCCAAGTAAGCCTCTATGCCACTTGTCTGTATCGTCGTTGTCGCTGATACCGTCATTATCAGTATCTGCCTTACAAGGGTCTGAAGACATAATTGCATATAATGAACCGTCTTCTCTTTCCTTAATAACAACCTCCTGACAATTTATCAGACCGTCGCTATCTAAATCGTTTGAGCTCTGAACATGAAGATATGAATAATCTCCAAATACTTTCTTTCCTGTCTCAGTGAGAATCTGGCCTTCGCAAAGCATCTTTGTGTATAAATCGCTGATGCCGTCGCCATTGAAATCCTCATCTGCCTTTGCTTCAAGAAGCTCAAGCTCCTCATCATTTAAGAGTTCTTCTTCAAGTAAATCTTCTTCGCTCTTTTCTGCTGGCGTCTCTTCTGCTGGCGTCTCTTCTGCAGGTGCCTCTTCCGCAAGTGCCTCTTCTGCAAGTGCCTCTTCTGCTGATTTTTCTTCCTCTACAAGAGTTTCTTCTGTGTCATCAGTACTTTTAGAAAGATCAACAGTTACTTCTGTAGTTTCATTATCATTTGTATCATCTGATGGCTCAGCAACATCTGTCCGCTCAGCTGTATCAGCTGCCTCAGGTGTTGCCTCACCCTCTACTAATACCTGATTGTCCTCTTCTTCAGCTATCGCAGACATAGGAATAAGTGCCTGAGTAGCAAGTACACCTGCGATTGCCAAAGAGGCTGCTTTATAGCGTTTTTTCACTAATTATTCCCTCCCTTGAATATAAATCCCACGGTAAGAATTATATCATATAACTATTCTTTAATAAACTAAATCATCAAAAAGTAGTTTCCATTTGTAGAATAAGCCTCATGCTGGTGAATACGCGGCTTTCCTTTCGATTCCTAACAATCAAATATAGATTGTGAACATCCAATTTTTCATATAAAATATGAAGGTAATTTGTTTAAGGAGAAGATTCTATTATGAGAAAATTTTTGAAAAGAAAAAACATAGAGATATCAGTTAAACGATATCTTATTGATGCTCTTGGTGCCATGGCACAGGGATTATTCTGCTCCCTTTTGATTGGTACAATCATCAATACAATAGGAGCTCAGTTCCACATTGCTATGCTCACTACACCAGTGGCTACGGTTGGCGGAATTGAATACACAGTTGGTGGTCTTGCGGTGGCAATGAGCGGTCCTGCTATGGCTGTTGCAATTGGATATGCTCTACAGGCTCCTCCACTTGTGCTATTCTCACTTATATCAGTTGGATTTGCTGCAAATGCCCTTGGTGGTGCCGGCGGCCCACTTGCAGTATTGTTCGTTGCAATTATCTCTGCAGAGATTGGTAAAGCTATTTCAAAGGAGACAAAGATAGATATTCTTATAACTCCACTTGTCACAATCGGTGTGGGTATTTACCTTTCAGCATGGTGGGCTCCAGCTCTTGGAAAAGCAGCAAGCTCTGTTGGTACACTTATTATGTGGGCTACAACAAAGCAGCCATTCCTAATGGGTATTCTAGTTTCAGTAATCGTAGGAATTGCCCTTACGCTTCCTATTTCATCTGCTGCAATATGCGCGGCCCTTTCACTTACTGGTCTTGCTGGTGGTGCTGCCGTAGCAGGCTGCTGTGCACAGATGGTAGGCTTTGCTGTAATGAGCTTTAATGAAAATAAATGGGGTGGACTTGTTTCACAGGGTATCGGTACCTCAATGCTTCAGATGCCAAACATCATCAAGAACCCTCGTATTTGGATTGCCCCAATCCTCTGCTCTGCGATCACTGGACCTATTGCCACCTGCATCTTCAAGATGGAAATGAACGGTGCTGCTGTTTCTTCAGGAATGGGTACCTGTGGACTTGTTGGGCAAATTGGTGTGTACACTGGATGGGTAAATGATATTGCCGCTGGCACAAAATCAGCTATCACTACAATGGACTGGGTAGGTCTCGTACTTATCTGCTTTGTACTTCCTGCTATAATCTGCCCTGCTATCAACAACTGGCTCAAGAAAATTGGCTGGGTAAAGAGTGGAGATATGAAATTAAGTTAATATCGCATATACGAAAGCAGGGCG
The DNA here is from genome assembly GCF_900141825.1 of Pseudobutyrivibrio xylanivorans DSM 14809. GTDB lineage: Bacteria > Bacillota > Clostridia > Lachnospirales > Lachnospiraceae > Pseudobutyrivibrio > Pseudobutyrivibrio xylanivorans. The sequence continues at coordinate 387,656 of NZ_FQYQ01000001.1, read as the reverse complement.
CCCAAAAGCGCCCTGTTTTTTTATTCTTTTTTCAGTTTATTCTTTATGACACAAAGCTTTTCTTTACACTGACTACATCGTAGCCGCTGATTGCTTCCGTACCAAAAACGCTCTGGATGCTTGGCATAATTTACTTCCCATCTGATTAACACTATCAGTGATGTGAAAAACAGGCTCCAAGAGAAAAAATTTTTTATAAACAGCATCGGTGTGAACATCATAAAATGTCCCCAATCGTAGATGCGGCAATTGATACAGCATCTGTTGTGCATGATGACTGTCTGAAATGGACAAAAAAATAATATGCAAAGGTAATCACTTAGATAAAAGAACACCGTCAGCATCAGCATGTCAGCCACATCTATTATTTTAAAAAGGTATAGCGCTGCAAATACTGCGTTAAATATGAGCCATGTCAACATTACTATCCAAGCTTTCACATTCATATTCTGAACGAATTCCAAAAGCTCTAATCTTGAATATCCTGGCACTTCCTCAAACTCTTCTATCTTCCCTTTTTTGTATGCCATGGACAGCTCTTTGTTTGGGAAAATATGTTGAATCATCATCACCATGAATACAAACCACAGTGCATGAAGAGGGCTTATTCCATACTCAGAAATTCCAAAGGTAAACTCATGAGTCATGAATTCAAACAACATTTCTTTTCTGGTCAGATATAATCCAAAAATAAATATAAATACAAACAATCTAAAAAAGAAATTGATTAGGGCTCTCTTCATCATTCTAGTCATAGTCTTCCTCCACTCTCCCTATGTCAGAATCATACTCCACATTTGTTTAGAAAAAGTGAAAGCACATTACAAAACCGTAATGTGCTTTCTATTCTCTTATTCCGCTATTCTAGTTAGATGATTTGTTCCAAGTAACTCCGTGTAAGGAAGGGCCACCTCAATAAATCCTGAGGCGAATGGTCCTAAAATATAAGGAGCGAAATAATAAACTGCGTGATCCTGCTCCCACATTATAGTTGATGATTCAGTGCTTGCTGATTCATAAGCCTCTGAATAAGCTTCATCTGCACTTCCTGCAAAATACTTTTCAGGGTCCTTCTGATAATCTTCCTTAACTTTTTCTGCTACAAGTGTCTTAAATGCTTCTTCTGTTCCACTGTAAAAATCTGTGATTCCAAGCTCTTCTCCAGTAGTCAAATCAAATATTCTCTCTGACCTGTCTGGATTACCGTGTGCTCCACCGCCATACACATAGTCAGATTCACAAACCTCTAGGAATCTGTCATCAATTATTTTTACATCATAAATTGACACATCTACGGTTTCGCAGCTACTGTTTTCGTCACCGTTATGCCACTCACAATCATCTGCATAAGCATCTGTAACAATCTCTCCATTTTCTGGATTACCTGGCGCAAGAAGCTTATTAATCTCATCTGCATGGGCAGAATATTTTGAATCTAATACAAAGTTCTCAACATAGTTTTTGGAAACAGTTGCACTGCATGCCGAGCATATCTCAGCATTAGAATAATAATTGATAGTTCCATATTTAAATGGAGTATATTCCTTTACAGGTAAATCTAACTCCTCAAATGTTTTGCTTGCCTCATCAAATCTTGCCCATTTTTCTTCATTACCAAAGAATTGTAAGACGTAAATTTGGCCACCAATCAACCTAAATCCATCAACTCCAAATCTGGCATTTCCAGTTCCTGGTATGTGGGATGTTGTGTATAGCTTTTCGTTTCTGTCAGTGCGGCAGTCGTGACGATAAACTGAATATTCATTCATACCATACTGTTTTTCATTAGTAGCATAGTAATATACAACGCCATCCTCATAAGTTATGTAGCTATCCCTACTATCTTCTCCGTGAATTTCATGAATAGTGCCATTTTCAATATTGTAGCAATCCAAAATCAGCGTATCGTCCTCGAAATTGTTCATATAAAGATAATTTTGGCTATAGCCACATATATATTTTCGACACTTTTGAAGGTCCTTAAATTCGCTTATTCCATCAGCTGTATATTTTGAATAGCTCCACTTGGTTTCTTCACCTTCTATTGCCTGCTCCACCACAAGATATCCCATCTCATCGTAACTGCGCTGCAAGCAATATCCCATTTTGGCTGGAGAAATCTGCTTACCATTAAGACCTTTCAATATCTCATTTATTTCAGAATCTTCTTCTGTGAATGTAAGAGAATTCTTATCTACATTAAATACATGCTCTTCCTGGCGACTATCATCTTCGTATGTACGAATATCTACATAAACCTTGCCATTGTAATAATCAAGTCCCGACACAGCCCATTCGCCACTAATAGAGTAAAACTTGACCCACTTCTTTGATGCAGCATCAATTGCATAAAAATTTATTTTTGAAGTGTCCTCGGAATAATCGGTAGTGTAATAATAAATTATCCCATCGTACATTCCATCTATAGATACACCATACTCGGAATCTACACCCATTTCTTTAAAGACATCCTCATAATCTTTGTAGGTGTATTTACCGATTTCATTGCAAGCTACATCTACTGTGTAGCCTATTTCTCCGTCGCAATCCAAATAATATTGCTGTTCTGATGTGGTTTCATCTGAGGATATTGTCTCCTCCACACTCTCCTTAACATTACTAATTGTAGTGCCAATATCTTCCTTTTTACATCCACATACTGCTACAGCAAGTGATATGCATAAAAGAATTACTATATGTTTTTTCACTTTATTCTCCTTTTTTGTGTCCGTATTATATGTCTTTATTTTTCATCTACAACCTGGAACACTAAGAATTTTAGATAATAGCTTTCATCTGCAGCCCAAAGGATTGGGTGATCAGGGGCCTGTGTTCTAAACTCCACCTGACGCAGACGCTTGTGAGCAGCCTGTGCAGCCTGACCGATTACCTTTATAAATAAATCCTGAGTCATGAAGTGTGAGCATGAGCAAGTGGCAAGATAACCGCCATCCTTAACAAGCTTCAAGCCCTTCATGTTAATCTCACGATAGCCTTTAATAGCATTCTTTGTAGCCTCACGGGATTTTGTAAATGCAGGTGGGTCGAGGATAACCACATCAAACTTTTCTCCTGCCTCTGCAAGCTTTGGAAGCTCATCTAAAACATTTGCCTGCTTAAACTTTACTGTAGAATCAAGTCCATTAAGCTTCGCATTTGCGGTAGCCTGAGCCACGGCAAAATCAGAAATATCAAGACCTGTAACCTCTGCTGCTCCACCAATACCAGCATTAAGGGCAAATGTACCCATGTGCGTAAAGCAATCGAGAACTCTCTTATCCTTGCAAAGGCGTTGGATAGAAAGACGATTATATTTCTGATCTAAGAAGAATCCAGTCTTCTGACCATTAACAACATCTACCATGTAGTGAACACCGTTCTCTACGATTTCCACATTTGTATCAAACTCATCACCGATAAAACCCTTATAAGGAGCAAGACCTTCCTTAACACGAACCTTTGCATCGCTTCGCTCGTAGACACCGCGAATCTTAAAGCCGTCTGCAGCCATAATCTCCTTAAGCATATCTACAATCTTAAGCTTCAGCTTGTCGATTCCAAGTGCAAGTGATTCCACAACAAGTACATCATCATACTTATCAATAACAAGACCTGGCAGGAAATCTGCCTCGCCAAATATTACACGACAGCAATTCAAATCCACTGGAAGTAATACGGATTTACGATACTCCCATGCATTCTTCACTCTCATATATAAAAAGTCATCATCAATTACCTGATCCTTTTTGCGAGTCATCATACGAACTCTGATCTTTGAATTGGTGTTGATGAATCCACGTCCCATCATGTATCCATCAAAGTCATGTACTACAACAATGTCCCCATTTTCAAAAGAGCCCATTACACTATCAATCTCGTTATCAAAAATCCAGGCTCCGCCGGCTTTGATTGTACGACCTTCTCCCTTTTTCAATGTAACAATTGCTTCTGACATATTTTTCTCCTATTCAAACAATGTTTTTATATCCATAAGACAATCCAGTCTTGCAAACAGCTTTTCCTTAAGCTCCTCATCTGGCTCAGTTAAATCAGGAATCATTATAACATTACAGCCTGCCCCGTAAGCACTCATACATCCATTAGGAGAATCCTCCACAGCATAAGTCTCATCTGGGCTGATACCAAGGCTCTCACATGCATATGCATATATATCTGGAGCTGGCTTACCAACCTTTACCATATCTGCACATACCACTGCATTGAAATACTCAAAAAGACCAATCTTCTTAAGATATCGCTCTGCTCTTTCTTTTACATTAGCAGTTACAAGCGCAATAAATATATCATTATCCCTAAGCCATTGCAAAATCTCTTTTGCGCCAGGCTTAAGAGGAATTCCAGTCTCAGCCACAACGTTTTCCACAAGCTGCCTACGATAATTTCTCACCTTAATGTAATCAAAATCATCACCATACCACTGTCTAAACTGCTCTGTAGCAAATGCACTGCCAAGTGAGCGAAGTATCAGCGGCTTTTCAGGTGTCATCTCATAGCCAAAATGTTCCATAGCCTTTGGCCACTGTTCCTGATAAATCTTTTCCGTATCTGTAAGTGTTCCGTCCAAATCAAACAAAACAGCTTTTATTTCTTTCGGCATTAGTACTGTATCCTTTCCAATTTTCAAATCCATCCCGTAATTATATCACATGTTTTTGATTTTCATCTGAAAAACGAAAAAAGCCTGAGGCAAAACTGCCCCAGGCTAAAATTCAAATCATATTGCTTATCTCCAGAAACCTCTGAAGTAATCGAAAATCTTTTTAATAAAAATGCATACCTGCTGAACCACATAACGAACAACCTTTTCTACCTGTTCCCTAGAAGGCTTCTGTGGAACTGGAGTTGGTGTTGGCTTAACTTCAGGAGTTGGTGTTGGTGTAACAACTGGAGTTGGTTCTGGTGTTGGTTCAACTACAGGTGTTGGCTCTACCTCCGGTGTTGGAGTTGGCTCTACTACAGGTGTAGGTTCTGGAGTAGGCGATGGCTCTGGTACTGGTGTAGGCTCTGGTGTTGGAACTGGAGTTGGTTCCGGTGTTGGTGTTGGTTCTGGTGTTGGTGTAGGCTCTGGATCTGTTGGATTACTTGGTGATGGTGCTACAGGTGTTGGCTCTGGTGTTGGTGTTGGTTCTGGCTCCTCAGCTGGCTCATCCTGCTTAAGCTCCTCATCACTTGGTCTTACAGTTGTAACAAGAGTCTTGTCACCTTCAATCTGCTGATGCTTTCCATTATCATTTACGATTAACTGAAGCTCAGGAGCTACCTCCTCTGCATTTACAGTCATAGGTGCAAACGCATTCTTAACAGCCTCCTTGGCTCTATGAATAAATGAAATAAAGTTACTTACAATATCACCTACTGTGATTTCCCCTGATTCCGCAGCAACCTCTTCCTCAGCTGCCTCTTCACCAGCTTCTTCAACTACCTCAGCATCATCAGTCTCTGTTGCATCTTCAGCCTCTTCAACATCAGCATCATCTTCTGCAACCACTACTTCTTCCTCTGTTTCTTCAGCAACTTCCTCTTCTGCTAAATTTTCTGCTACTACCTCATCAGCAACTACATCCTCAAAATACTGACTATCAATATCTACTGAATGCCATCCATTACCGATGTGAGTCATCTTTGTTCCTGGCCAGTCGCCAAGTGGTGAACCCGCTGATGTTCCATCTGCCTTCTTAAGCCAGCCATACATAAATACATCGCTGTCCCAATCAGCATCAAGCTTGTAGTATACTCTTGTCTTTCCTTCTGCAAGCTCTGGCTCTTCTTCAATTGCCTTAAATGCCTTAGGCTCTTCTGGCTGTTCTGGCTCCTGTGGCTTATCATTCACATCAGGTCTCTCAGAAATAAGGTCAACATTATTAATCTGCTCACCATTACCATTGTTATTAGCAATGAGATGTAATCCGTCATGTGAAAGTGCTGCTTCACTGACACTTACTGAATACCAGTTGCCACCGATATGCTGCATCTTTCTGCCTGGCCATCCGCCAAAGTACTCTGTGTTGGCTCCGTCTGTCCATGCATACATGCTAACTTCATCCCAGTCAGCCTTGTTATAATAGTAAATCTTTACCTCGCCATCCTTAAGAGCTGGCTCTTCCTCAACAGGTCTGTCTGTTGGCTCGTCGATTGGATTAAGCTCTGGATGAAGATTCTTCTCTAACTTAAGATTGTCATTTGCAAGTGCCTCAAGAGCAGCCGCCTTTGAACCATACTTATAATTAGCACCGATGAAGTAAACCTTCTTTAGGCTGTCGCACTTCATATCCTCAGTCTGGCGCTTGTCATCATCGCTTGTTGGCATATTGTTAAAGATGATGTTGAAGTTTGAGCTTGGAGCGCACTCAATAGTCTTCTTCCACCAGCCATCTCCCTCATATTCACACTGAGAACCTGGCCAGCTTCCCATATCCACATCGCCCCATGTATAAACACCTACATTTCCCCAACCAGCTGCATCATAGAAATGAACTGTTGTGGATGTACCGTTGATACCTGTAGCTTCTTCTGCCTCTGCCTTAGATGAATATCTTTCTACTGCAAGATTTCCACCTGGCTGCTCTGCAGCAATTACGATTACATTCTTGCTCATGTCTGACATTGAAATGTCAACTGTCTGAGCGCCGTCGTTGTTGTTAAAGATAATTGAGAAGTCATGGTCGCCAACCATCTTTACGTCAGCTTTCCACCAGTATCCCTCTTCATTAACAATTGGTGCACCTGGCCATCCACCAAAGTGCTGTGTTCCGTCTGTCCATGCATACGCATATACGGATTTCCATTCCTCTGTATTGAGGAAATAAACTGTCTTTGTAACAATGCCAAGAGCATCCTCTGCCTCTGCCTTACTTCCATAAATCTTGTCAGATTTTGCTGTCATAAATCTGCCTGTTCCAGCACCTACGCTGAATTCAGCTGATTTATTAACTCCATCTGTAAATACTACTTTGAATTCTTTCTCTGGAATAGTAACTTTCCACCAGTTATCCTGTGTATAATCACAATCAAAACTATTACCGTTAACAAGAGCGCTAACGCTAGCCCAATTGTCTGTGTTGTGAAAGAAGATCGTGGAATAGTCTCCATCAGCAGGTGTATCAAGAACAACTACTGACTTAGCAGGAACTGTTCCATAGATATTTCCATCTGATACTGTGTAAAGTCCATCTCTTCCTTCTACTGAATCAACATAAGTTCCATCTGAAAGATTAGTCTCAGAATCAAGTGCAAAATCATTTTCGCTGGCATTTACAATTACAACACCCTTTGTACCTCTTTCAATCATTAGGATTGATGAATTATTACCTGGATTTCTGAGATTCTCAGAAAGACCATCCATTGCTGTTCTAAACTTGTTAACAGCTGCTACCTCAGGTGCCTTGTAAATATCGCTACCAGCCTCACCGATGCGGTTAGCACCCCAAGGATTTTCTGCATTGCTACCCTCTGGACGGCTGAAGAAAAGTGGTGTTCCATCCTGTCTTGCAGCAATAATTGCCCAGCCAAGAATAACCTCTCTATCATCAACCTCGTTGTAGCTCTTATCATTAATATAGTTATCGTGAGACTCTACCCATGTTACAAGCTTGTTTGAATCAGCTGTGTATGTGGTTCCCATAGATGTATCATCACTGATTTTGTAGCTCTGAAGTTTCTTTACAGAAACATTGCCTGAAGATGCTGCATTTCTGATTGCTCCGCCGTAATTGCTGGCAACTGTTCCGCCAAGCATGTCCTGGTATGCAGCCACACGTGATGCGTCGCCATCAAGAACCTCGCCATATACGAAAAGATCTGCATAGTCCTTTGAACCATAAGCGTCAATTGCAGCCTTCATATTTGGATAGAAGTTGTTTCTGTCCTCCTGACCTGCATACTCCTCTGGAACCTCGTCATCAGGAAGTGCGATGTGCTTTGCAGTATCAATTCTGAAACCGTCTGCTCCACATTCGATACAATCCTCAAGGAATTCATAGAAATACTTCTGGAATCCTGGGTTCTCTGTATCAACATCTGGAAGACCACCCATTGCATCGTATGTAACAGATACACGTTTGTCATACTGCATTCCACCATCATCGCCATTCTCAACCTTTGAGCCGATGTGATAGAGAGCATCTTCACCACCTGCAGCTGCCTTTAAATCCTCAGAAACCTGATCATATAAAGGTGTAGTGTGGTTAGGAGCGATATCTACGATGATACCGATGCCATACTTGTCAGCCTCATCACACATAGCCTTGAACTCATCACGGCTTCCTAGCTGATAGTTTCCAATCTTCCAGTCTGTTGGCTGATAATGATAGTACCAACGACCTTCGTCTTCTGTCTCTCCGTAAAGAGCCATTCCATCATGGATAGAAAGACAATCGTTGATTGGAGATGTCTGAACTGCTGTGTATCCAGCTGCGGCAATATCCGCCATGTTCTCCTTAATAGTATTAAAATTCCAACAAAATGCGTGTAGAATTGTGCCATCATGAATTGATGACCTTGTGACAGCCGATGCTGCCTGAACTGAATCTGGTCCCTGAACCGCTAAAGCCTCAAGGTTTGCGCCAGGAATCCCTGCTACCATGGCAAGTGACATGGCAACTGCGACGAATTTCTTCGCCATCTTTCCCATTCTTTTCATTAATGTGACCTCCCTAAACATACTAGTTTTTAGATGCTTGCCTAAGGCATCTGCGCAACTACTTGCGCATAAGTATTTTTAGAGATTTCCTTCCCCCATCAGTTAAAATATAAGCCTTCGCAACAAAAAGGTCAATAGGATTATTTTGTCATAAAATGCGCAACTTGAATTTAAGTTGCGCATTATAATTAACCCTTAACAGATCCAGATAATCCTTCTACGTAAAACTTCTGTAACCATATGAATAAGATTACAATAGGTATAGCCACAATCACTGCTCCGGCAGCAAACTGTGTATAATATCTATCGATACGTCTGAAATCTGTCAACCAGTATAATCCTACTGCAACAGTATATGAGCTCTGCTTATCTCCAAACAGCATACTTGGGAAAATATAATCTGACCAAGCTGCAAGGAAATTAACAAGTGCCGTATATACGATAATTGACTTTGAAAGAGGCAATGTAATGTGAGTAAAAATCTGTAAGCGTGATGCCCCGTCAATTATTGCAGCCTCATCAACAGCTCTTGGAATGGTATCAAAGAAGCCTTTGCTGACGTGATATCCCATAGCAGCTCCTGCTGCACTTACAACTATAAGTGCTAAAAGTGACTGATTAAGTCCGATTCCCTTCAGGATGTTGTACACTGCAATCAGCGACATAAATCCTGGGAACAAACCAATAATCATAAGCACATTCATAAATGCTTTTCTACCTGCAAATCTGGTACGACTAAGTGTGAATGATGTAGCAAGAATAATAAGTGTATTCAACACACATCCACAGATAGCTACTATAAATGTGTTTACCCACCATTTACCAAATGGTATTACGCTGTCCTTGGCAAATAGCTTCGTAAAGTTTGAAAGTGTAAGTCCCTTTGGAAAGAAATATCCCACATAATATCCCTGCTCTGCACGAAGGGCTGTAAGTAAAATCCAAAGGATTGGAAACATCCAAATAATTCCCATTATAGTAAGTACAATATAGCCAGTGTTTGTCTCATTTAGCTTCATAACAAAGATTAATGTGAGAAAAGCAAAAATGAATCCACCATAATAACCTAATCCCAGATCCTTGTTTAAGAATCCCCTGGCCAATCCAGCTTTTTCAACTATTGTCTTCGTTGAAAATAATAATACTGTTATGGCCACTGTATTAATTGCCTGAAGACATTGCCATATCTGCACCTTCACCTTTGATTTTGAAATCAGATTCACTACCACAAAGCCAAAGGATAATATCGTAAATACGATAGTTCCATAGACAACTACATTTAATTTACTTCCACCCTCTGTGTGAATTAACATTGATGTCATGTGGAAAAAATTATGCTTGCTGCCTTCTATATTCACATAAGGGAGGAACAAGCAGATAAACTGCAAAATTCCAAACACTACTGCCCTTGTGAAATACTTTATATTTAATCCTATAACCGCCTTTTTCATCAGCTGAATCCCTCCTCATTCTTAAGTGAATTTGACCTTGAAAATGAAATCAGGGTGAAAATCGCTGAAATAACAAAGATAATAATTCCGATTGTTGCCGCCAAATTAAAGTCGTTACTATCCTTAGTCAGCTTGTACAACCAGGTAACTAAAAGGTCTGTCTTTCCTGCACCCTTATAGTAATCAAGTGTGTGTGGTTCACCTGCTGTCAGGAAGTAAATAGTGTTGAAATTATTAAAGTTGCTAATCAGGTTTGAAATCAGATATGGAGTAGTTACGAACCACATATATGGGAAGGTAATCTTCCTAAACATGGTCACAGGTCCTGCTCCATCGATTCTAGCTGCCTCATATAATTCCCCTGGAATATTCATTAAAATGCCGCTTACCATCAGCATTGTTACCGGAACACCAATCCAGAAATTAACAATGATTACTGAGAATCTAGCCCAGGTAGCATTTGATAAAAATGGAAGTGATGCACTTGTAAATCCCCACTGCTGAAGAAGCACATTGAATATTCCCTTTTCACCTAGCATAGTAGCTACTACTCTAAGTGAAATAAAACCTGGTATTGCCATTGTGAAAACGAATATCGTTCTCCAAAACTTTTTAAATCTAATACCCTGCGAATTAATAATCATTGCCAAAATCATCCCACCAAAATAGCAGGTGAATGTAGCTGCAAATCCCCAGATAAGGGTCCAGCCAAGAACAGGCCAGAATGTAGATGCCAGTCTGTCTCCTGTTGAAAGCAATGTTATAAAATTCTTTATTCCTACCCAGTCAAAAAGATTTCCTGGTGGCTGATGATTCTGATCGTAATTTGTAAATGCCATCAAAATCATATACAGAAGTGGCATTACCGTAAATACGATAAGTCCAACCACTGGAACACTGAGTAATAGAAATCTAATGTTATTGTTTGTAAGACTTCTTAAATCTTCTAAAAAATTATTGTTATGCTTGCCAGCCATTGCTCTTTCTCTGGCAGCCTTTCCAGATGAAACTGAAAAGAATCCAATTGATAAAGCAACAATTGAAATGACTATTGTTATTACTCCGTACAGGAGAATAAGCATGGAGTTATCTCCAGCTGTCATTTCGTATATTCCAATTTCCTCATTGAAATTCATACCCTGCAGTTTATCACCGAGAGTTATTAGCTGGGCGAGATTTCTCGCCCCGCTAATAATCATGAAGAGTATGTATGAAATTTCTAATGAAAGAAAAATCAAACCTTTAACTATCTGTCCGTGAATAATATTTAAAAGTCCCCAGACAACATAAGATAGCTTTGTATATAATTCTTTATTCATAATCGCTTCTTCTATTCTGTAAGAGTTCCTGTAATGCTATCAACTAATGAATCAAGCTGAGCCTGAAGATTAGCTGATGTGATATCGCCATAGTATATTCCTTCTCCAAGAGCCTTCATAGGATCCCAGTAATCACCCATCTTTGGAATGCTTGGCTGATTTGTCGCGTAGGATGCCTGCTGGTTAAGTGCCTTAGCTACGAAATCAGATGAGATAGCTTCGCTTGAAGCTAATGACTCAAGTACTGGAATATCGCCCTGATTCTCATATCTTGTAAGACAATTTTCTGGATTTCCCATAAATACTGCAAGCTGCTGTGCTGCAAGTGGATACTGTGTATTTGACTTAACAGTGATTGTCTTGAAATCTACGAAGTTTGAAAGCTGAACCTTGTTGCCTCCGATTGTAGCTGTAGGAAGTGCAACTGCTCCAAGCTTGTCCCCAAGTGCCTCTCTAAACTCTGGTGCTGACCAAGCTCCTGATGTGATAGCACCAAGGTTTCCTGCCTTGAATTCAGAACCTCCTGCTCCATCTAAATCTTCGATGTACTTAGGATTCCTTACAAGATCAACAATATACTGACCAGCTGCAAGACCAGCCTCGTTGTTAAATGTACAATCTGTTGCGTCCTTACCATCAGCTCCGAACAATGTACATCCATTTCCAAGGAAGAACATCTCTGAGTACCATGAATCAGTGATGTGTGTACTGAAGTTGTACTTTCCATCTCCTAAATCCTTAGCCATGATTGTATCAAGGTCTTTAACCTCTTCTTCTGTAAGAAGATCCTTGTTGTAGTACATAAAGAATGTGTTTGGTGAAAATGGAACTGCATAAGTGATGTCATCAACTGTAACTGCATTTAAAGCACTCTCTGGAAGCTCATCCTTGATTGTCTCGTAATCCTTTGTAATTGGAAGAAGGAGTCCCTTTCCTGCAAGATCCGCTACACCGCCTGATGGTGTATAGAAAATATCTGCTGCAGTATCAGCATCTGTATCAAGTGCCTGTGGTGCTTCGTCAATACCTACTACTGCAATCTCATAAGTGATGTTGAATTCATCGTGAATCTCATCAAACTTCTTCACCATCTCATCTGTAATCTCTACCTCTTCCTCAGGTACCCAGATCTTAAGTGTGACATCCTGTGTCTCTCCTGCCTGTGCGCTCTGAGCTGTAGCTTTTCCATCGCTACCTGCACTGTCGGATCCACAGCCTGTCACAGTACCTGCTACCATTGCAGCTGAAAGCATGGTAGCTACTAATCTTTTCATTTTCATTCTTTGTTCCCTCCATACCTTTTCTTTGGTTTTGCGCTTAACCGCAAAATACAATTAAGCTTTCTTCTTCATTCTTTTTATTTGGGTTTGTTTTAGGTTAATCGCTTAACTAAAATATAGTCATCGAACCCCAAATCGTCAAGAGGGATTTTTTATTTTGTGATTAATTGACAAAAAGAGACCAATTTAATTTGGCTAAAAAATACAAAAAAGGCTTCCCCAAAAATGGGAAGCCTTACACCTCATCCGTCAGCTGCGCTGACTCTTTTTTATTCACTTATATCTTTAACTGACTGGCGTTCTATCAGCTGTACCGGCAGATGCAGATCCTCTCCGCCATCCTTTTGGCCCTCAAGAATCCTGAACATTCCTTCCACAGCTGCTTTGGCCTTTGCAGCAAAATCCTGAGAGATTGTAGTAAGCTTAGGTGTCATAAATTCACACTCGGGTAAATTATCAAAACCTACCACGGAAATATCCTCCGGCACCTTAAGGCCGCATTGCTTTATTCCTTCTACTACACCAAAGGCAACAACGTCAGACATAGTAGCTACGGCAGTGTATTTCTTCTTTGCCAGCATCACATCCAGGCCTACACTTACTGCATTTTTGTAAATAGTATCTACCTTGAAAACATCATCCTCAGTAAAATCTATATCAAGCTCCTTCAGGGCTGCAGTAAAGCCCAGATATCGCTCTCTTACTACTCCTGCCTCATGATAGTCAGGGCAGACTAAAGCTATATTTCTATGCCCTTTTCCAGCAAGATATCTGGCAGAAAGATAACCACCCCTGTAGTCATCTAGACCAACATTAACTGTATCCTTGATGTCTGAATAGGTATCAAGAAATACTACAGGCGCACCCAGCGCGTCCTGTATTTCTGCCACGTCCTTTTCCATTACTCCAAGAAAGAAGGCTCCATCCACATTCCAAGACGAAAGTAATGGTATTACCGCCCTACAATCTGGAACACATCTTAACATCAGATAATAATCCCTGTTTCTTACAAAACGCTCGATGGCAGCCACCATGCGGGCATAGTATGGGTTCATGAGGAAATCATCCTCAGCCCCGATATATGGAACCACCAGGCCCAGAATCTTACTCTCCTTTTTAGCCAGAGAGCGGGCCATGGCATTTGGCTTATAGTCTACTTCTTTGATGATTTTTTCTATTTTTTCTTTGGTTTCCTGAGAAACCTTGCTATTGTTACCATTTAGAACATTTGACACTGTAGCGGTACTAACCCCGGCAAGTGCCGCAATATCTTTTAAATTCATCTTTATTCCCCATTCTTAGATTAAGCGATTAACCACTAATAACTATAAGCCTTTTGCCAATTGATTGTCAATTAATTCACCTACATTAACTCAAGCAAAGCATCCTTAACCATAAGGTTAATATTAGCACCTGAAATCCACTGCTTTAGCTCATCCATAGACTTACAGCTTCTGACTGCATCAAAGGTTCTCTCCTTTTCCAAGATATCCATCCAGCCATTCTCAAGGATAGAAAAAGCTGCTTGCTCAATATCATTTTCCTCTTTAAGCCTTCCTTCAATCTCCCAAATATAATCCTGCTGAACTGGAATCTCAGGAGTAATATGGTTCTCCACTTTTCCTTCCAGACCAATAACCTGGATTTCGTATATACGTTTTTCTGGAATAAGTGCAAGATTGCCCTCTGCCCCATGGATAACTACACGAGTGACATTCCTATCACTAATATATTCAGTGGTAAATCTTGTGGTTACAAAATCTCCATTTTCAAAGTTCTTGCTGCAACCATCATCCTCAAACATGGTAAACTCACCATTTTCTCCAGCACCGATAAGAAGTTTAATGTTTACTGGATTACTTACATCATTTCCAACATTCAATGATAATGGCACTATTCCACCAGCCTTAATAAGAACTGGAATGGAATCAATTGTTCTGTAAAGATTTCTTCTGCCTTCTGTATATCTGTAGCCTGTGAAAATATCGAACCAGACGCCCTCTGGAATAAGCATATTAGCCTTTGCCATTCTAAGCTTCTCATCAGACTTTTCAGTAATATTTCCTACCAAAAGATTGTCCCCAAAGAAGTATTCGTTACCTACTTCATAGGCATCCTTTTTATCGCTTATACGATAATACATTGGTTCTATAAGCATTTGCCCATCAGTGTACATCTTGTAATTCATTGAATAGATATATGGAATCAGCTGATGGCGTAGGCGCATGAATTCACCCATTACTCTTCTGTAAGGCTCAGATACATTCCAAGGCTCCTTGTTAAAGAATGGACTACAGCTGCTGTGAAGTCTCATAATCGGAGAGAATACACCAAACTGAATCCATCTGATTAAACGCTCCTCATCCTTATTTCCCATCATGTGACCACCTATATCGTGGCTCCACCAACCATAACCGATATTTGATGAAACAGCAGTAAAATATGGTTGGAAATCCAAACTCTTCCAGGTAGCTACAGTATCGCCTGAAAATCCCACAGGATATCTGTGACTTCCCACACCGCCATAACGAGAGAAAATCATTCCACGGCGATTATCCCTGTTTGAATCTTCGTAATGATAGTGATTTAAAAGGAATAAAGGATCCACAGCATTTTCTTCACCTGTTCCCTGCTGCCAGTCAATCCACCAGAAATCTACTCCATCATCCTCGTAAGGATCCATCACAATATCAAAATAAGCTTTTCTAAATTCAGCATTTGAAAAATCAAATTCAATAGGTCTTTCACTGGCAGCATCAACTCCCAGTCTTTTAGCCATTTTTTCATACATTGACTCAAATGCTCTGATTCCATCTGCTGGATGTAAATTAAGTGTTGTTGCAAGTCCCCTTTCTTTTAGCCCCCTCAAAAAGCCTTTATAATCCGGGAATAAATCCTTGTTCCAGGTATATCCTGTCCAGCCTGTTCCGTACTTTGGATCAACATCTGTAACATGCCAATCCATATCCAAAACAGCCACGGAAACAGGAATGTTTTCTTGCTCCATTTTATCTAAAAGCTGATTATACTCCTCTGCAGAATAGGCATAATAACGGCTCCACCAATTACCAAGAGCGTATCTTGGAAGCATAGGAGTCTTTCCGCAAAGAGTGAAGAAATCCTTTAATCCTCCTCTGTAATCTTTTCCATATCCAAAGAAATATAAATCCTGGCATTTCCTTCCTCTTGCTACAAACTCTCCGTCAACAAGCAGAGCACTTTCACTGTCATCCAATACAGCAAAGCCTTTTTCTCCGAAAATACCATAATCGAGAACAATTCCACCGTCTGCGTTATCTAGTGTACGGGCAGCACCATAAAGGTTTTTGTCTGAATTTCCATAAACGATGCTATAATGCCAAACCTCACCACTTTCCTTTAGCTCTATCGTCAATCCATCTGGTGAGAATTCTTTGCCATCGTATCTAAAAATCAAATCATCTGTCTCTAAAATCAGGAGTCCATCCTTGTGAAGGGTTGTGTACTCCACCTTTGGAAATGCTCTATTTACCACCATTTGAGTTGGGGCATCCACAAAATCATAATCTGCCTGATACTCCATTCGAATTAGCCTGCTGGTAAGCACCGTTATTCTATATTTATTTCCAATTGTCATTGTCGACCTCTCTCTACTACATATACTTATTTATTACAGAGCTCGAACCTTTTGTTGGAGATAAAACGAGATAAAAAAGAATTTTAGACAACAAAAGGTTTTCGCCATAATAAGCGAAAACCTTTTAACCCATGTCCGTATTATACGTTGCACCAAATCTAATTGCAACTATTATTTTACAGAGATGTAAATTTCTGAGTTGTATCGTTCAGCTGCTCTGTAACCTCGGTATTCTTGTCCATGGCCTTGAAAATGTTCTTAATACCAGTAACAATCTCTGCTGAATTCTCTGCACTCATAGTAATTGCTGTAGAGCTTTCACGAACGGAATTTGTAATTGTATCTACAGAATCAACCATATCCTTCATAATTACATTAAGGCTTTCTGCCTTCTCAGTAAATTCTGTAAGCATCTCGTTCATAACCTCTGCAGTATGTCCATACTTCTCGCCAGTATCAACGAACTCATCATAATCTCCGATTACAGTTCCATTGATGAAATTAAGAACCTCTTCTGCACTGGAAGCCAAAGTCTTAACTGCCGCTGTAACTTCACTGGCTATCTCCTGAATAGTAGCTGCGGTCTGTCTTGAATTAGCAGCAAGCTTACTAATCTCATCAGCAACAACTGCGAAGCCCTTTCCTGCCTCACCAGCTCTAGCTGCCTCAATAGAAGCATTAAGAGCAAGAAGATTTGTCTGGCTGGCAATGTCCAAAATATCATTTGTAAGATCACTAATCTGATCAACTTTCTCTGAATCCTTAACTGACTTTTCAAGTGTCTCTGAAAGATTTGCCATCTTAATGCCTACATCTGACTTCTTGGTATTAACCTTAATCTGAAGCTCATCTGCCTCAGTCTTAATTTCGTTTGCTGTCTGCGAGCCTTCCTCAGCCTGATTTGTAATCTTCTCAGCAGCTTCCTTAACATCCTCTACACTCTGATTAATAGATGCAAGAATGCCAACTACAGATTCCATGTTAGCTGAAAGCTCCTCAAGAGCTGCAGAAGAACTTGTTACGTTGTCATCTGCAATTTGAAGCTGCGAATTAACCTCCTCAGAGCTTTCTGTAAGGACAACTGTACCGTCCTTAACATCCTTCATAATTCCCTGAAGTGTCTCAATAAAATGATTTATACCATTCTTGATATAAAGAAGCTCTGATCTGGTCTTTGTATTAATTCTTGCTGTAAGATCGCCCTGTCCCCTTTGGATGTTATCGATAATATCATTTACCTCAGCACTCATAGACTTGATTCGTGCAACTACACTTCTATAGGTCATGAGGAAGTTGAAGATAATAAGTAAAATGAAAATACCAATACCGATTGCAGCTATAATATTTCCTCTCTTGAGAAGGTAATTCATATTAGCCTTGGTATTTGAAGAGTTTTCTTCGATTGCCTCATCCAAAATCTCTGTTGAATGGATAATAGCAACCTTCTGAATCTCTGCCTTATCAAAGAGTATCGCATATGCGTTAGCCTGATCTCCAGCATCACACTTCTCGATTGCCTTATCAATAAATGAGCACATTCTGTCGTACTGAGCTTCAATTTCCTGAAGCTGTGCTGCTGCGTCCTCATTGCTGTATGCGGCAAAATCTGTGGTCAGCTGTGAAATATCCTCTGCTATTGTAGACTTAGCCACTTCTATCTGAGGCAACAATGCTTCCTGTGTTTCTGCTGAGCCTGATGCTATATAACCAGTTACCTGATCATAAAGAGACATAATATCTGTTTTCAGCTTTGCATCATGTGTAGTCAGATTCATCATTGAATCAAACATCTCAACACTGGTGCTTGTAGAGGTGTTCATTGATGTCATGATCATAACCATAACTATCAAAAATGCTATAAGCATACCAATATTTAAGAGAGATATCTGTACAACTATTGAATGAATTCCGCCTACTTTTACGTCTCCGTTATCCTTCTTACTCATAACAAACACCCCCCTTCCTATAATTTAGCGTACCATTCTTCAATGGTACGATTGAACTCATCCCTAAAGCCTTCCGCAGTAAGCTCTCCATTTGCATATCTATAATAGCTGTAGCAGAAGCCTCCTTCTCCGTTACCAATACCTTCAGGCAGGTTCATCCAATGCCAGTTGGAGGTTTTTCCTGACGCAATGTAGTCTGAAATAGTCTGTGCGAATGGATCTGAAGCCACATACTTGCAATCTGTAAATGGGCTTACACAACCTGCTGATTCTACCAAAATCTTCTGGCCTGCATCCTCTGAACACCACTGAAGAAACGCCTCAGATGCTGCCACATTTCCTTCCTTGAATACTGCCCACCATGAAGGTGCCGCTGTAAGTATTGTCTCCATTCCATCCTCAAATGCATATGGAACCATTCCTACCTTGAAGCTTCCTGCGGCTGCATAAGCTTCAGAAGAGGCAAGAGATGCACCAATCCATGAACCCTGTGTGATAAATGCGTACTTTCCAGCTGCGAAATTTGCAACCTGATCATCGTAAATACCAGTTGTTAAAAGCTCTGGGTCAGAGTATTGATTAAACAAACCTATCATATTTGCAAAATTTAGGAATCTGGAATCATCCACCTTCTTATCATTTGCAATCATATCGATGTAGGTTGTATCATCACGTGCCAATCCAGAATCTATATATGCGCCAGTAATATGGTTACCAGCTGACCAGCCTAAATTAACTGGCTCTGCACAATAACCAATTACTGCTTTAAGTCCTAATGCATCCTTATTAGCAGCTACTGCTTCGAAAGCTGCACGAAGAGCATCTGGTCCTGTGATAGACGCTGGGTCAACACCGCACTTCTCTAAAATGTCAGCATTATATGCCAATCCGATAGCCTCTGTAGTATAAGGGAAGCCCAGAGTTCCATATGTACTGTCTACATAGGCGGCCTCTGTTCTCTTTGCCCAGTCCTGATCGCTCATATCTACAAGCAGACCTTCCCAATTACCAAAGCCCGATGCCTCGCAGGCAATAATATCTGGCATCTGGTCAGACAGATAATATCCCTTTAATGTTGCCTGTGCATCAACACCAGCTGGGACATTAATCACCTTTACCTCCACGCCAGTGGCTGCCTGATAAGCCTTAGCAAGCTCTTCAACCTGAGAATTAATCTCACTTTTGATGTTTACCATCGTAATTGAGCCACCAGCAGATGTATCACCAGTATCACCACTTGCTGCCTCTTCCTGCTTTCCACAACCACCCAAAACAGTGGCCATAACCAGGAACAAGCACATCCACACACTAATCTGCTTTCTCATAAGTTTTCCCCTCCTGCCCTATTAGTAAGCATATGTCTACCCAATTAGTATACGGAACATAGATTAAAAAACTGTGAATTATCTATTATATTTCACAGTTTTAGAGAATATTATCTGATAATTATCCTAGACAAAAAAAGAGCCTCCTTTCGGAGACTCAATAATTAAAGGAGCACTATTCCTTTACACCACCAAGAGCAACACCAGCAATGATGAATTTTGAAAGGAATAAGTACGCGATGATAATAGGTACGATTGCAACAGTAATCATCATGTAAACCTTACCCATATCGAAGTTCATATAATCAGCACCACGAAGAGTAGCAATAAGAATAGGTACTGTAGCCTTCTCCTTTGACTGGAGAATAAGTGCTGGAACAAAGTAGTTATTCCATGAACCTACGAATGTGAAGATAGCCTGTACTGCAACAGCTGGCTTCATGATAGGGAAGATAATTCTGTTGAATATCTTCATTTCAGAGCAACCATCAATTCTTGCAGCCTCAACAAGTGAAAGCTGAAGATTTGACTGAAGGTAGCTGTACATGAAATAGAAAACAGCTGGACTTGCAATCGAAGGTAAAATAAGTGGGATTAATGTATCGTATAATCCCATATTTGTAATAAGACGAAGGAAACCAAGTGCTGTAACCTGTGTTGGCATTACAAG
The DNA here is from genome assembly GCF_900141825.1 of Pseudobutyrivibrio xylanivorans DSM 14809. GTDB lineage: Bacteria > Bacillota > Clostridia > Lachnospirales > Lachnospiraceae > Pseudobutyrivibrio > Pseudobutyrivibrio xylanivorans. Next base: position 367,390 of record NZ_FQYQ01000001.1, on the reverse strand, counting down.
GATAATCATAATAAATGTAAATGCCACCTTCTTAAGCTTAAAGTCATATACATAAAGACCATATGCTGTAAGAGCTGAGAAGTATGTACAGATTGCAGCGCAAAGGCTGGATACGATAATACTGTTTCCGATACCCTTCATCATTGGGAATGTACCGTCATTAGCAACTGCGTTAAAGTTCTTACCGAAGTAATCCTTTGGAAGAGCTGAGAAGCCCTTCTGTAAATCTGCATGTGAACATGTAGAGTTAATAATCAAAATGTAGAAGAAGAATAAACACATAAAGGCAAGGATAATTAAAACCAAATGTGCAATGAAGCTTCTAGCTACTCCTGCAAAATTCTTTCTTGCCATTATTAGTTTCCTCCTTTCAAACCTTTCATTCTCTTCTTTGCAGCTTTCTTTTCTGCCTTAGCATCATTGTCCTGTCCGTTTACCATCTTATAAACAACAAGGCAAAGAATACCGCTGACAATAAACAGATAAACTGAAAGTGCACCTGCGCGGCCATAATCTGGAGCACGAAGTAAGTTGTTGAGCCACATAATAAGTGTGTAGCTTGTTCTGTTTGGATTTCCCTGTCCGTTTGTAAGGATCTGAGGAACGTCAAACATCTGAAGACCACCGATAAGTGATGTTATAAGTGTGTAAGTTAAAATAGGTCTGATAAGTGGTAATGTAATATGGAAGAATGACTGTCTAGGTGTGCAGCCATCGATTGATGCAGCCTCAAAAATATCTGGGCTGATACCCATAATTGCTGCCATAAGCATGATTGTTGTATTACCAAACCACATAAGGAAGTTCATAAGTGCAATAAGAAGTCTTGTTCCTACTGGTGTACCCATGAAGTCGATTGGTCCATTTACAATTCCAAGACCTGTAAGAATATTGTTTACAGGGCCTGATGTTGAAAACAGAGTAAAGAACAACATTGCAAACGCTGATGCCATAATAAGATTTGGTAAATATATCACCACCTTGAAGAACTGTTCACAACGGATTTTAAGTCGTACATCTACAAACCATGAAGCAAGTAAAAGTGCGATGATAATCTGTGGAACAAATCCAATAATCCAAAGAGTAAAGGTATTTCCCATATATGTAAAGAAATCCGTACCCATCACATTGATATAGTTATCAAATCCCACGAAACTTGGTCCTACAATACGAAGACCAGAGCGGTAATATTCATAAAAACTATACCTAATCGTGTCTAACAGTGGTATCAATGAAAAAATGAAATAAGTCACAAAGAAAGGCAATATGAAAAGGTAGCCATACTTTGATCGGCTTATACTTTTTGCTTTTTTCATAATGTATATCTCCTTAAAAATTCGGGGCAGACTTAAGCCTGCCCCATATATATTTGGGATGAATAGAGAAAGCTAAATTAAACTAGGTAATTCTATTCTGGCCAGTTAACAGCTGTGATATCTGGATATCTCTCCATGATAGCCTTTTCGAAGTTAGCCTTAGCTGTTTCGAAATCAACCTGTCCCTGGAAGTAATCACCAAATGAGCTCTGGATAAGCTCTACGCAACCCTGATCATATGGTGAAAGTGTTGTCATCTCGATAGATGCAGCTGCTGGCTGGAAGTACTTGAATGGATTCTCACCACCAAGGAACTCAGCTCCGAAGCTCTCATCCTCTGCGATTTCCTTCATACCAGACTGTGTATTTGTGAAATCAAGATAATCCTTTGTAATCTTCATAAGGTTATCCTTGTTTGCTGTAACTGCAAGGATGATTTCCTTAACGTGCTCTGGGTTATCTGTACCAGCACAACCGTGAACGAAAGAACCACCCCAGTTGAATGCCTGAGGACCATCTGTAACAGCCCACTCACCTGCTTCGCCATCCCAGTTTGGATTAAGTACGAAATCGATACCCCAAGCTGGAAGTAAGAAACCAAATACCTTTGAAGCAGAACCCATTGACTTGTTCCAATCATCTGTCCACTGGCCCTTGATGTTCTTATCAAGAAGACCTGCATCAAGCCAATCCTTTGAATCGTTGATCCAGTTGATGATCTGTGGATCTACGTTAATCTCTGTTGAACCTTCCTCAACCCATGGAGCTGAAATGCTGTTTCCATAAGCACGGAATGTATCTGCATAACCTGCAAGTGTGAAGTAACCCTTAGCCTTAAGCTCTTCGCCTGAAGCCTTCATTGTTGCCCAATCAGCAACCTTTGCGTGAATCTCGTCTGGATCATCTGTTCCGAAAGTATCCTGTGCGATGTCTCTACGATAAACGAAAAGACATGGGCAAGCCTGCCATGTAGAACCTCTCTGTACACCATTAGCATCAGAAGCAACTGTCTTTGTGAAATCATACTGATCAGCTAAATCTGTTGCTGGGTCAATGCCGAGGTCTGTAAGTGGAATTGCTACATCTGCCTCAGCGTCTGTATACTTAACAACATAATCTGTCTCTGAAAGGAACATATCAATCTTGTCATCATCAGCTGCTGTTGCCTGATTTAAAAGACCCTCATCAAGCTTTGACTGATATACACCGTCCTGGTTAGGATTTACTGTCCAGTGAATCTCTGTTCCATCTGTAAGGTATGTGATTGTTCCATCGTCAGATGTGTGATCAACCTTGTCATAAACTGCCTCAACTCTTGTTCTGAACTCATCGTTCCAGCAGTAAATGTTGATTACCTTTCCTTCTTCGCCTGCTGCAACATAACTGCTGTCTGCACCAGCATCTGCTGCACCGCTGCCCGCACCAGCCGCGTCTCCCCCGCAAGCTGTAAGTCCTGCTACCATTGAAAGGCAAAGCATAAGACTAACTACTCTCTTTTTCATTACTTATTCCTCCTTAAGAAATACTACATTTGGGATTCTGATTTTTATCTCCCTTAAACGTTTACTATATTAATTTTTCGGCGATTTTTTTAATATCAAATTCATTGCGAAAATAATAAATTCATGCTATGCTTTATAAAAATTTTGTTAGGCCACCCGCGGAGGTAATGTTATGAAAGCGGAAAAAGATTTCTTTATTTACAATGTCAACGACGATGATGAAGCTATTGTTCATCGTCATCAGAATGCCGAGCTGCTATTCTATCAGCAGGTTGCAAAAGGCGATATCGACGCCATTCGTGAGAACTGTCTTAATCATGAGTTTTTAAATCAGGCTGGTGTAGGTCAGCTTTCCAAAGATCCCCTTCAGAATCTTAAATATCATTTTGTAGTTTCTGTTGCCATCATCTCACGTCTTTGTGTTGATAATGGAATGGAAATGGAAAAATCTTATAGACTAAGTGATTTTTACATCCAGCGCTTGGATGATATTACTTCTATAGAAATGATGGAGCAGCTTCACGATAAGATGGTTACTGATTATACATATAAGATGAAAATCATTCGTCAGAACGCTGGACTTTCCCGTCCTATGACAGAATGTATGAATTACATCTATTCACATTTAAAGGATCGTATCACCGTAAAGGATCTCGCTGAGTACACTAGCAACTCAGCCAGCTATATTTCTCGTCTTTTCAAAGAGGAATTAGGTGTTTCCACCAGCGATTATATTAGAAATGCGAAATTGGAAGCTTCAAAGAATCTTCTTAGATATAGCGATTACTCTCTTGTTGATATAGCAAATTATTTTTCATTTACATCTCAAAGTCATTTCTGCCAGCTCTTCCAAAAAGAAACTGGCCTTACACCAAAAAAGTACCGTGAAAAATATTACGGTACTCATTGGAAAGGAACTGCGGGGGACATAATGGATTATATCCCCCATGAAGAATGAAGATTTGTTATCCTAAAGTCACGATAATGCTATTGTGTTTTGGTAGGTTATCAATAACATCTCGCGAGATAGTAACCTTAGTTTCATCAAAGGCGAGCTGGCCATCGTTAAGGCTGGCCGCCTTTATTTTATATGTACCATGCTGGAGCTTTGATGAATTCGCATATACGATATCAAATCTCTTATCAGCAAAGTTCAAACTGATCTTAGCCTCACCGGCTTCATCAAACTGTTCTTTTAATAGCGCAGGTGCAAGAACAAGATTTCCTGCCTCACCCTTTACACCAAACACTTCGGTAATCATAGTTAATAAATACCATGATGCCGCCCCAGTCAGGTATGGATATTTGCCTCGTCCCTTAGCATCAAAATACTCAGGGATTCCTGGATACATGTGACTTACATTGAAATTCATTGATGCTTCAGAAAGAGCATTAAGTGCTTTGTAACCTTCCTTAGCAAAGCCTCTTCTATACAATGCATTTGAATACATAACAGCCATATGTGAAAATACCGCGCCATTTTCTTTCTCCCCGTAAGCAAAGCCGAACATTCTTCCAAGGTCTCCCTTAAGTTCATGGAAGTCAGTATTAAGTCTGTAGCCTCCAATCTCTTCCTTGTACAGATATCTATCTGCAGCCTTACTTATATATTCTATCTGTTCGTCAGTTGCCACATTACCCATAATTGCAAATACCTGACCTGTCAGCATCATGCGAGTTTTTTTATCATCGCTGTCGTAACATTCTACCCTACGGCAGCTGTCATCATAATAGCTGTTGAACCATCCCTGGCCCTCGTCACCTGAAATCCATTCCTGTTTATTCAGATGCTCTGTGAACCACTCTGACATTTCCATAAGCTTAGAAACCAATGTAGATACTGGAATTGAAATCTGCTTGCCGGAAATATCTCCTTCAACAAGCTTGCAATAATTATTTAAAAGCTCTGTTTTCTCTGTTACAGATTCGTATATCTGAACATAAGAATCCAAAAGAATATTTAGCTCAGATGCAATTGAAACAGTGTCGATGCCTGTATTCATTGCATACTCCTGAATCAGTATAGAAAGATCTTTGAGATTTCCTGCATATGCATATGAGAATGCAACTGACTCACCATTATGTGATGCCATATCAAGAGCATCGTTCCAGTCAGCTCCGCGAAGCTTTAATGTATTATGCTCTCCCACCTCGTAGAATGCACAGAGATTCTGAACAAGAAGGTGCTCGATAATAGAGCCCTCGTAAACCTTGCCATCTTCACTGTACTGGTGGTTGCCCTCTGTCTCAAACTTCTTATCTATGAGATTTCCTCTGTGTACGATGGAATCCTTAAAGTAAGGAACCTTCTCCTTGAGAATCTCATAATCTCCAGACTGATGGATGTATAAGAGTAATGTCTTAAGTGGCCAATATGCATGGTCCATCCAAACTCTTGCGATACCATTTCTATCTGCTATAAAGTTGCCAAGACCATCTCCGATGATTGTTGCGTTGGTTCCATCCATTCTGACACCACCAAAGTTTGCAACAAGCATTTTTCTTACATCATCTGGCTCCATGAAAAGAAGTGCTAAACAATCCTGCCATAAATCTCTCCATCCTCTTCCGCCTCTTCCATAATCATGATATGGAAGGAATGAGCAGCCATATACTCTTCTAAGGAAAGGCTGGAATGCTACCCATGCCATGAACTCATCAAATTCTTTATTGCCTGTATGAAAAGCTACGTTAACCTTGTCACTCCAATATTTCTTTGTAGCTTCAAGAGATTTTTCAACATCATCTTTTGATGCAAGCTTCTTCTTTGCAGCTTCAAACTCTGCCTCATCTTCTGCCACACCAATTAATACCGTATATACGATTTCTTCCTTTGGCTTAAGAGTAGCCTTGGCAAATTTTAAGCCACCAACTGCCTCAAGTCCGGCAAAGTTTTCCCCAGCGCTACAGCCAGCTTCCTGACGATATACACTTCTTGGCTTTGAAAAGCTACCGCCCTCACCTATAAACGACTCTACTGTTGGAAAGAATGACTCAGGCTTATTGCCATTCTCATCATATCCTATTACAAAATATGTCTTATTATTAAGTCTATGTCCCTTCTCATCGAATGACATAGTTGGTTTTACAGTAACACCATCTTCTATAGTAGAAATTCGGTGGAGCATAGATGTAACATTTCTATGATCACGAAGGTTATCCGCAGAACGTCCAAAAATTGGAATTGCTGCGATAGGGGTTATAACCTTTGTCTGGTGGTCGATATTTTTTATTGTTACTGACATGACTTCAACATTAAAATCTACAGGGACAAATGATGTAATCTCTGCCAATACACCAAAACTGCTATTAGCTCTTGTAGCTGTGTGCCACATAAAGCCAGCGGAAACAAGGCTTTCATCCTGCTCCATAGTGAATTTCTTACTCTCCTGCTCTGCAGAAGTACCAACTGCTGACCATACAGAACCATTATCCATATACAACCAGAAGTTACGGCCATTTTTATTATTGTGAAGATTCTCTACACTCACTGGCTCAAGAAGAAATGTTTCCTGATTCACCATAGCGTCACCACCAAGATTAGGTGTAACAGACGACTTTAATCCCTTCTCACCAGCTATAGGAAAATATAGGTAGCTTGTGTCTTCAGCTCTGCCGATTTTAAAGCTTCCTTTGTCATCTAAAAACTCAAACTTATCTGTATTGATTGTTTTTAACATATCATACTCCTCACAAAATTGTTTTCTTATGATGTGTCGTATTATACGCCCCACCTGTAAAAAAAGTTATCAAATTCATGATTTAATGTCAGATTTGTGAACTTAAAAAAATAAGCCACCTCAAATGAGGTGGCTCACATTATCGTAATTCCGAATATCCAAATGAATTTACAATGGCATCAATTGGTACTCCCTGCTTGCAAAGTGGGCAGTCATGAAGTGGATATGATGCGTAATTTGGAATATCCTCTTCATGGAACACAGCTGTAATATCAATACCAGCAACCTGTCGTACAGCAGAGAAAATAGCACAGGCGCCACTTATCTTTGCTCCATAATACTTAACGCATTCTGCAAGACTTTCTACAGTACGTCCTGTACTTAATGAACCAAAAAGTAGGAGTACATTTTTATCACGTACAGTTAACTGCATATTATCACGGAAAATACTCTGTCCTGTTGAGGTAAGCTCTGGTGATGTTACGTAAATAGTCTTGTGCTGATTGTAGTTTGCAACACCGGCTTTTGTAAGTTCCATAGCTAAAAATGTTCCAACAACCTCCATGTCATCGGCACATACGATTGTGTCAACGGGAGTCTGTACTGAATAATGCATGGCAAGAAGCTGGGCAACACCCTGTGCCTCGTTGCATCTGGTCTTCATTGTACCAATCTCCATATAATTAGTGATGTGCGAGTGGTTGGTAGCGAAGTGACCAGGAATAATCTTCAGTGCAACTTCTGAATTAAGTGGTGCAGGAATCTTAGTATACTCTTTTAGCATAGTAACCCCCTTTTTATTAACGCCGAATTAATAACCCCATGTACAAAATTCTTTCTAGCAAAGTTATTATATCATACACTGAAAATTAAAAGTGTGAATTTTTTATCTTCACAAAAAATTTAATTTTGTGTTGTAAAATTACTCATGATGTGGGGGTAATATGGAAATATTTAAATTCAGCGATGAAATCCAAAATGCTTATGAGAGATTACCTCATGCACTGGCAATTTATCAATTTATAGAAGATAAGGTTGTCGTCTTGGTACTCTCTGACGGATATTGCAAAACCTTTGGGTTTGAGAATCAATCTCAAGCCTATGATGCTTTGCGCAAAAATGTCTACCATAATATCGACCCTGCAGATGTTTCCAGAATTGACTCTGAAGCATATCGTTCATTGATGAATAGTGGCACCTATGACATAATTTACCGTTCACGTACAGCGGGAACAGATTCCTCTGCTAACTATAAAGTTATGCATGCAATTGGGAAATGTGTTGATATGGGTAACGACGTACATCTTGTTCATGTATGGTATACAGAAGCTGGAGATCAGGTTACTCAAAAGATTATGGATTTGCAGGAGTCTGTCTCATCACTTCTTTCAAATATGCCTGCCATGACTTTTTCAAAGGATGTTAGTACGGGAAAATACATTGCCTGCAACCAGGCCTTTGCAGACTATGCAGTTAAAGAAACACCGGAAGATGTATGTGGACTTACCGACTTTGAAATATTTGATAGAAATACCGCTCAACATTTTGTAGATGATGATAAAAAAGCCATGTCCATGGATAAGCCTTATATATTTTTCGAAGATGTTCCTGATGCTGAGGGAAATATGCGTCGCTTCCAGACTACAAAACTTAAATTCATGGATGCTTCTGGAAGAATCTGCCTGCTTGGTTTATGTCAGGATATTACCGACGCAATGACAATTAAGGAAGAATATAACAGAAAACTTGAAAATGCACAGAACAGAGCCAACATAGATGCTCTGACTGGAATTAGAAATAAGGCTGCCTATGTTGAATTTGAAAGCAAGCTAAATAAATCAATTTCTGAAAAAGGATGGGTTCAATTCGCAATTACGATATTCGATGTCAATAATCTTAAAACCATAAATGACACATTAGGCCATCAGGCTGGAGATAATTATATTTGTGAAGCATGTAAAATTATATGCACCAAATTTAAACATAGTCCTGTTTTCCGCATTGGCGGTGATGAATTCATTGCCATCTCCCAAGGGGAGGACTATGAGCACATTGATGAATTATTAAATTATTTCACCGAATCCAATCTGGAAGCAGTAAAGAAAGGCGGCATTGTTATAGCCTGTGGTATGTCCCGCTATGACAATGAAGGTAGTGTTGCACCTGTCTTCAAATCTGCTGATGAAAAGATGTATGTTAATAAGGAATACCTGAAAAAGCTACAGTCTTAATCAAGCTCTTTTTCATACTCTATAAACCAATAACCGACTTTGGTATGATATCAATAAAAAACTCAAACTGTCGGATTAGAAACCTTTTTTATCATTTATATATGAATGATATAAATTTGCCTAATGCTTTTTGCTTGCAATTTCCTGAAGTTCAAATCTATACTTCTGTTTCACTTCAGGATACTTTTCGTGATCTACTTCAGATAGAAACATCTCCTTAGGTCTGACCCATAGAGAGCCATCATCATAAAGCTTGCGATATACAACCATTTCTTCCTGTGTTTCAGAATCGCGGGCAACATCTTCCACTAAATAATAATCACCTTTAAAGTGCTTATACACTCTGTGTAATACTAATTCTTGCATTTTATTCTCCTATGTTTGTTTTATTCTTCCACAAGCATTCCTGTAAATTTAGGCACTTGAAATCTATTTATAAATAACTGGCACTTACATAAAAATGTATAGAAGGCATGACGGCCATCACCCGAAAATGACTCAAAGTTAGCCTGCCCCTTTGATAATATTACATCTGCATTATCAATTGCTTCCCTTGCCTCATCAGAAACAAGTTCATACACTGTTCCTGCCATTTTTCTTCCATTCGTAATTACCTTTGCAACCTTATCTATACCAACATAAGTGGCATCTTCCATGGTAGCATCATTTGAAACATCTTCGCCTCTAACCATTACAGTTAATTCCATATTGGGGAATCGTTTTTTCAGCTGCTCCAACATCAGCTTATCCAATACTATCTCACCGCAATTATCTGTGAGAAGTAAAAAGCTCTTTGCCTCGGCACATTGCTTACAAAATGAATGATAGACATCTATTTCATCATTTCGTATTTGCGTATTATCAAACAGCTGCAGGAACTCATCAGGATCCACATTATCAAGTACAGGAAAATCGATATAATTCCCGATTCTTGCCATAATAATAGATGTTGCAAGAGGATCTTCACTTGCCTCTATTTCTTTACGTAAATCCGATTCCATAGATAGAACCAAATCATTAAACTGCTTCTTTTCATCTTTAAAATCTGGCAGCTCTCCAATATATTTCTCATGAAGTCTATTAAACTCCATATTGAGCTCAGCGCTAGTTATATCCTCTGGTCTATTATCAAGGAGCTTTTTTATCTCAGAAAGATACTCCTTATTGTCAGTTTTAGCACATTGTCGGTCATACATACACTTTGCACAGCTATCATTTACTCGCATACCTATAAAAATTCTCCTATCTTCATCAAATTTTTCTAGCAAAACATATACCCCAATGATAGCATTAAACACTACTGCTGAAAATGTAATATTTTTATGCATAAGGCTGATATTCCAATGGTTTATCACAGCCCCACTGTTGTGCTATTTTCTGATATGCCTTTTTAGCACTTGTTTTAAACAAGAGGTCTATGAATAATCGAAGTGGTAGTGGATACATTTCAGGTCCGGTAAAGGTCTTGAATTTCTCGTCGAAGAAATCACCTTCTTCAGCAAATAACTCACCCATTTCTTTGTATGGCTCTGTGATTCTATCTCTTTCAGCTCCCTCAAATACACGGATACCAAAATTGTTTCCCTTTGTGAGGGTTCCTCCGTATGTACAGTTCAGTTTTTCTGTAAGAATCTCCAAATATTTTTCTCCTACTCTAAGCTGAGCTCCTTCTGCGAAACCGCTTTGAAGTATAAAAGATAATTTTGTATCTGAATTCTTAGAAGATAATGTTTCTAAAAACTCCAACATCAAGCCAGGTACACACTCTACAAATAAAGGTAATGCAAAAATAATGTTATCATTATTATCAAAAGCTAATCTTGCATCATCCCAAATATTTCTATCGGATAATGAATACAATTCAAATGTATTTCCTGCTTTACAGAAACCTGCTGTGAATTTTTGTAATATCTTATCAGTATTGCTATTCTTTTGAATTCTAGGACTGCCATTTATAATTACTGCATGCATGCTATTGCCTCCCTAATTTCATTAACCTCATATACGCCAAGTGGCTCACTATTCATATTTGATGCTACCTTTTTATTCCAGGTATCCAGGAACTCCTTATCTGCTTCCCCTTGGAAAATAACACCTACATCCGGTCTTGTATCATATCTCATAATATGGCGCATCAACTTATCTCTGAACTCAAGATTCATGGTAACTATTGGCATCAATCTGTCATAAATATTTTTTCCCTTATGATTAATAAATCCCAGTGCTGTATCAGATATTACCCACATTTGACCTCCCTTTGCCAACAACTTTACAATCTGCTCATAATCATCATTAATCATGCAATTTCCTGGAGTTTTAAGCCAACAATAGTTGCAACCCAAACAAGGGCTAATGTTCATAGTGTCAGCCTCAAAAATCTTATACTCCACTTTTTTCTCTTCTAAATCAGTCTGTATCAGCGCTGATATTTCTTTGTTATCTGTAGTATTAACTATCACAATCATAACTCCGCTCCTTGCTAAAATTGTTTTATGTTACATTGAAATAGTATCTATTCCCTGTTTTTGGGGGACGAAATCAAATCTTTCTGGAATAGCCCGTCCTTGTTACAGTAGAATATTATCTTTTTAACCCCAGCTATCTTAAATCTAACCTCAGGATTACCTTCTGGATAAAGCTTAATCATCTGGATTCCATCTGAAGATACTGCTGCAATAAATGAAATGTAATGATTCTTTGTCATTTCATGCTCGATGTGAACAAAGTATTCATCTTCAACTCGCTCAACTGAAATCTTATGATTTTCATCAGGCTTATCTGCATCCTCCGGTTGAAGTGTTACTCCATGGCAGGTGATAACAGATTGTCCCATGCTATGAATCACATTTCCACAAACCGGACATACATAAAATAATGACTTAAGCATATTTGCGGATACATTCACATTACTGACTGTACTTCCTGAAATAAGCTCTGTAACGGAAATACGAAATACTTCTGCTATGGGTTCAAGCAATGTTATGTCAGGATAACCTTTTCCAGTCTCCCACTTTGAAATAGCCTTATCACTGACTCCCAAAGTTTCTGCTAACTGACTCTGGGTAATCTTATTTTTTTCTCGCAGTTCCTTAATAACTGCTCCTGTAACATATTGGTTCATTATCTTTTTACCTCCTCTGATTAAAGGATAAATCAGCGGATCTGATAAGGCTACCTACTCAGAGTAGAGTTTAATTCCGATATTTAGTCTTTAGTTAGACCTCTTTTTAGGCAAACCCCTTTGTAATTACTACCTGTGACCTACTAATTGAATTAGGTAGTACATTTTTTTAGATTTTTTACTACCTATCTACGAGGAATGAATACAGGTAGTAACTTTTTACTACCTAAAAATGAAAAATCAATACAAGTAGTAATATATAAGTCAAAAATTACCACCTTCATGAAGAAAAGCTTTTCAGATAGTAAAAAATCCAATTTTTCCTACTACCTATCCCAATATGCTTCTGGTAGGTAGTAGCATATCCATTTCTGGTAAATGGTTTTGCAACATGGTAACCAATCTCCAATTTATCTTCTCCAATTGGAACCAACTGCACATATCCTATGTTTTTATCTGTCTCTATTCTCATTCCTTATTACCTCTGCAAAAAGAAGCTATTTCCTTCTCCAAAAGTCTATATACCAATGAAACTAAATAACCGTCTGCAATAGCATGATTCAACCTAACTGTCAGTGGCATCATAAATCTTCCATCCTGCTGGCTGTACTTGCCCCAATTAATAATAGGTGCAAAGTGCGGATATCCATCTGAAAGTTCAACATGTAAAGCATCATATGAAAGCCATGAAATGTATGATGCATCAAACCAATTTGGATGATTCATCATATCTAATTGATACTCTCTTGTTTCCTTTGCGTTTTCAACATCTTTTATCGCATTTACGTAGAATGTCTCATAGTTTTCATAGTAGGTGGTATAAACCGGTGTACAGGTCTCTGTATCCTCATGAAAAATGTACTGAATAGGATTCACTGTTTCATAGCAAATCAAGTCTCCACTTTCCCATAAAAATCCCATTTTATAATCGTCTCTAGAGTTTAAAACCTTTGATAACAGATACAAGAAATTAATGTAGAATCTAGTATCTGTATGCTTTGAATAATTTACAAGCTCAGTCACATCAATCTTTGCAGTAATTGATGTTGAGCACTTACAGTCCTCCATGAAATGTCGAAAGACACCATGTCTGTAATATTTTTCTTTATCAATAATTTTGTAATTCATTTTTTATTTCCCTCTTATTTCAAGTCTAGGACACAGCAAATCTTGCAGCACTCTCAGCATGAATTACAGTGGTATCAAAGATTGGAAGGACAGAATCTTCCTGTCTGATGAGACCTCCAATTTCTGTACATCCAAGAATGACTGCTTCTGCTCCCTGTGCCTTTAATTTTTCAATTATTAAAGAATAAGCATCTCTAGATTTTTCATTTATGATTCCACAGCAAAGCTCATCAAAAATAACATCATTTACAGTTTCGATGTCTTCCTCATTTGGAATCAGCACTTCAAAACCTCTATCTATTAATCTGGATTTATAGAAGTCTTCTGTCATTGTATATTTTGTTCCAAGGAGAGCCACCTTTTTGAAGCCATCTTTCTCCAACTGATCTCCTGTGGCATCAGCTATGTGAATCATTGGAACATTAACTTTCTCTTTTATGCTTGAAAACATCTTATGCATAGTGTTAGTGCAAATAAGAATGACTTCAGCACCAGCAGCCTGAAGCTTTACTGCTGCATCTGAAAGAATCTTTTCAATCTTATCCCATTCACCTGCTGACATGTAATTCTCAAGCTCACTAAACTCTACACTGAAAAGAATGATTCTGGCATTATGTAAGCCACCAAGCTCATTTCCAACATACTCATTGATTATCTTGTAATATGGGATTGTGCTTTCCCAACTCATTCCACCTATAAGTCCAATTGTTTTCATTTGTTTACTTCTCCACAAAATTTTATTATCTAATGTTTTCTATCCATTCCAGGCAATCTTTATTTAGAGTATCCAGCTGTATTCTGGCATTTACTTTCTGGAAGCCACCACTAAACATAGCTGCTAAGATTGGTGACTGTCGTGATAAGTCGCAAAGTCCCATGTGTCCCACACCCTCGTAATGGATAGTTGTGTACTGTTCGTTCGAACGCTCTAAAAATAATTTATTATTGGCATATTCGGAAAAATCAGCCTCAAAAAGATGTGGGTAGACTGAGTCTGAGTAGATGTTTAAAAGTGGCACATTATAATCTTCCTGATTAAATACGTATTTACCGTTTTCAACACCTTCAATGTCATACATGAATGGTGACTCAAGAGCTACAACACCTATCACGTCACTTCTGATTCTTGCCATAGCATAGGCTGCACTTCCGCCAAGGGAATGCCCCATAGCAACAAATTCAGTTTTACCATTTTTGTTGTTGTAATCATCCATGACAGTATTCAGGTCAGTGGTACGAATATCCATCCATTCCTTGTAAACCTCAAATGCTTCCTCTGGATTATTTTCAGGATCTAGTGATGTCATCTGCTTTATAAAAATCATACTTGGGCCTGTGCTTTTGCCATCTTCAAATACAAAAGATGCCGACTGACCGTAGTGAGCTACAGCCAATACCGTATATCCGTTACTTGCCAGCTCTCTGTACATCGACCTGTTATTATCAATAGAGCCACAAGAACCATGGGAAGCAATTACTACAGGTTTCTCCTCATCACAGTCCACTGGCTTCCATTCTCTTACCCAAAGGACTCTCTTGTCTCCACTTTCCAAATAAGGATCTACCCTGTCTTCCTCAAGCCAATATTCATTAGATGTTATTTCATACTGCCCATTGGTAGGCATTTCCCCTACAGGTGGAAAGAGGGCACAGCGCAGTGTAACCAATAAAATAAGAATAAATCCTATATTTGCCAAAATTCTAATGCCTCTTTTACCTGCAGCTTTCAGTTTTTTATTTGTAAACCCAAATGTAAGAACCTCAACCAATATTATTAAACAAATCCAAACAAACATCACTGTCTCCTTTATGTGTCATTTTGTCCTCCTAAGAGTGAAAGATTTCACGTTTCATCTTTCTCTCTGTCCACATAATTAAGAATAATATTGATTATACCCAAAATCAACCAAGTTGTACCACTAGATGTATCTCCATCTTGCATTTCTGAAATTTCAAGAATAAAGAATACCATTGCAGGAAACCAGGCAGCACAGCTGAAGGCTCTGCCTAGTTCCTTACCATCAGCCATGGCTTTAGCTTGTATACACGACATTACAATAAATAATCCGATTGCTATCCATGGAAGAGCACTTACACTAAAATCTATAAATTCTCTCATTACTTATTCCTCCAGATAATGCTACATAGCTTCAAGTGCATCACATAAGCTATCTGTATCACCAGATACTCCATCGAAAACAAACTCAACCTTCTCGTTATCAAACATTCCATGCTTTCTCTCAAGCATCATCTCCACAGGCCTAGGCAGGGTCCCATGCATCCTTTCTCTGAATCTTTCTTTTATTGTTTCTATGTCTGTTTTAACAAGAATCCTGACTGCGTTATCTGGTAAAATATCAAGCTGCTCTGGCTCTGTAACAACATAGATAATGTTATTTTCACTCTCATTTTCACTCAGCATTTTAATGAACATTTTTCTTGCCTCTGCTTCATTTTTCGCTAGTCTCAAATAATCACTACCTGTATATACCTTAGCATTTAATCGCTGATTTATTTCCTTCGCCAGTGTTGACTTCCCACTGCAATTCTCTCCTATTATTCCTAATACCATATTTAAACCTCCTTACGATTTTTTCTAAAATTCCAATTTTGTTTTCCAAGTCCAGCTCCATCTCCCACAAATCTTTCTGTGGAACGATTCTTTCAAGATTTTCACTTCTTGCCCACTCAGAAAATTGATAATACTCTTCTCGCCTCTTAGCGATTTCAAAAAAATTAATATCGTACATGATTTAATCCTCCTGCTGAGAAGGATTCATGTAGGTCCTGCCTGACCTACTACATTTTTATCACATAGAAAAAAACAGACCTAAGCATTCACGCTTTTAGTCTGTTTTTACACTGAAATTTTCAACAGAAAAATAATCTAAATCTATATTGAAAAATATATCTTATCTTTTTCAATATTAGAGCTAATCTTATTCCCATTGAAAATAAAATCCTATTATTTTCAATATAGAAGCAAATCTCTTCCCCATTGAAAATATAAGGGCATATTTTTTCAATATACTTTCAAAATCTTCTCCCATTGAAAAAAACAGCAAAAAATTTTCAATATAAATCACATACCTCAATATATTGAAAATACTGCCATTATTTTTTCAATATACGACCATTTTCTCCACCCATTGAAAATCCCATAATAAAAGCAGATCCTAATCCATTATTAGAATCTGCTTTACTCTCATTTAATATCAACAGCTATCTCTTTTTATACACCAGCAATTCCGGATTAGCGCCCTCTGCCTCGTAGGTGCAAACAAGGATGAAATCCATATTTGCAACTATTCCAAAGCAGAGCCCCGGAACAATTTCTGACTCCAGCTGATTTCCAAGGTATGTGGTTGCATCATCAAGATACTTCACTTTCATTCCGCTAGGCAGCTTATACTCTAAATTCACATAACTACCAACCAAAGCGTTCAGCTTTTCCAGCTTTGGCATGCCCTCTATGCCAAGAGCATTTATCTCATCAATCAGTTGCTTTTTAAATTCCTCAAACTGACCACCATCACTAAGCTCATCGTATTTCTTCCAGTAATTCAGCTTAGGCAGCTCAATCTTAAGATAAGAGCGAGCCTGCTCCTCAGTGAAATTTTCACCAACCATATGCTGAACACATATATCAATCAAATCATCCATATCGCTATAGGTGTAGGTGCCATCAGCGTAGCACCACTTGCAATATTCCTCATTCAGGCTTCCATCTTTATTGCGACCAATAATCTCATCCTCAAGTGGCATGCCGCAGCACTGGCAGATTAGCTTGTTTGGCGAACCAAGCAATGTATTGATTGATACATTATAAAGATTTGATAAAAGCTTCAGTGTCTCTGTATTAGGAACAGTATCTCCATTTTCCCAGCGTGATACAGCCTGTCTTGTGACAAAAACCTTTTCAGCCAGCTCATCCTGGGAAAGACCATTCTTTGTTCTAAGCTCTAATAAAACTTCCTGTGTACTCATAGATTAATACCTCCTCATAAGTTGATTGTATTATGAAGACTAATTTTAATCACGCAACTGTCTGTTGCCTCGTCATCTAATTGTATTATGTGATACTTTCTGAACTCTGCTGGCAGCCTCCTTTGGAGTTATTCGTCCATATGCCAAATCCTCAAGTGCATCACGAACAGCCAGCTTCAAATCTTCGTATCTGATTATTCTGGAGCCTGCCACATTCGTATTTGCGTTTTCAAGGATGTAATCAAGATTTTCTCTTCCATCCGCACTTAATCCCTGCACATTAAGCTCCAGATCTGTTCTGGATGGCATGTACTCAAGGTACTGATTTACAAGAAGCTCCTGCCCCTCATTGACTAAGTAATCCATCCAGCGAAATGCCGCATCCTTATTCTCAGATTCAGGATTCAAACAAAGAATTACATCAGCAGATGCTGTGACCGGAGCCACTTTTCCATCGTCATTCCAATCAATAAGGAAGATGTCGTGGTCTGCCCCTGAGCCATTAAAATTATCCTGTGTCTTCTCATCATTCATGGTATACATATTCATTGCCCATGAACCGTTGGCAAACATAGGTATACTGCCCTCACGCTGAAATTTCTCATTTACTGTATCGTAAAGAGTCATTTTGATAGCTTTATCCTGAAAAACTCCATTGCTAAAGCAATCCTGCCATATTTCAAAGGATTTTATAATAGGAGCCGATTCAAAAGATGCGTTTCCATCTATCGCATCATACAAAGCATCCCTGTCGCAGTCAGCCGCTATGGACATCCACATATCAATATTTAGCCATGAATCTTTTGCTCCCATGCCCAAAGGATACTGACCATTTTCACGAAGCCTTTGGCAGGTCATTTGCATTTCTTTATAGCTGGAAGGCACTTCACAGCCATACTCTTTTAGCATATTTACATCTGCCCACATATAGCCTGCGTATGTCTGGCCCAGTGGCAATCCGTAAATATTACCATTCTCGTCACTTACATCCTCGATACAGGAGCTATAAAACTTGCTCTTCCAGTCTGTGCCCCATGCCTTCTTGCAATATGGTGCCAGCTCTTCCTCAAACTCTCTTGATGTATCAAAATACGATCCGGTGCTAACACCAAATACATCTGGGCCATCTCCAGTCATAAGATTTACACGAAGATGCTCCTGATAATCTCCTGCACCAACAAAATTGTATTTAATTTTTATATCCGGGTTTTCTTTTTCAAACTCCTCTATGATTTTATAAATCGGACTATCAGGTCCCGTATCTGCCGGGTTCCAGGTTTGGAAAGTCACAGTCGTAACCCCACTGCCAGTTCCAAAACCACATCCTGTAAAAACCAGCGGACACATTATCATAGATAAAAGAAAACATGCTCCTTTTTTCATCTATATATCTCCTCAGCCTATAGCCTTTAAAATCCCCCAAAATTCCCCTAACCAATAATCATCCTTACTTTAAACTTATCATCTTCTGCAATATATCGAATCTCACTGTTAGTCTTTTGAACAAAATCAAGAACGCTTCGTGTTCCTATGCCATGTCCCACCTCTGTAGTGACAGGGTAGCCATCCTCATCAAGCTCCACCTTACCATCACAGGCATTTACAAGCTCAAACAAAAGCTGTTCCTTGAATTTGGCATTTACCTCAATAAAACGCTCTGCCTCTGGAAGCTTTTCGCAGGCATGAATTGCATTTTCCAGAAGATTGCTTATGGCAATAGCAAGCTGCATTTCATCCACCCCGGGATTATAAGGAATATTGGCAGCCACCTTTACATCAATATTATTTCTTTGGGCCACTGTGACATAGTGCATGATAGCAGCATTGATAGTGGCATTCTCACAGTATCGCACGCTGGCGCGAGGCTCGTGAGCCAGTCGTTCCTCAAGAAATTTTTTGGCCTCATCAACTTTTCCATCCTGAATCAAAGATAAAATCAATGCCTCAAAATGTCTCCTGTCATGACGCATAGTTCTGTCCTGACTGAGAATCTCTTCTGTAGCACTAAGGCGTTCCTTCATGCTATTGGCAGCCATTTCAAGTATGGCAGCATCAGATTTCAGCCTATACTCTCTCTGCTTTAAGACTGTGGTATCCACCAGAGCATATAGCTTTCCAATAGGTTCCCCCTCTGCAAAAAGATCCTTTTCCTCCGGTGAAAAATATCTGTCACCTATTGTTATGGTGTCATCTTTTACAATAGCCTCTTTTAATTTTTCCACAACACTCTCCGGATTGCTTGCAATCTCCGGGTAAAGTTCTTTGGCATGTTCATTGTAGTACTGGACCCTTTCCTCACAATCCACAGCAATAACGCCCTCAGATAATCTATCCACAATATACTCTCGGGCCATATCAATAATCCCCAGAAGGTTGTATCTAAATATGGCTATGAACATGGAAATGGTAACAGCCACATTGCCAATAATGGAAATATCAAAGAAATAAGTGAAGAAGAATAAATGTGCAATCTCACACACAAAAAGAACAGCCTCTGTAAGAAAGCCAGCAATGATAATAGTTGCTCTTCTTTTTGCAATTTTACCTTTATAGCTTCTTAAGCTTCTAAACATCCAGAAGAAGCTAATAAGCATAATAGCAGCCTGAAACTGCATAAATGACTGGTGAACTATGCCGCTTCTGTGCAACAGGACTGGAAAAAGTCCGTCTTTATCGAACCACATCTTTGAATAATAGAAAGTATGGTTCTGTAACGTAAATACGAATCCATAAACAACAACATTAATTATAATTATTACGCTTGGAATAAATCTTGGAATTTTAATATGACAAAATTCTACCGTGAACATGAAAAGAGAAAACATAATCCATATTCTGCCGGCATATGAAAATTTAAGGGCAGCTATATATTCATCTTCTGTTTTGGATAATAGCTGCAGGAGATAACCTATATTGTTTACAAGCATAACAATACAGTTAATAAACAGATATGCGTGAAGCCTGTTCTTCATGCTTCTAAAAACGATGAAGCCCTCGAAAAACATAGCGAATACGCTGGCCATGATTGCAGCTAAAAGAAAATTATGCATTTGTCATCTCCCCCTATTCGATAATCTTCTTTGGCCACATACATATTCCCACCTCTAATGCCCGCTCCTCTTTTAGATGGAAATCTGCATATTTACAGTACCAGCAGCCTTTGATTGATGGTATGGCATCCTCACGTGGTGTATACGCCGGACAAATATCTTCTGGCCACACACTTCCTTCTCTTTTCGGTACATCGTATTCGTTTGCTTTATTATCACCCATAGTAATTCCTCTTTAGTCGTTAAAATCTATAATTCATGTAGCTGTCTGCAACTTCGTTATATCTACTTTTTGATACTGGCACAGTCTCTTTATTCCTTAATGTAATGTCAGTCTTTGTAAGTTTATCAACTGCTGAGATATTAACGCTGATGGATTCATGACATCTGACAAAATCCTGTGTGGAATGATTCTCCTCCATATATTCTGAAAAGCCGATTCTAAGTGTGGGAGTGGAAACAATTTCTCCATTTGCCATATGATATGTTACTACGTGATTACGATAATCGATGTACATCACTTCATCTATTCTTAAGGTACAAAGGCCACCTTTTATTTTTATAGTGATAGACTTCTTGTCCTCATCCTGCACTCTCGACAATGCCAAATCCAAGGTTGAAAAAAGCTTTTCCTTATCAACTGGCTTTAAAATATAGTTAATTGGATTTACATCGAAGGATTCCAACGCATAAGAACTTTCAGATGTGGCAAAAATAATCTGCGCATCTGGCTGGTTCCATCTTAATTCTCTGGCCGCCTGAATACCTGTAACCATAGGCATAACAATATCAAGAAGATATACCTGTGGTCTGAAGCTTTCGCATTCCTGAATTAATG
The DNA here is from genome assembly GCF_900141825.1 of Pseudobutyrivibrio xylanivorans DSM 14809. Taxonomy (GTDB): domain Bacteria; phylum Bacillota; class Clostridia; order Lachnospirales; family Lachnospiraceae; genus Pseudobutyrivibrio; species Pseudobutyrivibrio xylanivorans. Next base: position 346,537 of record NZ_FQYQ01000001.1, on the reverse strand, counting down.
TATCTGGATGATCAAATACTCTGACCTCAGCCTGAGCACTTCTTTCATATAGATACTGATCAACGTATTCATGAAGTCTGTCTCTATCTAATTTATCATCATCACAAATTGCTATTCTTAGCATTTTGTACCCCCTTCAGATTCTACCTATTTTCATGATAATTCATTACAATAGAAAATCAACGTATATCTGAATAAGTGTAAAAATTATTACCAGGAATTGATTGATTGCTTCCATTTCATTCTCTCCTCTAAAACTCCCGTAGCACACAGCTAATTTTTTATTTTCATGATAAATTTATCACCAAATTTCCTGGAGCCTGTGCCTTACACTTATTAAGCCCGAATTTACACTGAAACATGTTTTTTTCACTATCATCATTTATTATTGAAAAATGCACTGATTATATATATGACACCAAAAGCAGTGTAAAATTATTTCGAATCAGTGATTATTAATTATAAAGTCCATTAAGCTGATAAATTATGTCCTGTCACAATTGATATAAGTACAAAGAAAGAGATTATGATTATGAAAGACTATATTAAGAAAATATTTGCTATTGCTGTCCCGATAATGCTTTCAAATCTGATATCGCAGCTTCAGATGTTAATTGATAAAGTATTCATTGGAAGCCTCTCAATCGAAAGCATGAGTGCTGTAGGAAATGCCTCCACGCCAATGTGGACCACAATGAGCATCATTTTTGCACTAACTACAGGTGCCACAATCCTAGTAAGTCAGTTATATGGTGCAAATGAGCTTGATAAAGCAACAGCAACACTGGCTTCAGTATTTAAATTTAATAATGGTATAGGAATTATTCTTTTCCTGTTCTGGTTTTTCACACCACAGGTGGCTTTCAACCTTATGGGCGTTGATGAGAGCATCATCAGTATGAGTATTGATTATGCTCACTACTTTGCTCTAATATTTATTCTCACTGGAATCGGTGCATCCATCAGCTGTATGCTGCAGGTAAGCCAGAAGACTCAGATTATGGTTTGGTATGGTGTTTCCAGATCATTGGCAAATGTAATACTGGATTATACTTTGATTTTTGGCCACTTTGGACTTCCTGCCATGGGTGTTAAGGGTGCAGCCATTGCCACAACATTAGCTGAATTACTGGGTGATTTAATCGTCCTTATCTATGTGTTGACAGCAAAAGACATTGCTATTAGACCAACCTATTCACAGATAATAAAAGCAAAGCTTCCGCTATACACTGCAACAATAAAGTTCGGTGCACCAGCAGCCTGTGAAGAGTTCGCATGGAATCTTGGACATTTATATCTTATAGCAATGCTCAACAAGATTTCTGTAGCAGCCGCTGGAATACATTCCATTGTTTTCAGCGTAGAGCTGATAGCAGTTGTTGTATCAGGTTCATTTGGTACTGCCACTCTTACACTTTCAGGATATGAAACAGGCAGAAAGAATGTAAAAGGTGTGTGGGATGTTGTAATGTGCTCCTCATATCTTGCCTGGGGATTTTCGATATTAAACCTTGTGATGTTCCTCCTATTCCCTCATCAGATATTAGGAATATTTACAAAAGACGCAGCAGTGCTTGCAGCAGCTCCACTATATCTTTTAATAGTAGGTGTAGATTTGTTCCCAAAGAGTGGAAATATTATTTTCGGTTCCGGAATCAAAGGCTATGGCGAGCCAGCATGGATGTTAAAGACTCAGCTCTTTGGAACCTTCTTTGTTATAACCATGAGCTCAATTCTGGTAATGGTATTTCATATGGGAATCTTACAAATCTTCGGGCTTGTTGTTATCGATGAAGTTCTACGATTTGTTCTGAACAGCTGGAAATTAAGAAAGATCAGAGGCGAAAATGAGGTTCTGGTGTTACAGAAAACTTTACAAGAAGAATACTAATACAAAAGAACCCTCCACAAATAGTGGAGGGTTCCTTATTTCTTTAATATTAAATTTCAGGCATTACCTTTAATGCACCCTTAACCTGAGTTACCTTTGCAGCTGTTGCATTTGCAATTGTAAGTAACTCTTTAATCTGGTCTGCTGAAAGCTCTATTCCATGACCTAATATGTAATGGAGTGCACAGCCCATAAATGTGTCGCCGGCACCAGTGGTGTCTACTACTGATTCCATCTTAACACCAGCTACTTTAACAAGCTCACCATCAGCCATTCCAATACTTCCGTCTGGTCCAAGTGTAACGAACACCTGCTTAGCTGATGACATTTCCTTTATCTTCTTATAACCTGCTTCCATATCTGAAAGGCCTGTCATAAATTCTACTTCGTTATCTGAAATCTTGAGAATATCGCAATTTTCCATTCCCCATCTGATTGCAGCTTTGGCATCCTCTAAATCTGCCCAAAGTGGCTCTCTAAGGTTTGGATCAAAAGAAACAAGAAGTCCTTTTTCCTTTGCAAAAGCTACAGCCTTCTTTGTTGCTTCCTTTGCACATTCTGATGTCATTGAAAGTGTTCCGAAATGGAAAATCTTTGAGTCCTCGATTAAGTCATATTTAACCTCAGACGCATTTAACATCATATCTGCACCTGGATTTCTGTAGAAGCTGAAATCTCTGTCTCCGTTAGGAAGCTTCTTGACAAAAGCAAGTGTAGTGCGAACCTCCTTATCAAAAACAACACCCTCTGTGTTTATTCCAATTTCCTCAATGGTATTTGTAAGAAGACGTCCAAACATGTCCTCTCCTACCTTACCAATAAAAGCAGTCTTATATCCATTCTTGTTTAATAATGAAAGTACATTACAAGGTGCTCCACCTGGGCAAGCCTCAAATGTATCATTACCCTGTGAACTCTGCTCACCTGGAGCCATGTCAATTAAAATCTCTCCTAATGCTATTACGTCAAATCTTTCCATTAAATTGTGCTCTCTCTTTCTATATAAGATACTGGAAGGAGTGTGCGCTTTGGCACAACCTTTCCCTCAGTTGCTGAAATAACAAGCTCCACTGCCATCTCCGCCATTTCTTTTATTGGCTGGTGTATAGTGGATATAGGTGGTGTAGTAAGACGTGATATCATTACATCATCAAAACCCACCAGCTTAATGTCTTCAGGAACTTTTCTACCTATTTTACCACAAACTTGAAGCACCTGCGCGGCAATTAAATCCGAACTGGCAAATACGCCATCAATATCAGAATCAAGCTTTAAAGCACTGTCTAAAAGTGAATGATAATCCAGGCTTTCGTACTGATCCTGACTGGTGACTATTTCCTTATATGAAATACCATTTTTTTCACAAACTTTTGCAAAACCTTTTACACGATCATCCGCAGGCATTGAATTATTAACAACACCTGAAATCATAAGAACATTCTTACATCCTGAATCAATAAGAGCCTGGGCTGCCAGCATTCCCCCCTGTTCATTGTCACACTCTACGGCTGCAGTTCCATTTTCTATAAAACGCTCTACGGTGACAAGCGGAATTTTGCTATCTGCAAATTCCGATACCTGTACACTGGAAGAAAATAATATAACACCTGCCACTCTATTACTTGTGCACATGTCTAAGTATTCCTTCTCCTTGTGTTTTGCCCCTTTTGAGTTGGCAAGGATTATTTTATATCCTTGTTTATTTGCTGCGTTTTCAATATTACTAATCATTTCCGAAAAGTAAGGATGTCTGATATGTGGGACTATAACCCCTATGGTTTTTGTAGACTTCTTGGATAAAGATCTTGCCACCTCATTTGGTTGATAGTTGAGCTCTTCCATGGCCGCATAAACCTTTGCTCTTGTCTCTTCGGAAATGTATCCTCTGTTATTTAATACTCTTGATACTGTAGTGACAGTCAATCCGCACTTTGCTGCCACGTCCTTTAATGTTGCCATTTTTCCCTCCAATTAAAGCTAATCTCCCTGTCCACATTCTACCATAAAAATCGGCAATACCACACTGAGCATTGCCGTTTTATTTTACGAATGTTCAATAGTGAACTTCTTAGTTTTTAAGTTAGCTTTAAGTCTTGCAAAAGCATCTCCCTTTTGTCTGAGAATAACAAGCTCTTCATCGCTGCAATCCTCTAAGATGAACTCTCCATCAAAAGCTGGATGCTCATTTCTAAACTTCATAAGCTCAAGTAATTTCTTAACCACTGGTCTTTCAACCTCGCGGTCGATTTCATCAAGCTTGTAGTAGTGACGATTAATATTTCTACCAACCTTTGTCTCCTCTAAAAGCTGAAGATCGTTCTTTCCTGCAAGAAGTCCAACATAATAAACCTGTGGAATACCTGGTGCAAAGAACTGAACTGCTCTTGCGAGAAGATAAGCATCGTCATCATCTCCAAGTGCTGAATAGTAGCTGCAGTTAACCTGATAAATATCAAGGTTGTTGTATGCTGCTGTGTTGTAAATCTTTTTAACATTAGCGCCGAATTTAAAGATGTCTTCCTTTGTACGCTCGATTTCCTCATCAGGAAGAAGATCCTTAACATCTACAACCCCGATTCCATCGTGTGTATCAAGTGTTGTAAACTGCTTTCTTGGACAAATCTCAAGCCAGTGTTTTAAGTACTGTGACTGTCCATAGTAAAGGCCGTTAATAAGAAGCATAGGAAGCGCAAAATCATATACATAGTAATCATGACTTTCAATCTTCTGCTGCATTGTATAGTGCTCGTGAATCTCTGGAAGAAGTGTTACACCGTAAGGCTCAACAATCTTAGCTGACTCATCCATAAGCTCCCATACTTCTGGCTCAATAAAGAAGCAAGAAGAACCTGCCTTCTTTGTAGCATATGCAAAAGCATCAAGTCTGATCATAGCAAGTCCATGCTTGCAAAGTGTCTCAAGATTATCCTTGATAAAATCCTTTGCAGTCTGAGACTTACAGTTGATATCAATCTGCTGCTCATCAAATGTACACCAAACCTTCTCAGTAGTGCCGTCTGCGAAATTCGCATCTACGTATGGAGCTCTTGGCTTTCTCTTGTAGATTGCATCTACTTCTTCCTCTGTTGGTTCGCCGTTCTCCCAGAAATCCTTGTAACGGATAAAAAGATCTTTGTACTTAGAATCATCCTTCTTTGCAAGGAAATCCTTATAGTATTCACTCTGTGCTGAAATATGGTTAATCATATAATCAGCCATAAGATAATAATCTTCTGCTAACTTTTCAATATCATCCCAATCACCAAAAGCTGGGTCTACTACGTGGTAATCCATTGGAGCAAAACCTCTGTCTCCTGATGATGGGAAGAATGGAAGAATGTGAATTCCACCAACTGCATCCTTAAAATGCTTGTTCATTACTGTTGTTAAATCTGAAAGGTTATCACCCATTGAATCTGCATAAGTGATAAGCATACATTTGTTTTCTAGCTTTTTCATTTTTTCAATCCTTTATTTTTTTTTAATAGGAAGGTGCACCATAAAAATGGTTTGCTCCATTGTTCCATCCTATCTGCTTATTTAACGGCACCTGCTGTAATACCCTCAACGATGTATCTCTGAAGGAATAAATACAGAAGTAAGATTGGAAGCATTGCTAAAAGAAGTGCAGCCATAATTAATCCTGTATCTGTTGAATAAGTACCGTAGAATACCTTTGTTGCGATAGGAATTGTGTAAAGCTCTTTACGTCCAAGTACAAGAGATGGAAGTAAGTAGTCATTCCAGAATGCCATTGCATCAATGATTGCTACTGTTGCAATTGTTGGCTTTAATATCGGAAATACGATTTGTGAGAAAATCTGCCATTTGTTACAGCCATCAATTGTTGCTGCCTCCTCAAGTGAGATAGGTACATTTGAGTGAATACTTCCGTGGAACATAAATGTTGCCATTGAAAGTGAGAAACCGATGTGCATAAAAATAAGTGTAATTCTGTGATTTAATATTCCAAATATTCCACCGTATAAAGAAACAAGAGGAACCATAAGTACCTGGAATGGAATTACCATTGATGCAATCATTGTTACGAATAAAATCTTGTTTGCTTTCCAATTATTTCTAACAATAAGGTATGCAGTCATTGATGAAAGAATGATTGTACCGATTGTTGAGAAAATTGTTATAAAAAGCGAATTTCCAAATGAGTTCCAGAAATTCATTTTCTTAATAGCATTAGGGAAATTCTCTAATGTGAATCCGTGCTTACCTATAAGAGCAAGTGGATTTGCAGTGATATCTGCCTTAACCTTAAATACATTTATGATTACCATTATGAAAGGGAAAATAAATGCTACAAATAATATCGCAAGTACGATAATCATAATGGCGTGTCTAATTTTTTTATTGCGTGCTGCTTTTTCGTTTTCCATTATGCCTGCACCTCCCCTTTCTTACCAACGTATACTTGAATTCCACCGATAATAGCGCAGATTACAAAGAGGATAAGTGCCTCTGCCTGACCTGTACCATAATTCTTGTTGATGAAAGCCTGGTTGTAAACGTGCATAGCTGCAAGTGCTGAGCTTCCGTATGGATCACCGTTTGTCAGTGAAAGGTTAACATCGTATACCATGAAGCATCTTGTGATTGTAAGGAATAAACACTGTACAAATGATGCTGTCATAAGTGGAATTGATATATGAATGATTGACTGTGTCCCCGTACAGCCATCAATTTTAGCCGCCTCAATAACATCTTCTGAAACACTCATAAAGCCTGCTACATAAATAAGCATCATATAGCCTGCATACTGCCAAACTGAAACAATGATAAGTGCTGCAATAGTACCTGTTTCTGTGGCAAGGAGTGACTTGGCATCTCCACTTGCAATAGAAGCTGAAAGTGAAACTAATGCCTTATTAAATACGAATTTCCAAACATAACCAAGTACGATACCACCGATAAGGTTTGGAACAAAGAAACCTGCTCTAAAGAAATTCTGGCCCTTAATACCGCTTGTTACCATGTAAGCGATAATGAAGGCCACTGCATTTACCAAAATAACAGCGATTGCTGAATAGATAAATGTACGTCCAAGAGATACCCAATACCCTGAATCTCCTAATGCATTAACATAATTATCAATGCCAACGAATGGCTTATTTCTAGAAACACCATCCCAACTTGTAAATGTAAGATAAAGACCATAAATAAAAGGAATGATTACCACGCTTGCAAAAATCACTGTAGATATTCCTGCAAAAAGTAAGTACTGCCTAAATTTATAACCCAGTGTATTCGTTTTCATAAACATCACCTTTCATAAAAATAGGGCCTCAGTTTTTCTTATCCAAGGCCCTTAAGTAAACAAGGTAGTTCGCACCATTTGAATATGCCTTCGGCATAGGTGCTCACAGCAAATGTTTTCCTTGCGAAAACAATTGCATTTAGTGAGCAATTGGTGTTGCTGTCTTGAAGTACTCTGTTACTTCCTTAGCAACCTCTGCTCTATCAATTGCCTCATCGAGGTACTTCTGCATAATCTCCTGACCTACTACTGTCATGTGATCATCTGGAAGGTAGTTGTAGTTTGGTACAAGGTTTCCAGCGTCAGCGTATGCCTTTACTGAAAGTGAAAGTGGATCAAGTGCTGAAGCATCAATGTTGTCGAATGCAGGAACTAAAGCGCACTTTTCTGTAAGGAAAGCATTTCCTTCAGCATCACTTACTAACCAGTTAAGGAAATCAAGAGCTGCCTGTCTCTGCTCATCGCTTGTAGCATCAGAGCTGTCTACGAAGATGTACTTAGAACCGCCACCAACAAGCTTAGCGTTTGTGCCATCTGTTGTGTTCTGTGGAACTGGCATCATACCAAGGTTCTCTGTGTAGTCGTACTGGTTGATTACTGACCAATCCCAGTTACCACCAAACATAAATGCAATGTCGCCCTGAGCAAACTTCATTGATGTTTCTTCACGGTCAGCGTTTGAAGCAGAACCCTTAGCGTAGTTGTACTTAACAAGTGTCTCAAATGTATCCATGATAGAGTTGAACTTCTCGTTTCCAGCAAGGTCCTCAGAACCTGCAAGAAGACCATTTACATATGCGTCTGGATCAGCCTGCTCCTCATAAATCATTGGGAACCAGTGAGCACCAAGTGACCAGTACTCTGAAAGAATACCAACTGGAGCTTCCATTCCACCAGCTACAAGCTCATCAAGAAGCTTCTGGAAGTCATCAAGTGTTGCTACTGATGAAGGATCAAAATCCTTACCTGTTACCTTCTTAATTGCATCTGCGTTGTAAAGAATACCTCTTGCCTCTACACAAACTGGGAAACCAGCAAGCTTATTGTTTACTGTGATACCGAGTGTTGTGTGGCTAGCCCAATCTTCATTTGAAAGATCATAAGCATAATCATCAGCAAGTGAGTAAATATCCTTTGCATCTACCATTGTAAGTGTGTATGGGTCGTTTGATGCATATCTTGTTGCTACCTGTGAAGCAACTGTTGTATCTGTATCAGCATTGTAGACCTCAACGTGTACACCTGTGTTTGCCTCGTACTCTTCTGCCATCTCTTCGAACTGAGTCTGAATCTCTGTCTTAGAGTTTAAGATTGTGATAGAAACGCCATCACCCTTTGCTGCCCCATCGCCTGAGCCTGAAGCTGAACCACATGCAACCATAGACAATCCCATAGCTGCTACCATAACTAATGAAACTAACTTTTTCTTCATTTTAAATTACCCCTCCTTCAAAAGGTCTGTTTGTTTTGATGATTGGATGATAGCACTGTGTGTTGTGGTATGTCAACCGGTTGACATATATCTTAAAGGTTTTCGTGAACGATTTGTGAATACCGCTATAAAACGAAAAAAGGATTTTGTTGAAAATACCAACAAAATCCCTTATTGCTATATGAAAACAAATATGTTATGCGTTTGACATATTCTTCTTTTCAATTAATTAAATCCAAGTGCAAGACCTATTGCTCTAACTATAAATGCTATGAGCCATGCTACTGCGCACTGGAAGATAACCATCTTAAGAGCAGCTCTGCGTCCAGCTTCTCTCTTTTCTGCAGCTATTGCAGCAACACAAGGTGTGTAAAGCAAGCAGAAAATCAGGAACACAAAAACTGTAAGAGGAGTAAGCTCTGCCTGTAAACCTTCTGCTCCACCATAAAGTACAGTAATCATTGAAACTACGCTTTCCTTTGCAAGGAAGCCTGAAATAAGTGATGTTACCATCTTCCAGTTTCCAAAGCCAAGTGGAATAAATATAGGAGCAAGAACTCCGGCCAAAGCTGCTAAAATACTTTCTTCTGATGATTCCACCATATGGAAGTAAAAGTTAAAGTTCTGCAGGAACCACACTGCAATTGTTCCTAGGAAAATTACTGTGAAAGCTCTTTGGATAAAGTCTTTAGCCTTATCCCACATAAGCATCAATACATTCTTAAGACCAGGTAATCTGTAGTTTGGAAGCTCCATTACAAAAGGAACTGCCTCACCCTTAAACATAGTATTCTTCGTACATAGCGCTACCACTACAGCCACCACTATTCCAATCACATAAAGCACTACCATAACAAGGGCCGCCTTATCTGGGAAGAATGCAGCTGCAAAGAATGCGTAAATCGGCATCTTTGCACTACAGCTCATAAATGGAATAAGAAGCTGTGTCATCTTTCTATCTCTGTCAGATGGCAATGTACGTGTAGACATAATGGCTGGCACTGAACATCCAAAACCAATTAGCATCGGAACGATACTTCGACCAGAAAGACCAATTCTTCTAAGAAGCTTATCCATAACAAAAGCTACACGTGCCATATATCCGCTGTCTTCAAGCATAGAAAGGAAGAAATATAAAACAACAATGATTGGCACAAAGCTAAGCACCGAACCAACACCTGTAAAAATAGCATCTATAATCAAGGAATGGATAGGTGCCGCAACATTGGCTGCTGTAAGCACATTGTCTACGGAATCGGTAATTGCACCTATAATCGTTTCAAGCACTCCCTGTAGGAATGCGCCTACCACGTTAAAGGTAAGATAAAACACAAGAGCCATAATTCCGATAAACGCTGGAATAGCTGTCCACTTACCAGTGAAGAACTTATCAAGATTTCTACTTCTGATATGCTCCTTACTCTCCTTAGGCTTGATAACTGTCTCTTCGCATATACGATTTATAAAAGTAAATCGCATATCCGCCATGGCAGCTGCTCTATCAAGACCTCTCTCCTTTTCCATCTGAAGGATAATCTTCTCTAAGGTATCAGCCTCATTATCATCTAGACCAAGAGCCTTTGTAACAAGTGAATCTCCCTCTAGAAGCTTTGTTGCAGCAAATCTAATAGGAATATCAGCCTTTTCTGCATGATCCTCAATCAAGCTCATAACACCATGGATAGCTCTATGAACTGCACCATTGTGATCTTCCTTGCCACAGAAATCATTACGCCCTGGCTTCTCATTATACTTTGCAATATGAATAGCATGGGAAACAAGCTCCGCTATACCTTCATTCTTAGATGCAGAAATTGGAACAACAGGAATCTGCAGTAAATCCTCCAGCTCATTAATAAGCACTGAGCCACCATTTCCTGCCATCTCATCCATCATATTAAGGGCGAGAATTGTAGGAATCTCCAGCTCTAAAAGCTGCATGGTAAGATACAGATTTCTCTCAATATTTGTAGCATCAACTATATTGATAATAGCCGATGGCTTTTCCTCTAATACGAAACGACGAGATACTACCTCCTCGCTGGTATATGGGCTCATAGAATAAATACCAGGAAGATCCACCACCTCAGTATTTGGATAGCCCTTTATTGAGCCACTCTTTCTATCTACTGTGACACCAGGGAAATTACCAACATGCTGATTTGCACCAGTAAGCTGATTGAAAAGTGTAGTCTTTCCACAGTTCTGATTTCCCACAAGTGCAAAAGTAAGCTTGCCAGTATTAACTTCCTTTGCCTTGTGCTCTACCTCATAATCATGAGTGAGCGTCTCTTCACCAAGTGCTGGATGGGGAATACTTTTTTCATGCTTCTTTTGATTCTTCTCCACCTCAGCTGTATTTCTTATATTCTCAATTTCTATTTGCTTAGCATCTGCCAGTCTGATGGTAAGCTCATATCCGGATATACGAAGCTCGATTGGATCTCCCATAGGAGCATACTTTATCATGGACACATCTGAACCAGGAATAATACCCATATCCAGAAAATGCTGACGCAGTGCACCGCTTCCACCAACCGACCTTACCGTGGCAGTCTTGCCTATTTCTAACGTACTTAAATTCAATATATTGACTCCTCTAATCTTAGTTAGTTTATAATCGCGTTCATTATATCATACTAACCACAGTTTGTTGTATACAATATACAATTTTGTTTGAATAATATGCTATATGCGGTTCCTTTAATATTGGTGCCGCTATTATTTTGCTCATAAAACATATAGAAATAGCCCACCATGTTACCGTGCCCTGCCCATTCTCCTGCCCAATCACAAAATGTTGATTTTCTATAAGCTGCGTGTCGCTTTCTTTATTGGTGGGTGTTCTTTCCATTCTTTGCACTTCTATTAAGAATGTGTGCTTAACACAGACATGAAATATATTTTATGAATTATTCTCCAAAATTTTTGTTGAAGGTTGCTGGATATTTGGAGTGAGCTTAGTAGAACTTAAAGAGATATTTGAATTGTAAGGGCAGCTGCCGCTAGGACGGCGGCAGCAGTGGTCACTTGAAACAGGACGTTGAATGTGCCACGGTGCCCTTACAAACAAATATCTCTTTTTAAGTTCTACTTAGCAAACGGAATATGGAAGCAACCTCAACAAATAACTTTGGAGAATATTTATAGACAAAAAACATGTCTGTGGAAAGCACAGCATTCTTTTCGAAGTGCAAAATCAATGAAAGGACACCCACTTAAAGCTCCACCAGCAGCTTAAAAAAATCTAACATTTTGCTCAAATGCTGCAGGAGAACTGGGCAGGGCACGGTAGCATGGTGGGCTATTTCTCAATACACTAAATTGAGCAAAATAATAGCGGCCCCCGCCTAAGCAAGGAACCGCATATAAGCATTATTCAACCAAAATTTATTCTGTGAAAAGTGGTGTTGAGTAGTATCTGTCGCCTGAGTCTGGGAGAAGAGCTACAATTGTTTTGCCCTTGTTCTCTGGCTTCTTAGCGTACTCGATTGCACCGTGAAGTGCTGCACCAGAAGAGATACCAACTGAGATACCTTCTTTCTTTGCAAGAAGCTTTGCTGCTGCAAATGCATCATCAGCCTCCGCTGTGAAGATTTCATCGTAAACTTCTGTGTTAAGTACATCAGGTACGAAACCTGCACCGATACCCTGAATCTTGTGAGCACCTGCATGGCCCTCAGAAAGAACTGGAGAATCCTTTGGCTCTAAAGCTACAACCTTTACGTTTGGATTTTGGCTCTTAAGGTACTCGCCAACACCTGTAACAGTTCCGCCTGTACCAACACCAGCGATGAATAGATCAACCTTTCCGTCTGTGTCTCTCCAAATCTCTGGACCTGTTGTCTCGCGGTGTGCTGCTGAGTTTGCTGGATTTACGAACTGTCCTGGGATAAAGCTTCCTTCGATTTCAGCTGCAAGCTCCTCTGCCTTTGCAATAGCACCCTTCATACCCTTAGCACCTTCTGTAAGTACGATTTCTGCACCGTATGCCTTAAGGATGTTTCTGCGCTCTACTGACATTGTCTCAGGCATTGTAAGGATTGCACGATAGCCCTTTGCTGCTGCAATAGCTGCAAGACCGATACCTGTATTTCCTGATGTAGGCTCAATGATAACTGAACCTTCCTTAAGCTGTCCCTTCTTCTCTGCATCCTCAATCATAGCAAGTGCTACTCTATCCTTTACAGAGCCTGCTGGATTGAAGTACTCAAGCTTAACTAATACTGTAGCCTCAAGACCAAGCTCCTTTTCAATGTTTGTAACCTCAACAAGTGGTGTGTTTCCGATAAGTTCTGATGCGCTTTTGTAAATGTTTGCCATAACATTAAACCTCCGATTTATTCTATATTGTATTCTAGTCTTTTTTATACTGCCTGGCTATTATTTTTTGAATCCGTATTTACGTTATTAATTCCGTCAATTGCTGCAAAGCCCTTTTCAAGATCCTCAATGATGTCATCAATGTGCTCTGTACCAATTGAAAGTCTGATTGTAGACTGTGTAATTCCCTGATCAAGCAACTCTTCCTCTGTAAGCTGTGAGTGAGTTGTTGTTGCTGGGTGAATTACTAAGCTCTTTACATCAGCTACATTTGCAAGGATTGAGAAAATCTGTAGATTGTCGATAAACTTAAATGCTGCTTCCTTGCCACCCTTGATTTCGAATGTGAAGATGCTTCCGCCATCCTTAGGGAAGTACTTCTTATATAACTCGTGGTCTGGATGATCCTCAAGCGATGGATGGTTAACCTTAGAAACCTTTGGATGATTCTTAAGGAACTCAACTACCTTTGTAGTATTCTCCGCATGTCTGTCGAGACGAAGTGGTAATGTCTCGATTCCCTGAAGAAGAAGGAATGCATTAAATGGTGAGATTGTAGCTCCTGTGTCGCGAAGAAGGATTGCTCTAATGTATGTTACGAATGCTGCAGGTGAAGTAACATCAGCAAATGAGATTCCGTGATAGCTAGGATTTGGATCTGCAATATTAGGGAACTTGCCGCTCTTCTTCCAATCATATGTGCCTGCTTCTACGATAACGCCACCAAGTGTTGTTCCGTGACCTCCGAAGAACTTTGTAGCTGAGTGAACTACGATGTCTGCGCCGTGCTCTATTGGACGTACCCAGTAAGATGCACCAAATGTGTTATCAACAACAAGTGGAAGGTCATGACGGTGAGCAATTTCTGCAAGTGCATCAATATCTGGAATATCTGAATTTGGATTGCCAAGTGTCTCGATGTAGATTGCCTTTGTGTCTTCCTGAATTGCATCCTCAACCTCTTTAAGGTTGTGAGCATCTACAAATGTAGCTGTAACACCGTACTGTGGAAGTGTGTGTGCAAGTAAGTTGTAACTTCCACCGTAGATTGTCTTCTGTGCTACGATATGTCCGCCGCCTGCTGCAAGTGCCTCGATTGTGTATGTGATAGCTGCTGCACCAGATGCAACTGCAAGAGCTGCTGTGCCACCTTCAAGAGCTGCTACTCTTTCTTCTAAAACACCTTGTGTAGAGTTTGTAAGTCTACCATAAATATTTCCTGCATCTGCAAGACCAAATCTGTCAGCTGCGTGCTGTGAATCTCTAAATACATAAGATGTTGTCTGGTAAATAGGTACTGCTCTTGCATCAGATGCTGGATCTGGATTTTCCTGACCTACGTGAAGTGCTAATGTTTCAAATCTATAGTTTGCCATAATTTAATCTCCTTTGCTTATCAATATTTTTAACAACAGTAATAACAATTTGAGCTTTGCATTCGGCCGTTTTTACAGTTGTGTCTTACAAAAGAAATTAAAAGTTGTTTCATTTGAGTTACCTACCCTTTCGATATGTTTTAATTGATGGGATTATAATAATTCACATTACCTACTAGGTCAATAGGTTTTAGTATGGCTAAAAATTATAACCGGTTATCAATTAACTTTATAGCAAACAAAAAATGAGCTTGGCGTTAACCATATACATTGTCAAAAATATTAAATTGAATTAATCCCAGCCCAAAGCCTTTCTCTTCTCCTTCATATCATTCACTATCTGCTTAGCAAGTTCCACTGGGTCTGTATTTACGTTCATTGTTGAGCCAAGCAAATCCTTTGTACCATACTTTAAGAACTCGATTACATTCTTTGAACCGTAGATTGGAGCCTCCACACAGTGGTATGAACTGATACCATTAAGCCTGAAGCCAAGTGCTGCATCAATCCCCTTCTCATTTCCCCACTCAGGTGATGAGAAAGCAAATGGCAGCTCGTAAAGATTCTTTCCAAGCTCTCCTGCAATTCCTGCAAAGATTCCTGTAGAACGGGTGTTATCGATACACTCTCCCACATGCCATACTGGTGGAAGATCTGGCTCTAAAAATTCCTTTAATGATTCTCCAGCCTTTTCCTTTCCAGAAACAGCGCAGTAGCCAAGCTTCATAAGTGGGAAGGATGCGCAGCCGTTAGTGATGATAAGAACGTTATTCTTAAGAAGCTCATCTGCCACATCAATAATGCACTTCTCGTAAAGTACCTTTGGATTGTTGCAACCAACCATATTTACAACACCAAGAATCTGCCCTGACTTAATAGCCTCTGCAAGAGGCTTCATGCTGCCAAATCTCTTATGGATATACTCTACTGAGAATCCTACCTCTGCCTCTACCTCATAAGGTGGAATATATACAGGGATGCCTTTTCTATCCTCAAAGCTTTCAATCGCACGTCTAACTATCTTTTCTGCAAGCTCCTTTGTCTGTCCAATGTTGCTGTGGTGATGGTCATATTCATATCTTTCTGCACCTGGAAGTCGCGCTGAATCACTTGTGGTAACCACAACAGTCTTAAAGCATTTTGCAACATCCATAATTGATGGGAATACATCCTGCACATCTGCTACCCAAAGATCAAGTGCGCCTGTTCCAAGTACAAGCTCTGCTGATACTGCATTTGAAAGAGGAATAACACCGCTGTCTCTGTACATGGCTGAAAGTCCTGAACAGCAAATACCGTAAAAACGAATTCCCTTTGCTCCCTTTTCCTTTGCGAGAGCCACCAAGTCCTCTCTCTTTCCAGCTGCCACAATTTGGCTAACAAGTGTTGGAAGATGTCCGTGAACAGCAATATTTACATAGCCCTTTTCAAGAGCTCCAATATTTACCTTTGATGTAACTCTGTCACCAACACCAAATAATGAGTCTGTTGCAAGGCTGGCACCTACTACACCTGAAAATGTAAAGGCAAGACCGCAACGTAAAAATTGCTGCATTACACTCTTCCAATCTCCGTCAGTAGCACAACCTGATTTATGATAAGCCTCAAATACTTCGTGATAAGCACTGATTGGAAGGATGTCTAATTCCTCCCACACCTTCTGACGCTCTGGAAGTGCACAGGCTCTGATGGTTTTGTAATCATCAGGAACTGTTCTAGATAAATCCTCTAAAAGAACATCCGCCAAATCCTTTGCTACATTTTTAAGCTGTCTGTTCTTTTCTCTGATTCCAAATGCCTTTGCTGTGCTTCTAATTTTCTGCTCACCTAGAAGTGGAATATCAAGCTCTCCTTCTGCAACCTTTTTAAGTGTAAGCATAACCTCACGGGCATGCATGCCATGCTGAGCTGCACCAGCTGCTGCTGAGCGAAGAAGATTTCTTGCAACAATCAAATCTGCATCTGCGCCGCACACACCTCGTTGCGCCTTAGCGGTAATACGACATGGGCCCATATTACAAATCTTACAGCAGGTACCACAGAGACCGAAGTTACACTGAGGCTTCTGGGCATCAAATCTGTCGAAGGCTGTATCGATTCCAAGCTGTTCCATTCGAAGAAGCATATCTCTTACTGCCGGGTCTGGAGTCTGGTCGATTACATCCTGCTTTGAAGGAAATGTCTTTCTGTATTCCTGTACGGCGTTCATATAATCTCTAGTAAAATCCTCCGGACTGCTTTCTCCGCCATGATCACTGGCTTTTAAAGTAACAGTAGGAATTCCATGTTCATCGAATCCTATAAGATTTCTGTGAGAGTGAATGTGCTCAAGGCCATGCTTACCATGAGAATGTGAATGACTGTGCTCATGGCTGTGACAGTGTTCTTCTGTAGCATTGTGTATGTGACTCATTTTGTTTCTCCCTTTACTTTCTTTTTTATTAAATCGTATATTCGATATTGTCTTCAATCTTCATATTTAGCAAATCAAAAATCTTATCTCTTACTAATAAGAAATCTCCGCTGGTTCTGTCTCTGAAATGATGAAGCGGAACTGTAATTACCCCCTTTACTTTGCCAGGATTAGGTGTCATTACAACAATTCTATCTGCCAAGTAAACCGCCTCTTCGATATCGTGAGTAACGAAGATAATAGTCTTCTTTTCATTTTTACAAATATCTAAAATATCATCCTGAAGCTTCATTCTTGTGATAGCATCAAGAGCTCCAAAGGGCTCATCCATGAAAATGATATCTGGCTCCACCGCAAGGGCTCTTGCTATTGCAACTCTTTGCTTCATGCCACCTGAAAGCTGTCGTGGGAAGCTGTTTGCAAAATCCTCAAGCTTCACAAGCTTAAGGTACTCTAAAGCCTTCTTTCTTCTTGTTTTCTTATCAATCCCTTGAGCTTCAAGACCAAGCTCTACATTTTTCACTACTGTGCGCCATGGTAAAAGCCCGTAGTTTTGAAAGATAGTAACATTCTTTGTACTAGGAGCTGTGACCTCTTTTCCGTCGATTTGGACACGTCCATGATTCGCCAGATCAAAACCTGCTATTGCATTAAGCAATGTACTTTTTCCGCATCCTGATGGTCCAAGTAAGCAGATAAACTCTCCCTTTTCTATATCAAGATTTACGTCTGATAAGGCTGTGAATTCTATGCCATTTTCCACAAAAGTCTTTCCAGCATTTTCAATATGAATGTATGACATTAGCTTTCACCTCCCCATGCTTTAAGAATTCTCTTTTCAGCAAGTCCAATTAAGAAATCAAGTAATAAACCTATCAAGCCAATCACCAATATTGTGGCAAGAAGAATATCTGCTCTGATGTTATTTCTGGCATCAATAATCTGATATCCTAGTCCAGACTGAGCACCTACCATTTCACCTGCTACAAGGAATATCCAGGCGCTTCCAAGCGCCAAATGTATCGCATTTGCGATTTGTGGAAACGCAGCAGGTAAAATCACCTTCCACATAAGTGCAGGCTGCTTGATTCCAAAATTATCAGATACCCTGAAATAGATGTCATCAATCTTTGAAACAGCAGATACTGTAGATAACAACACTGGGAAAAATGCTGCGATAAAAATAATGACAATTGCTGGCAGATCTCCAATACCAAAAAGGAGAACTACAAATGGCATCCATGCTGTTGGCGAAATTGGTCGAAGCAACTGCAAGGTTGGATTTACATAGTTAAATACCCTTGGCAGGCTTCCCAAAATCAATCCTAGAAACACTGCGATAACTACTGACAGTCCGTAACCAATTACAAATCTGTACATGCTGGCTCCGATTGATGCAATAAGTGTTCCATCAGCTATCATTTCCACCAAGGCCTGAAGTGCCATTAAAGGTGATGGAAACAGTGCCTCACTATAATCACTTATCGTAAATGCGAATTGCCATATCGCTATTAATATTAGTATTGAAACGATTACATATTTGAGAGAGATTAGTCTTTTCATGCTTCCCCTTTTAGTCCCCCATTAAAAGTCACTTTTTACGAAATCAGCATATGCTGGTGGATTGTCTGAAAGACCATAAGACTTTACCTTCTCAGCAAGCTCGTTGTACTGGTCCTCTGTGATTGTCAAATCATCATATGAAATCCACTTGAGAGAAATATCAAGAACATCATCCTTCTGATTTAAATATTTCTGTGCAACAGCCTTTGCTGTGTCTGCATCAAGATTATTTCCTGCTGTCTTATAACCCTCTACAAAAGCCTTTGCTGTATCTGCGTGATTATCGATAAAATCATCTGTAAGAACTAAGGCGCAGCATACTGAATCCTCCCAAAGTTCCTCTGATGTATAAAGAACCTTTCCTGCTCCAATTGAAACACCCATAGCTCCAAATGGCTCAGCTACGCAGTAGCCATCGATTGTTCCAGCTGCAAGGGCTGAAGGCATTTCTGTAGGAGCAAGCTCTACCACATTAATGTCATCGATTGTAAGACCATCTTTTGCTAAGGCATCATTTACTAAAATGTTATGTGATGACTGGCGATGTGGAATAGCAATTGTTCTTCCCTTTAAATCTGCCCCATCTTTAACATCATTTGAAACGATTATTACATTTCCATCCTTATGGCCAAGAGCAACTGCCTTTATTCCAACACCCTCCGCTTTTGATTTCATGGCAAGCTCAATGAGTACTGATGCTCCATCTACCTGGCCTGAATTGAGTGCGTCCAAAAGCTCTGGCCATGAACCATATTTCACAAGCTCAACTCTCACCTTATCATTGTTCGCAAGCTCCTCTGCTTCCTCCAATGCCGCAAGCGAATGAGTAATTGGAAGATAAGCAATCTTCACAGTTTCTGCTGATTCACTTGCTTTGGCGCTACCACAGCCAACTAAAGCAAATAATGAAATGATTAGTAATGATGTTAATAGTAAGTATTTTTTCATATTGTTATCCTCCACTTTATCTCAATAAATTCCTATCGCCTACTAGGTTAGTAGGATAATAACAGAATAAAAGAACCAGGTCAATAAACCTGGTTCCCACATTTTATGATAGCTGGGTATCAATTATATTAATAACAACAAAACCCCCTGTAAACCTTTCTTACTCACCACGTAGAATAACAAATAATAGTATTACATAAATCAACAAACAATTAGTCACTCAAAAAATATTTGTGATATATTTAGATTAATAATTTGTAAAAGGAGACTATGTATGGGCGAAAAATTTTTTGGTGAAAATACACCTAAGCTAGGTTTTGGACTAATGCGATTACCAAAGGAAGCTGACAATCCTTCAAAGATCGACATTGAACAGACCAAGAAAATGGTAGATATGTTTATGGAAGCAGGTCTTACATATTTTGATACTGCCTTTGTTTATGATGGTGGCGAATCCGAGAAGGCAGCAAAAGTAGCTCTCGTAGACAGATATCCTAGAGAAAGCTACACTCTCGCTACAAAGCTTGGAGCTTTTGCAGCTCATGATGAGGAAAGTGCAAAGCAGGAGCTTCTTACCAGCTTGGAGCGTACTGGTGCAGGCTACATTGATTATTATCTGCTCCATGCTCTCTCAGATGGAAACTTAAAAAAATACGAAGAATGGCATCTTTGGGACTACGTAAAAGAGATGAAAGAAAAAGGGCTTATCAAGCACTATGGCTTTTCTTTCCACGATACACCTGAGCGCTTAGATGAAATTCTTACAGCTCATCCAGATGCAGAATTCGTTCAGCTTCAAATTAACTATGCTGACTGGAACAATCCTGATGTACAGTCCAGAGGCTGCTACGAGGTAGCTAGAAAGCACGGTAAATCTATCGTGGTTATGGAGCCAATCAAAGGGGGGACACTGGCAAATCCTCCTGCTGCAGTCCGTGAGCTTTTAAAAGGAGCAAATCCTAACACAAGTATTGCATCCTGGGCAATCCGCTTCGTTGCATCCTTAGATGGTATTATCACAGTACTATCTGGTATGTCAAATGTAGAGCAGATGGCTGATAATCTTACATATATGAGTAACTTTAAGCCTCTATCCGATGAAGAGCAACAGGTTATTTCAAAAGCGCAGAATATACTCGATAGCATTGATTCTATTCCTTGCACATCATGTCATTACTGTACAGACGGCTGCCCAATGCAGATTCCTATTCCAGAGATTTTCTCTGCCAGAAACAAACAGCTTATTTGGGAACAGATTGAAGCCGGTAAACAGGATTACGAAAAAGCAACTAAAGATCGTGGCGTTGCCAGCGCATGCGTTCAGTGTGGACAGTGTGAAAGCGTTTGCCCTCAGCATATAAATATTATTGAAAGACTTCAGGATTGCGCCAGCGTATTTGAATAAATATCCCTGTGAGGATTAGTCTTGGCGACTCCAATCTCCACTATCTTTGCTTCTAGAGGGACAAATGATTTCTGCAGGTATGTAAATGCATCCTTCATTTGCTCTGGCTCTAGTGTCTTGCCTAAAGTTATGTGAGGCATCCAGGAATATGGTAGATAATATTTACTAAAGGATAGTTCTTCCATATCTTTTAATGCTTCATATAACTTTACCTGCAAGTCCATTATGTATTCGTTTATCACTGGGGAAGCATAGATTACCCCAGGAAGAATCTGTCCTAAAGTAGGAATCAGAATTTCTCCTGATGATAGTGTTTTCATCACAGCCGAAGCCTTTTCCACTACCGCATCCTCATCCCTGGCCTCTATACTAAGAACAGTAAGATGTGGTGGAACATTGTTATCTATCATGAAATTATTTCCACAAGCTTTTGCCACCCCATCTATATATTCCTTTAAAGTTTTATTTGTATTCTCATCAAAATATGCTGATATTAAGTACATATTCTACTCCCCACACAAATCCGCTGGTCTGCATTTCAATACTTTACTTAATCTTCTTTAGACTATCCCCACCATAGAGTTTCTCAACATTTCTTTACAAAATGATTAGCTGCAATTCCTCCTACCGCATTTCCGATAGTAATAATCAATAGTCTTATAAACATCTCCTTAGAGTAGCTTCCTGACATGTTGTAATAGAACATATCTGCCACGCAGTGCTCGGATCCTACTAGAATAAATCCCATTACAGAAAGAATTATAGCCATATATTTACCAAGAACATGTTCATTCTTCTTATACTCATCCACTCCGATGAAAATAAAGATGTTACAAATGATACCTAACATAAAAAGACTTAAGTATGAATCCTGATTCTTGATTTGACACAGGCCTACAGCCTTCTCATAGAGTCCTCCATAGACTCTGGAATTTTTAATAATAAATGCAAGAATAAACGAGCCAATAAAATTGCCGCACCAAATCAAAACTATGTTGATGACATTCTTTTCAAAATTCCCCTCTAATAAGTAGCTAACCTTCCCCGTGAATAAACTAAAGCGCATTGTTAAAACTAAAAATAATCCGATGCTGAAAAGTGCGGAGCCCACAATCTTATTGTCCACTGAGAGGAAAATCATTCCTCCAAGTCCAATAGAAAAGCCCGCGAGAATTGAAGTTAGAATAGTTTTCTTATAATCCATAACAAAAATCCCCCTACACTGTCTCCCAACAATATAGGGGTATTGTAACCTTTCCTTGTGAAATTTTAATGATTTAGCTTAATGCCTATTTATTACTTACGTTAAACGCTCCCATTCCTGGATAATCTGCTGCAGCACCAAGCTGCTCTTCGATTCTAAGAAGCTGATTGTACTTTGCTACGCGCTCTGTTCTAGATGGAGCACCAGTCTTAATCTGGCATGTGTTAAGAGCTACTGCAAGATCCGCAATTGTTGTATCCTCTGTCTCACCAGAACGATGTGAAGAGATTGCTGTGTAGCCTGCCTTATGAGCCATCTTAATAGCCTCAAGAGTCTCTGATACTGAACCAATCTGGTTAAGCTTAATAAGAATAGAATTTCCACATCCATTTGCGATTCCCTTTGAAAGACGCTCTGTGTTTGTAACGAATAAATCGTCACCTACAAGCTGTACCTTGTCACCAATCTTAGCTGTCATCTTCTGCCAGCCTTCCCAATCTTCCTCATCAAGACCATCCTCGATAGAGATGATTGGGTACTTGTCAACAAGAGCTGCCCAGTGATCAATAAGCTCATCTGTTGTAAAGTCCTTGCCTGACTTTGGCTGATGATAGAAGCCCTTGCCTTTCTCAGACTTCCACTCGCTAGATGCAGCATCCATAGCAATCATAAAATCCTTGCCTGGCTCAAAACCAGCAGCCTTGATAGCCTTTAGAATAGTCTCGATAGCATCCTCATCATTCTTAAGAGAATTAGGTGCGAAACCACCTTCATCACCTACGGCTGTAACGTCTCCCATATCCTTAAGGATAGCCTTGAGTGCGTGGAATACCTCAGCACACCAACGTAAGCACTCGCTAAATGATGAAGCGCCTACAGGCATAATCATAAACTCCTGAGTGTCAACAGCGCTATCAGCATGAGCACCACCATTTAAAATGTTCATCATAGGAACCGGAAGCTTTGTCCCCTGAACACCACCTAAAAATCTATAAAGAGGAATATCAAGAGCTGTTGCAGCTGCTCTACAGCAAGCAATGGAGGTTGCGAGAATTGCATTGGCACCGAACTTTGATTTATCCTTTGTGCCATCTGCCTTAATCATTGCTGCATCAATGGCATAGATATCTGAAGCATCCATACCGCAAATAGCATCTGCAATAGGTCCATTGATATTCTCAACTGCCTTAAGTACACCCTTACCTAAATATCTATTCTTATCTCCATCTCTAAGCTCAAGTGCCTCGAACTCACCTGTTGATGCACCTGATGGAGCCATTCCGCGTCCCACTGTTCCATCTACAAGAGTAACCTCGCATTCTACAGTAGGATTTCCTCTTGAATCAAGAATCTCTCTTCCAATAACCTTTTCAATTTCTAAATAATCCATAAAAAAACCATCCTTTCAAAGTAGTTTTGTGAACTCCTCTCCCAAGAGGTAGCAACTCTTTAAATCGAGAAAGGAGTTCTACAATGATCCACACATGGTTAGATGTTTCTAACCAAGAGTAGAATAGCAGAACTCCTTTGATTACTCAAGAAATCTATTTAGTTTTTATTGATTATTTTTATCAATTAGAAAGCTTCCTCTAAAACTTGCTTCAGAGTATCACCTGAAGCCTTAAGTGCAGCCTTTTCGTCATCACTCAGTCTGATAGGAACAGAGCCTTCAACACCGTTTCTACCAACTATTGCTGGCATACTAAGTGCCACGCCATCAATTCCGAAGTCTCCATGCTGGATGCTTGAAATTGGAAGGATTGATTTCTCATCACGTATAATTGCCTCACAGATTCTGCGAACACTCATTGCGATTCCGTAATAAGTAGCTCCCTTCTTTTCAATAATGCCGTAAGCACTATTCTTAACATCCTCGGCAATTCTCTTCATTGATTTCTCATGCTCGAAATGTCCTCTCATCTCACAGAAATCATTGATAGGAATACCTGATACATTTGCTGATGACCAAGCTGCTATCTCGCTGTCACCGTGCTCTCCAATAATAAAGGCATGAACAGAACGGCTATCTACATCAAGATGCTCGCCTAATAAGTATTTAAATCTGGCTGTATCAAGAACTGTACCTGAACCAAATACTCTGTTTTCTGGGAAACCACTAAGCTTTGCAGCTACTGATGTAAGAATATCAACAGGATTTGCAACAATAAGAAGAATTCCATCCTTATTGTATTTTGTAATCTCAGGAATAATTGATTTAAAGATTCCTACGTTCTTCTTTACAAGATCAAGTCTTGTCTCCCCTGGCTTCTGACCTGCACCGGCAGTAACAACTACAACTGCTGCATCTCCAGCATCCTTGTAATCTCCTGCATATATAGACATTGGCTTTGCAAAAGGTAAACCATGACTGATAT
Organism: Pseudobutyrivibrio xylanivorans DSM 14809; assembly: GCF_900141825.1. Lineage (GTDB taxonomy): Bacteria > Bacillota > Clostridia > Lachnospirales > Lachnospiraceae > Pseudobutyrivibrio > Pseudobutyrivibrio xylanivorans. Next base: position 322,338 of record NZ_FQYQ01000001.1, on the reverse strand, counting down.
CAAGTGCCTCGCCCTCTGCCTTGTCCTTGTTCACATCAATGAGAACCATCTCAGAAAACAATCCGCTTTCCATTAGTGCAAAGGCTGACGCTGAACCAACAAATCCACAACCTACAACTGCAACTTTTCTTTCATTTAACTTACTCATGATTTTACCTCCTATGTTTTTCTTTATTCTCCTACATCTTAACCTAAGAGGCAATAGCTATGAGTTGCATTTGCAACTTTTATATTGATAACATTTATCAGTTAAACTGAATTACAGCCTCAAGAGTTCTTACAAACTCTTCAAGTCCAGCTTTATCTTCATCTGAAAATCTATTGAGACTTGGACTATCAATATCCAAGACACCAATAACCTTGCCGTCCTTATGAATAGGAACTACTATCTCAGAATTGGATGCACAGTCGCATGCAATATGTCCTGGGAATTCGTGGACGTTTGGAACTACAAGTGTTTCATCCTTTTCAGCTGCTGTTCCACATACGCCCTTTCCAAGAGCAATTCTTATGCAGGCAACCTTTCCCTGAAATGGTCCAAGTAATAAAGAACCGTTATTCATCAAATAAAAACCTGCCCAGTTTAAATCATCTAAATTTTCATTTATAAGTGCAGAAGCATTTGAAAGCACAGGAAGGTAGTTTGGCTCATCCTCTGCCAAAGCTTTTAATTGTTCTGAAAGTAATTTGTAATCTGTCATTTTTCCTCTACGCTCCTACTCTTTAATTATTTTTCTTTAATAATTGAGATTGCTACAAAAACAATCAACACAAATGGATAAATCAACCATGGAATAAGTGAAAAACTGGCAATCTTTGCAATGTTTGCTGCCACAAGAAGCTGCGCTCCATAAGGAATGATTCCCTGCATAATGCAAGAGCAGGTATCAAGAAGTGATGCGGTCTTCTTAGGCTCCACACCGTACTCCTCGCTGATATGCTTTGCGATTGGTGCTGCTATTACGATGGCAACTGTATTGTTTGCTGTGGCAAGATCCATAAACATAGTAAGGAAAGCGATGCCCAGCATCCCACCTTTTTTGTTTCCAGCTTTTCTTCTGATAAGCTCCAATATAGCTTCAAAGCCGCCGTGCTCTCTGATAAGTGAGGCAACAGATGCAACAAGTATAGTTACAATCATTGTCTCAAACATTCCAGCGATTCCTGTTCCCATTGAAGAAAGACCAGAAACGTAGGTAAGGGAACCTGTGAAGATTCCTACTACTATAAACATGAAGCATCCAAGTAATAATACTTTAAAGACATTTACACTAAGTACTGAAAGCACAAGTACGATGAAATATGGAAGTGCCTGCCACAAATTATAATCGAAAGTACCAATGGCACTTACCTCTGTTTTGAAGGAACAGGCGATAAGAATTACAAGCGTAACAATAGCTGAAGGAAGTGCCAGCTTTAAATTGGCTTCAAACTTATCCTTCATCTCTATTCCCTGTGTCTTAGTGGCTGCAATGGTAGTGTCTGAAATAAATGAAAGATTATCTCCAAACATAGCTCCACCGACAACTACTCCCACGCAAAATGCCATACTAATGTGACCGTTTTTAGCCACAGCACAGGCTATTGGTGCTAAAACTGATATTGTTCCTACACTGGTACCCATAGCCATAGAAATAAGGCAGGCTATAATAAAAAGCCCTGGTATAGCAAATCTACCAGGAATGACGCTAAGTAAAAGATTTGCAGTGGATGATGCACCACCAGCTTCTCCTGCTACGCCACTGAAAGCACCTGCCAATATAAAAATGAAAAGCATAGTGACAATATTGTCATCTCCTATGCCTTCCGCACATATATGTATTTTTTCTTCAAAGCTTTTGCCTCGATTCTGGCAAAAAGCAAGAATTAACGCAAAAGTGAAGGACAGAACTACTGAGACTACGTAAAATCCCATCTGCCCTTCAATTGGTGAAATGTATTGGAAATAGATTCCATTACCAAGATATAAAATCAAAAATAATGCTATAGGAAGAAGTGCCTTAGCATTTGGGGTTGGATGCTGTTTTAAATCACTCATCAAATATTATTTCTCCATTTAACAAATAAGATAAGAAATATTTTACTGATTTAAACACAGTAATGCAATATTAACCCCTCAACACATCCCTTCCTATTGTTAATGCATGTGGCAAGACTCAACCTCAGGATCTGGGAAATCCTTTGGATCATATTCAATGCCATTATTATCATAGTAATTCTTTACTGCAGACTTGATTGCCTCCTCTGCAAGAACTGAACAGTGAAGCTTGTGAGCTGGCAGTCCATCAAGTGCCTCTGTAACAGCCTTGTTTGTAAGCTGAAGTGCCTCAGATACAGGCTTTCCCATAATAAGCTCTGTTGCCATTGAAGATGAAGCAATAGCGCTGCCGCATCCGAAAGTCTCAAACTTTACATCCTCAATAATCTGCTCATCATTTATCTTAAGATAGATTTTCATGATGTCACCACAGACTGGGTTACCGACTTCGCCTACACCATCTGCATTTTCAATTACTCCTACATTTCTTGGGTTTCTAAAATGGTCCATGACCTTTTCGCTATATAATGCCATTGTTTTTCCTCCAATTACTTCTGTCTATTAATTAAGCCACTGTGTGCTCTGCAAATACGTGTGGACGCTTGCCACTTACTAAATCACCCCAGAATGGTGAAAATCCACGAAGGTATTCAACTACTTCTGAAACAGACTTGATGATGTAATCAACCTGCTCCTCTGTTGCATCCTCACCAAGTGAAACTCTAAGTGAACCGTGTGCAACCTCATGTGGTCTGCCAATTGCAAGAAGCACGTGGCTTGGGTCAAGTGAACCTGATGTGCAGGCAGAACCTGATGAAACTGCCACTCCCTTGTCATCTAATAATAAAAGAAGTGATTCTCCTTCGATTCCTTCAAAACAGAAGTTTACGTTTGACTTTACTCTTAAATTTCTGTCACCGTTAAGCTCTGAATAAGGAATCTTTGAAAGACCTTCGATTAATCTGTCCTGAAGCTTTTCAAGCTTCTCATTTGTCTCATCAATGTGAGCAACCACATCCTCAAGGGCTACTGTAAGTCCGACTATACCTGCAAGGTTTTCTGTGCCGGCACGCTTACCTCTCTCCTGAGCACCACCGTTAATTACGTTTGTAAGAACGATTCCGCCTCTGGCATAAAGCACACCAACGCCCTTAGGACCGTGGAACTTATGCGCTGAAATTGAAAGCATATCAATGTTCTGCTCCTTTACATCGATGTGAACATGGCTAACTGCCTGAACAGCATCTGTATGGAAAAGAACTCCTCTTTCCTTACATACAGCACCAATTTCAGCGATAGGCTGAATTGTTCCAATCTCGTTGTTAGCATACATAATAGTTACAAGAGCTGTATCCTCACGGATAGCATCTGCTACCTGCTGTGCAGATACAACACCATTTGAATGTACGTCAAGAAGTTCGATTTCAAAGCCTTCCTTCTCAAGAGCCTGTAAAGTATGAAGTACTGCGTGATGCTCGAACTTTGTGGAGATGATGTGCTTCTTTCCCTTCTTCTCTCCGATTCTGGCTGCTGAGATGATAGCCTGATTATCAGCCTCGCTACCGCCTGATGTGAAATAAATCTCTCTAGGCGAAGCGCCAAGAACCTTTGCTACTCTCTCTCTTGATTCCTCGAGAACCTCCTTAGCCTTCTGTCCTACTGAATAGAGGCTGGATGGATTACCATAAACCTCTGTAAAATATGGAAGCATTGCTTCAACTACTTTAGGTGAAACAGCAGTTGTTGCTGCGTTATCTGCGTATACGAACATATCCTTTTACCCTTTCTTTTTTTATTACCTACTTGCCTAGTATTTTAGTCTGCGATTAATATAAAAGAAATCACCTATCGCGTCAATAGGTGATTCTCAAAAATATGCTTATTGCGAGTTTTTATCAATTACTCATATCTTAATGCGTCAATTGGATTCATTTTGGCAGCATGTTTTGCTGGTGAGTAGCCAAAGAACATACCTATGGCTGTAGAAAAGCCTACAGAAATATAAATGCTTGCAAGTGAAATTGTTGGAGCGTATCCCATAAGTTTAGATGCCACATCTCCAATAACAACACCAATTACCATTCCTATAAGTCCACCGATAAGGCAAAGTATAACTGCTTCACTGATAAACTGAAGCATAATCATGGAATCCTCCGCACCAAGTGCTTTTCTGGTTCCAATTTCTCTGGTACGCTCTGTGATAGAAACGGTCATTATGTTCATAACACCTATTCCTCCTACAATAAGCGCAATAGCTGCTATAAGCGAAATTGCCATGGTAAGCTGATTCATCATCTTATTGTTTTCCTGGATCATGGACTGATTGCTGTATGCATCAACCTGTAATTTATCTCCCAACTGATTTGCCATTTTCTGATTAAGGTAGGCTTTTATATCATTAGAAAGAGCAATGGTATCTACTCCTTCTGCTGCAACCACAGTTGGCGAATACATATCTTTATTATGGTTAAAGTTCCAGGCTGTAAAGAGCGGTATATACATAGTTGTTGTTTGGACGCCAGCAGCGCTGCCTCCCATTCCCTGAGACTTTTGTTCTTCATAGATTCCTACTACTGTAAGATTGATGTATTCATCATTTAAATTAACCTCATAGGTCTTACCAATTACATCCTCATTCTTATAATTGTCTCCAGCTATTTGCTTGGCATATTTTTCTGAAACAAGAGCCACATTGGTCCCCTGTCTATATGCATACTCATTAAAATAACTTCCTGACTTTAGTTTAAGATTATTTGCTTTGAAATATCCAGCACTAACTCCAGTAACATCAACCTTTGCTTTTTTATTATTAACAAGAACTGTTCCGCTTCCAAGACTTGAATCCATGGATATAGCTGCTATTTTTTTGCCAAAATGTTCTGAAAGAGAGTGAATATCTTCTGGCTTAAATTTAAGATTCTCCTGCTCTTCTTCGGACAGTTCCTGTGAATAATCTATTGTTGAAATATATACTTCAATATTTTGAACACCATAACTTTCAAGCTGTTTTTGTACGCCCTTAGTCATGGAGTTTCCCACTGTCATAATTGCAATTACAGCCGCAACACCAATAATAATTCCTAGCATTGTTAGAAATGCTCTTTTTTTATTGGCCTTGATACTTTTAATCGCAAGCTTGCAATTTTCAACTAACATACGATTTTCCTTTCAGGATTGTTCATCAATCCTTCAACCTCATTTATCTTTTCATTAATAATATTGCCATCACTAATTGTAATTATCCTTGGTGTCTCTGCAGCAAGCTCATTTGAATGAGTGATTAACACAATGGTCTTGCCCTGCTTTTCGTGAAGTTCATGGAAAATATCCATAACCATTCGGCCTGTTCCAGAATCCAATGCTCCTGTTGGCTCATCAGCTAGAATAATATCAGGGTTATTAGCCATGGCTCTAGCAATGGCAACTCTTTGCTTTTGTCCACCTGAAAGCTCATCTGGTGTATGATGCATTCGTTCTTTCATTCCTACCATCTCTAACAGTTCTTCAGCTCGTTCTCTTCTTTCTTTGGGTGAAATACCTGCATAAAGCATTGGCATTTCTACATTTGAAATGGAATCTGTTCGAGCAATTAGATTGTAGGTCTGAAATACAAATCCAATATGTTTGTTTCTTAGCTTTGCAAGCTGCTTCGCAGGCGCTGTAGAAATATTTACTCCATTTAACACGTACTCGCCAGCTGTCTGCCTATCTAAAATTCCAAGGATATTCATCAAGGTACTTTTACCAGAACCAGACTGACCTACTATAGAAACAAATTCGCCTTTACGAATATCCAAATCTATCCCATGTAATATCTCAAGTTCGTTGGGAGTTCCTATGTAGTAGCTTTTTCTAATATTTCTTGCAGATAACAAGACATCATTATTATTACTCATCGTAAATACCTCCATCTGCTCCCATTGCATCAAGAACTGCATCCGCTCCACCGTCCATTGAAGCTTCTACAATTTCCTGTCCCTCTTTAAGCTGACCACCTGTAATCTCTGTATAGAATTCATCAGAAATACCTGTTTCAACCTTCACATTAGTAGTAGTTCCGTCTGCCTGCTGCACTACAACATACTTGCTTCCATCTGCATCTGTCTGAATATCAGCTGAAGGTACTGCAAGAGCGTTTTGTTTATCTGCAATAATAAAGGTCATTTTGGCAGTCATTCCAAGTCTTAACGCTTCATTTGAACCTTCTATATCAACATCCACTCTATAAGTAGCGCGGGTCTTAGAAACTGATGCTGTTGATGATTGATTATCTGTGTTCTTGTTACTATTTTTTGTCGCTGTGGGTGAAACAAAAACTACAGTACCATTTAAAATTTCATCGCCTGTTGCATCTGTCTTAATCTGAACCTTCTGGCCTTCTTTAACATTTGGGATCTGTGCCTCATCTATGTCAGCAGTAGCTTTTAGATTTGTAACATTATCTATAACTACTGCATCTCCCCCACTAAAAGGCTGATCTGCTTTAATATTCACATTAGTAACCGTTCCATCCTGAGAGGCATACACTATTTCTTTCGAAAGCTCTTCCCTGGCCTTGCTCATCTCCTGCTTTGCTGAAAGACTGCTCTGTTTTGCATTTAGCTCGTCCACTTTAGATGCCATGTACTTGTCGACAATTGCATCATTTGCATCTTTCTTTGCCTTCTCGGATTTTATGGTTTCTATCTCTAATTCCTTTTTTGCTTCCTCTAGGGCTTCCTTAGCTGGCTGTAAAGAATTTTCTGCTTCTATTCGCTCCGCATGAGCACTACGTTTTTCTTCCTCCGAGCCTCCTTCTGCATGTCTAATAGAATCATAGGCTCTATCAATAGCTTCCTTTGCCTTTCTTACATTTCTTTCCGCCTCAACAACTGCCTGCTGTTTTTTCACGATATCTCTGTCTGCATCAATTACTGCAATAGCACCGCTATCCTTTGTATTTTGCATACCTCGGTCAGCATTCTGTTTTGCAATATCATTAAGCTGATTTTGGATACTAAGAGCCTGCTGCTGATAAGACAACTGCTCCCTCATTGACTTCATGTCTAGCTTATAAAGTGGATCACCTTTTTTTACAACATCACCTACTTTTACATATACTTCAGCCACAGGATAACTTCCTGTAATAGATGCATTCTCTGATGATTCTTCCGATGAGATGATTGTTCCCGTTGCTGAAATAGTCTTTTGAATATCCTGCTTAGCCGCCTGAACTGTAAGGATTTCAGGTAGCTCTGTGTTGCCTGCCTTAACATTTTTAATTACAGTCGCTCCAATAATAGTTGTAAGAAGTATTGCTGCAATAACCATGGCTGCAACTACTTTTTTATTTAAACTCTTAAAAAATTTCTTATCTTGTTCAGACATTTCTCCTTCATTTTTCTGGACAGCTAATATTTCTTTTAACTTCATTTTTATTTTCCTCCGAAGTATGTTTTTAACTTACATTGGACAATCATACAGACAGAATCTAAAGAAAAGCCTATGGTAAATCTAAAGAAATCTAAAAAAGCCTTTTTTCAGAGATTAAACACTTTTTTTATGCTAGTATACAGTTAAAGACATGTATCAATTATTTGATTAAGGAATTAATTATGGGTAAACAAAAGATATTAACAGTTGATGATAATGAAGAAATCCGCAACATTATAAAGATATTATTAGAAAGCGAGGGCTATGAGGTTATAGAAGCACCTGATGGCGAAACTGCCCTTTCTCTTGTGGATGATTCTATTGATCTTATAATACTGGACATTATGATGCCTGGTAAATCAGGTCTGGATGTTTGCAAGATAATCCGTGAAAAGTACCAGATGCCTATTCTATTCTTGACTGCCAAAGGCACTGATTCTGATAAATCGTTGGGACTCTTAATAGGCGGCGACGATTATCTTGCAAAGCCTTTCTCTCACGCGGAGCTAACCGCCAGAGTGAAATCACTTCTTCGTCGCTATTACGTATATAAAGGAAAAGAAGCACCTGCTGATGATAATGTAATTACATATGATATATTCAAGATCTCCAAAGACAGAAATGAAGTATTCACAACCGATTCCAAGGGTAATGAAATTCAATTAGATTTATCTGAACTGGAATACCAGATTTTCAAACTTCTTATAGGTAGTCCTGGCAGAATCTTTCCTGCTCAGCTTATATATGAAACTATTTGGAATGAGCCATACCTATACAGCTCTAACGCTACAATTATGGTTCATATCAGAAATCTTCGTACAAAAATCGAAGAAGATCCATCTAATCCACACCATCTTCTAACAGTCTGGGGAAAGGGCTATAAGCTACAATGATAAAAGCAAAGAAATTATTTTCAAAATCACTATATATAGAGTTGGCCATTGCAGTGTGCATTTCTGTATTGTTAGGTGCAATCTGCTATTTTTTCCTTGCCAGATTGTCAGTAGATGTTTCTTCATCAAAATGGTATGAAAATACCTACAAAGAATATAAAATCAATTCTCTAATAGATAATTTACAAACCTTCATTTACGAAGAAAGCGTTAACTCAGGCGATACTTCTCCGCTTAATGATTGGTACGATTCTCATCCAAGAGCTTTCTTTTACTTAAAGAAGGATAATTCAATAATATATTCTTCCTTTTACAACCCAGGCTACGCTGAAACAACCATAGATGCAGATGATGCTGAGTTTAAAGAAAACGTCGATATTTATAGTGACTACTTTCCAGAACAAACCACACGTACTCTTCGGCTTACTGATTGTGAGGTGACACTCTGTCTATTCACTGATATTCAGTATTCTTTATACTCTAATTTATTACGATTAAGCATTGCAATATCAGCTTTTATTAGCCTAATTTCGATTATTTTATTTGTCAGAAATAAAATCCATTACATTAATGATGTTACACAGGGAATTAGAATCTTAGAAGGAGGCAACCTAGATTACCAGATTCCTGTAAAGGGAAATGATGAAATATCACAGGTGGCTGAAAGCCTTAATTCTATGCGTATAGCACTGGACCAACAGATGAAAAACGAAAAACAGGCGCTTCAGGCAAATAATAGTCTTGTTACTGCCCTTTCTCATGATTTGCGAACACCACTAACCACGCAGATGGGTTATTTGGAGATTCTTAAGGAGCATCATTATAATTCTCCTGAAGAAATGGATAAGTACATTAACACCGCTTTAAATACCTGTCATCAAATCAAAGAGATGTCAGATCGACTTTTCGAATACTTCCTTGCATTTGATCCTCATCCAGAACGTCCTGCAGAAGCTTTAGAAGAGTACGATGGTGTTGCTCTTTTCATGCAGCTAATCTCAGAGCTTTCTCTTCCACTTGAGGCTCAGGGTTTTAGTTTTGAATTTGAAGAGCCTAAAGATACCTTTAATATTCATGTGAATATGAATGATATTTTAAGAATCTTCAATAACGTATTTACGAATATTGATAAATATGCTGATGAAACTGAACCAGTTAGAATTCGCATTTTCCATGATAATGAAAATGCCGTACTTTCTATTACTAATAAAATCAGAAAAGAGCCTCGTAAAAATGAAAGTGCAAAAATCGGTCTTATCAGTATTTCAAGTCTCATGAAAAGACAAAGTGGTGCAAGCAAAACTCGCACCACAAAAGATAACTTTACCTTAGAATTAAAATTTCCTATAAGAAATGAGCTCTGAGCTCTTCTGAGCTGATTGGTGATAAATATGCTGGTGCAATATCAAATACTGTTTTCGCACCAGTAACACCCTCAGAATTAAGACGAACAACTGCTCTTGCATAAGCTGTAAGTGTAGCCCCTGTAAATTCTGGATTTGAATCTAAATCAAGGCGATACTCAATAACATGCTTATTGCCATCAAAACCTGTCTCACCTGTGTAGATTACGCTTCCTCCATGTGGAAGTCCACTATGGTTTGCCTTAAGTTCCTCAGCTGAAATAAAGTTTACTGTTGTATCATAGTCTGAGAAGTAATTAGGCATCTCCTTGATTTCTTTTTCTATACGAGCCTTATCTGCACCCTCTTCAACTACAACGAAACACTCTCTTGTGTGCTTTTCTCTTGTAGTAAGTTCTGGATTTTCTCCGCTTCTAACTCTCTCAAGTGCAGCTGGCACTGGAACAGTGTACTGTCTGGCATCAACAACGCCCTCAATACGACGAATTGCATCTGAGTGCCCCTGGCTAACGCCCTTACCCCAGAATGTATATGCCTGTCCCTTTGGAAGAATTGAGGCTGCATATAAACGATTTAGAGAAAACATTCCTGGGTCCCATCCGCAAGAGATAAGTCCAATCTTCCCAGCTTCCTTTGAGGCTGCATCAACATTTGCAAAGTGCTCTGGGATTCTTGCATGTGTATCAAATGAATCAATAACGTTATAGAGCTTCGCATATTTAGGTGTCATCTCAGGAAGGTCTGTAGCACTACCACCACAGATAACTAAAACATCAATATCCTCTTTTCCTGTGTCCAAATCATCTGTGCTTTTAACTGGTACATTTGATTTTACTGTAACTGTCTTTGGGTCTCTTCTTGTATAAATGGCAACAAGTTCCATATCTTCACTTAATGAAACTGCTGCTTCCACTCCACGTCCAAGGTTTCCGTAACCTAAAATTCCTACTTTAATCATCTTTTTCCTCCATGACTTGTTTATAACTACAAACCATTATATTTATTTCTCGTATGTCTGTCTATTTATCTGACTGGCTAAAACCCCTGCTCCATAGCCATTATCAATATTTACTGTAGCAATACAATTAGCGCAGGAATTAAGCATTGTCAAAAGAGCAGATATGCCATTAAAACTCGCTCCATATCCCACAGAGGTAGGTACCGCAATAACCGGACAACTAACGAGCCCTGCAACTATACTTGCAAGAGCCCCTTCCATTCCTGCTACCGCTATAACACAACTTGCGTCATTAAAAATATCCAGATTATGAAATAGCCTGTGTATACCACTTACACCAACGTCAAATAGTTTTTCCACATTGGCTCCCATAAACTCCGCTACTTCTGCTGCTTCTTTAGCCACAGGAATATCTGCGGTTCCGGCAGTACATACGACCACCTTTCCAATATGCTTTTTCTCTGGCGCTTCAATTTTTAATATAGATGATTCCTCATCAAATTGTATCTGTGGTAACTCATTTTTTAATAATTCATATTGTTCTTTAGATGCTCTGGTACCCAGCACTTCGCCATTAAGCTCATATAGCTTTTTAAAAATTTCCAAGAGGTAGTCATCCTTTTTCCCACTACAATAAACCACTTCAGGAAACCCCTGTCTTTTTTTTCTTCCTATATCAAGCTTGGCATAAGCCATTTCTAATGTGCCATCTGCTGACAGCATTTTTACTGCATCTTCTTTTGATAAATTTCCCATTTCAAATCTAGTTAGAATTTCATCTATATTCATATTATTTTTCTCCAATAGTGCTTCCTCAAAATCATGTATTTGTACTAGCTACTATTATAGTATATGAACTAAAAAAATACACTTAAAAAGCTAGGAGCCTGAAGAGAAACTGTCCACTCTTATGATTGATTGATGCAATGCCACAAAACTTACAAAAGCTATTTAGGGAAATATATATTCTTTAAATCTGGATTTTTAGAACTCCTCTCCCCTGTTGGCAACAAGGGATTATGGGCAAAAGCATATAATATCTCCAAAATTAAAGATATTATATGCTTAAAACCAACTTTGACTTATTCAAAACAAGCATTTAAGCATATAATTTTCAACTTTTTCTCATTTTTATATGCTTGAAGCCTCATTTTCTTCAATCAAAACAGACATTTAAGCATATAATTTTCAAGCTTTTCTCATTTTTATATGCTTGAAGCCTCATTTTCTTCAATCAAAACAGACATTTGAGCATATAATTTTCAACTTTTTCTCATTTTTATATGCTTGAAGCCTCATTTTCTCATTTTTTTCCCTATGACATACAAGCAACCCCAACAATCGAAAATCATTAAAAAAGCTTAGGATGCTTTATCTCATCCTAAGCTTTTTATTATCTTATTCTATACTTCATCATCATCCTTAAAGAAGGAAATCTCTTCATTAAGCTTAATAGCTATGTCCTTAAGGTCATCAGCAGATTTTGCAAGGTCTGAAACTGTTCCAGATAATTCCTGAACAGAATTTCCAGTTGTTTCTGAAGATGCTGCATTCTCTTCTGAAATAGCTGAAAGTGATGACATGGCATCTGATACGACATCATTAGACTCCACACAAGTGCTTGCCCCACCAGCGATATCACGCACACCATCAACAGTTCCATCAATATCTGCAAGCATACCATTAACTGATTCCAAGGTCTCGCCAATGGCCTCCTGCTGCTCCAGATTTCCCTGTCTGACAAGATTTGCTGCTGTAACAGCTGCCTCAGACTGCTTTAAAAGAATATCCATCTGTGTTCTGATATCCTGAGCCATGCTATCTGAATCATCGGCCAGCTTTCTAATCTCCTCAGCAACAACTGCGAAGCCCTTACCTGCCTCACCAGCTCGAGCTGCCTCGATAGAAGCATTAAGCGAAAGAAGATTTGTCTGTGAAGCAATTCCCGAAATACCTTCAACACTTTCATTAATGCTTGTAACAGCATCCTTGGTTGCCGAAATGGTTCTTGCAATTTCTTCAATCTTCTCAGTCATATCGCTACTAGAGCTCTGAAGATCGATAAGGGATTTACTAGACGCTTCTGAAGCCTGCTTCATCTTACTAGCAAGATTCTCCATGTTTTCAGTAGAATGCTGTACTCCAGTAACTGCATCTGTTATTCGCCCAACATTCTCTGCAGCCTGCTGAATCTCTTCTGCCTGCTGTGTAGCACCTGTAGCAATTTCCATAACCGCATTTGATACGCCTTCAGCTGTTGAAGAAATCTGATTAGCCATATCAGATAGATTCTCAGAAGAATCTCCTACAATAGACGCAGAGGATTTTATATGTCCTACAATGTCATCTAACTTACCTATTACCGAATTCGTACTGCGAACTATCTTACCAATTTCGTCTTTACGATTTGCGAAGCCATCAATCTGTTTAAATCGGCCTTCAGCAAGGTTTGATAAAGAAGAATCTACTGAAGTAATAGGCTTTGCAAATCCATTAGCTAATATTACAGACAAAACAGCTACTATAACAAGTAAAGCAATGCCTATTCCAATTACTATATAAGCTGACTTTCTTGCAGATGCCATGATATCACTTTCTTTTTTTGCAACACAAACTGTAAAACCTGAAAGATCGTTATCCTTTGCATATGCCAAGTAAGTAGGATATCCTGCTGCTGTTGATCTGTAAGAGCCTTCTATTCCATCGGTATTCATATATGGCGATGCACTAAAATTTAAAACCTCATCATCTGCACTAATCTCATACTGTGAATGAGCAAGCATGTCACCATTTCTATCTACCACGAAGCCTTCGTCGCATTCTGCTGCAAGAATTTCATGGAAATCATTCAGATTATAATTTCTATGAACTGTTCCAAGGACCTTACCTGTATGATTGTCAATAACCGGGCATGCCATACTAATACTTCTGGTGCCGGTAGAGGCACTTACTATAGCATTGGATACGGAAAATTTACCAGTCATTGCTTCCTGCCAATATTCCCTCTGACTAATATCTACAAGAGCACCGTCATCATCCCTAAGAACCATCTGGCCCTCGGCATTAGAAAGTACTATAACATTGCCATCTCCAAGATACTCATCCAAAGACTTCATTTGAGCCTTTAGCTCATCCATATCAACTTCTTCGCCTCTCATAAAAGCAATTGTTGTAGGCGATTCAGCAAAGGATCTAATCGTCGACTCATTATTCTGGATAACTGTCAGAATTGCACTCTGTACATACCAGGCCTGCCACTCCAAAGAATCAAGAGCATCTGCAACTGCTTTTGTTGTAGAAGTGTAATAACTGATACTTACAGCGATTAACAAAGGGATAGCCGCCACAAGTAACATTGATGAAATAAGCTTCGTTTTGATGCTATTCTTCCATGAAATATCATTTTCATTATTTTTCACCAGTTTTGCTTTTCCCATTTTTATACTCCTCCAAAGCAAACCCTTTTACACATAAGGGCCAGCAAAGCTGACCCTTACAAATTCATATGTTTTATTCAGTATCATCTTTAAAGAAGGAAATCTCTTCATTAAGTTTAACAGCAATATCCTTCAAATCGTCAGCGGAAGCTGCAAGTGTTGAAACTGTAGCTGAAAGCTCCTGAACAGAAGCTCCTGTTGTCTCTGAAGATGCTGCATTCTCTTCTGAAATAGCTGAAAGAGATGACATTGCATCTGATACGATATCATTAGAAGATACACATGTCTCAGCACCACCTGCAATCTCCTTAACACCATCAACAGTACCATTGATGTCTTCAAGCATTCCGTTAACAGATTCCAAAGTTCCTCCGATAGCTTCCTGCTGCTCTAGGTTACCCTGCTTAACAAGGTTAGCTGCTGCAACCGCAGCCTCAGACTGCTTCAAAAGAATATCCATCTGAGTTCTGATGTCCTGAGCCATGCTGTCTGAATCATCAGCAAGCTTTCTAATTTCCTCAGCAACGACTGCGAAGCCCTTACCGGCCTCACCAGCACGTGCTGCCTCGATACTTGCATTAAGTGAAAGGAGATTTGTCTGAGATGCAATTCCTGAAATACCCTCTACGCTCTCGTTAATGCTTGTAACAGCATCTTTTGTAGCGGAAATTGTTTTAGCAATCTCTTCAATCTTCTCTGTCATGTCACTACTTGAATCCTGAAGATTAAGAAGTGACTTGCTTGAAGCCTGTGAAGCTTCCTTCATCTTGCCTGCAAGAGTTTCCATATTATCTGTAGATGTCTGTACACCAGTTACAGCATCTGTAATCTTTCCAACATTCTCCGCTGCTTCCTGAATCTCCTCAGCCTGCTGAACAGCGCCTGTTGCAATCTCCTGTACTGCATTTGCTACAGTATCTGTTGTGGCAGCAATCTGATTTGCCATATCTGCCAAATCCTCAGAAGATGTTGTAACAGTAGCTGCTGAATGTTTAATTGAATTTACTATATCGCCTAATCTATCAATAACGGAGTTTGTACTACGAACTATTTCGCCAAATTCATCCTTACGCTTTTCATGGCCATCAATCTTTTTGAAACGACCGTCTGCCAACTGAGTGATGGTTGCAGTAACTGCAAGAATAGGTCTAGTAAAGCTTGTTGCAATAAGAAGAGAAATAACTACTGCAATTACAAGTAATATGATTCCTATAAATACAGTCATCATAGCTGATTTGATAGCAGCTGACATGATTTCTGCATTAGTCTTTGATGCTGCTACAACATATCCTGTCATTGGTTCTCGTACCCAGGACATATATGTAAGCCCTGATTCGAATTCTGATTCAATAACACCACTGCTTTCACTAGAGCCAACAAATCCATATGAGCTCAAATCATATTCATCCTCAGGAGTAATTTCGAACTGAGCATGTGCTACCATCATGCCTGCACGGTCAGCAATAAAACCATCAGAAATATTTGCAGCAAGGAATTCATGTAATCTATTCAAATCATAGCTTCGCTGAATAGTGCCTATAACCTGAGTTTTTGCCTCGTTATATACGGGAACACAGATAATCATGATACGGTTTCCAGCCTTCTTACTTACCTGAACATTAGAGATTGCAGGCTTTCCAGTTGAAACAGCCTCCTGGAAATATTCTCTATCAGAAATATTAGCATTCTCTTTCCTGTCAGTTCTAAGCATCTGATCACCATCAGCCTTAGTAAAGATAACGCTTTTATTTCCATCATTTATAAAATCATTTATCGCATCCATATGTGCAAGCATTACTTCATCTGGCACTGGCTGATTCTCTGTATGATAGTTTTCAAGATAATTAATCGAACTAGGTGCAGTGGCAAATGATTGGAGAGCTGCAGTATTTTGCACAACAATTTCTGCAAACTCTGTCTCTACCATTCTTGCGGTCATATTCAATAATTCTAAAGCATCATCCTTAGACTTAGATGTAGAGTTGTTATAGCTTATTATAATTGCTATAAGCAAAGGAACCGCTACAAGCAATGCCATTATACATATAAGCTTAGTCTTAATACTGTCTTTAAAAGCAATACCTGACTTAGCTGACTTATTAGCCTTCTCTTCTTTCTTTCCCATAGTACACTCCTCATACAAAATCAACAGGTTACTATTAATAACTAAGTGAATTATAGGGCAAAAATATGAAGAAACGGTTAAACAACATAATTGTTCACAATTTGTTTTAATATAATACATAAAAAAAGGGCCGGCAAAGCCGACCCTAAGAGGATTAATTAAAAATGTCAATTTCTTATTTTGTTCTTAATAATACTAGAATGGAACTACTGCTCCATCGTATGTATCGTTAATAAACTTCTGAACGTCATCAGACTTAAGAACTTCTACTAAAGCCTTAATTCCGTCATTGTTCTCGTTGCCCTCAGCAACTGCAATGATATTAACGTATGTCTTTGCCGCCTCTGAATCAGAAGCCTCATATGCGATAGAATCCTTAGCTACCGAGAAGCCTGCCTCAAGAGCATAGTTACCATTTAATACTACGAATGCAACCTCGTCCTTTACTCGTGCAACCTGTGCTGCCTCAAGCTCCTGAAACTCAATGTTCTTAGGATTCTCTGTAATGTCGTTGATTGTAGCTGTAAGACCTGCACCTTCCTTAAGTGTAAGAAGTCCGTTGTCCTGAAGAAGAAGAAGTGCTCTAGCCTCGTTTGTTGTATCATTTGGGATAGCGATTACATCACCATCAGCAACATCATCGAGAGATGCCTTTGTACCTGGGTAAATTCCGAATGGCTCATAGTGGATATCACCTGCATCTACGATATGTGTACCCTGCTCCTCGTTGAAGCTGTCAAGATAAGGTACATGCTGGAAATAGTTTGCATCAAACTCACCAGACTCTACTACAAGGTTTGGCTGTACATAATCATCAAATACTGTAACATCAAGCTTGTATCCCTTTGCTTCAAGAAGAGGTGCTGCATACTCTAAAATTTCTGCATGAGGTGTAGCTGAAGCTGCTACCTTGATTGTTGTAAGCTCGCCAGTTGCTTTATCTGCAGCTTCCTCTGTTGTAGCCTCTGCTGGCTCTGCAGCTGTCTCCTCTGTGTTTGCGCTACCGCAGCCTGTAAGTGCTGCTACTGCAAATGTTGTTGTTAAAATTCCTGCCAATAATTTCTTTTTCATAGTTCTTTCTCCTTTATTGTGTAATGTTAATTGTGTCCTGTTTCATTTAAATTTTATGGTTAAGCTTTCTTGCTATAAACATTCCAGTGTTCTGGAAAATCTGGAACAATGCAATAAGCAAGATAACTGTAACAATCATGATATCTGCCTGATATCGATAGTATCCGTAGCGGATTGCGATGTCGCCAAGTCCGCCACCGCCTATGGTGCCTGCCATTGCTGAATATCCAAGGACAGTACCAAGGGCTATTGTCGCGTTGGTGATAAGTGAGGTTCTGGCCTCTACTAATAAAACCTTAAAAACTATCTGGGTGTTTGAAGCTCCCATTGCCTTTGCTGCTTCAATAACACCCTCATCCACTTCCTTAAGTGAAGACTCCACCATTCTTGCTATGTATGGTGCTGCACTGATTACAAGTGGAACAATTGTAGCTGTTGTGCCATAAGACTTTCCAACCACAAGTCTTGTAAATGGTATCAATAATATAAGAAGAATTAAAAATGGTACAGATCGTACAACATTTGAAATCGCATCTAAAATCTTATAAAGCACTGGATTTGGCTTTAAGCCATTCTTGTCTGAAATTGTAAGTAGTACTCCCATTGGAAGTCCCAATATATATCCAAAGAATGTAGAAACTATACTCATGTATACTGTTCCAACAATTCCCTCTAATATCATGTTAATTGTTGTGCTATCCCACATAGTTTCTTACCTCCTTAATGCCAGCTTTCTCGAACTCTTTATTCTTCAGCTCATTTTCTTTATTCAACCAAAAGAATTTATCCTCTGGAAGTTCAACATCCTCAAGTCTTCCACTATCAATCAGCTGTCCTTCTTCTAAAACTGCTACCTTGTTACAGATAGCCTTAACAACTGACATCTGATGAGTGATAAGAACTATCGTAATTCCGTATTCCTTATTAATCTCCTTAAGAAGTGTAAGTATTGATGCTGTAGTCTGTGGGTCAAGTGCACTTGTTGCCTCGTCACAAAGAAGAATCTTTGGATCTGCTGCAAGGGCTCTTGCAATAGCAACTCTCTGCTGCTGTCCTCCAGAAAGCTGTGATGGATAAGATTTTGCCTTATCCTCAAGTCCTACTTTTGAAAGTAGCTCAAATGCCTTTTCTCTTGCTTCCTTCTTTTTAACCCCCTGTAAAACAAGTGGAAAAATAATGTTATCAATAACATTCTTCTGCTGAAGTAAGTTGAAGTGCTGGAATATCATTGCAATATCCTGTCGCTGAGTTCTAAGCTCTTTTTCATTAAGCTGTCCAAGCTCCTTACCTTCTACGATTACCCGACCGCTTGTAGGCTTCTCCAAGTAGTTTATACATCGAATCAAAGTACTTTTTCCTGCTCCAGACATTCCTATGATTCCAAAGATGTCTCCCTTATCAACAGTGATGTTGATGTCTCTGAGAGCATCTACCCTTGTATCCTTGTCTATGAAGCTTTTACAAAGATTCTTAATTTCTATCTCATGCATCTTTTATCTCTCCTCATATCTATAAATGGCAATAAAAAAACCATTGCCAGGCTTTTGACTCCCAGGCAATGGCTCAATCAAATCTCAGTGATTTAATCCGTAACAGGCGCAAGACAAAAAGCCATCGCGCCAGGGCCATAATCAGCTGCCTGGGAGATAAGCATTCGACGCATGCACATGTACATCCCTGTAAAGCTATTTTGCTTTTTCATTTTGTCTTGCTCCTTTCTTAAATGATGGGTTAACTATACCACTGTTTTCATTGATATGTGAAATAGATAAAAATAATAGCTGGTTATAAATTGAATTTATAGCTAAAAAGCTAGGGCATAACGCCCTAGCCATAGCATTTAATATGAATACTCTTATTCTGTATCATCCTTGAAGAATGAAATCTCTTCGTTAAGCTTAACAGCTATCTCCTTCAGGTCGTCTGCTGAATTTGCAAGACTTGAAACTGTAGCTGAAAGCTCTTGCACAGAAGCTCCTGTAGTTTCTGAAGATGCAGCGTTCTCTTCCGAAATTGCTGAAAGTGATGACATGGCATCAGAAACAATATCATTAGAAGATACACAAGTCTCAGCACCACCAGCGATTTCCTTAACACCATCAACAGTACCATTAATATCATCAAGCATACCGTTTACAGATTCAAGTGTTCCACCGATAGCTTCCTGCTGCTCTAAGTTGCCCTGCTTTACAAGATTAGCTGCTGCAACTGCTGCCTCAGACTGCTTTAACAGAATATCCATCTGGGTTCTAATATCCTGTGCCATGCTATCTGAATCATCAGCAAGCTTTCTGATTTCCTCAGCAACTACTGCGAAGCCCTTACCTGCCTCACCAGCACGAGCAGCCTCTATAGAAGCATTAAGTGAAAGAAGATTTGTCTGAGATGCAATTCCAGAAATACCTTCTACACTTTCATTGATGCTTGTAACAGCATCCTTAGTAGCAGAAATTGTTCTTGCGATTTCCTCAATCTTAGCAGTCATATCGCTACTAGAATCCTGAAGATTAAGCAGTGACTTGCTGGAGGTCTGTGAAGCATCCTTCATCTTGCCTGCAAGACTTTCCATATTTTCAGTGGATGACTGAACACCTGTTACAGCGTCTGTAATCTTTCCAACATTCTCAGCTGCTTGCTGGATTTCCTCAGCCTGCTGAACAGCACCTGTGGCAATTTCCTGTACCGCATTTGCAACAGTATCTGTTGTGGCAGCAATCTGGTTTGCCATATCTGCTAAATCCTCAGATGAAGTAGTTACTGTAGTAGCAGACTGTTTTATAGCGGTAACAATATTATCTAACTTATCAATAACCGAATTTGTACTACGAACTATCTCGCCAAACTCGTCCTTTCGACCTGTATAGCCATTAATCTTTTTAAATCGTCCGTCTGCAAGCTCTGTAATTGTATTTGTAACAGCAAGGATTGGATTAGTAAAGCTTGTTGCCATAAAAAGAGATATAATAACAGCAACTACCAGAAGAATTATTCCTATAATAACTACAGTTATGGCTGCTTTATTTGCCTCTGCTGTAATTGCACTCTCCTGTTCCGCCACAATAACAGAATATCCTGTAATAGGCTCTTTTACCCATGCATTATATGTATTGGCACCGCTGAAAGCCTGCTCAAACATACCACTTGATTCAGAAGATGTTACACTCTCGATGCCGCTCATATCATACTCTTCATCAGGGCCAATATCAAACTGAGCATGTGCAGCCATGATACCATTCTGATCCACGATATAACCGTCACTTATATTGGCTGCCAAAAACTCATGAAGAACTGATAAATCTATACTCCTCTGGCACTCGCCAATAACCTCGCCACTCTCACTAAAAATAGGTACAGCAATAATGGCTACTCTTGCTCCTGAAGATTTACTAACTATTACACCTGAAACTGCAGGCTTTCCTGTAGATGTTGCTCTCTGGAAGAATTCACGATCAGCTATATTTACACAGTCTCCACCATCAGTTCTCAGAATCTGCTGACCTGACGCCAAAGTTAATACTACGCTATCGTTTCCATCATTAATTATTGTATTAATTTGAGCCATATGTGCCTGAATTACTGCATCTGGAATATTGCTTCCATCAGTACCATAATATTCCATATAATCCATAGTACTTGGAGATGTAGCGAACATCTGTAGAGAATCAACATTTTCTCTTATAATCTGTTCATATTCCTTTTCAACATACTCAGACGTTGTCTCAAGCAATTCCAAAGCATCTTTTTTTGCCTTATTAGATGATGACAAATAACTAATAAAGATGGCGACAATCAAAGGAACTGCCACAAGTAAAGCCATAATAACTATAAGTTTGGTCTTTACACTATCCTTTGGATTAATACCTGACTGAGTATTGGCACTCTTAGGTTTTGGTTTCTTTGCCATGTTCCCTCTCCTTTACTGAAAAGCAGCCCCACTGCACACCACAAGAGAATTATACGACAAATTTATGAATAATTGGTTAAAATTCTGATAATTTTACTAAAAAGGGACTCCACTAATGGAATCCCTTCTATCTAGCCTATGCTATCTACCTACTGACTTAATATTTTTCAATTTCTGATTAAAATCCATCCTTCTCCTGTGTTGAACTTCTTTATCTTTATAAAGTAATTCATCCGCTTCATTGAATACCTGCTCATAGGTCATTTTTGATGAGGTACATGTATATGCTCCCACACTAAAAGAAAGAGCGTAAGATAGTTCATTGTTTTTATGAAGAACATCCTCAAGTTTTTCTCTCACATCTGTAGCAATACGTTCCTCTCTGCATGCCACTACAAATTCATCTCCACCCCATCTTGCTACAATGGCGTCACTGCCTTTAAAAACCTCTTTAAGGGAATCTGAAAATACAATTAGAGCCCTGTCGCCCTCATCATGTCCAAAAATATCATTAATACTCTTAAAATAATCAAGATCCACCATGATAACTGTAAGTGGATTTTCCTCACCGCAGTTTATCAATTCATTATGTATGTACTCTGTAATACGTCTTCTGTTATTAAGCTTAGTCAAAGCATCAGTATATATCTGAGAATCCTGTAGCTCCACAAACAGCTTGATAACAACAGGTATTACGCAAAGCTCTATCGCCGGAAGATTTAGCAAAAATCCTATAAGCATTCCGCTGATTGTAAAGAAAATGATAAACAGAATTTGGCTACCATATTTCTTCTTTTCCAGTCTATTCTTTGCTCGTCGTCTATTTCTAATGGAAATAATAGTAGCGGAAATCAGATATACATAGTCTAGGAATAAGATAAATGACAACATTGGGTAGAACACAACCATTCCATCTACTATGTCATAAACCAAAACATGAAGTGGTGTAAAAAGCAAAATTACAACAATAGCAAGCGGAAGCAAGAAAAGAATGTCAAACAATCTGAACTTTTTTATTTGCTTTGATTTTACTTTGGGATCGATGTTTGATGAAACGTGGATGAACCAAAAGTAACAGGCGAGAGACATAACCCCAAAACCAATTGCTACTATAAAAAGTACAATTGGTCTTGGGAACATTGTGTAAAATCCATCTCCAATAAGCAGACGTATGTCCACAAGGGCATATATCATAAATGACACAAGCATCCCCTTAAAGGACATTACCTCTCTCTTATTACCTATACTCTCATTAGTTTTGGCGAAAATTATATTCAATGATACAAGGCAAACTGCAAGAATCAAAAGTATAAAAGGTTTAATCTGTGACTCCAACTGAATCGCCATAATCATGCCTCCATGACAAATCACACAACGCTCATGGTAGCATTTTATCAAGAATATATTTAAGAAATGTGACGATAATAGTATAGGTTTTTGATTTTCCTCAGAAAATCAAGAACCGGACATGGACCAATATTTTCTGAAAGAAAATATTGCTTGGCAAAGCCAAGTTCTTGTGGGCTTTTTCCTTAAGTAGCCCACAAGAAGTCAATTTTTTTTATCATCATGCCCCATATGTGTTATCATTGTAGACATGTTTGATAGACACAAAGTTATTAAGTTGTGATTTATCTATTGTTATTGGAGGATATTGTGAAAAGTTATAAAGATCTTAATCATAAAGAAAAAATTGCCATTGGTGAGAAGCGCCGAAAAATGCGAGTGTTAAAGCGCAGACTTCTTATCGGAGGCGTTTCTGTGGGAGTTATCTCGCTAGCTGTAGGCGGCTTCGTTTTCGCCCAGAAGCTCTCCACTGATATGGAAGAAGAAGAAATCATCGCGTATGAACAGCCAGAGCCGGAGCCTGTCGAGGCAGAGCCTACTCCAGAGCCTATAGATTATGGTGATGTAAAAATTGAAGTAGTTGTTAACGATACTGAAGAAGAAAAAGCTAAAGAGCTGGAAAAAAAGAAAGCTGAAGAAGCTAAAAAAGCCGAAGAAGTCAAAAAAGCCGAGGAGGCTAAGAAAGCTGAAGAAGCAAAAAAGGCCGAGGAGCTAAAGAAGGCTGAAGAGCTGAAAAAGGCCGAGGAAGAAAAGAAGGCTGAAGAAGAGAAAAAAAAGGCTGAACAGGAAGCTCTTGAAAAAGCCGAACAAGAAAAGGCTGCTGCAGAGGCGGCTAAGGCTCAGGGGCCAAGTGGTAAAAAGGTAATAGATGTATCTGTATTTCAGGGCTCTATTGACTGGGCACAGGTAGCTGCATCCGGTGTTGATAGTGCTATCATTCGTGTGGGACTCAGAAAATCTACCACCGGAGAAATCCTGGAAGACGGAAATGCAAAAGCCAACTTACAGGGAGCCATTAACAACGGCTTAAAGGTAGGCGCCTACTTCTTCTCTACTGCTACTACTCAGGAGGAAGCCATTGAAGAGGCCAACTGGGTAGCTGATTATATTTCAGGATATTCTATTTCCCTTCCAGTTGTTTACAACTGTGAGAACTATGAAAAGCCAAGCAGTAGACAATATACCCTCACAAAGGATGAGCGTAGCAATATAGCCATGGCATTTCTCGCTCAGGTGCAGAGTCGTGGATATACACCAATGTTCTACGCTTCAAAATATGAACTTGTAAATAATAATAAATGGAATATTTCTCAGATTGAACAGAGCTATATGGTATGGCTTGCCTGGTATAGCAAAGACCTCTCCACATTAGAAACAGGCCCTAGCTACAGTGGAAAATGCTCAATGTGGCAATACACAGATAAAGCAACAATTCCAGGTGCGCCAAAGCCTGTTGACATGTCAGTAGCTTACTTTTAATCTACTTTCTATTTTTCTCAATCCAAGTGACTGAAAAATCTACTAGGTCTCGCTGAGTCATACATTTTAGCTCGGCGTTTCCTAGTTTTTCTTTTTTTACGGCATGCTGTTTTTCAAAAGCTTTGCCTATCTCAACAAAGTCCTCTCCATCCACGAACAGAGTCTCATAAGCTTTCCACACACGCTTACCATCTTCAACCACGGCACTGTGTTCTATGGTATTATGCTTACTCTTATACTCTGCCCTGGCATCTGCTAAGTGAATAGATGTATTCTTGTCATAGTCCACACCTATTAACAGCACCTTACCATTAAGCTTATAAAGCTTTCCTACAGGAGAATCTTCTCCGAAAATATCGCACAGATTGTGATTTTCTGTAAGATATTTAGCATGCTCGCCCCAAGCTGCTACAGATCTTGCCGGGTGGTCACTTCGAAGAGCTCCTGGCCACTGACGGAACATTTCTGCCGTAGCACCCATGGTGTTTGTTGGGGTTATTTTTTTATCATAGGCTGGCCAGTTCTCTCGAATTATATTCCAATACTGCTCGTCCACATCCCAGTGAACTCCAGTATCAGGATCTAAGTTTTTCCAGGACTGGGTAGGCATCATAATTGTACCTTCCTGTCCAACTACTTCTATCAGTGCCTCAATAACAGTCTGAGCACCTCCGCACACATATCCAATCTGACTAAGCGAGGTGTGAACCATAACGGAATCCCCTTTAGTCAGACCAACTTTTTTCACTGCATCTATTATTTCATTTTTCACAACTGGTTTCATAATCATCCCCTGCACACTTGTCTAACCCTTTACGGCTCCTTCTGCTATACCATTTACCATGTTCTTAACAAGGGCAAAATACAAGATTACTATTGGCACAGCAATAAACACACTACCTGCTGCAAATCTGGCGAATTCTGTTTCGTCAAGACTCATTAAACCAACAGCAACGGTGTATAAATCTTTCTCCTTAAGTAAAAGCTTAGGCAAGATAAAATCTGACCAAGGCCATGTAAATGATGTTAAAGCCGTATATACGATAATTGGCTTTGCCAATGGCAAATTTATTTTCCAAAATATCTGAGCAGAATTAGCACCATCTATTTTCGCAGCCTCATCTATAGCCTTTGGAATGGTGTCAAAAAAACCCTTTTGTGTCAGATATCCCATAGGTGCACCTGCAGCATATATTAGGATTAATCCCCAAATCTGATTGATTAATCCGAACTGTGTCATCAGGATGTACACTGCTGTCATCCCCATGAATGATGGAAACATACCGAGAACCATTGTAGTTTTCATCATCGGTTTTCTGGCTCTAAACTCAAATCTGGACATGGTATAAGCAGTAAGTATTGTGAGAAAGGTTCCCAAAATACAGCTTCCTGCTGCAACAAATA
This sequence comes from Pseudobutyrivibrio xylanivorans DSM 14809, assembly GCF_900141825.1. Lineage (GTDB taxonomy): Bacteria > Bacillota > Clostridia > Lachnospirales > Lachnospiraceae > Pseudobutyrivibrio > Pseudobutyrivibrio xylanivorans. Next base: position 296,906 of record NZ_FQYQ01000001.1, on the reverse strand, counting down.
AAGTATTAAAGAACCACCTAGGGTAATTGTACATGGTAGTATCGGTAAATAACCTCTTAAAGGTATCTATGCTATAGGCACTTGGAAAAAAGCCTTCAAAAGAATAAATACTTCCTGATTTTGAAAAGGAAGCCAGCACTATCCAAAGACATGGAAAGAAGAATATAAATCCAACAACTATAAGAAGGGCATAAGTCCAGGCTGCGTCAAATATTTTTCCGAAACTATGCTTTTTCATCATTGGAATGTATCCTCCTCTTTATATGATGGTGAATTCACGTAAACAACAAGTGAAATCACTGAAGTGATAATAAAAATTATCAAACTTATTGCTGCACCTATACAGTAATAATTATTATCAATTGAAAGATTGTACAGCCAGTTAATTAATAAATCTGTATCGCTGGCAAGGAAATACCCATCCAGATATAATCCTCCTCTGAGGAAATAGAAAATACCAAAATTATTAAAGTTTCCTATAAACTGACCTAAAAGAACCGGCATGGTAGCAAAAAGCATAAATGGCATTGTCAGCTTTTTAAACTGCTGAAACGGCGTAGCGCCATCTATTCTGGCAGCCTCATATAATGACATATCTCTGTTTGATAAATGCCCTGTTGCCAGAAGCATGATAGATGGAACGCTTATCCAGCAATTAACCAAAAGTCCTATCAGTCTTGCTATCCACTTTGCATCCAAATCCAGGAATCCGATTGGGACACCACCTGCACTTTTTATCATATGATTAATAGGACCGCCATATGAAAACATGAATTTGAATGCTAACAAAGTAATAAATCCCGGTATGGCATAAGCCAAAATTGGGAAAGCTCTAAAAATAGCCTTTCCTTTTACACAGTCTTTATTTAATAAAAGGGCCAGACCTATTCCGGCAAAATAATTAAGTGTTGTGGATACAACTGCCCACAAAATATTCCAGCCCAATATTCTAATAAAGGTAGGAGCAAACTTTGAGAGTGTAAGTATCTTTTTAAAGTTTTCCAAACCGACCCAGTCTACAAGCTCCGGCGGAACAATACTCCCACCATAATTAGTGAATGAAATAAGTACCATAAATATAATTGGAAGAATATTGAAAACACATATTCCAATCACAGGTAAAACTAGTACTGTCACATAGAATTTTCTATCTACGAATTCCTTTAGCTCATCTACAAATCCTTTTGGATTCTTTCCTGAAATTATCGTATTTTCGATATTAATTACATCCTTTATATTTGATACGTATATTCCAATAAAAAGAATTACTACTATCCAGGCGAAAATTCCCATCAGAAGCATTACAACTGAATTATCTCCTGCAATACCAAGCCAAGCATCTGCCTTCTGGGTTCCCAAAGTAAAAAATCCTTTTATATCATTACATCCTCTATGAACCATATAGGAAATAAAGCCTATCTCAAAAAGTAGAAAAATCAATCCCTTGGCAACGCATCCATATAGAATTTGACCGCTTCCCATAATCAGTGCGGAAAGCTTCACTCGCCATGAGCTATTTTTGAAAGCTCCCATGTGATTTTTAAATCCTTCTAACATTATCCTTCCCTCTATTCCAAGGTATATATTGCATCATGAATCTGATTGCTCATATCTGTAAGGCCAGCCTTCATTGAATCCAAATCTTTATATTTCTTCTCAGCCTCACTTCGGAATGCGTCCTTTGCTAAGTCGGTAAAGAATGTCTGTCCTGGTGTCCAAATCTGGCTCACTTCTTTAATGGATGGCATCAATACTATATTTCCCTTATCCAGCTCTTCAAACATATCCTTTGAAAGACCACCTAAATCTGATGCAGCATCCTCTCTTGCAGGGGCTATTCCAAGAGTCTCATTTCTAAGCATAATCATTTCGTAGCTTGTTGCAAAATCAACGAAAGCCAGGCAGGCATTTGGATATTTTGTGTAAGAGCTAATAGCATAGCCATTTACACCGCCCATGGACTTGCTATCCACAAGCTTTGGATTTTCCTCGGTAAGATTTCCACTTTCAGGAAGCTGAGGAAGCCCTGTCATGACAAGATTCTCCTTTGCCTTCTCCTCTGCTTCCTCCTGAGAAGCACCATCTGCTACATATGAATTAACAAGCTCATCATAGAATGTTGAGTATGTATCTGGAGTAGAAAGAGTAGCAAAATAAGTTCCATCAGCAAGCTTACTGTAAGCATTTGTTGTGATAGTATCATCGATACAGTCCTCATTCATTGTGCTGGCAAGCTGGCTTAGTACCCATGCTCCTTTTTCTGATTCTCCTGCTGCAAACCCTATATCCTCAGGATTTGTATTGTTATCTCCAAAAATGTAACCACCATACGAAAATAAGAATCCACTTGAAAAATACACATCAAATAACGACTTCATGTAACCAAACTGCTCTGGATTCTCCTGATGACGCTGAACCGAAAAATCGTACATATTTTTCCAGTCCTCAATCATGTCTGGAACATCATTGGTGTTGTTATCCCAGGTCTCTTTCCAATCCTCGGGAAGCAAATCCTTTCTGTAATAAAGCATTGGAGCTTGAACATTTACTGGAACACCACAGGTGTAATCATTTCCCTCTACAGAAACCTTATATGCCTGCCATGCCGTTTTTGGAATCTTAGAATAGCAATCTAATTCCTCTACTGGCAGTGGTAAAATATGCTTTCCCTGGGCATACTGCATAATCACATCATTTGCCTGATACAAGACATCTGGACCATAACCGTAAGGGCCATCGTTTGCCAAATCCAAATACTGATCCATGTTTGCATCTACGGCTGTTATACCGTACTGCTCATATTCTTTATTAAAGGCTTCTATAAGCTGTTCAAAATACCCCTTTGAAATGGCAGTATCATTTTCAAGAACCTGAATAGTGACATTTTCTTCAAGCTCTCCGCTAAAAATACTATTTGCTGTTGAGCCTTCGCTGGCTGAACCAGAATTATCCCCCTCACTGCCACATCCATTTAGTACACTTAAAGCCATGATTGCTACAAGTGCCATTGCTACTTTTCGTTTCATTTTCTATTCCCCCTATATATCCATCTCTATCGTATATGCGGTAGGACTTGTAATTGCCAAAACAGCCTTCTTTCCATTGAAGCTTCTAACAATCCTAATCGCTCCATCTACATCTTTGATAGAAACATCTCCCCACTGTAAAACAGGATTCTTCTTCAATGCCAGCAGTTCCTTGACTTTGTTCATCAAATCCATATCCCAATGGCTCTTATCCCAGTCAAAACAACGTCTGCAATCAGGATCATATCCACCTTCCATGGCAATTTCAGTTCCATAGTACATACAAGGTGTGCCTGGGAAGAACATGGTAAGCGCTAAAGCAGTCTCAAGCTTCTTCTTATCCTTTCCTATCTCGGTAAAGAAACGTAATGTATCATGGCTATCAAGGAGGTTGAGCATCATATAATTTACCTGCTCCATATTACGCATTAAGATAGAATTCAGATGCCATACTGTCTTTTTCTCATCACATCTTTCTTTTGCAAAATAATCAAGGCACACCTTCGTATATGCGTAATTCATAATGCTATCCTGCTGCTCTCCCATAAGTGCAGGATATGCATCATGCCAGTTTTCACCGATAATTACCGCATCACTCTTTTTAGCCTTAACAGCCTTTCTAAACATACGCCAGAAATCATGGGACACCTCATCTGCCACATCAAGTCTCCAGCCATCAATATCAGCCACATCAATCCAATAAGTAGCGATATCAAGCAAGAATTTCTGTACCCCTGCATTTGCTGTATTAAGCTTAGGCATGTACTCACAATGTGCAAAGCATTCAAAATTTCTCTTTTTCATGTCCAGCTTATCTCCATCTACGATAAACCAGTCATAAAACTCAGAGTCCTTTCCCTTCTTTACCACATCCATGAACTCAGCCATCTTATCGCTACAGTGATTAAACACTGCATCTAAAACAATCTTAATTCCTCGCTTGTGAGCCTCATCTACAAGCTTTACCAAATCCTCTGTAGTACCAAACTGTGGGTCAATTTTCTTGTAATCGACAATGTTATATTTATGATTTGATTCAGATTCAAATATAGGTGTGAGGTAAATACCTGAAATACCTAAATCTTTTATATAATCCAAGCGCTTGATAATACCCTTCAAATCTCCACCTGCATGATTCTTAGGAGTAGGCTTATCTCCCCATTTCATATCAATGTAGGACATGTCCTTGTTCTCATCTCCAATGCAGAATCTATCCACAAATATCTGATAGAACACTGTGCCTGGCATCCAGTCCACCATAGGCATAACATCATTTTCATTAATATATGGAAGCTGGAAGAAATTATAGAAGCATTCTTCATAATTGTAGTCCTTTGTGAGGCCATCTTCACTGAAGTAATACTTCTTTCCATTCTCTTCAAGCTGGAAAATATATACCAATCGAACATCGGTAATATTAAGCTTCACTTCATAAAATGCGTAAAGCTCATCCTCATACTTAAGTGGAACCTCTTCAGTAAATCTTTCCTTTTGGTAATCATATTTAACGCCGTAAATGATTTTTACTTTCAGACCAGCCTCTGCATCTTCTCGCGCAGTTCTGAGTCTGATGACTACCTCCTCCTTTGATAATGGAAAGCAAAATCTCGATTCTGGTATATGTAACAGTGCGTGCTTATTCATCTAAAAACTCCTTATTCTACGAAATTCCAGGTAATCTTGTCATATGGGTTTGAGTTAAAATTCTCTCTTGTTTCCTCTGTATAGTATGGATCTTCCTCGTCGTACACATCTTCACCAGGATAAGTTGTAAGTACAAAGGTATATGTACCTGCAACAGCAACCTCGATATTCGACTTCTCAGCAGGTGTATCTCCCAAGCCTCCCGCATTCTTGAAATATGTAGTACCATCAAACATTCCTGACTCAAGATAACCATAGCCTCTCTGATTTGACCAGCTGGAATCTGTAGCAAACTGGAATTGGTCTCCCTCGTTAAGCTCAAGGGTTATCGTATATACGTTTTCATTTTCCACATCTTCTTTTGTGAACTTCTGGGATTCTCCAATAACCTTTCCCCAGTCTGATTCACTTAAGACATCCGAAGTACCAGAACCTACAATATAAAACTCTCTGGTGTCCTCAGTATAGCTGACAAAACCTGCATACAAAGGAGTATCCTCAGTAATAGCTCTGTCAAAATCAAACTCTCTTGTAAGCTTTGGTGTGGCAAACCAACCAACAAATGTATATCCATCTTTTTTTGGAACGTAGCTTTCCACATTTTCCTTATGGCCTACTGTCTCAGTCTTAAGCACTGTAGAACCATCCGAATCATAAAATGTCACAGTGTGCTCATTATTATCTACCTGAGTAGATGCAGTAATTTCTGTTGTAGACATTTCCTTACTGCTTCCACAACCTGTCATTGTAACCGCATTTACAGTGACACAGGTTAATAGCAAATAAAGGGCAATTTTTCTTTTCATAATAAAATCCTCCAATCCATTTAACCGTTTAAATTGATTTTTAAAAATATAAACAAGCTCTTGATATAGCTTGTTTAATCGTTTAAACTATCTTCATAGTATAATTTTTATTTTTCGATGTCAATAGAGAAAATAAAATTTTCGGAGGAGAAAAATGGCAAGCAAAAAAGTCACCATAAAAGACGTTGCAAGAGAGGCTGGTGTATCAGTAGCAACAGTTTCATATGTGGTCAACGGAAGAACCGATTTAAAGATATCTGATGAAACTAGAAAAAGGGTTTTACAGGTAATCAATCTTCTAAATTACTCTCCTAATCAGGCCGCAAAAGCACTTGCATCAAAGCGTAAAAGCCAGATAGGATTTGCTATCTCTGAGACTCAATCATCCTTAAGGATTGCCGACCAGATGCATGTCATGAAATCTGTTGCCGAATTTATGGGTGACAAAAACTATGATGTATTCTTAATTCCACCATCACGTTTTGAAAACTATGGTCAGGCCGATGCCCTGATTTGCTATGATTTGGATAAAAAGACATTTGCTGCTTTGGGCGATTGCAACTTCGCACCACTTTTAGCTTTGGACTGCTATATTAACGACTCGCTGTTTTTCCAAATCAATACAAATCTCGATCGACTGAAGACTGCCGCTGAAAAGAAATTTAAAGGCACACCTTATCAATATATAATGCTCGAAACAGCCAATACAGAAAAAAAGGAATTTACCAATAACACCTTCGACAGCGTACTTTATGTAAATCAACCATCTGATTTGGAAAAAATTTCCAGTGAAAACATTCTTATTTCCAACATAATTTTACTGGATTTCATCCCTGATAAATACAAAGTATGCTACGAACCAGACATAACCGCTGACAAGCTTGAATTATTATATAAGGCATACGAACAAGCTGCTGAGCGCATTCCTATTGAAAATCATAATTTATGTATATAAAAAGACTCGCACCTCAAAAGACAATTTCACCATTGAATTGAAGTTTCCAATATATTAACTTAGTGTAAATATACATTTACTTTACAATCGTCTTGTAATACTATTTCTTCTTAGTGGTGCTAACGAAAGCACAATATTTACTTGGTAAGATACCACTTGGAGAATTTATGAAAAAGAAACAAATTTCATCAGTCCAATTGATACCGTTAAGCTTTCTCATTGCCATCGTAATGGGAGGGCTTATTTTAATGCTTCCTATTTCATCAGCATCAGGTCATTGGACTAATCCCCTTGTAGCATTGTTCACCTCCACCACATCTACCTGCGTAACAGGTCTTGTGGTTGTGGATACCTTCAGCTACTTCAGTATATTCGGGCAGATAATAATTCTGATTTTGATTCAAATTGGCGGTCTGGGAATCATTACCTTTATTTCTATGATAATGCTTATCACACAAAAGAAATTTTCACTGGGTGACAGAAAAATGCTTCAGGATTCCCTTAATCTTAATACTGATGTAGGAATACTTAAAATATTAATCCGTATTTCAAAGGATGTATTAAAAGTCGAGGCCGTTGGAGCCATTCTGTACTCCATTGTTTTTATTCCTGAATTTGGCGTTACAAAGGGAATCTGGTTTTCAATCTTCCATTCTATATCAGCCTTCTGTAATGCAGGAATCGATATCATTGGCAACAACAGCCTTATGGATTACAAATCTAATCCTTTGGTAATGTGTACCACAATGATTTTAATAATCATGGGTGGTTTAGGTTATGTAGTATGGTTTGATATGTCTGAGAAAATAAAAAAAGGCATTCGAAAGGGCTTCACACCTGTCCAGATTTTCAAGCGCTTTAACGAGCACACAAAGCTGGTTATTACTGTAACACTTGCCCTCATTATCTCCGGAGCACTATTCTTCTTTTTCGCTGAATACAATAATTCCGGAACAATCGGAGATTTTAATCTCTTCGATAAGATAATGAACAGTTTTTTTGAATCCATCACGCTAAGAACCGCAGGCTTCTGCTCTTTCCCACAGGAAAATATGTCAGACTTCTCCTGCGTAATGTGTTACATGCTTATGTTTGTAGGTGGTTCTCCAATCGGTACTGCTGGTGGTGTTAAAACAGTCACCATCTTCCTTGCTTTGTTAAACGTTATTTCATATATCCATGATGACGACCAAAGCATCGTCTTCAACAAGCGTATCACAGAGGAAAGCATGAGAAAGGCAACAGTCATTGTTTCTGTAGCCACCTTTACAATCATCGTACTGACACTTGCCCTTATAGTCACAAATCCAATCAACATCGAAGACGGATTATATGAGGTAATAAGTGCATCTGCCACCGTTGGTTTATCCAGAGGTCTTACCTCTCAGTTAAACACAGTTGGCAGAATCATAATTATCATAGCCATGTACTTAGGAAGAATCGGTCCAATTTCCCTTGCAATTTTCTTTGCAGGAAGAGGACATCATAAAAGTAAATGCAGATACACCGAAGGGGATTTCTTCGTAGGATAAGGAGATAAAAATGAAAAAGACAATAGCAGTTTTAGGATTAGGAAAATATGGCATCAGTCTTGCAAAAAGCATGTATGAAATGGGTGCTGATGTTTTGGTTGTAGACAACGACCCAGATAAGCTTAAGGATATGGATGGTTATTGCACAGCTTCTGTGTGTGCAGACCTTACCAATGAGGACGAGGTGGAGATGCTTGGCCTTAAAAATATGGATATCGTGGCTGTTGCCATGGCAGGTAATCTTTCAGCCAGCATCATGTCTGTAGCCGTTGCAAAGGAATTAAAGGTACCTCTTATCGTAGCGAAAAGCTCTTCAGACAGAATGACCTCCATCCTTAAAAAGATTGGTGCCGACAAGGTTATCGTTCCTGAGGAGTACGGCGGAGAACAGTCAGCAAGAATCCTTGCCTCAGATACATTCTTAGACTACTTCAAGGTTGATGAAAACCTTTGTATGGTTGAAATGCTTCCTCTTCCAAAATGGGTTGGAAAAAATATGGTAGAGCTTAACCTTCGTAAAAATTACAAAATCAATGTTATCGCATATATGAATCATGAAACTGGTCATTGGAAAATTCTTGATCCAACAGAACCACTTGATGCAGATAACGAATTACTTATTGTTCTAGAGCGTGATTATCTCCACAGAATTAATAAATAAAATTAAGCCTTCCCCCCAGCAGGTCCCTGCCCCACCGTGGTTTTGGAAAACATCGCAAGAATATTATGTTTTTCATACATGCAAGTTTTCGCATCTTTATTAGCATGTGTCTTTTGCAGGTCTGTACAGTTTTCAAAAATGTTTGTCTGAATGCGGACACTCTTATACTTAAGAAGATATATTTTAAAGAATATTGCAGAATACTTGGGTGATTTTGGAATGAGCTTAGAAAAATAAAAAGCAGGTTTTGCTATGTATAGGCAGCTGCCGCTAGGACGGCGGCAGCAGTGGTCACTTGAAACACGACGTTGAATGTGCCACGGTGACTATACATACAAAACCTGCTTTTGTTATTTTTCTTAGTGAATGTAATATGAACCCAAGTATCTGCAAATATTTTTAAAATATATTTGTTATTTCAATGTGTCCGCTTCAGTCATACATTTTTGAAAAACGGTTCATCCCGCAACAAGACACATGCTGATGCTCAAATTCTTGCATGTTGAAAAACTATAATATTCGCGAAATTGTTTTCCAAAACCACGGTGGGGCAGGGGCCTGCTGGGGTGAGGAAGGCTTGAATATTATTCGTATGAAAATGTTTTTAAAAATTTTTTTGCTCTGTCTGTTTCAGGCTCATTGAAGAAGCCAGCCACATCCTCTGTTTCTTCCACAATATCACCCTTATCTAAAAAAACAATTCTGTCAGCAACAGCCTTTGCAAAGGCCATTTCATGGGTAACTATAAGCATAGTCGAGCCACCTTTTGCAAGTGCAATCATAGTTTCTAATACCTCATGAACCATCTCTGGATCAAGAGCTGCTGTAACCTCATCAAAAAGAATCACCTCCGGATGCATGAGAAGTGCCCTTACAATAGCTACTCTCTGCTTTTGACCACCTGAAAGCTGACGTGGATAGTAATCCTTCTTATCAGAAAGTCCTACCTTATCCAAAAGCTCAAGGGCTTCTCTTACAGCCTCATCCTTTTGGCGCTTCTGCACCTTTGTTGGTGCTAAAATAATATTTTCCAAAACTGTCATATGTGGAAACAGCTCATAGGATTGGAAAACCATTCCTATCTTCTGACGAAGCTTTGTGATATCACGCTTTCCTGCCTCCACTGGCAGACCATCTACAGTGATAACGCCTCCCTGTATATCCTCTAATCCATTTAAACAGCGAAGAAATGTACTCTTACCACATCCTGATGGGCCAATAATTACAACTACCTCGCCCTTTTTAACTGATAAATTGATATCCTTTAAAACTACGTTTGTTCCAAATTCCTTATGTAGATGTGTAACCTTTAATAATTCGCTCATTATGCCCACCTTTTTTCCAAATAAGTAGCAAGCCTGCTAATAGGCCAGCACACTATAAAATATAGTAAAAACACCACCGCAAAAACTCCAAATGCCGCATTAGGCGAAACCTTTCTGTTTGCCTCAATAATCTGTTGTCCCACCTTCAACACTTCCACAATTCCAATCATCATAACAAGTGATGTAGTCTTAATCATTCTTGTAATCAGATTTATCGAAAGTGGAATAAGTCTTCGTATTGTTTGGGGAAGAATAATATATAAATAGGTCTGTATCTTATCCATTCCAAGAGCAAAAGCAGATTCAAACTGAATCTTTGGAACACTCTTTATGGAGCCTCTGACAAGATCTCCCATTTCAGCTGTTCCCCAAAACGTAAATACGAATATTGCAGAGGATTCCGCGGACATGTCCCATCCAAAAACTCTTGTGGTTCCAAAATACACTATGAATAATAAAACCATCTGAGGCATTATTCTGACTGTCTCCAGATATACCTTTAAAATCGCTTTCAATGGCTTGTTATCCACAGTCATTAAAATTCCTATTAACAATCCTAAAACTATGCTAAGAGCCACCGAAATCAAGCTGATTTCAATTGAAACCCATAATCCTTGCAAAAGTCTAAGAAAGTTGGTTCCTTTAAATAAAACATCAATCCCCAAACTGTCCATAACGCAACCTCCTTTCTACAATTGCTCCGATGATAGAAACAGGAAGAAGCATTATCAGATAGAACACAACCAAAAGAAATAAGCATTCTATTGTCTTTGCATACATTCCAATTAAATCCTTGGCAGTAAACATCAAGTCCATAAGACTTATTGTTGAAAATACGGATGTTTCCTTTAGAAGGAATATCACGTTTGCCAAAAGTCCTGGCACGCTTATAGAAATAGCCTGTGGCAAAATAACGTGCCATAGTGTTTGTAAATCATTCATTCCAAGACTAAGGGCACTCTCTGTCTGAATCACAGGAATAGCCTCCAAACCACTTCTAAAGGTTTCAATCATGTACGCTCCGCCAAGCAGTCCTAAGCCAAGTACACCGCAAAGCTCAGCTGTAATTTGTATTCCCACCTTTGGCAATGCAAAATAAATAAAAAATAATTGCACCAAAAGCGGTGTATTTCTAAATAGTTCAATATATACTCCCACTATTGTCTTCAGCACTGGCACTTTAAAATGGAATATGGCAGAGCCTACAAGGCCTATTACAAAGGCCAATAAAATGCCCTGCCATCCAATCTTAAGTGTAAGAAATAGTGCATCCTTATATAGTGGAAGGTATTCAATAAGAATATCCTTATCCATTACTTTAGGTTAATGTTCCTTTCATATCGTATATACGATTTGTTACTTGCCACCCTCGAGAACTAATGTATCCTCGTACTCTGCTCCATATGTATCAAGAAGTGTTGCCTCATAATCTGCATGGAAGAAATTCTCTGCACCGATTGTCTCGATTTCATCGTTGAGCCACTTGAGAAGTGTCTCATTTCCCTTTGTTACAGCTGGAGCGATTGTATCCTGATCACCAAGAGATGGAATACCTACTGTATAACCTTCATTCTCTAATGAGAAAGCAATAACCTCTGTGTTATCATTTGCCCATGCTACGCCATTGCCATTTTCGAATGCTGTCTTAGCCTCTGCATAAGCATCATACTTCTGAAGCTTTATGTCTGGATAATTCTTTGTAAGATATGTCTCTGCTGTTGTACCAGAAATGACGATAATCTCATCATCTGCACCAATGTCATCAAGACTTTCTACTACTGCTGACTCAGGTGAAACAACACCGAGAGCTACATTCATGTATGGAAGAGCAAAATCAACCTCCTGTGCGCGCTCCTCTGTAACTGTGAAGTTTGCAAGGATTATATCAACCTTTCCTGTCTGTAAGTATTCGATTCTGTTAGCTGCCTCTGTAGATACGTAATTGATATCAACGCCAAGGTCCTTTCCAATACGCTCTGCAAAATAAACATCATAACCTGCATACTCACCATTCTCATCTACATATCCGAATGGGCTCTTGTCTGAGAATACACCGATGTTGATTGTTCCGCTTTCCTTGATTTCATCAAGTGTTCTATATCCTGCATTTGAAGAAGCCTCTACTGTCTTCTCTTCTGTCCCAGCCACCTCACTTGTCGCTGCACTAGAACCGCATCCTGTTAGTGAAGCTGCTAAAAGGCCTGTTGCTAATGTTGCTGCTGTTAATTTCTTTACTAAATTGTTCTTCATAATCTATGTCCTCTTTTCTATTTATTTACGCTATCAATTTCTCATAAATCGCTCCCGCTAAAAGCTTATGACCCCTCAAATCCATATGCTCCTGATCCGTTTCTGAAGGCTCCGCCACATCAGATGCTGCCAAAAACTTACAGTCAAATTCCTCTGCAAGTCTTCGAAAGACAGCCTTGAGCTCTTTAGAAGTAACAATTGACCGCTCGTTGAACTCTGGGTCGTACTGCTCTTTCCATACCTGCTCTCCTAAATAAATAGGAGAAAGAAGTAAAATCTCAGCATCAGGATTGTTCGCTCTGATTTGTTTAAGGAGAATTTCAGTGCCCCTTCCGATTAATGTAGCTGATGCATTATATACAGTTTTGCAATCGTTTGTGCCAAGCATCAACACCACTGTATCTACGGGACCATGGCTTTCAAGTAAAACAGGAAGTAGCTTCGATCCATTTCTGCCAAGTCTGGTGCTGTCTTCGAATACTGTTGTTCTTCCAACAAGTCCTTCCTCTATTACTTCATAATTCTGATGTCCAAGAAGTTCTGAAAGTATACCTGGCCATCTTTCTGTCTTCTCAAATCTGCCACTGCCGTCTGGCTTCAACCCATATGTATTTGAATCACCAAAACAAAGTATACTTTTCATATTGTCCTCCTCTCTCGTATGTATGTCGCTTTCGCTTTACATGTATGCATATTAAACCTATTTACCTACTGAGTCAATGGGTATTATAATTGTAGAAATTGATAATCCGCTATCAAATGAATTTATAGCTACGCACTTTTTTAATCTTGATTCGCCTATTTACCTAGGTTATAATAGTGTAAATAACAGATAAGCTTGTAGCTAGGATTGAAAGTGTAACAAGCGGACTTGGAGGTTAGAATGTTTAGCACTAAAGGAAGATACGCTCTACGTGTTATGATAGATTTGGCTCAGCAGAATCAGGAAGAATACATTCCCTTAAAAGATATTGCAGAGCGTCAGGATATTTCAAAAAAGTATTTAGAGATTATTGTTAAGGAATTAGTTCACGGTGGCTTTGTAAAGGGAGTCAGTGGAAAAGGTGGGGGCTACCAGCTTACTCGTCCTGCCAACGAATACTCCGTTGGGGAGATTATCGAGCTTATGGAAGGAAGCCTCTCTCCTGTTGCATGTCTCTCTGATGAAAATTACAATTGTCCAAGGGAAGGTATTTGCAAAACACTTCCTATGTGGACTGAATTTTACATGCTGGAAAAAGACTTTTTCTATGGCAAAAAGCTTAGCGATTTAGTAATTGCCTAAATTATATTTAGTACAAAAACAACGGGTCAGCACTTTTAAGTGCCGACCCGCTTTAGTTTATTATAAATCTTCTCCGTTAGTAGCGATAACCTGCTTGTACCAATCGAAAGACTTCTTCTTTCTTCTGGCAAGTGTACCTGTTCCATCATCATATTTTTCAACATAAATGAAACCATAACGCTTTGCCATCTCACCTGTTGACGCACTAACAAGATCAATACATCCCCATGGAGTGTATCCCATAAGGTCAACACCATCATTTACAGCAAGCTTCATCTCAGAAATGTGCTTTCTAAGGTAATCGATTCTATAGTCGTCATTAATAGAACCATCTGCTTCAATTTCGTCTCTAGCGCCAAGTCCATTCTCAACAACCATAAGTGGAATCTGATATCTGTCATAAATCTCGTTAAGAGAATATCTAAGTCCCATTGGATCGATTTGCCATCCCCAATCAGAAGCCTCAAGGTATGGATTCTTACCTCCTGCGATAAGATTTCCAGCACCATTATTTGTATCCTTGTTAGCACTGATAACGTTTGACATGTAGTAGCTAAATGTATAGAAATCTACAGTACCATTCTTTAAGATTTCCTCATCACCTGGTTCCATCTTGATTGTAATACCATACTTATCCCAAATGCTCTGAGCATAAACTGGATAAGCACCACGTACCATAACATCTGAACAGTACCAGTTAACCTCTCTCATGTGTTCCTGATTTTCAATCAAATCAGCTGGATTGCAGGTTGCAGGATATGATGTTACAAAGCAAATCATATTTCCCATCTTGTACTCAGGATAGTTGTCATGAGCATATTTTACTGCAAGAGCTGATGCAATAAACTGATGATGAAGAGCCTGATATCTTTCCTGTGGCTTATCAGGAACCTCAGTAACAGGACCAGAATAACCCTTTACAGTACCTGTTGAAAGTACAGCGCCAAATGGCATTGTGCCGGCGTTAATTTCGTTGAAAGTTAGCCAATACTTTACCTTTCCTTCATATCTGGCAAAGATTGCCTTGCAATAGTTCATGAAGTACTCGATAAGCTCTCTGCCCTCCCATCCGTTATACTTCTCAACAAGCGCGTAAGGAAGCTCATAATGAGAAATTGTAACGAGAGGCTCAATACCGTGCTTCTTGCAGCAATCGAATACCTTGTCATAGAAAGCAAGACCTGCCTCATTTGGCTCAGATTCCATTCCTGTAGGGAAGATTCTTGTCCAGTTAATAGATGTTCTGAACACCTTGAAGCCCATCTCTGCAAAGAGAGCGATATCCTCTTCATAGTGATGATAGAAATCAATTGCCTCGTGAGATGGATAAAGTGTACCCTCCTCAATAGTTGTTGTCAGTCTCTTAGGAGTTGTGTGACTACCATTTGTACACATATCTGAAACTGATGGCCCCTTACCATCTACATTCCATGCTCCCTCTAACTGATTTGCAGCTACTGCGCCACCCCATAAAAAATCTTTTCTAAATGTTCTCATCATAAGTGCCTTTCTTGATTTATTTTTGCAATACCCTGCCAGTAATTTATGAAAATTACCAGCAGGAACATGTGATTAAAGTAATGTGATTAACTCGTTACCGTTCTCTACTGATGCAGCATCTGTAGGAATGATATCTGAATACTTACCAGAGTTTGTGATTACGATAGGTGTCTCTGTAGAGTAACCTGCTTCCTTGATAAGATCGATATCGAACTCAAGAAGAAGATCGCCTCTCTTAACCTTGTCGCCCTGCTTAGCTACAGGAGTAAATCCTTTACCCTCAAGCTGAACTGTGTCCATACCTACGTGGATAATTACTTCTGCACCCTTATCAGTTGTAATACCGATAGCGTGACCTGTTGCGAAAAATGCTGTGATTGTTCCATCTGCTGGAGCGTATACCTTTCCTTCTACAGGAACGATTGCAATACCCTTGCCCATTGCCTCTGAAGAGAAAGCTGCGTCAGAAACTTCTGTTAATGGCTTAACCTCACCCTTTACTGGAGCTACAAGAACTTCACCGTTAACTGATGCTGAAGAGCTAACCTCTTTCTTTGCTGCTGGAGCCTCATCCTTGTATGTAACCATTGTAAGGATAAATGCTACTGCTGCAGCTACAAGGATTGAAATGATAACCCAAATCATGCTGTAAAGGCTGTTTGTGTTTGGATCGATATAGCATGGAAGTCCGAATAATCCAAGACCACCCATTGTGTAAGACTTAACGCCTGCAACTGCTGTAATGATACCACCTGCTGCACCACCGATACAAGAGATAACGAATGGTGTCTTCTTTGGAAGTGTAATACCATAGATACATGGCTCAGTTACACCAAATAAACCTGAGATAAATGCTGGGATAGCAATATCCTTAAGCTTTTTATCCTTTGTCTTAAGAATCATACCAAGTACTACTGCTGACTGTGCGAAAGATACACAGAAGTATGGAGAAAGGATAAAGTCATATCCAAGTGTTCCATAGTTGATCATTGCAAGTGGTACAAGACCCCAGTGTAAACCGAAGATAACAAGTACCTGCCATAAAGCACCGATAAGTGCACCAGCGATAATTCCACCAACAACTGGGATGTTATATAATCCACCGAATACAAGTGTAAGACAGTTACAAATTACTGTTGCGATAGGTCCAATTACTAAGTATGTAAGTGGCATCATGATACCAAGTACACAAAGAGGAACGATGAATGTCTTGATTACATCTGGAATTCTCTTCTTGAAGAACTTCTCAAGCTTAGCTGCGATGTAAACTGCTAAAACAACTGGTACTACTGACTGTGTGTAACCAGAAGCTGGCATGATTACTGGAATTCCGAAGAAGTCTGTCATGTAATCCATGCTGAATGATGTGCCAGCGAATACTGTTCCAAGAACCTCAGCGCTCTTAAGAGCAACCATGTTTGGATATGTAAGACCAACACCAAGTGCCATACCGATGAACTCGCTGCACTTAAACTTCTTAGCTGCTGTATAACCTAAGATGATTGGTAAGAAATAGAAGAAACCATCACCTACTGCGTTCCAAATTTCATAAGCACCTGATGTTGTTACATCAATGCCGAATGAGCTGCTAGCCACGAATGACCAAACTGCAAGTAAACCTTTGATGATACCAGCTGCACATAATACTGAAAGAAGTGGCTGGAATACACCAGAAATAATATCGATAAGAGCAGCACCAGGGCTCATCTTCTCAGCTGGGCCGTCATCTGCAACAGGAGCTGCTCCTGAGATTCCTGCGTGCTCACATACAACGTCGTAAACGTCTGGTACGTGATTTCCAATTACTACCTGATACTGTCCACCAGACTGGATAACTGTTACGATACCGTCTGTGTTCTTAAGAATGTCTGTGTTTGCCTTGCTCTCGTCCTTTAACTTAAAGCGAAGACGTGTGATACAATGTGTAATACTTTTAATGTTACTTTTTCCGCCCACATTCTGAATAATGATGCGAGCCAAGCCATCATACTTGCTTGCCATTTTCTTTTCTCCTTCATAAATCCCTAAATTTAATTAAATATATCTCTACAGGTCCTGCGCACTGACCTGAAAAGTACCAATAAAAAAACCTGCACATAGTTAGGTTATCTAAACATAGATATACCTTTAAACTAATGTACAGGTTTAGCCGACTCTAACGCCGTAACTATCCTCAGACTAAGCTTTTGCTCTTTCTGTAATTCTTGAGATGTGGACTGTGAGATATAGCATCTCTTCGTCCGTAATCTTTTGTGGATATCTGGATTCCATATAGCTTTGAATACGCTGAGCGCATTTATAGGCATCAGGAAATCTTCTTTTTATACTTTCATATAACTCTTCATCCTGTGGCTCGTAGTAAGCACTACGTTCTGCCCTCTGTAAAAAGTATTTCAGGTGAGTGATGAATCTCTCATATGAGAAGCTGCCTTCATCAAGCTCTGAGTTATATGTGAATTTGACAATGCTTACTATATCATCAATGATTTCTGGAGCCTCCATGGTGTGATGCATATTACCATCTAACTCCGCATTTACGATGTGCAGTGCAAAAAATCCTGCCTCATCCTCTGGAAGCTCAACTCCCAATTTGTCCTTGATAATATCAAGGGCATGCAAGCCCATGTTATACTCTGTCTTGTAGTAGTTCTTAATCTCCCAAAGGAGTTTATTTTTAAGAACTGTTCCTGTCTTGCTTCGCTCAATGGCAAAGCCAAGGTGATCTGTAAGAGTGATGTAAATATTATTGCAAAGTCTCTTACCAAGGTTATTAGATGCGTAGGTGATAATTTCATCAGCTACCTGAATCTGCTCATAAGGCATTTCAGCTACAAGCTTCATAAACTGCTCGCTGGACTTTTCCATGACGAAAGTTTTTTCTATCTTGCTCTCGTCCAGCTCGTCCCCGCTCTTCTTTTGAAAGCAGAGGCCACAGCCTGTATAAACTATCTCGTTTCCCTTGTCATCCACTGCCAAGGCTGCATTATTATTTAAAATCTTTTTAATCTTCATTTCTTGTAGTTCTTTCTACTAATTTTAAAATAAAAAAATGACCGAATCAGCCCCACGACACATTACCTAAGAAAGATAATATCATAACCATAAATGATTACAAAATAAATTGGGCGATTCAGTCTTGCCTGCCTTGCAGTAACAATCCGAACTTGTTTTGCTTACAAGAGATACTTTACAGTTAATTCCTGTTTTTGTAAATACCTCATATACAATTTCGACGTTTTCGTTAATTTAAGTTTGGCTATTTTGTATATGTTTCACAAAAACTTCACATTTTAAACACAAATTAAAAGCTCAGAGCTAAATACCCTGAGCCAATTTATGCTATGAAATAGACTTTCTAACTACACCCTTTGGATCCTTGATAAGCAAATACACTACCCAAATGATAAGTGCAAATGCAATAACAGAAAATCCGAGGAAGCTATCATTAATCATATCCTCTACTGCAGGTGCAAAATAATCTGCACCAAGCTCTATATATTCAGCGATAGCATCAACAAACCACATAAGTGATGCACCCCAGAACATAAACAGCAAAACATGAAGCTGCATATCATTATTCTTTCTGTTGTACCAAAAAACTGTTGTTATGATTGCTGCAAATATTGTCAATAGTAATGTCATACCTACCTCCTAGTTTGAAGCCTTTGCTCCTGAGACTGGACGCTTAACAATAATGTCAGCTGCAACACAAATTCCAATCCAAACTGCAGTAACAAGAACTGCCATTCCAACTCCTACTGTACCCATCTCATGAAGCATCTCTGCTTTATCTGCTGGATTTTCCATAGCTGTAAGGAATGGGAAGAAAGGCTTTACCTCTCCATGCCATACATGCTCGTATGCTAAAAGAACTGAACCACCCCAGAGAAGGTTTGTAAGCCACTTTAACTTACGCGAAAATGGAATACCATTCTTTGGTGTAGATGTTCCTTCCTTAATCTCTTTCTTATCAATTACTTTCTTAACTATAGTTGTAACTACAGCCTCGCCAGCTGGCACTGTAAAACAAGCCATATCTGCACCTCCTAATATTTAAAACTCCAATTAGAAGTATAGCAATAAGGCCAGTGTATTTGGAAGTATAATATGACCTTTGGACATTCATAAAAAGAGTTTTGCCATTCCGTTCTAGAATAGCACAGCTCTTTTCTTATCAAAATTTGGGGAATAATTGATAAACACTATCCTAGGAGCAGTATTGGCTGTATATTAATTGAGTTGCACTGCCTTTGAGGCAGTGACGGTGGGATTTTATTTCATTTGCACTGCTCTAGAAGCCATTTTTATAAAAAGAGTTTGACCTTTCAGTCAAACTCTTTCCTTTATAATTACTTTTATCTCTTCTTCTGTAGGTAAATTATCATTATCCAAAGAATATTTAAGGATGCTTTGAAAAACTTCTTTTCTTTCAGCTTCATTAGGAAGTTCGTCTATTACCTGTGCTCTCCACTGCCCCATAAGCTCATTTATTTTTCCAAGCTTAGGCGTAAGGACCTCCTTCTCTTTATCTCGAAGATACTGGGTGAGTACTGGGCTCTTTCCACTACTGGAGAAAGCTCCTACGAGGTCCCCCTCTTTCACATATGATGAAAAAATAAAGGAGCATTTTTCCTGATCATCTACCACGTTTACTGGGATGTTTGCTTCGTTGCATTTTTCAGATACAAAACTGTTAAAATCATTGTCATCTGTAGCGACTACAACAAGCTTTCTCCCCTTTAAATCAGAGTCTTCAAACTGACGCTCTTCTATTTGTAAATTATTATTCTTACCAGCGATTTCACTAATCTTTGAAGATACTTCCTTGGAAATAACAGTGACTCTGGCATCAAAATCCAAAAGGACTTTCACCTTTCTGTATGCCACCTGTCCGCCGCCGATGATTAGGCAGTCGCTGTCTGTTAAGTCTATAAACATTGGAAAATATGCCATATTAGTACCTCAATATATTTATTATTCCATCATAAGAAGCATCCACAGCCTCCGTCACCTCATTCACGCCCTGACCTTTTAAAACAGCTGTACAGCTTGGTCCGATAGAAAATACCTTGTCAGGAAAAGTTATCCCTGCCACTGCCTTTGCGTTGCTTCCACTTGTAAAGATAGCTCCATCGCATTTACGAATTTCTTCCTTAAGCTCATCAGAAATTGTAAGCTCATTTTGTACATTCTCATAGCAGACTATTTTATTCAAGGCATAGTCACTTCCAAGAGTCTTTTCAAATTCTGGTGATTGCACTTTTCCACAAAGCCAGTGTATTGCTTCGCCTGCATTAACATTTTTCTTAAGTAATTCTGCAAGTTCTGCACCTGTCTGCTTTTCAGGAATTAAATCAGCTACAATGCCAAACTCTCGTAATATAGCTGCTGTCTTTTCTCCTACAACAGCAAATCTAAAGTTTGATACCGCCCTAATATCTCTTCCCTGCTTTTCAAAAAGATTCCAGAAGAAAGAGCGGACTCCATTACCACTGGTAAATACGATATAGTCTCCCGTGGTGGCTAATTCCAAAAATCCTAAATCACACTCAACTGGCTTAATCTTACCTGTGACAACTGTAACAACCTCAGCTCCATCCTTTTCAAGTCGCTCTTCCAGCTCGTTGTATAAAATCTCTGTAATCCCTGTCTCCAGCTTGTAATTAAAGCTGACAATCTTTGGAAGGAAAAATCTCTTTCCAAAGAGTGGTCTCTTCTCAAAGAAATCGAGCTGGTCAGCTAGCTCAACTACATTTCCCACAACGATGATTGACGGAGATTCAAGCCCCGCTTTCCTTGCAAGAGACTCTATATTTGAAAGTGTTCCTACCACCTTGCGCTGATGATTTGTGGTTCCATTTGAAACAACAGCAGCCTTTGTATCGGCTGCTCTTCCAGCACTGATTAATCCTTTTGCAATCTCACCTACATGAGCAAGTCCCATAAGAAAAACCAGTGTTACCTCCTCATCCATAAGCTGAGTGAAATCTATGTTGGTAGGCTCGTCCTTTCTGCTGTGGGCAGTGATAACCTGAAAGCCCTTTGCAAGTCCCCTGTGTGTGATGGGAATTCCTGCATCAGCAAGTACTGCTATGGATGAGCTGACACCAGGAACAATCTCCACCAAGACGCCTCTCTCCTTTAGATAAAGAGCTTCCTCGCCACCTCTGCCAAAAACATATGGGTCACCACCTTTGAGTCGGACTACAAAATCATATTCCTTTGACTTTTCAAACAACAGCTCGTTGATTTTATCCTGTGGCAAAGTATGATGATGATTGGCTTTACCCACAAAAATCATTTCACACTTTGAGCTGGCAAGCTCTAGCATCTTTTTATTGCAAAGTCTGTCATATATGATGCAATCTGCTTTTCTTAAATATTCTTTTCCTTTTAAAGTGAGCAGATCCAAATCACCTGGACCTGCTCCGATTAAAGCTACTTTTCTGTTTGTACTCATTACATTATTCACCTAGCTGTGCCTTTATTTCAGCAACAGCTTTATCTATCAATTCCTGGCTGGCTTCTTTGCCACTTACCACTGTAGTAGCAAGCTTGCTTCCCGATTCATCACCAAATAAAGCTCTTAAGGTATAACCTTCTTCGTTCTTTGAAGCATATGCTCCAACTGGCAAATGACAATCTCCACCAATAGCTTTTAAAAAGCCTCTCTCCAAAAATGTAATCTCTTTTGTCTCTTCATCTGCCAACGTATTTACGATATTTAAAAGCTCAGTATTTTCCTCTGCTATCTCAATAGCAAGTGTACCCTGTGCAGGTGCAGGAAGCATATCCTCCACATCTAAATACTGAGAAATGTTTCCTTCCAATCCGAGTCTTCTCACGCCGGCTGCAGCAAGGATAATTCCATCAAGTCTCTCCTTACAGGGATTTTCCTCATAAAGCTTTCTGATTCGCGAATCGATATTTCCTCTTATAGGGATAATATTTATATCAGGTCTTAGCTTTAAAAGCTGGTATGACCGTCTCTTACTTCCTGTGGCAATATTTGCCCCAAGTGGAAGCTCCTCCAAAGATGAAGCCGTTCTTAGAATCAATACATCTCTGGCATCCTCTCTTGTCCAGGAATCAGCAAATACCAGTCCCTCCTTTGGAGTGTCAGGCATATCCTTCATGGAATGAACCGCCATCTGTATCTTTCCTTCTAGTAAGGCATTCTCGATTTCGTCTACAAAAAGTCCCTTGGAACCAATTGCATCCAAGGGCCTTGATAAATCCACGTCGCCTTTAGTAGTAATAACCTCTATTTCATATTCATTTTCTGGGAACGCTGCCTTAAGTCTATCCAAAACGTAATTAGTCTGAGCTAAAGCCAGCTTAGAACCTCTTGTTCCAACTCGTATCTTCATGAAATCTCCTGTGGCAATTAATAATAATATTCATCTGAAATGATTCTCAAATCTTCTTTTGTCACTTCACCTTTTTCCACGTGAAAGCTGTTAAAAACTGCTTCCTTCGCCATTAATGATAATATCATATAGCTGGCCTTTGAATCAAAAGCCAATTTGATGTCTTCAACAGATGGTCTTGATGGCGACTCAGGATGAGAATGCCAGTTTCCTAGTGGCTTTAGCCCTAATGAACGCATATCCTTTATTGCCGACATCTGTTCTTTGGGATCTAGTGTAAAATGATCAGTTGCGTGATCAATATTTTCCAAATAATAAATCTTTTTGATGAATCTTTCTCCATCCTCTTCGGTGCCTGCTATAAGTCCACAGGCCTCCTCTGGAAGATGTTCTCTGGCATAGGCTGCCAGCTCATCGTATAATTTGTAGTCAATTCTTATTATCATCTTGCTGCCTCAAAGCGTCCTGCAGTTTCCTCACATACAACCTGCTCGTAATCAATAAGCTCTGTAATAGTTGGATTTGCTCCACAAACTGGACACTTGCATGTATCACCTGGAAGCTTAATCTTTCTGAAATCCTGATTTACTGCATCATATGTAAGAAGCTTTCCTGTGAGAAGCTCACCAACTCCTACAATGTACTTAATAGCCTCCATTGCCTGAAGTGAACCGATAACACCACCCATTGCACCGATTACACCAGCCTGCTTACATGTAGGCACAGCATCCTTTGGTGGTGGATTTTTGAATACGCATCTGTAGCATGGTCCTTCCCCAGGAACATAAGTCATAAGCTGTCCCTTGAAGCGAATGATACCAGCGTGAGAAAATGGTTTCTTCTCCATTACGCATGCATCATTGATAAGGAACTTAGCTGGGAAATTATCTGTTCCATCAATTACAAAATCGTATTCACGAATTATCTCTCTTATATTTGTAGAATCCACAAACTTGTGGTAAGTCTTTACCTCCACATCTGGATTCATTGCATTCATTGTCTCTTTAGCAGACTTAACCTTAGGTTTTCCAATGTCCGCTGTAGCATGAATTATTTGACGCTGAAGATTTGATAAATCAACCTCATCCGCATCTACGATACCAATTGTACCAACGCCTGCTGCTGCCAAATACATAGCTGCTGGAGCACCAAGTCCGCCAGCACCAATGATAAGGACCTTTGCATTAAGA
The DNA here is from genome assembly GCF_900141825.1 of Pseudobutyrivibrio xylanivorans DSM 14809. GTDB lineage: Bacteria > Bacillota > Clostridia > Lachnospirales > Lachnospiraceae > Pseudobutyrivibrio > Pseudobutyrivibrio xylanivorans. Next base: position 273,362 of record NZ_FQYQ01000001.1, on the reverse strand, counting down.
AGCTTCTTCTGTCCCTTAGCTCCTACCTCCTTAAGGATGATGTGGCGACTATAACGTTCAATCTGCTGATCTGTCATAGCCATTATTGTCCACCTCCCATGAAGTAAAGGAACTCTACTGAATCACCTTCATTTAAAACTGTTGTCTCTTTATTCTCTGTAAGAATAAACTCATCATTAATTGATACTGTTACATACTCTGGTGTCTCTACATTCTCTGCTTCAATAAGCTCAGGAAGTGTAAGTCCATCCTTGTATTCCTTTTTCTCTCCTGCTACTGTAATTGTCATTTTTCCATTCTCCTTTACTACTAAATTAGACCATCAATCCAGTCAGTTAACTCGTCATAATCCTTGGCACCAATCTGTCGATCAACAGCTTCGCCATTCTTAAAAAAAATCAATGTAGGATTACTTAAAATCTCATATTCCTGAACAAGCTTTGTGTCATAGCCTGTATTTACCTTGAATACACTTACCTTGCCCTCGTAATCTTCCTCCACATCGCAAAGTGTAGGAGCAAGCTTTTTGCAGGCAATGCATGAATCAGCGTAAAAATCTACTAGCACTGGAACGGGACTATCTAAAACCTTTGCCTGAAAATCATCCGCGTAAATTCTCTCTGCCATTATTCCTCTACCTTTCTCACATAAAGTGTATATGTGCCATCGCCATTGTCATCAAGCTTAAGTACCTGATGGCCATCCTCTTTAAATGAACGAGGTACGTTCTGTACTGGCTCACCATCATTAAGGCGAATTGCCAAAACCTCACCATCATCAAGCTCTTCGATTGCAACTTTTGCAGTTACAAAAGTCAAAGGGCAAACCTTATCAGTGATATCAATCTTCTCATCAAATTCAATTACATCTGCCATTTTAGTTACCTCCTTCGTATGCTTTATTTACAACTTCTCTTAATCCCTCATCTCCAAGTCTCTGAAGTGTTGCGCGGAAGCGTTCACTTGGATTTGCGTTAGCCTCGAAGTATTCGATAGCTGCATCTGTTACTCTAAAAAGTGTCTCCTTATCACGGATGATTGGGACAAGCTCCTCGGCTTTGTAAATCTTATTTCCAAAGGTTCCACCGAAGGATACGATATATCCTGGAGTGCCTTCCCATGCATCAGTAGGACAGCTCTTTACACATCGTGCACAGTTGTTACACTTTGTTCTGTCGATTTCTACCTTGCCATCTGTCATTGTAAGAGCTTTTTCTCTACAAGCCTTTACGCAGACACCGCATGAAATACATGCATCCTCTTTATACTCAACTGTCATACCGCCCTTAATTCCGACATCGTTTTCCTCCGCCTTAAGGCAGTTGTTCTGACATCCAGTTACACCAAACTTAAACTTGTGTGGAAGCTCTCTACCGAAATATCTTGCGTCAAGTTCCTTTGCAAGAGTGTATGTATCAATACATCCACTAGGACAAATCTCTGAACCCTGACAAGCTGTGATAGTACGTACTCTAGGTCCGCATACACCGGTACCAACTCCGCCTTCCTTAAGTTCATCCTTTACCTTCTGAAGATCATTTACATGGATAAATGGAATCTCAATTCCCTGACGAGATGTCATATGAACATATCCATGACCATATTTCTCTGCTACCTCAGCAACAGTCTTGATTGCCTTTGCATCAAGGTTGCCTCCGATAACCTGTAATCTGAGGGACCCATATCCCTTTTGTACCTGCTTCATGAAGCCGCCAGCCTTCAGAGCTTTGTAATCAATTGCTTCTGCCATCATTATTCTCCTTTTAATGCATTTCTAAAATCTTCTATCAAATCATCAACGTCTTCGATTCCTACGGATATACGAATTAAATCATCGTACACACCTGCATCTTCCAGCTCCTGTGGAGTACTGTGAAGAGAAATCGTTGAAGCTGGATGAACTACCAGTGTTTTTGTATCTCCTATATTTGAAAGGATATATGGAATCGTCAACTTATTCATTATCTGGAAGGCTCTTTCTTTAGAACCCACTCTAATAGTAAGAATCGCTCCATATCCATTCTTCAATTGTCCTTCTGCTATATCATGCCATTTGCTAGACTTTAGTCCCGGGTAATTTACTGTGATGTCTGGATATGTTTCCTCAAGCCATGTTGCAAGAGCTAAGGCATTGCTGCATTGTCTATCCATTCTAAGACCAAGTGTCTCCAGTCCAATCACATTCAGATATGCGTTGAATGGTGACAGGCATGTACCCATATTTCTGAATAAACCGCTACGCATCTTTGCTATATAAGCCATAGGGCCAAACTTTACATAGTCTCCAAGTATTGGATATTTTTCCCTTGTCCATTTGAAATGTCCGCTGTCTGTTAATACACCGCTGATTGAATTGCTGCTTCCATTTATATATTTTGAAGAAGAATTCACTACTATGTCGGCACCAAGCTCAATTGCTTTTATTAAATAAGGAGTAGCTGTTGTATTATCAACAATAAGTGGAACTCCATGTGAGTGAGCGATTTCTGCAAGTTTTTTGATGTCTGTTACGTCCAAACAGGGATTGCCGATGGTCTCTGCAAATACCACCTTGGTACGTTCATTGAAAGCAGCTTCTATTTGCTCTAGGTCATTGTTTCGCACATAATTTGTTTTTATTCCAAATGCTTCTATGTCACGGAACAAATCAATTGTTCCGCCATAAAGACTGGCACTTGAGATTATTTCATCTCCAGCCTGTAAAATGTTCAGCAAAGCATTTGATAAAGCTGCCATTCCTGAAGAACAGGCAACTGATCCTATTCCTCCTTCAAGCTTTGTAATCCTATTTTCAAAGACCGTAATTGTGGGATTTGCTACTCGCGTGTAACAATACCCCATCTTTTTATTTCCAAAGATTCCTGCCAAATCCTCTGCAGTTTCCTGATCAAAGGCACTACTTTGATATATAGGAGGAAGTGTTGCTCCATTTATCTCTCTTATTACACCTTCATGGAGTAATCTAGTATTAAATCTCATCCAAGCGTTCTCCCTTTTATTACTCTAACAACCAATTACCTACTAGGTTGATAGGATATTATCAAATAAAAAGAACCAGGTCAATAAACCTGGTTCAACATTAATCTTATATCTGGTTATTAATGAAATTTATAGCAACGTATTTACGATATTAATCCTCATAAATTACAGACTTATCAATCTGTTCTAAAGCCTTATCTACCTCTTCAAGATACTGAACACCAATCTTACTCATGACAGCATTTTTCTTTGTGATATAGCCGATTTCCATCACGCTGTTTGGGTTTTCCTCGTCGCCCTTAAATGGAACAACAATATAACCATCACCATTGTAATCACCGTAGATGATACCTGAGCATAACGTATATCCGTTAAGAGCCTTTACGAGATTAAGCATGGTAGAACGGTCTGTAACACGAAGTGTCTTAGGATAGAAATTCTCGCTAAGGATTTCCTCTGCAAGGAACTCACTGTTGTCTCCCTGCTCGAAGAACATACATGGGTAATCTTCCAAATCCTCCATGGTAATATATTCTTGATTTGCAAGAGGATGATCCTTCCACAGGTAAACAAAAGCCTTACATTTTATAAGGGGATGGAACTCCAGGGCATGCTCAGTGAATAGTCTATTCATAGCCTTGCGGTTGAGCTCGTTGATATAAAGGACTCCTATCTCACTCTTAAGTGTGCTGACATCCTTAATGATGTCCATGGTGGTAGTCTCGCGAAGAGCGAAATCGAACTCGTTCATATCATATTGCTTTGCCATATCAACAAAAGCACGTACGGCAAAGGTGTAATGCTGTGTGGAAACACCGAACTTTCTCTTGTAATTTCCTTCTCCGCTGTACTTCTGCATAACGATATCGTATTGACGATAAAAGCCCCTGATATCCTCAAGAAACTCTGCTCCCTCAGGAGTGACAATTACGCCCTTGTTTGTTCGCATGAAAATGGTAATTCCCACTTCATTCTCAAGCTCCTGAATAGCTGATGTAAGTGTAGGCTGTACAATGTACAGCTTTTCAGCAGCCTTGTTCATAGAGCCACATTCCTGAATTGTTAGTGCGTATAAAACCTGTTGAAGTGTCATATTATTCCCCCTAGCCTATTATAAACCTCTACCGAATCCGTTAGATAAATCCTTTATGACTTCACTTGCAAGTACCAGACCTGCCACAGCAGGTGTAAATGCAATAGAACCTGGAATGTCCCTGCGCTCTGTACATTTATGCTCTGCACCTGGTGGACAGATACAATTTGTCCTACAGCTGATAGCCATATCCTCTATTGGACGTGTAGGCTTCTCGTCTGAGAATACAACCTTGAGATTCTTAACACCGCGCTTTTTCATCTCACGACGCATAACCTTTGCCAGAGGACACATGGTAGTCTTGTAAATATCAGCCACCCTGAAACGGCTAGGATCAAGCTTATTACCTGCGCCCATGCAACTGATAATAGGAACATCATCCTGCTTACATCTCATAATAATCTCAATCTTTGCTGTGACAGTATCAACAGCATCTACAACATAATCATATGATTTAAAATCAAAATCATCAGCATTCTCAGGAAGGAAGAAACACTTGTGAACAGTGATATCAGCCTTTGGGTTGATATCAAGCATACGCTCCTTCATAACGTCTACCTTGTGCTTTCCAACTGTAGAACGGGTAGCTATAATCTGACGATTGAGGTTTGTGAGACAAACCTTATCATCATCAATCAAATCAAAGTGACCTACGCCTGTACGAACCAAGGCCTCACACACATATCCGCCAACTCCACCTATACCAAAGATGGCAACTCTCTTATTCTGTAACTGCTCCATGGCATCCTTACCAAGAAGCAATTCTGTTCTCGAAAACTGGTTTAACATAAATACCTCTTTACATTTCAAATAAGCAGATGTGAATATCCCATCTGCTTATTCTCCTACCAAATCACTAGGTGTATTGTATTTGGTTTATAATACTTTGTCAATCGCTGATAATGTTTTTTCCAAATCCTCCTTGGTATGAGCATCAGAAATAAACATCGCCTCAAATTGACTAGGTGCCACATAAATTCCCTCAGCCACCATGCCTCTAAAATACTGGGCGAATTTTTCTGTGTCACATTTAAGTACATCAGCGTAGCTTTCCACTGTACCCTCTGTAAAGAATGGAGAAAGCAGTGAACCTACTCGATTAACGGTAATTCCTTTATTCTTGTAAGCTTCCTCAAGCTTTGCAGCATATTTATCTATTCTATTATAAATGTCTTTATCTGCCTTTAAAGCCTTTAGACTTTCGATGCCTGCTGTAACAGCAATAGGATTTCCAGAAAGTGTTCCTGCCTGATATACAGCACCAAGTGGTGCCACTACATCCATAATATCCTTTTTTCCCACATAGGCTGCAAGTGGCATTCCTCCACCTACAATTTTTCCAAAGGTAATCATATCCGGCTGGATTCCAAAATACTCTGATGCACCACCAAAGGCTAATCTAAAGCCTGTAATAACCTCATCAAAAATAAGAAGTGCTTCATTATCCTTTGTAATCTTTCGAAGAAACTCTAAAAAGCCTTCCTTTGGTGGAACAACACCCATATTTGCACTGACAGGCTCCACAATAACTGCTGCAATCTCGCCCTTATTGGCCTTAAACAAAGCCTCCACAGAATCCTCATCATTGTAATTAGCCAATAGCGTAGTCTGAGTATATCCCTTTGGCACCCCTGCAGAATCAGGTGTGGACTCAGTGAGAAGACCTGAGCCTGCTGTAACAAGGAGTCCATCACTATGTCCGTGATAGTTTCCTCTGAATTTTATAATCTTGTCCTTACCTGTGTAGCCTCTTGCAACTCTGATGGCACTCATAACAGCCTCTGTTCCAGAATTTACAAGACGAACCTTATCCATAAAGGGAACAGCCTCTAATATAAGCTTTGCAAGTAGTGTTTCCTTCTGAGTAGGCGCTCCGTAAGAAAGTCCATTATCGCAGGCTGCTTTTACAGCGTCGATAACAGGCTGATATGCATGACCTAAAATCATAGGTCCCCATGAACATACATAATCTACATATTCATTTCCATCCACATCAAATATGTGACTACCCTTTGCATGGTCTATAAAAAGTGGATCCTGTCCCACTGCTCTAAAAGCTCTTACAGGAGAATTTACTCCACCAGGAATATGCTGCTTTGCATCCTCAAAAAAATCATGTGACACACTCATTATTAAACGTCCTCTTCCTCTAAAAATCTGGCTACATCAAGTGCATGATAGGTGATGATTCTGTCTGCACCAGCTCGCTTCATAGCAATCATATTTTCAAGAACAATTCTCTTTTCATCTATCCAGCCATTGGCAGCTGCGGCCTTTACCATAGAATATTCGCCGCTGACATTATATGTGATGAAAGGCACATCAAAGCACTCTCTTGCTTCCTTCATAATATCAAGATAAGCAAGAGCCGGCTTTACGATAATCATATCTGCACCTTCCTCTAAATCATCCTCTATTTCTCTCATGGCTTCTCTGCCATTTGCAGGGTCCATCTGATAAGATTTTCTATCTCCAAAATGAGGTGCAGAGCCTGCTGCATCTCTAAATGGTCCATAGTAGCCTGATGCAAATTTTGCACTGTAGCTAAGGATTGGAGTGTCGATAAAGCCAGCCTCATCCAAAGCCTCTCTCAGGGCTGCAACTCTTCCATCCATCATATCCGATGGTGCCACGATATCTGCTCCGGCCTTTGCCATAGATACTGCCATCTTTGCCAGAAGTGGAAGTGTCTCATCATTTAAAATATGACCTTCGCAGACAAGTCCACAGTGACCGTGGCTTGTATATTCGCAAAGACAAACATCCGCAATTACGATAAGACCAGGATAGTTTTCCTTAATGTGTCTTACACACTGCTGTGTAATTCCATTGTCGTCATAAGCGCCGCTTCCCTTTTCATCCTTATGCTCTGGAATTCCAAAAAGAAGGATGGCAGGAATCTTTGCTGCCACAACTTTATCCAATTCTTCATCTATTCTATCAAGGGAATACTGATAGATATTGGGCATTGAAGGAACTTCATTTTTAATATTGCTTCCTTCAATTACAAATAATGGATAAATCAAATCCTTTACTGATACTTCATTTTCCCTGACAAAGCTTCTCATCTGGGGTGTCTGTCTTAATCTTCTAAATCTTCTCATAATCCTTCTCTCTAATCTATTTATTAAGCTCCTGTCATCTGTGTTACCACATTTACGAAGCTTGAAAATTCTTCTGCCGTGGCAATTTCCTTGTATTTAAAAAGGAAATGCTGAAAATCTCCACTTGGAGAGTTCTTTATAGCTTTTAGCTTTTCCCTGTTATCGTGGAAGATCAGATCTTTAAGCAAATCATTAATCTCTTCCTCAATAATAAGCTCTCCGCTTTCTTTTTCCTGAAGCTTTATGGAATTATTTTCCTTTGCTATAGCTTCAAAATCATCTATTGTAATAAGCTGGCTCTTACCAAGCTTTAATATGTCTTCGTCAATATCCTTTGGAACAGCCAAATCTATAAACAGTCTGTCCCTTTCTTCCATGTGAATATCCACAAGTTTCCCGTATGTAATGGTATAATGTGGACTCTTTGTAGCTGATACTACCACATCCATATCATTAATGTATTTATATCTATCCTCATAAGGTATCGTATTTACGTTTTTAGAATCTATCTGATGAATATGCTTAGTTACATAAATCTCACAATCCCCGTAGGACAAAAGGTTTTTAAATACCTTGTTACCTGTGTCTCCTGTGGCACCGATAATCATAACCTTTTTAAGCTTATGACTATAGTTGTGAATCTTAGTGGCGGCAAGTGATGCTACAGATACAGAGGACTTTGAAAGCTTAGTCTCCGTCTTTATTCTTTTGGCACAGGCAATAGCGCTTTGAAATATACTATTTAGCTCAAATCCAGTAAATCCTTCTTCCATAGAATAGAGATAGGCATTCTTAATCTGTCTAAGAATCTCGTCTTCTCCCAAAACCATAGATTCAAATCCTGCTGTAACATGAAACAGATGACTAACAGCACCATTTCCATCAAAAAACAACACATTTTCTTTTAGCTCTTCCACCTCTACACCTGCAAGCTCTGCCCAGACCTGTAGAACCAGGGATGCTTTTCCAACGCCGTAAACCTCACACCTATTGCAGGTATTAACGTAAACTATTTCTTTTATTCCTGCATCACTCAGTCTACGAAAAAAAAGCTTTGTTTTGTCTTCATCAAAAGCAAAACTCTGTCTAAATTCAGTAGATGCTGTTTTATGATTTACTGAAACTACAAACATAACACTTATCGCCCTTTCATTGCCCATCATTATATATTATCTCTATAACAGAGCCAACTATAAATTGACTTATAGTTGGCTCCTTAATTAAATGATGTAATACCACTCCTCTGATTGATGCAACTCTTCTGTCGCTATCGTATTTTCGGATGTCCGATACTCCATCTCCAAATTTTTCATGCTCACAATAGTATTAGGATTGATTGAGCTGGTAATAAATGTGTTACCACCTATTACAGCATTCTCTCCTATTATAGTATTACCTCCTAATATGGAAGCTCCTGCATATATAGTGACATTGTCACAAATGGTAGGATGTCTCTTCTTTCCAGAAAGCTTTTGACCACCTCTGGTAGAAAGAGCTCCTATGGTAACTCCCTGATAGATCTTTACATTTTTTCCTATAATCGCCGTCTCACCAATAACAATACCTGTTCCGTGATCTATAAAGAAATTTTTATCAATAGTGGCGCCAGGATGAATATCAATACCAGTTTTTGAATGAGCAAGCTCTGTCATCATACGTGGCAATACTGGCACCTGCTCAACATAAAGCTCGTGGGCAATTCTATAAACTGTACTAGCTATCAGACCAGGATAAGCAAGAATAATTTCCTCAAAACAACCTGCAGCAGGGTCGCCGTCGTAAGCAGCCAGCAAATCGCTTTCTATGTATTCGCGAATCTTTGGTATTCTACCAAAAAAGGCTTTACAGATTCTGTAGCTTTCCTTTCTTCTGTCATCTTCTGTCATAGTGCCTCGTTTTTTACAGAAATCCAGTGCCAGAAAGACCTGCTTGTTCATATGATAAAAAGTATCCTCGATAATGACAGCATAGCTATTGCTAGGATTGTATATTTTGAATGACTTATCTCTGAAATAGCCAGGATAAACTATTTTGAAAAGGTTTTTCACCAATTCCTGCACTTCCCTTTTATCCGGCTTATTAAAGATATCAACAGCATCAATATTTTTTCGACCGTCAAAATCCGCAAGGATATCTTTTACAATCACATCTATTTCCTGTTGTTCTTTAACTAGTGTGCTCACTATGTCCCCTTTCTACATTTTAAGCAAATGTTTTTAATACTCTTACAAGAGTATCAATATCATCTGGTGAATTATAAAGTGCTAATGTAGGACGAACTGAACTCTCATATCCAAAATGTCTAAGCACTGGCTGTGCGCAGTGATGCCCTGTTCTTACTGCAATACCATAGCTGTTAAGTCTGTTTCCTACCTCTTCGTCTGAGTAGCCATCTAATTTAAATGAAAGAACTGATGCTTTGTTAAGGGCTGTTCCAATAAAGTGAAGTCCCTTTACATTTTTCATTTCCTTCATAGCATACTGAAGAAGCTCGTGCTCCCATCTGTAGACACATGGCATTCCTATCTCAGAAAGATATGTGAGTGCTGCCCCAAGTCCTACTGCATCGGCAATACTTCCTGTTCCAGCCTCAAACTTGTTTGGTGCTGGATTGTAGATGGTGCGCTCAAAAGTAACATCCTTAATCATATTGCCACCGCCGTGATATGGTCTGGCAGCATCTAAAAGTTCTTTCTTTCCGTATACAACACCAATTCCTGTAGGTGCAAATACCTTGTGTCCTGAGAACACGAAGAAATCTGCATCAAGAGCTGTGACGCTGACTGGAATATGTGCTATAGACTGAGCTCCATCTATAAGGATTCTTACACCGTGTCTGTGAGCAATGGCAATAAGCTCTGCCACTGGTGTAACTGTACCAAGTACATTTGATACATGAGCTACTGAGACAAACTTGGTCTTCTTTGTAAACAGCTTCTCATATTCATCTAGCTTCAGCTGGCCTGATTCATCAACAGGAATGACCTTAAGTACAGCACCTGTCTCTTGAGCAATGAGCTGCCATGGAACAATATTTGCATGGTGCTCTAAGATGGAAACGATAATCTCATCACCTGGCTCTAGTGTTGGCTTTACATATGCGTTCGCCACAAGATTAATAGCCTCTGTGGTTCCTCTGACAAAAACGATTTCATCAGATGAACCGGCACCGATAAAGTCTCTTACAATATCTCTGGCATTCTCATATGCATCTGTGGAGCGAGCTGCAAGTGTGTGTGCTCCTCTGTGCACATTTGAATTTTCATGCTGATAATAATATGAGATTCTGTCGATTACCTGTTTTGGTCTTTGTGTTGTAGCACCATTGTCAAGCCATACCAGCTGATGACCGTTTATCTGCTCTGAAAGAATAGGGAAATCACTTCTTATCTGTGCAAGATTTTTAGAACCAATTCTGATTGACTCATCTCTTGATGAATAAGAAATATATTCCTCACTTTTCTTCTCCACCTGATCACCGCCAAGTGATGTAGGCACATCAATTGCTCTTTCAGCTTCATCAGCCTGTGACTGGGATAAAACTACAGGTGCAAAAGGTGCAGCTGTGTCCTGTCCTCCTCCAAAAGACTGATAAGGTAGTAAAATCTCTGGCTGATATACAGATGAAAATCCTGGTGAAGAAACTCCGGAAGTCTCTGGAGCAGATACAGCTGGAACCTCTGATGCGGCTGGGACCTGCACACCTATTGAAGATGTAGCTGGTGCCTCAGGCTCTGCTATGCTGCCTGTCAAATCAGGGAACAATTGATTAGCAAGTGCTGTCAGTTCCGCTGCACTTGGAACCCCTGCAAGATTCTCAATCGTAGTCATAATACTCACCTACCTCTACATCTTCCAATACCGCAATAGCGTCATCTGCAAGAATTGCTGCTGAGCAGTATAAAGACAAGAGATATGATGCTACACCCTTATCATCGATTCCTCTAAAACGAACAGATAAGCCTCTTGAGTGTTCATTCTTAAGACCAGCCTGGAATAATCCAACTACACCACGCTTTGCCTCACCTGTACGAATTAGTAAGATGTTAGTCTTACCGCTCTGTGACTTAGGATTCTTAAGACCATCAACCAAAAGCTTGTCGGTTGGGATAATTGGAATACCTCTCCATGCTAAGAATGTTCCTCCAGCAAGATTTACAGTTACAGGTGGAACACCTCTCTTTGTACACTCTCTTTCGAAAGCTGCAATTGCACGTGGATGTGCAAGGAAGAATGAAGGCTCCTTCCATACCTTTGTGATGAGCTCATCAAGGTCATCTGGTGTTGGAGCACCATTTCTTGTCTGGATTCTCTGAGAATCTGGAACGTTCTTAAGAAGACCGTAATCATCATTGTTGATTAACTGGCTTTCCTGACGCTCTCTTAAAGACTCGATTGCAAGTGAAAGCTGCTCCTGTACCTGATCGTAAGGTGCACTGTAAACATCCTCGATTACTGTGTTTACATTGATGATTGTTGAGATAGAGTTTAATCTGTACTCTCTTGGTGAAGTCTCATACTCAACATATCCATCAGGAATGATGTCTGACTTCTTAGTCTGACTGCAGAGAACATCAAGTGGTGTCTCACCTTCCACTACCTTGTTTACTCTGTAAATACCTGTCTCCAATCCTTTGAACTCCAAAAACTTTGTGAGCCACTTTGGTGTAATAGCACCAAACTGAGGCTTTGTTTTTGTGACGTTAGCAAGATTGTAGGCCGCCTGGGCACCAAGAGCATTGATGCCTTCAGTTTTTTCTACTTCTTTTGCCATTTTTCTCTTATCCTCCTTAAAAAAATAATTATAGAAACGCTTATGCGATTTCTACCCTTATAACCATGCACCTTCATGGGAGAAGATAATATCTTTCATAGCATCCAATCCTCCCTTAAGATTGTACATAGGTCCTTCATAGCCAGCTTCCCTAAGGGTTCTGATTGCAAGCTCACTTCGCTTGCCTTGTTTACAAATAAATATGGTGTCAACATCAGGATTTAGTTCATTCTTCCTTCTTGCAAGCTGACCAATTGGAATAACAACTGCATTAGGGAATCGAAGAACTGCTCTTTCGTGAGGCTCTCTTACATCAACAAATGTGATTTGCTCCTCATTTTCAATTCTTCTAGCCAGCTCATCTGGCTCAACACTTTCTATTGGTTCCTCATCCTCATCCACCTTTAAGCCGCAGAATTCTTCATAATCAAAGTCCTCCACGTCAGTGATTGTTGGTGAGTAGCCACACAGTGGGCAATCGTGATTTTTATCTACATGCAGTATTCTTGAATGAAGATACAGACTATCTATAACAAGTAGCTTTCCATCCAAGTGCTCTCCAATTCCAATTATCAGCTTTAAGGCTTCGTTTGCCTGAATACTTCCTATTATTCCACCTAACGGACTTATAGAACCTCCTTCAGAACAGGTAGGAACAAGTCCCGGCTCTGGTGGAGCAGGATACAGACATCTCAGACATGGACCGCCTTTATAATTAAAGACTCCCACCTGACCTTCAAACTGGAAAATAGCGCCAAATACAAATGGTATACCTGTAAGCACGCAGGCATCATTTATCAGATATCTGGCTTTGTAATTATCAGTACAATCGATTACCAAATCATAGCCATCTATCACTGAGACGATATTGTCCGCATCAAGCTGAACATTCTCATCCTCGAACTTAATATTTCTATTTATATTTCTGACCTTGTCTCTGGCAGATGCCACCTTTGGTCTTTTTAAATCACGATTTGTATGAAGCACCTGATTCTGAAGATTTTCAAGGGATACCTCATCAAAATCCACCACCTTTATAGTGCCCACACCAGCTGCCGCAAGATACTGGATTACTGGTGAGCCAAGTGCACCAGCGCCTGCCACAACCACTCTTGCCGCCTTGATTCTCTTCTGACCTTTAACACCAATCTCACGAAGCATCAAATGTTTGCTGAAGCGCTCCACCTCCGAATCATCAAAAGCGACCTCTTTTCTTCTTGCATCTGAGATTATGCTGTCCTCTGGTGCTCCACCTGCAATTGCAGGAAGAAGAAGAACCTCTTTTGACGCATCAATAGCTTTGTTCCAATTATCTCTATGGCTATAATTTTCATCACCTACATATATTTGAACAAAGCTTCTGAGCTTTCCTTCTTCATCAAACAATACTTTTTTAGAATCTGGATACTCGTCGGTAAGAAACCGTAATGCGTCCTTTATGTTGTCAGCTTCTACATCAAGCTGTACGTTTTTATCAAAAAAATTTCTAAGTGTAGCCGAAATGTAAACTAGCATTATTCTTCCCTCCAAGTCTTATATATGAACCAGTACACTTTTTTCGATTACTTCTGTAATCTCCATTCCTTCTTTTTTGTATGCCCTCATATCAAAAACACCATTCTTTGTAACAGAAAAAACAAGATTCAAAACATAGGGCATCATATACTCTTTATCCAATGTAGATAGAATCGCCATCTTATCAGGATGAGAATGATAAAAACCTATGATTTCCTTTTGTTCCTTCTCAAATTTATATATATCCATCGGACTAATTGAAAAAAAGCTTTCCTTTTTATCTTTTTCTCTGTTTACTATTTCATGTATATCGTATATACGATTATCCTGAATGCTTCCAATAAGAATCCCACATGCCTCATCTGGATAGGTGTTTTCTACGTGTGCAGCTAATTTATTGTATGCATTCTCTTCGATTACAAATGTTTCACCCATAGCTAACTCCCCTCTTGCTTTTTGCATTCTCCTACCTAACCACTAGGTTGATAGGATTATAGACTCTAAGCCCTTTAAAATCAATACTTCTAGTTCCTAAAGATAATTAGAGCCAGCTATCAAATTAATTGATAGCTGGCTCTGTCTGCGCAAAATTCTTCTTAAATATAATCTCCAACTGTAGCTGTTTCACCACTTATTGCTGATGCTTTGTAAATATAATCTGATGCATCTGTCACTGAAGTGATTTCATCTGTGATCCAATCACTGATATATCCTCTTGTAGATTTAAATACAGAGGTATCCAAATCCTTTTTTGCAAAAAGCAGCACCACAATACCTGCATCATTAAGATGCTTTACAACACCCTTTATTCCATGGTTGCTTTCCGGTGCGTAAAGATATGTATGTCGTCCTCTGTTGCTAAGCTCTTTTTCCAGCTTCTGTACAAACTCAAGATTAACTAGTCTGCTTTCGCTAAGCTCTACTGTAATGGCTCTTTGTCCCTTCCAGTTGCTTCTCACTTCTCTATCTATAACTGTGGCAGAAATTCCCGCCTCTTCCTTATATACCTGGTTTACTACACCACAGGCAGAAGTCATATTTGTGATTCTATCAATAAGAATAAGCTCACCAAGTGTTTTGTGCTTTGCAAAGGTGTCTACCACGATGCTGTCTGCAAGCTGCAGCTCACATACGGCAATCTCATTTTTATCTAATGAGGTAGCTTCCTTCTTCTCTCCTGTATTTACATCAATTGTATTTCTGATATTTGTAACAACACCAGGAATAAGCTTTGTTCCAAGCTTTACAAAGAAGTTCTTTCCTGTCTCAAGCTTCTCATCATCCATCCAAAGAAGTGTAGCCTCAATTGATGATGTAACGCCTATTTCAACATTTGATGAAAGAACACAGCCTCTTGATACATCCACCTCTCGATTAAGCTGAATGGTGACAGGTCTTCCAATAGATGCCTCATCCACTTCTTTATCAAGTACATGAATGCTTTTAACATTAGCCTTTTCTCCACTTGGAAGAATGGTAAGCTCATCTCCCACATGAACCACACCTGCTTCAATCTGCCCCTGGAATCCTCTAAAGGTATGATTAGGTCGGCATACACGCTGTACTGGCATGTAAAATCCCTTCTCTTCCTTTTCAGATGCCACGTCCACCTGCTCAAGATATTCAAGCAAAACTGGACCCTCATACCAGTCGATGTTTTCTGAACGCTTTGTAACATTATCGCCTTCTGTGGCTGATACAGGAATAACTACATGGTTTTCAAGCTTTAATTCATTTACCAGCTCTTCAATCTGCTCGGTAATCTCATCAAAACGCTCCTTGCTATAACGCACAAGGTCCATTTTATTTATCGCAAATACGAAGTACTTAATTCCCATAAGAGAGCAGATTCTTGCATGTCTTCTTGTCTGCACCAGTACACCCTGCTTTGCATCTATAAGAATAACTGCAAGGTCTGCAAAAGATGCTCCCACAGCCATGTTTCTAGTGTATTCTTCGTGACCTGGTGTATCTGCAACGATAAAACTACGATTGTCAGTAGTAAAATATCTGTAGGCCACATCGATTGTGATGCCCTGCTCTCGTTCTGCCATAAGTCCATCTAAAAGTAGGGAATAATCAATAGCACCGCCTCTACTACCTACCTTTGAATCAAGCTCCAGTGCCTTTTCCTGATCTGCATAAAGAAGCTTTGAATCATAAAGAATGTGTCCAATGAGAGTAGATTTTCCGTCGTCCACACTTCCGCATGTAATAAATTTAAGTAACTGCATTAGAAATATCCCTCCCTTTTTCTACGTTCCATCGAGCCTGCTGCCTCGTTGTCGATAACTCGTGTTGTTCGCTCGCTGGAAACGGCACTTAGTGTCTCCTCTATGATTTCATCCAAAGTGTCAGCATCCGACTCCACACCGCCTGTAAGTGGATAGCAGCCCAGAGTTCTAAAACGCACCTTTTTATTTACAACCTCCTCACCAGGAGGAAGTCTCTTTTCCATTCTTTCATCATCCACCATGATGATATTTCCATCCCTGTAAACAACAGGTCTTTCCTTTGCAAAATAAAGAGATGGAATTTCGATATTTTCTCTTTTGATGTACTGCCAAATGTCTTTTTCAGTCCAATTTGAAAGTGGGAATACTCTTACTTCTTCACCTTTGAAAAGCTTTGTATTAAAAAGCTTCCACATCTCTGGGCGCTGATTCTTTGGGTCCCATGCATGAGCAGAATTTCTAAATGAAAAGATTCTCTCTTTTGCTCTGGATTTTTCCTCATCTCGTCGGCCTCCACCAAAGGCAGCTGTAAAACCGTACTTATCAAGAGCCTGCTTTAGTGCCTGAGTCTTCATAATATCTGTATAGGCACTGCCGTGATCAAATGGATTGATTCCCTGAGCAACACCTTCCTCGTTTACATATTCAAGCATTGTCAGTCCATATTTTTCTGCAACTGCGTCACGAAACTCAATCATTTCTCTAAACTTCCATGTGGTATTTACATGTAAAAATGGAAATGGTGGCTTTTCAGGGTAAAATGCCTTTAATGCAAGGTGAAGCATTACCGAGCTATCCTTTCCAATAGAATAAAGCATAACTGGCTTTTCGCATTCTGCGGCAACCTCACGGATTATGTATATTGCCTCAGCTTCCAGCTCATCAAGATGTGTCAATTTACTCATAGCATTCCTCTCTAGTATTTGTTAGATTCCTTCGTATTTACGGTAATTGTTTCACTGCTGCCATCGGGTCTTTTTACAATCCAGGTTCTTAAATCTCCTTTTTCTTCAACAGAAAGAATGGAACCCTTTCCTCCTATATCAGCTCCTAGGAAAAACTCGATAGCACCAGTCTTGCATTCCTTTAGACAGGAAGTACATCCCCAGCAGTCCTTTTCTCTTTTGATTACAGCTCTGTTATTTACTATCTTTATAAGATTTCCTGGACATACCTCTGCGCATCTTTTACAACCTATGCAGGACAAGGCGTTAATTCTAATACTCATTAAACCTCACCTCCTGCATCTACCAGTTTGTTGCCATCAAAGGCAAAAATCACTGGTTTGTAATCATCTACAACAAGTGGTCTTTTTATTATTTTTATCTGGTTGTCCTCTTTGATTGAATTAATATAGACCTCAAAATCCTTATCCTCGTCCGGATAATTTTTGTTTTCTGCAAAGCTGTGCCAACGTGTTTCTTTTCTGGCCTTTAAATGCTCTATAAGAGAAAGGCACACTGTTAATCTTTCTTTGATTTCGTAGATTTGTAATAACTCATCTGTATCAGAAGCCTTCAAGGTCTCAAGAACGTCAAACAAGCCAGAGATCTTTTCTTTTGCATGCTTTAGTCCTGTCTCATTAAACTGATAAGCCTTGTTGATTCCACCGGCATACTCATCCATGATTTTTTGCATGCTCTCTTCCAGCTGCTCTATGGTAATATTTCCTTCCTCATTATTTAAGAATTTTTCATACTGAGAAACTATGGTCTCCCAGCTATCATCAGAATATGCCTCCTGACCTTCTGCCAAAAATTCTTCAATTCCAAGTGCGGCAAGCTTTCCCTCTACTAGAGCTCCCGTTACGTATTTCTGTGGGGCACCTCCTGCCACATCTCCAGCAGCATACAAGCCTTTTACGGTAGTGGCTCTGTTATTGTCCACCCAGAATCCACTGGCTGTGTGACCGCCTACTATATATGGCTCTGTGCCTTCTATCTCCACATTCTGTTTAGCTGGTCCCTGACCGCCCTCTAGCCACTTTAGTGTCTGGGATGGTGCCATGTTCAGATAGGCTTTGTAAAGCTCGTCCTCCTGCTCCTTTGAAATCTCATCTGTCTTTAGATAACAGGGCCCATTTCCAAGTCTGTTTTCCTCAGTAGTGCCATAAACTCTTTCGCAGGTGGCAACGCCGTACTTTGTCTCATAAATTTCGCCTTTGCCATTCATCTGCTTTGCTCTCACACCCTGAGCTATGGTTCCTGTAGGAGCAATTGTATCCTTGCATCGAAGTGCGATAAATCTCATTTCAAGAGTGGTCATCTCTGCTCCTGCATTGATTCCCATAGCATAGCCTGCTCCGGTATTAAAAGGTGGATACCACATTTTATGTCTTGAAAAACCCGGGTTATTTGGTCGATAAAGACCTGCTGCTCCGCCTGTTGCAATAAGCACCGCCTTTGCTATTATCACGTAGGCCTTTTGACTATTTACATCAAACCCAACAGCTCCAAATACCTTATTATCCTTTACCAAAAGATCTGTAATATTAATATGATTAATGATTGAAACATTGTCCTGAGCCTCTGCCATCTTAGCTAAAATAGGCTTTATGTTTTCTCCATTTATCTTTATATTTCTGTTTCCTCTGGTAACATATTTACCATTTTCATCCTTTAAGATAACCAGCCCGTTTTCTTCAAGCTTATGTGTTACCTCATTTAGATTTTCAGATATGGATAAAAGCAAATCCTCTCTTACGATTCCCTTTGCATCCTTCTTACAATAATCCACATAATCCTGAGGAACTCTTCCCTCTGTAATATATGCATTTATGGCGTTTACACCGGCAGCAAGGCATCCGCTTCTTTTAATGTTTGCCTTTTCAGCCACAAGGACCTTGTGCTTTCCGCTTTGGCCAAATGTATATGCAGCGTAGCAGCCTGCTGTACCGCCGCCAATTATCAAAATATCTGTATTTAATTTTTCTACCTGTATCAATTCTTTCATTCAAACATCCTTAAATTACAACATCTTCTTCTGCAAGTGAGCTGTTAGTTGCCAGGAATACCTCATCCTCTGACACGATATAAAGTCGGTAAATAAACAAATCAACAGTCTCTCCAACCTTGATTTCAGGCTCGTTTATACTTCTGCTTGCAGATATCAGATTACCGTGAAGTCTCGCCTTTATTTCAAGACTGCTGCCTCTAAAGATAATATCTTCAACAACAGCTTCCTCAGCAGAATTTGCAAACTGAACGCTTTCGCCCTTCTTAAATACGCTTACAAACTCAGGACGAATATATGCCTTTGTACCCTCTCCCTTTCTGTTGAAATATCTAAACTCCTGATAGTTTTCTACAGCTACAGAATTTCCTATAAACTGTGCAACAAATGGAGTAAGCGGATTCTTATAAAGCTCCTGAGGAGTGCCGGACTGCTCCACTCTGCCCTGATTTGTTACGATGATTTCGTCTGCCACCTCGATGGCCTCATCCTGATCGTGAGTAACAAAAACACTTGTAATATTTAGCTTTGTAATCATCTCTCTAAGCCAGGTTCTAAGCTCTAATCTAACCTTTGCATCAATAGCTGCAAAAGGCTCGTCCAAAAGCAAAATCTTTGGATTTGGAGCAAGAGCTCTAGCAAAAGCCACCCTTTGTCTTTGTCCTCCTGACAGCTGACTAGGAAATCTTTTTTCCAGTCCCTGGCAGTTAATTAGATTTAATAGCTCTGTAACACGTTCCTTTATCTGATCTTCTGGTATCTTTTTAACTCTAAGACCAAAGGCAATATTGTCGTAAACTGTCATATATCTAAAAAGTGCATAATTCTGAAATACGAATCCTATCCCTCTTTCGCTTCCAGGTACATTATTTACCACCTTGCCATCGATAATAATCTCTCCAGAATCAGGTTGTTCCAAGCCTGCAATCATTCTAAGAATTGTAGTTTTGCCACTTCCAGATGGTCCAAGCAATGCCACGAGCTTTCCCTTTTCAATGGAAATATTAATGTCCTTAGATGCATGAAATTTTTTAAAGTGCTTATTAATATTATGAAGCTCAACGTAAGCCATATTTTTCACCCCTTCTACTTATTTAAATCAAGTTCCTTTTGTCCGCGTTTTTCAATTACCAGTCTCAGTATTAAAACTACAATTGCCAGCACTACCAAAATAGAAGATGCTGCAAATGCCCCTGTGAAATCATAGCCCTGATACAAAAGCTCTATATAAAGTGGCAATGTGTTTGTCTTGCCTCTAAGATGTCCTGATAAAACTGATACAGCGCCAAATTCTCCCATGGCTCTTGCTGTACAAAGCACTATTCCATAAAGCAAAGCCCATTTGATATGTGGAAATGTTACCTTTCTAAAAATGGTAAAGGTGCCAGCGCCCATAATTGATGCTGCCTCTTCTTCATCCGTTCCTTGAGCTGTAAGCACTGGTATAAGCTCTCTTGAAATAAATGGAAATGTGACAAAGATCGTAGCTAAAACGATTCCCGGAACAGCAAATATAATTTGAATTCCATAGGAATCTAAAATTGGATATAGACTGCTCTGTCGTCCAAAGGTAAGTACATAAATAAGACCTGCTATAATTGGTGAAACTGTAACCGGCAAATCTATAAAAGTAGATAATAGCTTTTTGCCCTTAAATGCATACTTTGTAATAAGCCATGCTGCAGCAATTCCAAATATCGTATTTACAATAACCGCAAATACGGTTGCCTCAATTGTCAAAAGAGCTGCCTTGATAGCATATTCATCTGTAACTGCATTTATATATCCGGAAATACCATCTTTTAATGCCGTAATTACGATATAAATGAGAGGAAGTATAAGAAACACTCCCAGGAAAATAAAACTGATTGTGATTAGAACATATTTTAAAACCTTATTCTCTCTTCTTAGATTCATAATCTCTTCTCCTATGCTTTTCCATTAACTCTCTTTGAAACAATGCTTTGTGCCAGTGCATTTACTGACAAAATAACAATGGCTATACCAAGCATTACAAGAGCGATGGAGGTTGCCGCTGAGTAATCGTATTCCTGTAGCTCTGACATGATAAGTAGTGGTGCAATCTCTGTTTCGTATGGAGTGTTTCCGGCGATGAAAACTACGCTTCCATACTCACCGATTGATCTGGCAAATGCTAAAGTAAAACCTGAAATAATCGCCGGTAATATTTCCGGAAAGATTACTTTTCTAAAGGTAGTCTTGGCATCAGCGCCTAAAATAAAAGCAGCCTCCTCGTACTGAATATCTATTTTTTCCAAAACTGGCTGCACGCTTCGTACTACGAATGGGATGCCAATAAAGACAAGGGCTACTGTAATACCAATTCTTGTGTAAGCTATTCTGATTCCAAAAAGATTGTAGAAAATCTGTCCCACCCATCCGTTTGTAGTGGTCAGATGTGTAAGTGAAATACCTGCAACTGCTGTTGGCAGAGCAAATGGAAGCTCTATGATTCCATCTATAAATCTCTTTCCTTTGAAGTCATATCTTACTAATATCCAAGCCAGGATAAGACCCATTACCACATTGATAAGTGAAGCAACAAAGGCTGTGGAGATAGATACAAAATATCCTGAAAGAATTCTTGGTCTTGTCACCGTATATACGAATTCTGAAAAACTTAATTTTGCAGAAAAGACTACAAGAGAACAAAGGGGAATCAACACAATGATACTTAGTATCGTAATTGTTATTCCCATTGAAATTCCAAAGCCTGGTATTATACTTCTTCTTTTATTCATAGTCATAATCCTCTCTGAAAAACCTTGGAATGGGTTGCCCCATTCCAAGAAATAATCTTATTGCTCGTAAATACTGTCAAAGTTTGCACCATCAGCAAAGTGATCTGCTCTGGCCTGTGCCCAGCCACCGAAATGATTGATATCTGTAAGATTTACGTTGTCATTAATCCACTTTCCATCAGCTGGAATTTCTGTGATTGTGTTTGAATCAGCTGTAAATACATACTTGTCATAGATTGACTTTGTGCTAGGTCTGTAGAAGTTCTGTGCCTCAATTTCCTGAGCTTCATCTGAATACAAATATCCTAAGTATTCCTTAGCTACATCTGCTGTACCGTGCTTTTTAGCAACCTCATCTACTACAGCTACTGTTGGCTGGCAAAGAATTGAAACTGAAGGAACCACAATTTCATACTCTCCTGGGTATTCCTTAAGTGAAAGGAATGCTTCATTCTCCCAAGCAATAAGTACATCACCCTGCTTGTTTTCAACAAATGATGTTGTAGCTCCTCTTGCACCAGAATCAAGTACAACTACGTTTGCATAAAGCTGCTTGATTGAATCAAGAATTTCTGAATCATTCTGTCCCTGCTGCTCGAAGTAATACCAAGCTGCAAGATAGTTCCACATAGCACCACCTGATGTCTTAGGGTTTGGTGTGATTACACCGACATCTTCTCTGATTAAATCGTTCCAGTCATAAATCTTTTTTGGATTTCCTGAACGAACTAAAAATACGATTGTTGATGTGTATGGTGAGCTATCTAATTCGTACTCTGATGTAAATCCATCATCAATAAGACCTGCATCTGCAACAACCTGCACATCACCCTCAAGTGCAAGTGTTACCACATCTGCTTCAAGTCCATTAGCAACCTCAAGTGCCTGCTTACCAGAACCACCGTGTGACTGGGTAATCTCTACTGTCTGTCCAAACTCATCCTGATAGTGCTTCGCAAACACTTCATTGTATGCTGCATACAATTCTCTAGTTGGATCATAAGATACATTTGTAAGTTCGATAACCTCTCCCGAATTTGCTGCCTTTATCTCATCTGAACCCTCAGCTACTGATGAACCATTGCTACTGCTGTTTCCGCAAGCTATAAGCGATGTTGAAAGTGCTGCTACAATTGCAAGTGATAAAATTTTGTTCTTTTTCATACCTTTTCCTCCTTGGTGTTAAACATATTCGCCTACTAGGTTGCTAGGATAATAACAGAACACTACTCATAAATTCAATACTTTCACGCCTATTGAGTATTCAAAAAAAACAATGGCCAGCTATAAATCAAATCTATAGCTGACCAAAGTTATGGTTATTTCAATCATTATTCAACTGTTATCTGGGCTATATTAAATCCTCAATATCACATTTAAGTGTTTTTGTAAGGGCTAATACCGTAGAAGCAGAGGCTTTATTCAATTCTTTTGCCCCTATCTCATATTGCTGAAGAGTCCTAAGATTAATACCTGATTCCTTAGCCAATTGACTCTGAGACAATCCCAAAGCCTTTCTGTATGCCTGAAGTCGTCTTACTGTAGCAGAATTATCTCTTTTCATATCAATATAATCTACTATTTTTTCTTCATCCATTTCATGGAAAGGATGATATTTTGCCTTTAGTTCTTCCATAGTTATTAGCTTTTGAATGTCCCTGAATCTTTTGTTTGAACGCCACTGATAGTAAGCTAATACCCAGCCAGTCCAGTACTCTTCTGTAGGTTCTTTATAAATCGGCTTAGGAATAATAACCTTTGATGCATTTGTTTTAGATACAACATCAGCAACTAATTCTGCACCAGACTTTCCAGAAACAAATTTAGGATTACCTACTTCAAACTGAGCAGCAATTCCCGAGATAATAAAAAGCTTTAAAAAGTAATCAAGCTGAAACTTATAAATGCTTGCTGCTGTATCAAAGGCATCTGCAAGATTTTCCATAGCATCTGATAAATACATTTTATTATAAGGATGTGCCATCTTACTTCTCCTTTCTTATCAAATCCAAAATATAAACTCCATCTCTGTCCATAGCATTAGTTATTTTTTCATAATCAGCTCTAGCTTTAGTATCTCTTTGATTTTTTTTAGAAAAAAATTCAGTACTATCCACTGGCAATGCCTCAATAAAATTCAATTTTGAGAATGCATTTTTGCTTTTAATAAAATACTGAGTACCTAAATTTCCAAGATACATTGCCTTTTCAAGCTGAGCTATGCTTATAGAATTTGATATGAAAGCCCTAGCAAATGAAAAATAAGAATCATCAGCCCTATATCCCAAAACTACATCATAATCATCCAGAGATATATGGTAATGCCTCTTCAAATATTCCATTCCTTCTATGGCGACAGGGGCATTGACATTTAAAACTCTATGCTCTAGTAGAACTGTAAGCCAATGTAAAATACTATAATCTTCACTATTAAGATCTAGTACTTTCAGCCCCTTTATATCTAGTTCATAGATGTTTACAAAACCATCTCTTCCTTCATCTACTGCCCATTCTTTTGCAAGCTCTAAATGTCTAGTGCAATATAATCCCTGACCATAATCATTATATTTTTTCCCTAAATTAATTTTAGGCTCAGATATAATTTTATCCGAGCCATGATATAAAGTAATCTTATTCATTTTCACTCCTATACTTCTTTGGAAGTATAATTATTATAACTCCATAGAAGTATAGTTGCAACTATAGTTGAATAACCTATTCCTACATCCTCCTGTTGCTATTTTCTCTCCCAGGTAACAGCATCTGGCTTATATAAAGCTAGCGCATCGGTGTTGATGAAATCTGCTGGGTCGTACTGTGTTGGGAAATTCCCATTTTTGTAGCACCATTCTTCAACACTGTACAAATCCTCATATGCCTCCTGAGGAAATCCATAATCATGGGTGCTTTCCTGCCATCCCGAGATTACCAAGTCCTTTCTAAGACCAAGGTCTGCCTCTACCCATCCTGCAAATTCATCTAAATGTTCTGTTATATATGCAAATCCTTCTTCACTGACTGCCAAATATTTTGCCACCTCTGCCTTATGCTCCTCAAGGAACTTATTATTTGCTACAAGGAAGCAATACATTGGAGCCCCTACATCCACTATGCTTGTGAATGGTACCCAACCAGCCTCTTCAAATTTTGGTTGAACCTGTTTCCCAGCCCAATAAGCATCACCTGAATTTGATGTTGCAAGAGCAAGTGCCTCCTGAGAACTCGATACATTTGTATATTCCAGTTTGTCTGGATCCAAATCATATGTCTCAGCCAATTTACCATAATCGTATTCAACGACTACACCTGCATGTGAAATAAGAACTGCCCCCTCTAAATCTTTGGCTGTTTTTATGTGCTCAGGATTGACATACAAAACGGAAGTTTTATTGATACCTGTCATAGTAAAAGCTCTTAAATCTGTTTCAGCCAATGTATTACCAATTCTATTAATACCCGCATAATCTGCAAAATTACCTATATCCAGCTGGTCAATTGTAATAGCATCAATAGTATTTATTCCTGCTGCAAATTCAGTAGTCTCTAAATTAATCCCCCTGTCTTTTAAGAAATTAGTATGATTATCTAAAACTTTTAGATATTGATTAGGATCTCCTGAGCACACTCCAACCCTAAGTGTAATTTCGCCCACATCATCTATATTAAATGAGTCTGCATCAATGCTTGCTTCTTCATTCACTTCATTTTTCAAAGCAGAACCTGCCTCAATAGTATCCACACCTTCGTTGCCACAACCTGCAAATCCTGCACTAACTGCAATAGTCATTGTCACTGCAAGTATTTTCTTCAAGTAATTCTTTTTCATACCATACCTCCTAATATAAAAGGAGACCTTCTTTTCAAAAAAGAAAGCCTCCAGTCTTTTTGGTCAGCCTATGCTGTTTTTATTTCCTTAATGGTGTCTATATTTTCTACCGTATCGCCTTCATTCACAAAGTGAACTCTGTCCTCCTCGTGCCTTGGAATATCAAGATGATCTCCATCCAAATCATAGAAGTTATCAAAGATACTGTTTTCTCCATTAACTGAGCTATATAAATCTCTATGAGTGATTCCATTTTTTCTGAGAAGCGTGTATGTCTTTTGATATAAATCTAAATACCAGTCTGGATCTGGAGCTCTATGTCCCTCAAGCTCTGAGCCAGGATTAGGCAGCCAATGAAGTGGAATTGCTACAACACCAAGTTCTGTCAAATATTCAATACCTTCAAGTAGTGTTGATTTAGGTTCAATTCCAGCCACAAAGAATGAGCGAACATTTCCTCTTCCAAATACTTCAACCTCATGCTTTAGGGCATTTATCCAATTTTGTCTACCGCCACAGATTTGTTCCTTGCCAGGGCAAATTGTCTTGAAGATGTTCTCATCCCACACCTCCATGTTGGATGAAATTGCACTGTAACCAGCTTCCTTATATTTCTCTATTACAGATAAATCTGCTGGAGCACCAACACAAGCTGCACCTCCAAATTCCTTTAGACCTGTATAATCCTGAATAGCCTCAGCAACATCGATGTAATACTCTACCTCACGTCGCTCTGGAATAAATCCACCTGTAATGGTAATAGCCTGATATCCTTCTTCTCTTGCCTTTGCATATGTTTCCGCAATCTGTACAGGTGTTTTCCATGATATTCCCTGCAAATCTGCAAAACGGCTCTTTGTAGCGTTAATGTTGCAGAATTTACAATCCAATCCCTTATCCTTTAATGCACACTCGTTACTGTAGGCAACAGAAATTTTGGATTTTCCAACATCAGCGGCAATGGTCTTCATTGGAATGCCATCTGATGTTTTAAAATTGTGAAATTTAGGCTTCTCAACAAATGTAATTTCATCAAGCTGATTGCCCTTTTCCAAAAGATAATATTTCCCATTCTCATGCTGAATAGAAAATCTCGAATTGTGTTTGTAAGGTAGCCCTACTCTGAAATTGCTAGATAATCTTACAGATGTTGGCAGCTTTGTCTTGGTATAGGTTTCATGATTCATATCAAAACATGTTCGCACCTGTTCCTGAATTTCATTTTCAAAATCAAGTGTTGCAATTACTTCCGGACTAATATAGATGCCCTCACTTGAAATCTGGTTACCAAGATCAATTTCCCTGTACAATTCTTCTCTTGTTATTGCTCTTGACATGGTTCTCCTCCTTTTACTGTTTGTTTATATAAAAAAGAGGTTTAAAACATGGTTTTATAACCTGTTTTAAACCTCTAGTTTTCTAGTCAGTATTTTTTATTTTCATCTGTAAATCAAGAAACTAGGATATCTTTTCTAAATCCTCCTGTCACTTAATTAATTTCCAGTTTTGCATTCACCTGAAAATGCTCTCCATATTTTTGTATTCCATAAACGCTCATAATCACTATAGCTCCCACCAATACACTTAATGGATTAGCAATATACACTGACCATTTTCCTAATCCTGGAAATGTAGCATAGGCAAATGACACTCTGCAGATAATATTTAAAGTAAAGGCTAATAGGACAAATTTCATCTCCTTCTTACCTGTATATACTCCTATAAAACATCTAAAGAAAATCATAAATACCATCATTATCAAAATGGAAACCATATAATTCATTCCCTCGGAAACGATGGCTTCATCATATTCATCTAAGAAAAGCTTTATTATTTCACGACCCTGATAATAAATCAGTACAGAATAGAAACTTACCATAATCACACAAAGCTTAATTGCTGCCTTTACGCCTTCTTCTATTCTCTCAGGTTTACCTGCTCCAATATTTTGAGCTGTAAATACAGCCAACGCCTCTGCAATGGTAATAATCGGGAGCGATATTATTCCATCGATTTTTCCACCAATGGCTACCCCTGCAATCATCGCTGTACCACATTGATTTATTAGAGCTGATACTAAAATGATTCCCAGGGAAAGTATTCCCTGCTGCAAAATAGATGGAAATGAAACTCTGAGAATGTCCTTTAGCTTTTCTGATACCACACCAGCTTCAAAAGAAAATTTTGAACGCGGCACGGTAGCTATCAAATTCGTAAATACGATTATCATTGAAAGAGCCTGCGAAATTATAGTAGCAATTGCAGCGCCGTTTACACCTAAGCCAAAAATACAAATCAATACCAAATCAAGTAAAATGTTACATATAGTGCTTGAAAGTAATGCGATAAAAGTAATATTAGAATTTCCCCTTGCCTGCGTGATTGCAATGCCATAATTAAAGAGAAATACAAAAGGATAACCTATCAATATTATTCTTAAATAACCATATGCATCCTGAAAAATCACGTCCGGAACCTTTATAAATTCCATGATATTTGTAGCCTTTGTTATACCAATTACAGTACATATGACTCCTGTTGCTACTATAAGTAAAAAACCTACTTCTCTGCTGATATTGAAATCCTTTTCATCTCTTCTGCCATAGCTTTCTGAGCAGATTACTGAGATTCCTGCCTTTAAGCCAAGCACTATGGCGTTAAAAATGAAAATAAGATTACTTACAGAGCCAACAGCTGACAACGCCATGCTCCCTACATACCTCCCTACGATATAGGTATCCACCGCGTTGTACAGCTGTTGCAGAATATTACCAAGAGTCAAGGGAATAATAAAATACAGCAGTGAAACAGTAACATTTCCAGATGTCATATCTCTTTTCATGCTGTCTTACCATCCTCCTGTTCCAGATAATCAATAACTAATTTTGCTGGAAGCTTAAACATCTCCCGTCTTAATTTAAGCTCAGCACTGTCTATCTGCTTTTTCTTACTTAATAAACCAATGGTCTTTTTATTTGCCATATCAGAAAAACTTCTAATGCCAATAAAATCGATTTTCTTGGCAGTTGCCACCTGGGCTACAGCGGCTGTTTCCATATCAAATGCAATCGGCTTGAATTCCTTTTTTATAGCTCTTCTCTTTTTTCTCTCATAGAGAACAAAATCGCCTGTTGCAATCCTTCCTGCTCTGAAACTAATCTCGCTAGCCTTTGCCACCTGAATTATTCCCTCGAGAAGATACCTTGGAGTAGGATCAATAACTGGACTGTTTTCAGGTATCAATGTTCTCATATCTACCTGCACATAATCTGTACCAATTGCTACTGACCCTCTGTCCAAATCATCAGCTAAGCCTCCTGCCACACCAACATTTACGATTAAGTCCGGATTAACATCATTTATTGCATCTGCTGTTTGAAATGCAGCATTGACTTTTCCTACGCCTAAGACCTTCACATAAACATAAATATCTTTTATCGTATTTACGTATTCTCCCTCATCCTGTTTAATCCAGTCAGTATTGTCTCTCAAATATTCGTCTATGAATTCTGTTTCCTGAGGCAATGCACTCACAATCAATACTTTTTTCATGCCACCACCTTATACCAGCTGGCTTGCTGGAACTACTAGCTGCTTTGGGTCTGCCTGAAAATCAAGAACCTTTACTGATTCCGTCTCTACTTTAAAAATCACATTTACCTGTGGATCATAATTGAGCTGCGGACGTCTCTCTTTAATAAGGCTGGCTGCCTTCTTTGCATCAAGCTCATCCAGCTCTAATGCACGTCCATAAATGGTTACATTCTTTGGAGCCTGCTGTCCCTCATGCTGAAATAAAAGAGCCACATTATTGTTGTGAGCAATATCCTTTGTCTTATCAGTATTTTTTGTAGTTTGAAAAACAATGTCCTTACCATCGATAGAGTATCCACCGATATGTCTGAGCTGTGGGTTTCCTGCCTCATCTACAGTAGAAAGAACCAAGCTCTTATTCTCATAAATATAATCCTTTATATCTTTAAAATTTGCCATAATATTATCCTCCTGTCTCTTCCCTTATACGGCTACAGAATTAGCCTCTGCTACTTCATTTTCAACAGCTTCTTCCTCATTTTCTGCCTTCTGTAAGCCTTCGTGCTTTGCCTTTGATGCTCTTATAGCATTCTCAAGCTGCTCAGTAGTGTATTTTATAAACTCCCCTACTCTTTGATCATTAACATCTCTTGGATACTTATAAGGAACGGTAATTTTATCAACGATACTTGCATCTGGAGCCACCGAGAAAATACTGATATTCTCACCTAAATAAACTGCTTCTGCTATATCGTGAGTAACAAAAAGAATTGTCTTTCCAGTCTTTTTCCAAATGTTAATAAGCTCGTCCTGAAGTGTTCGTCTTGTCTGAGCATCAAGAGCTCCAAATGGCTCATCCATAATTAAAACCTCTGGATTGGCAGCAATACTTCTGGCAATCTGGACTCTTTGCTTCATACCACCTGAAAGTTCATCAGGGTATTTATGCTCATGTCCTTTTAGCCCTACAAGCTCGATAGCATCTAATGCAATTTTTTTACGCTCCTCCTTTTTTACACCTCTCATCCTAAGGCCATACTCCACATTTTTTTGAACTGTAAGCCATGGGAATATAGCCGAGTCAGCATTTTGGAAAACTACACCTCTCTCAGAACCAGGTCCTGAAATTTCTTTGTCATCAAGCTTTACGGAACCTTCTGTCTTATTTAAAAAGCCTGCTACAATATTTAAAAGTGTGGTTTTTCCACATCCGCTGGCTCCTAAGAATATGTGAAATTCTCCCTCTTTTATTTCAAGATTTACATCCTTTAATACGAAATCTGTCTCGTGGCCTACGAAATTATCATGGGCACTGTTACCCTTTGTGAATAAAAGAGCTTTGTTCTCTACATCATATTTTTTGCTGATATGTTCAATTTTAATTTTAGTATTATTAGACATAAGCTCCTCCTATCCTGTAACGCCATAATGCTTAAGTGATTTTTTTGCTACGAATCTAAGAAATTTATCAGCAAAAAATCCTAAAACACCAAGAGTTACGATTCCTACAAAAATCCAATCAGTTCTGTAATAAAGTCGTGATGTATAAACCAGATAACCAAGTCCACTATTAGCTGCCAGCATTTCAGCTCCTACAATGGAAATAATGGCTGTACTAAGACCAAGTCTTGCGCCTGTCAAAATACTAGGTACTGCTCCTGGAACAGTTACAGTGATAAAGGACTGAAATCTGTTTGCTCCAAGTGACTCTGCTGCCTGATACTTCACTGGATTGATAGTATTTACACCAGCTATTGTGTTTATAATGATTGGAAAAATAGATGCATAAGTAATCAAAATCAGTTTTGATTCTTCACCTACACCAAACCACATCAGAAAGAGAGTCAAAAAACCAATAGCTGGTACAAATCTGAAGAAATTTATAAATGGCTCTATAAACCAGTTCACAATTCTGAATCTACCAATCAGCAGTCCCACAGGAATTCCAATTAGTAGTGCTCTACTCCAGCCTAAAAGCACACGCTGAACACTAATACTTATATCCTCCCAAAGCTTTCCATTTAGCACGATTTCTTTAAAACCTACAAAAGTCTCTACTGGACTTGGAAAAAATGATTCTGCGTAAAACAGTGACACTATTCCCCAAATCACAAATAGTACCGCCCAGGAAATGATTCCGCTTTTAATAATTTTTCTCGTAATATTCTTCATAGGGACCTCCTATTTTGCCTGCCAGGTTACCTCGTCTGGTGAAACCAAAGCCAAGGCATCTGTGTTAATGTAATCAGTAAAATCGTATTCTGTTGGGAAATTACCATTCTTATAACACCAGTCTTCAACCTTGAGCAGATCTTCATAAGCATCCTGTGGGAATGTGTAATTATGTGTAGCTTCCTTCCAGCCTCTTATAACCAAATCTTTATCAAGACCTATATCAGCCTGAACCCAGCCTGCAAACTCATCAAGGTTCTCATCAATATAATCAAAGGCTTCGTCACTAACCTTTAAAAACTTTGCAACCTCTGCCTTGTGCTCCTCCAAATATGAATTGTTTGCTACTAAGAATGTATACATAGTTGCGTCAACATCAGAAATATTTACAAGAGGCTTCCAACCAACCTCTTCAAACTTAGGAGCAATCTGATCATTTACCCAATAGCTGTCTGCTCCGTTTGTAGCAGCTAATGCAATTGCCTCCTGTGTACTTGATACGTTTACTAATTCTACCTTTGACTTATCAATATCATAGGTTTCGAATAATTTTCCATAATCATATTCAAATACAACACCTGCCATTGAGATTGCTGTATGCCCTTCCAAATCCTTTGGCTCCTTAATAGTATCTGGATTTACATAAAGGTTATATGCATTAGATTTTCTGATGGTGGCAAAAGCTCTAAGCTGTGTATCTGCTAAGGTATTACCAATTCTATTTACACCTGCATAATCTGCAAAAAGACCTACATCTAATTGATCTGTAGTAATGGCATCAATTGTATTAATACCAGCTGCAAACTCTGTAGTTTCAAGATTAATACCTCTATCCTTCAGATAGCCTGTGTGATTATCTAAAATCTTTAGATATTGATTTCCGTCACCAGAATTCACACCTACTCTGATAGTAAATTCTCCTACATCATCAATATTGAAATTTTCAGGATCGATTTCTACTTTCGTTTCCTCATCCGACTTTAATTTTGAACCAGCCTCTATAGTATCAGCCCCTTCATTTCCACAACCTACAAATCCTACGGTCATAGATAATGCTGCTGTTATAGCCAAAAATTTCTTTATGTAATTCTTTTTCATATTTTCCTCCTACAAAGCAAAGAGGCTCCCTCTTTTTGAGGAAGCCTCCAGTTTTCTGGTCAGCCTTATGCTGTTTTCTCTATTAATTCTTCTTCTCTATTATCTACTGTGCTATCTTCTCCAACAAAGTGAACTCTGTCAGCCTCGTGCTTTGGAATATCAAGATGATCACCATCTAAATCATAGAAGTAATCAAAGATTGAATTCTCAACGTTTGCTGAATGATACAAATCTCTATGAGTAAGACCATTCTTCTTAAGCAATGTATATGTCTTCTGATATAAATCCAAATACCACTCTGGAGTTGGAGCTCTATGTCCTTCAAGTGCAGAACCTGGATTTGGAATCCAATGAAGTGGTATTGCCACTATACCGAGCTCTGTAAGATATTCAATACCTTCAAGAAGTGTAGATTTTGGTTCAATACCTGCAACAAAAAATGAGCGAACATTTCCTTTACCGAATACTTCAACCTCATGCTTAAGAGCGTTAATCCAATTCTGTCTTCCACCACAAATCTGTTCCTTACCAGGGCAGATTGTCTTGAAGAAGTTCTCGTCCCATACCTCAAGGTTAGTAGAAATAGCCCTATAGCCTGCTTCCTTATATTTTTCGATTACTGAAAGATCACTAGGTGCACCTACGCAGGCTGTTCCACCAAAGTCCTGAAGACCTGTTAAATCCTGAATAGTCTCAGCCACATCAATATAGTATTCTACTTCACGACGCTCTGGAACAAATCCACCTGTAATAGTGATAGATTCATATCCCTCTTCTCTTGCCTTTGCGTATGTTTCTGCAATCTGATATGGTGTCTTCCAAGAGATTCCCTGTAAATCCGCAAATCTGCTCTTAGTTGCGTTGATGTTACAGAATTTGCAGTCAAGTCCCTTATCCTTGAGAGCACATTCGTTACTGTAGGCAACTGTTACCTTTGTCTTACCAACCTCGTTAGCGATGGTCTTCATATCTACACCATCAGAAGTTTTATGATTGTAGAATTTTGGCTTTTCCACAAAAGTAACTTCATCAATCTGATTGTTTCCCTCTAAAAGATAATACTTTCCATTTTCATGCTGAACAGAAAATCTTGAATTATGTCTATAAGGAAGTCCTAATCTAAAGTTACTTGATAGACGAATAGAAGTAGGCAGCTTTGTTTTTGTGTAAGTCTCATGATTCATATCAAAGCATGTTCTCATCTGCTCCTGAACATGATTTTCAAAATCAAGTGTGCTGATTACTTCTGGTGAAATATATATACCTTCATTTGCAATAATGTTGCTCAACTCAATCTCTTTAAATAATTCCTCTCTAGTAATAGCCCTAGACATAATAATCCTCCTTTTTAATTAACCGTGTTTAAATAGATTCTCTAACTGCACCCTGTGAAACCAGACCGACCTGCTTCACGTTGTGACTCTTCTTATAAGAATGCTCCTGCCAGACATTTTGTCCCTTTAACTCCTTCAGCTTGTTCTGGAGTTTTTCTTCTTTTTCTTTATCAGCCTGCTTAACTGCTGTTATATATTCAGCAATAACCCCAACTATACCTCGCACACCTATGGATGAATGATTAAGAATTGTTTTGTGATAAACAGGATATGATGCTTCCACAAGTGGAATACCATGTTTATCAGCAACATGCTGTTCTAAAGAACTTCCAATAACCAATTCTGCCTTTGACTGTCTGATAATATCGTTGATGTCCTTCTGGTCAGATGTCTTATAAATGTTCTTTGCTATAGAATTAAGAACTTCTTCATTATCCAAAGTATGTTCTTCATCCTTTTTCAATGCATCTGTTAATACCGCTGCAACTACCTCTGCGCCAAAAACCTCCTGAACCAGCTTCCCTAATCTGATTACATGCTCCTCTTCGCCAACAATAGCTACAGTTCTTCCAAGATCATTCTCAATAATTTCATCTCTGACTCTCGACCAGTAATTTAGCTCGTATTTCTGTTCCTTCTCTAAAAAGTGCTCTTTTGTCTCCTGATCGATAGTGATATACTCTTCAATTCCTTCAATAAGTGCTCTCTCATCATCAGCATTTATAGGTAATGCTGCCCTTTGAATTACTGGAATCTCAAATTTTTCATTCAATACCTTTGCAGGTAGTTCCCCCCATCTTCCAAATGTAATTGAAAGAGCAGCGTTCCTTGCATTTTCTATATCCTCAGTGCCCCCATCAGCACCAAAGAAGATATTTGTTTCCAATCCAACACCATTTAGAATTCTTGTTATCTCCTCAAGATTCCCCTGCCAATAGGGATCCTTCTGGGGAATAATTCCGAATATATTTACAAGACGTGGATTCTTTTCACCTTCATTCTTTTTAAGCTCATAAAATGATTTGAAAATGTCAGCTAACACATGTTCATATCCGTAATAAGCACTACCGTTAAATCCAGCTATCAATGTATCTACAACTGGCTCGCCTTGTTCAACAATCTCTCTTGTCATGGCATCTACGTCATCACCTACCATAGCTGACTCACAGCTATTGAGGATTATATAAAGAGAACCATCAACAACCTTTACTGTGTTTTTAATCTGCTCTCTAAGTCGTGACGCTCCACCGAAAATAACATGACGTTCCTGAGCTGCTGTTCCTGGTGTTGAATAGCCGGAAAATCTTGGATTTCCACCCGATGTTTTGGAATTGGCCAAATAATTGATTACTCCACAGCTTGCATTGGCATGAACCACAGGAACTACTCCCTGAATTTCCTGAACTGTCTGTAAAGCTCCATGAAGGGCACATCCATTTCTTGGATTCTTAATAATATTTGCCATCTAACTTACCTCCTGCTTTACATACCAGTTTCCACTTCGTTTCTTCCAGCTATCCTTATAACTGCTATTCTGTCTGTATTTATTTTGGAACCCAATTACCTTCCTAATTGAATTTACAATAACTTCAACTCCCTTAAAGCCGTAAGTTACCTTATTCTTTGTAGAAATAACTACAGCACCCTCATCCGTAGCAAATGAACTTCCTGAATTTTCACTGAAGAAAATATCTATCTGATTTTTTGATAATTCATTTGCCTTTTCAAACTGCTGGCCATTTCCAATGATTGCAACTGTGTTTTTCTGTAGAAAATCCAGTCTTTTAAGCTGCTTCCTATTCTCTAAATCCACAAATGGTGATGAAAAACCTACCACTTCTCCACCTAAATTAGTGAATAATCTTGCATATGCCGGCACCCTGCTAAGTGATGCGTCTATGAAGATTTTTCTATCTCCAAGCACATCCTTTACAACTGCCTGAGCAAGCTCAGACTCTACCTTCTCGATATAATCAACAACTTCCTGTTCTATATTTAAGAATGCTGCAATCTTGAGTAGAAAATTCTTTGTTCCTCTAAATCCTATTGGAGCTTCTGTCTCTATATAAGGTATCTCATAAAGCTCCTCAAGCTCTCTTGCCAGATAGTCTCCCTCTTCTGGATTAAGAACAACTGAGGCTCTCGCTCTTGATGCTCTTCTGATTTCATCTACGCTTGAGAATCTAGGAATCACCTGGAATTTAATATCAAGCTCATGGAAAATTTCGGCTATAGCTGCCACGTCTTCGATGTCTTCCGAAAATGAAATTATATTAATGAAGTTATCCTTAAGCTCAACATTTTTAGAAATCAGATATTTTAACAAGCTGTGTGTCACGATATCGTAACCTGTGACTGGAGTCTTGGTCTTAAAACCATCTGTATAAATGCTGATAATAGGAATACCTATCTCATCCTCAAGCTCCAAAATAACCGAATTAATATCATCATTATTTATGGCTACAACCGGTGTTCCAATAATTAATATCACCTTTGGATGCTTCTCTTCGTAGGCTCTTAAAATAGCTTCTCTAAGCTTATCATCACCGCCAAGTATTGTGTCCCTCTCAACAAGATTTGTAGAGTACCAGCTAAAGTCCTTTACATTAGACTGAGATATTCCAAGAGCACCACATCCCACTGAGCCATTTACTATAATCGCAGCATCCTCAATCTTTGAAAGAACATCAAATGCATAGATAGTTTCATCATCATGTATCTGTGAGAAGGTTCTGATTCTCTGCTTTATCTCTTCTCCAGAGGTTTCATCAATCAGTCCTTCCAGTGTTCCATGAAAATGACTAAGAGAGCTAAGACGTTTTTCTCTTGTTAATGCTTTTCTATCATCTATAGAACTCATACTTCCCGTTCTCCTTTCTGGGGTACTAAATTGCTTCTGCGACGCCTACCACTCCGCTTTCAATATCGTAAATACGATCTCCCCAGTTTCTTGCCCAGTCTCTAAGCTCAGCAGAGCCAAGTGGATTTGGAACCACAAGATTCTCATTTTCTGCAATATATTTTGCAAGATTTCTATAAATGTCAGCCTGAGCACTATTTGGCTTTGCCTCAATAACAGTCTTACCATAAAGCTCTGACTGCTGTACATCGATAGAACGATTTACGTATCCTGCAATGCTTGTACCAGTCTTTGCTACAAAATCCTCTACGATTTCACGATGGTATCCAGGCTTCATACTATTTGCAATAACACCACCAAGCTTTGCACCACCTGTAGGTGCGTACTTGTTAATGGCCTTGAAAAGATTGTTGGCTGCATATAAAGCCATGAAATCTGATGATGATACAACATAAGCTCTGTCTGTAATTCCATCTCTGATTGGAACTGCAAAACCTCCACATACAACGTCGCCAAGTACATCATAAAGAACGTAGTCTGGCTTGAACTCTTCAAAAAGATTAAGCTCCTGAAGAAGATTTACAGCTGCATTGATTCCTCGTCCTGCACAGCCTACACCAGGAACTGGTCCACCAGATTCAATACAAAGTACTCCGCCAAATCCCTTTACAGAAATATCATCCAAATGGATTTTGTTACCTTCTCTTAAGCTATCAAGAACAGTTGGAAGGTAGTTATTTCCTCTAAGTGTGTTTGTTGAATCACTCTTTGGATCGCATCCAATCTGAATTACTCTATATCCAGCCTCTGCAAGTGCTGCACTAATATTTGATGTTGTTGTAGATTTTCCAATTCCACCCTTGCCATAGATAGCGATATGTTTTCCGATTTTCTCTGCCATTTTTCCTTATACCTTCCTTATACTTGTACTGCTTCCTTAGCCTCAGAAATATACTGAACAGCCAAATCAACTTTTATCTCATTAAGGTAGCTCTTTATCTCCTCCACCTTATCTAAATGCTCCCAAGGTAAGTCCACATCGGTCCTGCCGAAATGTCCATAAGCAGCAGTCTGCTTGTAGATTGGCCTACGAAGATTAAGGGCATCGATGATTGCTGCTGGTCTGAGATCAAATACTCTTTCAATAATTTCAACAATTTTTTCATCATCAATCACTCCTGTTCCAAATGTGTCTACGGCAATTGATACTGGCCTTGCTACTCCGATTGCGTATGCAAGCTCTACTTCAAGTCTCTTTGCTAATCCTGCAGCCACAAGATTCTTTGCTACCCAGCGAGCTGCGTAGGCTGCAGAACGGTCAACCTTTGTTGGATCCTTTCCTGAGAAAGCACCGCCGCCGTGACGACCTGTGCCACCATAGGTATCCACGATAATCTTACGTCCTGTCAGTCCTGCATCTCCCTGTGGACCACCGATAACAAATCTTCCAGTTGGATTTACATAATATATGGTGTTTTCGTCTAGGAGTTCTTCTGGAATTACCGGCTTTATGACGTATTCAATTACGTCTTTACGAATCTGCTCAAGAGTTACATCCTCTGCATGCTGTGTTGAAATTACGATGGTATGTACTCTCTTTACAGTCTGTCCATCCTCTGCAAATTCCACAGTTACCTGTGATTTTCCATCTGGTCTAAGGTATGGAAGTGTTCCATCCTTTCGAACCTTTGTAAGTTGTCTAGTAAGACGATGAGCAAACGAAATAGCTGGTGGTAAATATTCTGGTGTCTCATCTGTCGCGTATCCAAAAATGATTCCCTGGTCACCTGCTCCTGTTCCAAAATCTTCCGTCACTCCTTCCTGTTTTGATTCAAATGCCTTATCAACTCCAAGTGCAATATCTGCTGACTGCTCATCAATTGATGTAAGTACTGCAATTGAATCTGCATTATATCCATCAACGTTATTTACATAACCAATCTCTCTGATTGTTTCCTTGGCAACCTTTGCAATGTCCACATAAGCCTTTGTTGTAATCTCTCCTACAACAAGAGCTAGTCCTGTTGCTACTGTTGTCTCAGCAGCGACTCTAGAATATGGATCCTGAGCAAGTAGCTCATCAAGGATTGCATCAGAAATTTGGTCTGCAATTTTGTCTGGATGTCCCTCTGTTACTGATTCTGATGTGAATAACTTTCCCATGTTCTTTTTTTCTCCTTTTTGTTTCTTTTTTGTTTTTTTATAGAAAAAAAGAGGCTCAAGAGCACAGCGAATGAAACCGTGTTCCTGAACCTCTAGTTGTCTAGTCAGTTCTAAATCTTTTCTTTATAGCCTTATTTTTTCACTTTTGTCTATCTGGATGATTTTGCCATCCTGAATGATGATGTTTACGGAGCCATATTTTATGGACTCGATGTAATCTTTGATTTTTGCCAGTTGATTTTCAGTTACTTCTTTAACTTCTGCCATATTCTCTCCTTTCACCCTCACTGGTGCCAGATGGATTCGAACCACCAACTTCAGCGATGCCTCGCCTATGCCTTTCCAGCGGCTATGACACCAAAAAAGACTTAAGGTCCTTAGCTAAAAGCTTTGGTCTTAAGTCTTCTTAAAAAATTTAATTCGTATATACGATATTTTAAAACCTATTGCTTTTGCCTAAATCTTTTTTTAGTTTTATTCATACAGACTGTTTTACAAGTACAACAAATAGAAGTCTGACAGCAGGCCTTACACATACAAGTATTCATCATAGCTGTAGAAATTGTTGTTCTCATTTAGTCTGTTCCTTTCAAATTATTTTTGTAAGTATTTTTTATTTCCTACTCACTTACTAGGTTGATAGGAATTATATGTGACAGCCGAATATAAGTCAATACTCCTAGTTACTAAAGAAAATTAGAGCCGGCTATAAAATGAGTTTATAGCTATGGAATGTTATGGTATCATTGTGATGCTATTAAACTGATAAATGGAGAACGCACATGAATATTTACGTAGATTTTGACGATTGTCTTTGTGAGACTGCCCTTCACTTTTCAGGGCTTGTAAAGGAAATGTTTGATAAGGATATACCTTACGAGAATATACAATTTTTCAACTTACAAAAATCTTTTTCATTAACTGAGGAGCAGTATCAGGAAATGATGATAAAGGCTCATACTCCTGAAGTACTATTAACTTACGATGAGACACCCGGTGCTTCTGAAACAATTAATAGGTGGCTAGATGAAGGCCATAATGTATCTATAATCACAGGCAGGCCATACAGCGCCTATGAGGCTTCACGTCAGTGGCTTGACGAACATAATCTTCAGCGAGTAAAGCTCTACTGTCTCGATAAATATGGACGTGACAGCTTTATTAAAGACAGTGAATTTAGCTTAAAGCTGGAAGAGTATTATAAGATGCACTTTGATTATGCTATAGAGGATTCACCTCTTGCGTTCAAATTTTTTGATCATTTACCAGCTTTAAAGGTAATGGTATTTGACCGCCCATGGAACCGCAATACAGAACTTCCAAATGATAACTATCACAGATGTATAGACTGGAAAACTATTAGAGAATTAGTGAAATAAAGCAGGAATGGCACAGGTCAAACGACCTGTGCCTTATTCCATGAGGGATTATTTATTTTTTCTAAGTAAGTAAGCTGTCGTAGCACCACCGAAGGCTATTAAGATTATTATTACTATAGGGACAATTCCAAAACCATTTGAGTTTATCTCCTCTTCAAGGGCAGCTTTTGCTACCTCCTCATCCTCAATAGCTTCCTCTGTTACTGACTTTTCTGACTCCCCGGAAGCCACTGAAGCTTCCTCTGTGTTTTCAGCAGTATCATTTTCTTCTGTCTCTTCTGTGTTTGCTTCTTCTGAGAGTTTTTCTTCGGTTGTATCTGTTGTTGCCTTTGTTGCTTTAGTCTTAGTTACCTTGTTTGCCTTGTTACTAGCAATCTTAGTGTCACCTGCTAATGGCACCTGAGCTTCTGCAACTGTTGTAACTGTATTATTAGCTGCAGGCTGAGCTGACACTGCGGTAGATGCGCTATTTGAGCTTGATGAGCTGCTCTGATTAGATGAGCTGCTCTGATTAGATGGTGCTGGCTGAGCAGTCTGATTGCCTGCTGCAGGCTGTGGTACTGGAGCTGGCTCAGAATGTGCAGGTTCCTCCACTGGTACTTCTGCCGGTTCCTCTGATTCTTCCTGTTTAAGCTCTTCGGCACTTGGCCTTAACTTTATAAATAATGAATTTGCATCGGCTATACTGTAGCCCTTTCCATTATTAACACTTAATGTCACTCCATCTGCAAAAATATTGGACTCAGCCGCTTTTACCTCAATTGGTGAGAATGCTGATTTTATTTCATCTACTAATTCCTCAAGAACCTCTTCCACTTTATCAAGAATTGTTTCCTCTGTTGGAATTTCCTCAGACTTTGTTTCCTCACTCTCAGAATCTATTTTTTCTTCATCAGCCTCTGAGGCTAAAAGTTCATTTGGAACGTTTACTGAATACCAGCCATTTCCTATGTGAACCATTGCTTTTCCTGGTTCCTCACCAAAACCTACTGGATTTCCATCAGCGTCTACAGCATATACATTTGCTTCCTCATAGAACTCATCGTCCTCTAGTCTAATATAAAGCTTTGTCATTCCCTCAACATCAGGCTCCTCCTCTGCTATAGGCTTAACCTTATGCTCTGGCTCTTTTGGCTCATCTTCTTTATTATCCATATATGTTGCATCATAAAGACTACTTATCTCAGATGCTGTCAGTGCAGTATCGTATATACGAACATCATCAAATAAAGCATTTCTACAATCCTCATCTGACCAAATATCACCTGCACCAACCATTATATGATTAGCATTCTGAATTGCTGCATTTTTGCCACTGAAGCAATTAGAGATATCCTTCTTGTCGTATACAATCTGGTTACCATTTAAATAAACCTTGATACCCTTTGTATCCACTGTATATGTTACCAGCTGCCATTTACCTGTTAATTCTCCATAGGCAACTCCTGGAACCGCGTCAGAATAATCATTTGCATTGATTCTTCCTATCAGATTAGCACCGATTCTTGTCATAGGATAATTGCCTGTAGCTGCACCACCTGAAACCATATCTGCTTCAAAAAGAGCACTGTGCTCCCAGGTAGAAGCATCAATATTTACCCACATGCTTACAGTATAGCCAGACTTATCAATATCCTTGAATAGATCATTTGGCAAAGATAAATAATTAACCTGCTTATTCCCTTCACTATTCTCAACTTTCAGAACCTCCCCTCTAGTCTCATCATTGATTACAGAAGCTGTTCCCATTAATGTTGCATTTCCACCTACTACTGAGGCACCAGTAGCTGAAACACTTGTCCCATCTACATTTTCAAAATCATATCCTGCAATAATATTTGGGCCATCGTATACCATTATCTCATACTCTGCAGTCCTAGACTCGGCACCGCAAGTAATTGTTGCTGTAAGCTTTACCTTTGTATCTACTGATGGAACTGATACTACACCCTCGTTTGATAATACAGATGGTGTGTCTGAGTTCCATGTGATTGTTGCACCTGAAAGAGTCTTTGGAAGAGAGAGGTTCTCTCTTGTTGTATCTGGAAGCATTCCTGCCAGCTGATCGATAACCTTGCCAACCACCAGGTCTTCTGACTCTTCAAATTTGCTTCCCCACACAGCCAGATTATTATTTCCAATTGCTGTAAAGGTCATTGTCTTTTCATCATTATCATTTGACTGCTCAAAGAAAACGCCCTTATAAGTAGCATCACCTATATTTAATGTTACATATGTATAATCAGCAGCATCTGCCATTGTCCAAGAGCCTGTTTTGTCACCTGAAATAGTACCATCTTCATTTAAAATAACTGATTCAGTAGAAATCATGCTGCCATCCTTTTCAGCATTTCCATGATTTACAAACTCATAGCTTCCTACTACATCGTCCTTTGTATACTTCTGAATCTGCTCATTACGATTTTCGTATACTGCTGTTACGAGCCAGTCATCTTCATTTAAGAACTGCTGTCTAACTCTAACCTCATGTCCTTCACCACGGTATGAATCTAAAAATCTCTGATGATAGAAAAGATAATACTTTCCATCATCGGTAATCATTGCTGAGTTATGACCGGCTGCTCTATAACCAGGCTGTCCATAGAACTGATAATTACCAATCAGCTTTACGCCATATTTATAGCAATTTACACCACTTCCACCGGCCTCATTTCCAGCTGGATCAACATATGGACCAAAAACATTTTTAGAGCGGAAGAGACGCATGTTATATCCGCCAGTTGTTGTAAGTCCACCATATGTTTCGTACATGTAGTAATAGCCGGTATTCTTATCGTATTCAATGTATGGACCCTCGCCAGACTGGTGATTTCCACCTGCAATATGAACACCAAAATATCTATCCACATAATTACCACTTGTTTCCTCTACTCCATCTGTTCCAGGATAGATTGCTTCACCTGTTGTCTTATCAAGCTCCAGGATAAATAATCCACCTGACCATGAGCCATATACCATATATAAATGCTCACCTGTGGCATCAAAGAAAAGAGTTGGGTCAATGGCATTTGGAGCATAATTATTGTTCCAGCTACCGTCCTTATTAAAGCATTTCCATGTGGATACATCCCCATCAATTACACCATCTGCAATTAAATCATTAAAAGGTAAATAGTCATTAGTATAGGTTGTATCTCTCTTGCTATTACCATCGTAATTTACACTTCCTGTGTTTGTGAAGCCTGAATATACTACTGTTCCACCATACTGGTATCCACCATCATAGCTCTTCGATACCATATAGCCAATGCAAGAACGGCGCCATGTAGATGAAGCACTGTAATAAAGCATGTACGCTCCCTTGCTTCCATCTTCCCAAACATAATCTGGATTGTAGATTACATCTGGAGCCCAAACTGCATAATTTCCACCGGCACAGTCGCCGTCGTCATATCCTGCCCACTTAAATGACTCTGCAAGATTTTCTCTTAAATTTCCATAAATTACATTGCCGCTAACATCCTGATAATCTCTTGAAACCTGTGTCCAGTTGACTAAATCATCCGAAGACGCTGTGGCAATATGTGAGCCAAATACATAGTATTTGCCATCTTCTGCAAAAATAGATGGATCATGTACTGACACTCTTGAAATGTTTGAAGCAGCCTCTGCCTTCATTGCCCCTAGGCCAGTTAGCTGCGCGCCTGAAGTAGCCATAGCAATAGATAATCCCAATGCCACGGCTTTTTTCATTTTCTTCATTTGTTCCCCCTTCTACTTTTAGTTTAGCATTAACTAAACTATTTTATATATATATTTCTTAAGTCAATTTTATAACCTATTTTATACAATTTTTCAACATTGCATGTTAAAAATACATCTTATTATACAATGTTTGTTAAAATATTTTAATTTTCAATGTTAATTTTTATCTATTTTGCTCTATTCTTTTTTCAAAATGTTATGAAAAAATAAAGGCCTAGCCAAAAGTAGCTAGACCTTAATCAATCTTTTTTCTTATCTATTTATTACTCATCATAGGTATCAAGGAAATGATGCTTCACACCATCCTGCTTGTAAGCAATTACTGTAGCCAGATTTACATTTTCCACGCTGCGGAAGATATTTGACTCCACATACGGATTAGTCTTTTTGAGCTCTGCAATGAGATTTCTTGTCTCAAGACGCTTTGAGGCGCTGGTGCCATCCACCGAACAGCTGTCACAGGTCTCTGTGAAATGACATGCACACTGTAAAAAGTGTAGTCCATTGTAACGCTGCCAAGCGATGATATCATCCTGACGCACAAGATAAAGTGGACGAATGAGCTCCATACCCTCGAAATTGGTAGAATGAAGCTTTGGCATCATCGTCTGCACCTGAGCACCGTAAAGCATACCCATGAGGATAGTCTCTATAACATCATCATAGTGGTGTCCCAATGCAATCTTGTTACATCCAAGCTCCTTTGCCTTTGAATACAAATGACCACGTCTCATTCTTGCACAGAGATAGCAAGGATTCTTTTCTACTGTATCTACAGCATCAAAAATATCACTCTCGTAAATGACAATAGGGATTCCCATAAGCTTTGCGTTGCTCTCAATAAGCTGGCGGTTTACAGCGCTGTAGCCAGGATCCATAACA
Source organism: Pseudobutyrivibrio xylanivorans DSM 14809 (assembly GCF_900141825.1). GTDB lineage: Bacteria > Bacillota > Clostridia > Lachnospirales > Lachnospiraceae > Pseudobutyrivibrio > Pseudobutyrivibrio xylanivorans. The sequence continues at coordinate 228,976 of NZ_FQYQ01000001.1, read as the reverse complement.
AGGAATGTAAGCTCGAAGTTTACCTTCTGATGACGCTGTATTTCCTGAAACAGCTTTGCCATAAGCATGGAATCCTTACCACCGGAAATACAAACGCAGATGTGATCTCCCTCTTTGATAAGTTCATATTCCTTACAAGCTCTGGCAAAAGGAGAAAACAATGTCTTATGAAATTTCTTTCTAATACTCTTCTCTATTTCAGCAGTCTGAGCGTGAAGCTCAGCTTCGCCTTCTGCATCCTGCTGCTCCATAAGTGCGGAAAGATAGCTATTATAGCCACCCTTTAGGCTGACCGCATCAAAGCCATTGTCGCAAAGGATTTCAGCATCCTCCACCGAAATCTGACCTCTGGTGCAATACAAAACAACCTGCTTTGCTTTATCTAAACGAGCCATAACACCATCTAAATCAGTTTCAAACAGCTCATGTGTAATGCTAACGGCATCTGGTATCATGCCATATTTCAGGCTGCCTTCGTTTCGGATATCTACAAGGATGTAGCTGCCTTCCTGTAAATCTGATAATTCTTTATATGATATTTCTTTCATTAATAATCCTCTACTACCTTATTGCATAGCAAAAGCAGATGACTAGCATCTGCTTTATTCTCCTATCGACTAACTAGGTAGCTATATAATATTTGCTTTCCTGCCGTTTGTCAAATCCCCAGGAAATACTTGTGAATTCTTTTGTCCTCAGACACCTCTGGATGGAAAGACATTGCAAGCTGATTCTTATATTGAACAGCCACTATTTTGTCATCTATCTTAGAGAGGATCTTTACCTCTGGATCATTTACGCTTTCAAAATATGGCGCTCTGATAAAATTCATAGGTACATTTTCAATGGTGCCAAATGAACCTGATGTGATAAAGCTCCCCAATTGTCTGCCATAGGCATTTCTTTTTATGGTGACAGGAAGAGTAGCCAGATGCCTCTCACCTCCAACCACATTTTCCGAAAGAAGGATAGCACCAGCACAGGTTGCCAGCACTGGCATACCTTCCTCTATCAGTCTTTGTATCTCATCAAACAATCCCACCTTCTTTAGAAGATTACTTTGAGTGGTGCTTTCTCCTCCTGGCAAAACCAGGCCATCATAGTGTCTTGCCTTTAAATCTGATTTTTGTCTAATCTCGTAAACATCAGCACCTAAGCTTTTTAAAACATTTATATGCTCTATAAATGCCCCCTGCAAAGCGAGGACACCTATTGTAAGAGGTTTTTCTCCCATAATATGCCTCCTTTTTAAGCTCCACGCTTTGACATTAAAAGCTGAATCTCACTTTCATTGATTCCCACCATGGCTTCACCCAAATCCTCTGAAAGCTCAGCCAAAAGCTTTGAATCATTAAAATTGGCTACCGCCTGAACAATTGCTGTAGCTCTCTTTACAGGATCTCCAGACTTGAAAATACCAGAGCCTACAAACACACCCTCAGCGCCAAGCTTCATCATAAGTGCTGCATCTGCTGGAGTGGCTACACCACCTGCTGCAAAATTAACAACTGGAAGCTTTCCGTTTTCATGAACATATTTTACAAGCTCGTATGGCACAGCTAGATGCTTTGCTGCCTCATAAAGCTCGTCCTCTCTTTTTGATACCACCTCTCTAATCTGAGAATTGATGAGACGCATGTGGCTTACAGCCTGCACTACATCTCCCGTGCCTGGCTCGCCCTTAGTTCTAATCATCGAAGCGCCTTCTGCAATTCGTCTTAGTGCTTCTCCTAAATCCTTTGCACCGCAAACAAAAGGAACCTTATAGTTCTTCTTTTCTATATGATATATATTATCTGCAGGTGAAAGTACTTCACTTTCATCAATATAATCAATCTCCAATGCCTCAAGAATATCAGCCTCTGCAAAATGTCCGATTCGGCACTTCGCCATAACAGGAATAGAGACAGCGTCCTGAATTTCCTTTATAAGCCTTGGGTCACTCATTCTGGCTACTCCACCGACAGCTCTTATATCTGCTGGTATTCTCTCAAGTGCCATGACTGCACAAGCTCCTGCCTGTTCTGCAATCCTTGCCTGAGCAGCATTTGTAACATCCATGATTACACCGCCCTTAAGCATCTGTGCCAACTGTTTATTCAGCTCATATCTTTCTGTAGTACTTTCACTCATTGCATTATCCTCCAAAGATTAGTAATAATTCAATTCGTATATACGATAAAATCCGGCCGGGATATTGCTATAGATAGTACTTTATTTCTGGGGTCTAAAAAAGACACAATTATTAATATATAATAGGGGACAGATTTTGGATTATGTCAAATTCTTTAGCAAGGAAATATAACTATCTGCAAGCTGTGATATATTGATTCCGCTTGGAAGTATATAGCCTATTTCCATATAGTCATCCACCTTCAGTGGCCTTGCTATGATGCTTGGTCCATTAAGTTCCTCACTGATTACTCCGCTACAGATGGTGTAGCCATCAAGACCTATAAGCATGTTAAATAGAGTGGCTCTATCCTTTACTATAATCTCCTTGTCACAATCCACCGTACTTAATATCTCCTCGGAAAAATAAAAGGAATTGTGACTACCCTGTTCATAGGAAAGTCTTGGATATGGCTTTAAATCATCTAATGTGATAGATTTTTTATTTGCCAGAGGACTGTTTTTTCCGATAAACACATGTGGCTTGGCCTTAAATAGTGTAGTGAAGGTAAGATTGTTATCCCTGAGCGTTTTTCTGATTACGGTCTCATTAAAGCTGTTTAAATAAAGCACACCTATCTCACTTCTAAGATGTGCCACATCATCAATAATGTCGTAGGTCTGTGACTCCCTCATATGAAATTCGTACTTTTCCCCACCATATTTTTTCAGAAGCTCCACAAATGCCTCCACAGCAAAGGAATAATGCTGCGCAGACACACAAAAGCGTTGCTTTCCTGTGCTTTTACCTGTATATCTTTCATCTATAAGATTTGTCTGTTCAAGAACCTGACGGGCGTAGCCTAGGAATTCATCCCCATCTGGTGTCACCTCTATTCCCTTATTTGAGCGTGTAAAAATAGTGATATTGTATTCATTTTCAAGCTCTCTGATGGCAGCCGTAAGACTTGGCTGAGCTATAAAAAGCTTCTTCGCTGCCTCTGTAATATTTCCTGTATCTGCTACGGTGACGGCGTATCTAAGCTGTTTTAGAGTCATTTTCCCTCTCCTGTTAACATAGATTTTTTCTAATTATATCCTTTATTATAGATTTTATCTATGACGTTACCCCTATTTTTCGTATTTTACCTATTTACTCACTAGGCATATAATCCATTTCAACATACACACGCGACTTTTTGAAGGGAGACATAATAATGAGCACAGTACAGACACCTTACAGATATGATTTTGTGGGAAGCTTTCTTAGACCTCAGGCTCTTAAAGATGCCAAGGCTAATTTTCTTGAGGGAAAGATTGCAGAATCTGCCTATAATCATGTGGTAAACAAGGAGATTGAAAAGGTTGTTGCCAAGCAGAAGGAGCTTGGTTTTCACGTAATCACAGATGGAGAATTCAGAAGAAGCTTCTGGCACCTTGATTTCATGTGGGGACTTGAGGGTGTTGCCCATGAAAATAATGGTGGTGGAGTGAGCTTTAATGGGGAGCTTGCCCTTTTAGATGACACCTACCTTGTGGGAAAAATCAAGGCAAAGCCTCATCCTTTTGTGGAATATTTCAAATTCCTAAAGCAGTTTGAGGATGAAAACACAGTTGCCAAATACACAATCCCCGCTCCTGCCCAGACCTTCCAGCAGATGATTATTCCTCAAAATTATGAAACTACAAGAAAATTTTATGAGACTAACGAAGAGCTGATAAGTGATATAGGCAAGGCATACCAGGATATTATTAAGCAGTTTTATGAGGCAGGCTGCCGCAATCTTCAGTTTGATGACTGCACCTGGGGCGCTATTGTAGGCGATGCTGCAAAGCAAAGATATGCCTCTCTTGGAATTGACATCGAGGAGGTAAAGAGTCAGCTCCTTTTGGTCAACAATCTTGCACTAGAGAATAAGCCAGCTGACATGGTAATCACCTCTCACATTTGCCGAGGCAACTACCACTCTACCTTCTTCACAAGTGGTCCTTATGATTCCGTGGCTGACTACGTTTTTGCGAAGGAAAATGTGGATGCTTTATTCCTTGAATATGATGATGCCCGCTCTGGTGGTTTTGCTCCACTTCAAAAGGTATCACCTGACAAGAAGATTGTCCTTGGTCTTATCACTACTAAGTCACCAAAGCTTGAAGACAAGGAAACAATCAAAAAACGTATTCACGAAGCAGCAAAATATATTTCTCTTGATAGATTATATTTGAGCCCTCAGTGTGGCTTTGCTTCCTGTGAAATCGGAAACAAGCTTACTGAAGAAGAACAGTGGTCAAAACTTAAATTAGTAAAAGAAATAGCTGAGGAGGTTTGGGGCTAACCCAAACCTCCTCTTTAATTACGATGGAATTTATCAAATTTTGTCCTAAAATAGCAAAAGAAGCTTGGGGCTGAACCAAGCTTCTTTCACGTAATGTGGTGATAAATATTCAGAATAAAGATTAAATGCAATCTTTATGTCGTCAACTAAATTATATTGCTAAATGAGATTATATACCTATCGATTTTTGACATGAAGATTATCATATTTTGCAAAATGTTTATTACTTTTCTCAAACAGGCTTCGATACTCTCCTGGTGACATGCCCTTTTCAGCCCTAAAAACCCTGTTAAAGCTAGGGATACTTTGGAATCCTGAAAGCATAGCTATCTCTGTAAGAGGGCGATTGTCAGTGGCAAGCAGCTCCGTTGCCTTTTCAAGCCTGATCATATTCAGCCATTTGCTGTAATTCATTCCAGTAGTAGTCTTAAAAACTCTCGAGAAATAGTCCTTACTTATTCCAGCCATCTTTGCCATATTAGCTTGAGATAGGTCATCTGCTGTAAGATTATGTTTAATATAATCAGTAACAACTATCATTCTGCGATAAATATCATCTGTGAAGCCATTCTTTTCTAATTCGTCCAATTCAGGTACAAACTCATTTTTATGCTCATCAAGGGTAAGCATAAACTGCATGAGAAGCATGCAACATCTAAGCTCCTTGTCTGGAACATCAGAAAGAAAGTAATCCTTCATTCTATAGGCAATAGCCGTGAGATTTGCCACCAGCTCACGATGTGTATTAATACAGATTACATGTAGATTTCTGTAAAAATGCATAATTCTTTGCAGATCAAACAAAGAATTAACAAAGGCATTGCTAAATCTGATAATCATTGTATTTTCCAAATCAGCATCAATTACCTCGTGCATTTCTCGTGGCCATACAAGTACAAAATCTCCTGGTGAAAGGTGATATGTGTCCCGATTTACCTTAAATACATTATTTTCACCCGACGCGACAAGTATTATTTCCCCATGGGAATGCCAATGTGCATTGTAGCTTCTTGCCTTTGCTCCCATTGATAAACTAAATGCGCTTATTCCTTCAAAATCTTTTTTTACGTACCGACTGTAATCCATAAACCCTCCTATGGTAAAACATTCTAGTAATATTATATATTAAGTGTCTCGTTCATACTACCAGTACGATAACCGCGTAAATCCAGCGCAACGTACGCAAAACCATAATCCTTGAAAGTATCATAAATACGCAGACGTAATTCTTCATCAAGCATTCTTTCGAAATCCTTAGGCTGCAATTCTATACGTGCCACATTTTCCCCATGTATACGGACTCTAAACTGATTAAATCCCATATCTAAAAGAAGCTGCTCTGCCTTATCAACCATACCAAGCTTCTTTTCTGTAATGGTCTCTCCATATGGGAAGCGGCTTGAAAGGCAGGCGAAAGACTGCTTGTTTGCAGTAGGCAATCCAAAATGAGCTGAAAGCTCTCTGATTTCCTGCTTTGTAAACCCTACCTCCCTGAGAGGACTTTTTGCACCAAGCTCCTTAACAGCCTGAAGACCTGGTCTGTAATCTCCGTTGTCATCAAGATTTGAGCCCTCAGCTACATATGCGATGCCCTCTTTCTTTGCCAAATCAAAAATCTTTGTAAAAAGCTCATGCTTGCACAGATAGCATCTATTTGGTGGATTGTGAGAAAAGCCCTCTATCTCAAGCTCCTCTGATTCCACAATAAAATGTCTTACACCAATAGATTTGCAGTAATCCTTAGCTTCATTCAATTCACGCTTTGGAAATGAGCATGATGAAGCTGTCACTGCTATTACATTATCGCCAAGTGCCTCATGAGCTGTAAAAAGCAAAAATGTAGAATCTACTCCGCTGGAAAATGCGATTGCCACAGAGCCCAGCTCCTTGAAGTAGTTCTTTAATGCTTCATATTTTTCTAATAAAACCATTTAACCTTACCTCTAAATTTATTTCTTTTCCTCTAAGTATAGCGAAATAAAATAAGTTGGCAACAATTAAATGGAGCATACTATTATTTATCAATCAACTGTGAATCAAGCATAGTAAGGTACTGACCGCCGTTTTCCTCGTAGGTAGCAAAAGTTCCTTTCACCTCTATTTCATCCCCCTGAGCAGGATAATCCTCGACCGAATACTTATCTTCATCCAAAACAAACTCCAGTCCCTGAGAACAACACTGAGTAGCATCCTGGATAACACAAGCGTAATACATTTTTCCTGTATCAGGGTCCTGATATGTGCCACAGATGCCCTCCATTTTTACAGTCTTTCCTGCATACTCTAAGGGCTCCATCATCATATTGGATACCTCTGCATAAATCATTGTGGAAGACATTGCTGTAAGATCCAAGTCCACAGAAGGGTCAGCCAGAGGAATCTCTTCCTCTGGGACCTCCTCCTGTATGTCCTCTGTCTCCTCTTCTGAAATATCTTCCACAACTGCTGCATCCACAACCTCTGTGTTAACAGCTGTTGATTTTCCACATGCCATCAATCCAAATGTTAAAGCCCCTGTCAGAATTAACACTTCAATCTTCCTCATAGTTCCTATCCCTTCACCTTTCCTATAACAAAACAAATTAAAAACATAACAACATCAACTGCCACAATTGTGGAACCTACTGGTGTGCCTCCCAAAATGGAAATAATTATTCCAATAAAAGCACATATCACTGAAGATGCTGCAGAAAAGATTGTTACCCCCCTGAAGCTTTTTATCACGCTCATTGCAGAAAGTGCCGGGAAGATAACAAGGGCTGATATAAGCAATGAACCTACCAGATTCATGGCAAGTACTATAATTACTGCTGTTATAGTAGCGATAAGAAGATTGTAAAAATTCACCTTTGTTCCTACCGCATTTGCGAAGTTCTCATCAAAGGTAACTGCAAAAATTCTATTGTAAAACAGTACAAATACTACCAGCACACAAACTGAAAGAATGCCGCAGATTATTACTTCTTCTTTTGTCAGTGTAAGGATAGATGTGGAGCCAAATAGTGTGGAGCACACATCCCCTGATACATTTGCCGAAGATGGAAATACATTCATCAATAGATAACCAAAAGCCAGGGCTCCCACAGAAATCATGGCAATGGCTGCATCTCCCTTAACCTTGGAATTATTGCCATTCTTTAAAAGTAATATAGCTGCGAGGATTGTAAGAGGCAAAATGATTATCATCTTATTTGTAAGATTTAACACTGTTGCGATGGCAAGAGCGCCAAATGCCACATGTGAAAGGCCATCTCCAATGTATGAGTATCGCTTTAAAACTAAGGTCACGCCTAGGAGGGATGAGCAAAGGGCGATTAACACCCCCACAATGAGGGCGTAACGGACGAAGGGGAAGCCCAGGTACATTATTAATTTTTCCATTATACCACCTCCGTAACGTTAAATATCTTCGTAGCGTAGCGCTTCACATTTTCAATATCATGACTAATCATAATGATTGTGTGCCCCTGCTTATTCAAATCTTCTATAAGCTCGTACATCTCCTCTGTGACCTGTGGGTCAAGACCTGCCACTGGCTCATCTAACAAAAGAAGCTTTTGTGTAGCACATAACGCTCTTGCCAGAAGAACTCTCTGCTGTTGTCCCCCTGACAATTCACGATAGCAGCGATTTTTTAGAGTCAGTATTCCCATTCTTTTAATATTAGTTAGAGCCATTTCCTTCTGAGCTTTACTGTAGAAAAATCTGTTACCAAGGGTGTTTTGACAGCCAGAAAGCACAATCTCGTATACTGTAGCTGGAAAATCTCTTTGTACATCCGATTGCTGAGGCAAATAACCTATGCTGTCCTTTTCTATTCCCTCTCCAAACTCCACCTTTCCTGAAACTGGTGTCTGAAGCCCCAAAATAGTCTTCATCAAGGTGGTTTTGCCGGAACCGTTTTCCCCTACAATACAAAAATAGTCTCCTGCTTCTATTGTGAAATTAATATTTTCAAGAACAGGGCTGTGGTCATATCCCACAGCAAGGTCCTTGGCTGATAGTACTGACATATTTTATTTCAATCCTTCCTGTAGAACCTTAAGGTTCTCTTCCATAATACTTAGATAGGTTGCACCATCTGCTACATCCTGCGAAGTCGTAGACTGCATTGAATTCAATGTAAGAATCTGAGCATCTTTTGAATTTGTATTTTCGATAATAGTTTTTGCAATCTTTTGATCTGAGTTTTCGATAGTAAATACTGTCTTAAGTCCTAGCTCATTAACCTTGTCTGAAAGGAATTTGATAGTCTCAAAGCTGGCCTCTGTCTCTGCAGAGCAGCCTACGAAGGCTGCGTAGTAGCTGAGGTTGTAATCATCCACAAGATATCTGAATGGGAATCTGTCTCCAAAAAGCACTGTATCCACACCAGCTTCACCTGTGACCTTAGTATATTGACTGTCCAAATCAGCAAGCTTGCTGTTGTAGCTATCTGCATTAGCCTTATAGGAATCAGCGTTTTCCTGATCCACAGCGGACATTGCATCTGCTATAGCATTCACAAGAGTCTGTGTATTTTTTAAAGAAAGCCAAACGTGTTCGTCATACTCGATTTCCTCTTCTTCGCCTTCTTCTGCTTCTTCTTCCTCTTCCTCCTCAGCTTCCATACCTTCTACTACTTCCTCTTCCTTTACCTCAGAGCCAAGTGACTCAAGAAGATTTACCACCTTCATATCCTTGTTTGTAGCTTCCTTTAGGGCGTCCTCCACCCACTCGTCAGATTCTCCACCTACATAGATAAACACATCACAGGTAGCGATTTTCATAATATCCTCAGCTGTTGGCTGATAGCTGTGAAGATCCACTCCATTGTCTAAAAGCATGGTAACATCCACATCTGCATTACCTCCTGCAATCTCACGAACCCAGTCATATTCTGGGAAGATAGTTGTCACAACAGAGATAGATTTCTCCTGAGTCTCTGCTCCTGTAGCTACTGTCTCCTCCTCAATCTGAGCACTGCCAGAACCACAGCCCACTAAAACAGAAAGTGCCAAAGCACCTGTGAGTACATACGATATTAACTTTTTCATAATTAAATCCTTTCATAAATACGCTAAAAATTTGCATCAAAATAAAACCTGCCTGACAGGCAAAGCGTACAAAATTCAAGAATCTAATCTTACCTTTTGGGAAACTAATGTAGTCTGAACAGACCGATATTCAAAAGCTGTAACTAACTCAGTCATAGTCTTTGCGACATAAATAACTGTGGCTACAGCAATTAATCCTGAACCAATAGTTTTGATATTCTGCTCGCACTGAAGAATAAGTGAGCAAACTGGACAATGCTCTGCATCATTACACTGATGTCCGGCATTTTCTGAAAGAAGCAATCCAGAAACAAGCACAACAAGAACAGTAGCAAAAACTGCTACGCAGGCAAGTATTCGATTAAAACCTGTCTTATTACTCATGCTCTTTTACCTCTTGCACTAGGATTTTAGCCTATAATCTCTATTAATGCAACAGAAAGTTAGTATAATCAAACCGAAAAGAGCCGCCAAAACTGGCGACTCCATACTAAAATTACATACTAATTATCCCAAATACATTTAACACTGCACTCACAAGAATGATTACTACAAAAAGTGGACAAAGGAATTTAATCATAAATCTGAACACACCCTTTCTCTTGAACGGATGATTTTCCTGCTCCACTTCAGCCTCCAGCTTCTCTACTGTCATGAATTTTGTGATTAAAACACAGATGGCAAGAGCCGCAATTGGCATCATTATAGAATTAGTAAGGAAATCAAAGAAATCCAAAAACTGCATTCCAATGATTTTAACATTTGCAAGCGGGCCATATCCAAGTGAAGAAAGACTGCCAAGTACAAGCATGATTACAGCCATGATATTTACTCCACGATGTCTGTCCCATTTGAACTCATCTGAGAATGTGGAAACTGCACTCTCTGTAAGAGCGATAGCACTTGTCACTGCTGCAAAAAGTACTAAAGCAAAAAATGCGATTCCGATTACTCTGCCAAATCCCATGCTTGCAAAAATCTTTGGCATGGTGATAAACATAAGTGATGGACCAGCCTTTAGCATGCTCTCATCTCCACCTGAAAACGCAAATACGGCAGGGATAATCATAAGACTGGCAATAACAGCTATAGCTGTATCAAAAATCTCTACCTGCTTTGTGGATTCCTCAATGCTTACTTCCTTTTTTACATAAGACCCAAAAGTAATGAGAATACCCATGGCAATTGAAAGAGAATAGAACATCTGCCCCATGGCAGTTACTACTGTCATAATAGAAAAATGCTTAAAGTTTGGAATGAAAAGATACTTTACACCGCTTATAGCACCTGGTCTTGTAACTGAGTACACGCAAATAACAAGGGCTAATAACACAAGAATTGGCATCACAATCTTAGACACACGCTCAATGCCATTTTCAACTCCAAGATATATTACAACTAAAACTAAAATTGCAAACACAATAAACCACAATTCTGTCTCAGCACCATCAGTGATAAAGCTTGTAAAAAAGTTTTCACCTGCAATAGCATTTACATCACCACGAATATATTCGAAGAGATATTTGCAAACCCATCCACCGATTACAGAATAGTATGGCACAATTAAAATTGGGATAATTGCATTAATCCATCCACCAAGCTTCATAAGCTTATTATTATGACTCAGTCCTCTAAATGCACCTACAGGACTTTTATTTGTAGCTCTACCAATAGCTGTCTCTGCAACTATCATTGTATAACCAAATGTAAGAGCCAAAAGTACATATACAATAAGGAAAATTCCTCCACCGTATTTAGCACACAAATAAGGAAATCTCCAAATATTTCCTAAACCTACTGACGCCCCCGCGGTCGAGAGCACAAAACCTATTTTGCCTGAAAAGCTACCGCGTTTTTCCTGTTCCAAAAATATTACCTCCACATCTTTACTTGCTTAACGCTTTAAACTGTTAAACACTCGTAGGGAGTATTATAACAAGATATAACTTTTCTTGCAATCACAGATTTTTCTCAAACCTTTGATATATTAGATTTGGTGTAGTTTATACATGAAAATAATAACTTGTAGGGGGATCATCGGTGAAGCGGCCACATATCAGCAAAATTTTAAAAAAAGTGTTCCTAAGCACATTTGGTGTGCTTTGTTTTGTTGTGCTTTTTGTAAGCTCTGAGGCTGCCTCTGACAGAGATAAGCTTGTAGTTGGTGTTCCTACTAATCGTTGTCCAATATTTTATATAGATGAAAGTACTCAGGAAACTGTTGGTATCGGTGTAGATTTGATACGCGAGGTAGCCGACAAAGCCGGATACGATATAGTAATAGAAAATATCGCTGAAAATAATATAAAAGACGCACTTGATAACGATAAATATGACATTGTTATGCCATTTGGAGATTCTATCAAAAGTACCTCCGGAAGGGACGCTATAGTAACTAATGATATATTGGAAACTCCATTTACACTTGTAACTACAAAAAACGCGGCCCTTCCTGATATTACCGCAGCTCGAGTAGGTATGCCAGCCTCTCTTAGAGGTGTGGCTGAAACTGTTCAAAATCTCCACCCCGGAATCAAGGTAGTATTGTACGAGGATATTGATGACAGCGTAAAAGGACTAAAGAATTCAGAAGTTGATGCACTTCTTAATAACTCCTATGTCTGGAGCTATGTTCTACAAAAGCCTTCCTATATTAATTTACATGTTCAGCCATCTGCCATGTTCTCCATGGGATTTAAGGCTGGCACTTTAGATACTCCTGAGGGACAGAAAATAATAAATAGACTGAATAAGGGCATAACACTTCTTGAAGAGACCAAGGCAGAAGCCATTATTTTAGATTATACAACTCGTCGTCTGTATAAATATGATATTTTTGATTACATGTATCAGTATGGTGCATTCATTGTTCTTGGCACCCTTTTGTTTATCGCTGTAATAGGAACCATGATTTTTAGACAGCGTTCTATCAATCTTATGCAGGAAGAGAAAATGCGCCTTCTTATAGACCATGACGAATTGACAGGTGTTTACAGCATGAATGGTTTCAGAAAACGCGTAGAAGAAATTCTGAGAGATAATCCTTCTGTACCATACTTCATTTCCTATAACAACATTCTTGATTTTAAGTTTGTAAATGACAGCTTCGGAAAGGAAACTGGCGATAAGCTGCTTAAATATTGGGCTAAGCTTTCTATGGAAAACCTATCAAAAAATGAAGCCATTGGCCGAGTCACTTCTGACCAGTTTGTAGTTCTTCGCCAAATCGAGGGAAATGAGAGATTCTACGAAGACGAACAAAATATAGTAGAACCTGTAAATAATTTTTTGATTAGTCAGGGTAAGGATTACAAAGTACAAATTTGTAGTGGTATTTATGTACTTACACCGGATGATATTCAAAATGTTGACGTAGACCACATGATAGATTTTGCAAGAATAGCTGAACGAAAGATACGTGAATTAGGCAAAACAGGATTTGAAATCTATAACCTTAATCAGTGGGAAACCAAGAAGCGCACTGTAGAAATAGTTGGTCATCTTTCCTCTGCAATAGCGCAAAGGGAAATACAGGTCTGGTATCAGCCACAGGTAGACTTTGAAACAGGAAAAATAATTGGTGCAGAGGCACTCTGTCGCTGGGCTCACAGCGGTCTGGGCTGGATTAATCCTATGGAGTTTATTCCTGTTTTGGAAAACTCGGGAAAGATTTATGAGCTAGACTGTTATGTATGGGAAAAGGTATGCCAGGATCTTCAGCGCTGGAACAGAATAGGAAAGCATGTTTCTGTTTCTGTAAATGTATCTAGAAGTGACATTTCAGAAAATCCTGATATACATATGCTGTTTTTGGATTTGATTCGTAAATACGAATTATCTCCTAATCAGCTCCATATAGAAATAACTGAGTCCGCCTACGTGAAGGATTCCACTCTTCTTATTAAAACCACGGAAAATCTTCGTGCTATTGGATTCCATGTTGAAATGGATGATTTCGGAAGCGGTTATTCATCGCTGAATATGCTAAAGGAATTACCTGTTGACCGAATAAAGCTTGATTTGCGTTTCCTCTCATCAGAAGGCTTTGAAGAGAAAGGCAGTATTATACTGACCTATCTCATCAAAATGATTCAGCTCCTTGGAATGGAGCCATTAGCTGAAGGTGTCGAGACAATAGAGCAGGCTCAGTTCTTAAAGAGCAACGGCTGTACCCAGATGCAGGGCTACTACTTCCACAAACCACTTAGCGTAATTGATTTTGAAGAATTAATTTAAATAAGAGTTTTGGAAGTTATTCAACTTCCAAAACTCTTCTAATTTTTACTTCTGGGAGCAAGTATTTAAACATCGCATATGCGTTAATCACTAAAGCTCCTATCCATGCACTTATCTCCGCAAAGGCGGTTGCTCTAAATCCTATACGGCTCATTAATATCGAAATAACCGCAGTTCTTAAAATCATCTCCATTATTCCAGATACCATTGGTAGCATTGGCTTTCCCATTCCCTGAACTACTGCTCTTACTATAAACAAAATATTAAGGAAAATAAGCATTATTCCACATGCTGGAAGGAAAATACACACAAGCTCAATCTGATCTTTACCTGAAAGTAAAACTCTGGCAAGGTTTGCTGGGAATAATATCATTACTCCTCCCAGCACCACATAAAAGCCTGTTACCATCTTCAGACCAAACCTGATACCATCTGTGATTCTTTCAAATTTCTTTGCGCCATAATTCTGGCTGGTGTATGCACTGATAGCATTCGCCATTGTAGCTGCTGGATTCATAAATAGATTCAAATACTTACCGCAGGCAGCATATGCCGCGGTATATACTACTCCGTATCCATTTACAAAATACTGAACAACCATGCATCCAATAGCTGTAATAGAATTCATAAGTGCCATTGGAAGTCCATTAGAAATAAGCAGGAGCCATACCCTTTGATTATTGGCAAAATCTGCTTTTGATAATCTAATCATCTCCAAAGAAAAAAGTTTTTTAAGACAGATTCCAACGGAAACCACCTGAGCTATGATGGTAGCAATCGCTGCTCCTTCAACTCCCATTTTAAACACAAAGATAAATAAGCTATCTAAGCAAAGGTTTGTAACAGAAGATACAATAATAGAAACAAGTGGTGTCTGGCTATCTCCTAGTGAACGAAGTATAGCTGCTGAGATATTGTAGGTGATTCCTACAAACAATCCGCCAAAAAGAATGTAGCCATACTTTAAGCTATCCTGAAAGATTATTGGATCGGTTCGTAAATACGTTAATGCATTTGGTAAGAATAATACGCTAAAGATAGTAAGTACTACTGCAAGAATCGCACCAAGCTGAATTGTTCCTGCCAGTCTGTGATGTAATTCATCAAAATCCTTAGCTCCAAAGCTTTGAGCTATCAGGATACCAAATCCATTTGCCAATCCAAAGGAAAATCCCACTATCAAAAAGAATAGTGAACCCATATTACCTACTGCTGCAAGAGCGTTATCACTGATACCTCTTCCAACAATTACTGAGTCAACAAAGTTATATAACTGCTGACACATACTGGTCATAAGCAATGGCCAGAAAAACTGTAAAATCAGACTAGCTGGCTTCCCTTCCGTAAAATCGATAGTCTGCTTTTTTGAAACTGATGTACTTTTCATTATGCCCTCTCAATACCTTAAATTTCTCAACATATGTTATTCCATAAAAGACATTAATTCTATTTATAAATTGATTTGTTTATGGTCAAAAATTGTTATTTGCATCGTTTAAATTGTGTTCAACTTTACTTTAAGCAATTTGTGGATTATTTCTCAATTAAATACCAATTATTCTACTAAATCTTCACAATATAGGAGTATTATGAGCATGGTAGTTTACACAAACAGAAAGGTTTTTTATGTGGGATTTAAGTTATGCGGCTCCTAGCTTAGCGATATTGGCCGTAATGATTGGTCATTACATTTCGCTTCCAAGATTGCCAGTAAGAAAAAATAAAATATTTATATATCTAACCATTGTAATCAGTTCTACAATGGCTTTTGATGTGCTTTCCAGTTGGGCAGATATGGATTATACGAACTTTCCAGACTGGTTATTATACTTCCTTAACAGTGCTTATTTTATTTTCTTTTTTGCAGGAGCACTCTCATTCCACTTTTTTGCGGCTAACATCTTGAACGTAGATTTAACCAACAATCTAAAAAGGCGTTATCTGGTAGAACTACCTGTCAATTTAGCTATAATTTTCGTTTTAATCACCCCTTGGACCAAATGGCTTTACTATATAGATGAAACAGGCTATCACAGTGGTCCATTGTATAATTTGCTCTATTTATTCTATTCAACATATATTCTGTTTTCTTTTGCCATTATTGTCAAAAGACGTAAATATCTTATACGCGTAAGAGAATGGGAAATTCTATTAGGTTGTAATATTGTCCTTTCAATAGGGCTTGTTTTCCGCTACTCTTTACCAAAGTTTATGCTAGAGAATTTATTTACTCTAGCAGCGTATACCGTTTTATTTCTGGGCTTTGAGAATCCTGATTTGCACTTAATTGAAAGAACCTTCCTTTTCAATAAAGTGGCTCTTAGGGAATATGTCGTTGAGCAAAATAAAAATAGTCCAATTAACGCTCTGGTTTTTGGTATAAAAAATTTTTCAGACAAACGAGTGCTTTATGGTATCCAGCAAGCCAATCAGGGAATTTATCTTGTTCAAAACTATTTAAGAAAAGAATTTCCAAAGTATCTTATTTTTTATAATGATGCCGGCTGTTTTATAATGTTTAGCAAAGACAAGACTGACTGGGGAGAGATATATGCAAAACTGCTTTATCGTTTTAAACAGCCTTGGATTTCAAAAGATACAGAAATTTACTGGGATATATGCGGAACCCATATTAATTTCCCTGAAAAGAAAATACCGTCAGATGTAGTTTTGCGTGCCTTCAATAAAGCTTTTTTTAATGCTAATGATTCTCTTGATACTGAGTTGCTTACCATTGATAAAGCAGACGTTGCATTCTTTACCGAAGAAACAGATATTAAGCGTTCTCTTGATTATGCTATAGAAAACAACACAGTCGAAGTATTTTTCCAGCCAATAGTTGATAGTCAAACCGGAAAATATGTAGGAGCCGAAGCATTAGCACGTATAAAGAATTCTGAAGGTAAAATCCTATCACCATCAGCCTTCATACCTATTGCTGAAAAAAATGGTAAAATCAATCAGCTTGGAAAGCAGATGTTCAAAAAATGTTGTGATTTGGTAAGTGCAGCTTCCTTTAAAGAATTGGGACTATCATTTATTAATATAAACTTATCTCCTATTCAGTTTTTGAGAAACGATTTGGAGCAAAGCCTTAGTTCCTTCATCCATGAAAGTGGTATCGGCTCAGATTTCATTCATTTAGAAATTACTGAAGAAGCAATGATAGATGATTACCAGATGCAACGACAAATATCATCCCTCACTGAACTAGGCTTTAAGTTTGTATTGGATGATTATGGAGTGGGATATTCGAATATAGTTCGTTTACGAAATACTCCATTTATCAACATCAAGCTGGATATGAGTTTGGTGTGGGATTACTGTAAGAATCCTGGCACTATACTACCAACCGAAATCGAAGCTTTTAAAAAATGCGGATTTGAAATTACAGCTGAAGGAATTGAAACTGCACAAATGGCTAAGATTATGCGAGACATTGGCTGTAACTATTTACAAGGATACTATTATTCAAAACCAATTCCTTATGAAGAATTTATAGAAAAATGTAAAGAACAAAAATAAGAGCCAGTTGGATACCATTTTAAAAGGGTACCTAACCGGCTCTTAATTTTTTATTTTATCTTATGGATTCAAACTCCTCTACTATCTCCTTTTCTGGAGCAGGTGTAAGAAGACTTACTACAACACAAAGAATCAGCGCTACGATAAATGCTGGCAAAAGCTCGTAAATACCAAAGATTCCACCCATTGGCTTTATACCAAACTTCCATACAAATATCATTACACCACCGCCAATCATACCTGCAATAGCACCGTATTTATTGGCTCTCTTCCAAAACAATGCAAGAAGCATGATTGGTCCAAAAGCAGCTCCAAACCCTGCCCATGCAAATGACACGATACCAAATACTGAGCTGTTAGGGTCTCTTGCTATGATGACACCAATAGCAGCAATGATAACAAGTACCACCCTTGCCATAACCATCTGCATATGCTCAGATAGATTGATTCCAAAGGTCTCATGTAAAATGTTCTCAGATACTGATGATGAAGCTGCAAGCATCTGTGAATCACATGTAGACATTGTGCAGGCAAGAATTCCTGCTAAGATTACACCTGCCAAAAGAGATGCTATAAAGCTATGCTCCGCCAGCGTCTGTGCAATAATAACGATTGCTCGCTCCGAATCTACAAGCTCTCCTATTGCCCCTTCGTGTACCATTGTTCTTGTCATAACACCGATGAAGATAGCAACGCCCATTGCTATAAATACCCATACAGTAGAAATACGGCGGCTAAGCTTAATCTTTTCTGGGTCCTCTATAGCCATAAATCTAAGAAGAATATGTGGCATTCCAAAATATCCAAGTCCCCATGCCATTGTTGAAATGATGGTGATGATTCCACCATATGAAACGCGGCTTGCTGACTCGAAATCATGCATTGCTGTAAGGCTGATATATCCATCTAATGAGTTAGAATAAGTGCTTACTGTAGCAATTCCATCTACTGTTGAAAGTCCGAAGCATACAACTGCTATAAGAGCAATTGTCATAATAATCGACTGGATAAAGTCTGTAACACTGGCAGCCATAAATCCACCTGTAGCTGTATATCCAATGATTACAGCTGCTGAAGCAAGCATTGCGATTGTATAATCAAGTCCAAACAATGATGAAAAAAGCTTTCCGCAGGCTGCAAATCCTGAACCAACATATGGTACAAAGAATACTACTATGATTAAAGAGGAAATAAGCATCAATGTATGACTCTTATCTCTGAAACGATTTTCAAAGAAATCCGGTATAGTAACTGAATTATTCTTTTCAGAATACTTTCGAAGTCTCTTCGCCACCAGTAACCAGTTAACGTAAGTTCCAATTCCAAGTCCAAGCGCTGTCCAGAAAACATCGCAAATACCTGTTGCGTAGGCTACACCTGGAAGTCCCATAAGAAGCCATGAGGACATATCAGAAGCCTCCGCGCTCATAGCTGTTACAAAGGGGCCAAGCTTACGTCCACCTAAATAATAATCTCCGACTGTGTGATTTTCCTTTGCAAAGGTAGCTCCCATAATTAGAAGCGCTGCCAGATAAATCACTATCGCAATTACGATACCTAATGTTGCCATACAAATCTCCCTTCCTAAACTACTTTAAATAATTAGCCAAAAACTGTCTCGTCCTCTCATTTGAAGGATTATCTATGACCTGATCAGGGGTGCCTTCATCAGCGATAACGCCATCATCCATAAAGATGATTTTGTCGGAAACATCCCTGGCAAATCCGATTTCATGGGTAACAATAATCATTGTTGTGTGCTGCTCAGCAAGCTCCTTGATAACCTTGAGTACCTCACCTGTAAGCTCTGGGTCCAAAGCGCTGGTGGGCTCGTCAAAGCAGAGTATATCAGGGCGAAGTGCCAATGCTCTTGCTATAGCTACACGCTGCTGCTGTCCACCTGAAAGCTGATGAGGGTAATTGTTCATTCTATCGGAAAGTCCCATCTTATCTAAAAACAGCTTGCCATTTTCTATGATTTCATCCTGTGATTTTCCTCTGTTCTCCAGCTTTGGTGCAAGGGTGACATTTTCCAGTGCTGTATACTGTGGGAACAGATTAAACTGCTGAAATACCATTCCAAAGTGAAGCCTCTTTTCCCTCAAATCACCATCTCTTAATGGTCCATTTTTAGCGTCAAACAGGCAGTTATCATTAACAGTAATAGTGCCCTCATTAGGAGTCTCCAGGAAATTCAGACATCGAAGCAACGTAGTCTTTCCTGACCCTGAGCTTCCCAGTATAGAAAGGGTCTCACCCTTTTCCATGCTGAAGCTGATTCCTTTGAGAATCTCTGTATTATCAAATTTCTTTTTTATGTTATTTACTTCTAAAATAGACATTTTCGTCCTCTATTTAAAATAATCTAATTTCTTTTCTATGTATCCGAAGAGCAGTGTAAGCAATCCGCTGAATATCAGGTAGAATGCACCTGTATAGAATAATGGCCAGATAATACCGGCACTCTTGATGAAACGCTCGCCTTCCCAAATAATCTCGTAGAAAGCGATAACTCTTGCAAGAGAAGTATCCTTTACAAGTGTGATTACCTCGTTTGAAATAGGTGGAACAATTCTCTTCACTACCTGAATAAGTACAATCCTAAAGAATGTCTGAGACTTGGTCAGACCAAGCACTGCCGCAGCCTCATACTGTCCCTTATGGATAGACTGAATTCCGCCCCTAAAGATTTCACTAAAGTAGCAAGCGTAGTTGAAAACAAAAGCCACTAAAGCAGCAGTGAATCTTCCACCATCTCCTGAACCCCAAAGATTGGTACCAAAGAAGATGCCTGGACCATAAAAGATAACCAAAAGCTGAAGCATAAGTGGAGTTCCTCTGACAACCCAGATAATAAATCTAATAGGCCATCTGATAATAGGGCTCTTACTCATAGAACCAAAGCTTATGATAAGTCCAAGTGGTAGTGAAAATAAAAGTGTTAAACTAAACAATTTGAGGGTTCCTAAGAAACCCTCAAATAAAGACATCGTAACTGTTGTAAACATATTTTTATCCTTAATTACTGAGCTACTATTGCTTCCTGTACACCGTACTCAGTTCCAATGCTTTCCATTGTTCCATCATCGTAAAGTGCCTTAAGCTGCTCATTAATATAGTTTGCTAAATCAGAATCCTTACGGCATCCAATACCGTACTCTTCTGTTGTAAGCTCAACTGTGTGTGCAAGATCGGGATAACTTGTTCCTTCACCAATCATTGCTCCAGCCATAAGAAGGTCAATTATGCAGGCATCTGATGTACCAGCAGCAACTTCCATAACTGCATCAGCCTGAGATTTAACAGCTACATAATTATAACTATTTTCCTCCGCAGCTGCCTCACCAGCAGAACCAGATTCAACTGCAAAGCTAAGCTCCGAAGCATCCTCTGCTGTCTTAATGGAATCTGCTTTATCAGCAGAGACTACAACAACCTGTGCATTGTTAAGATATGCCTTCGAGCATTCCATTGAGCTGGTAACCTCTGGTGTAAGTGTCATACCGTTCCATACAACATCGATTGATTTATTCTGAAGCTCTAAAATTTTGTTGTCCCAATCAATCTCAACAAACTCTACTTCTACTCCTAAACTCTCAGCGACCTTCTTTGCCAAATCTGCATCGAATCCAATCCACTCTCCTTCATCACTCTTGTAATCCATTGGCGCAAAATCTGTGATACCAACCAACAGAGTGCCTTTTTGCTGTATGTAAGACACATCACTCTCTGTAGATTCCTCAGTCTCTACATCCGGAGCTGTTTCACCAGTAACAGGTGTTCCATTCGAACCACAAGCTACAAAAGAAGCTACCATCATAGAAGCTGATAAAAGTAATGCAATAATCTTTCTCCTCATATTTATACTCTCCTCGTTCTTTTTAGTTCCATTGCTTTATTACTTTATCACTCTACCACACTAAACTATTTTTGTAAACCTATATATAATTTCTTTATAGCAGCCTCCATTTCGCTTTCTTCAATAATACCGCATGATAATAGTAGTGTAGTGGATTCTTTTGACTCCTCGACAATATGAACCTCCACTCCAGAATCCTTGATTTTTGCAGAAAGGTTCGGCTTATGAATAACAAGTCCTATTTCCATTCCACTGTTTCCCATATAGATTTCCGAATCATCCTTAAAGTATTTCTTTAGCAGATTGTAGAATTTAATTCTTTTATCCTCATACAATCTTGAGGTCTTTTTTATATGTCTGTTTAGATGGCCATCTCTAAGGAACTGGGTCAGAGCAATCTGCTCAGCTTTCGAAGCTGTCTGGTTATAGAGATTTTGATTTTTTAAGTATCGGTCACGATATTCCTTGGGAAGTATCAGGAAACTTATACGGACGCTAGGCAACAATATTCTTGAAAAGGAACCAAGGAATGCCACCCTGTCTCCACCAGTCATAGCATACAAGCTTGGTGTAGGTTTGCTGGAAAATACGAACTCATTCTGATAATCATCCTCGATTATTAAATGGTCATTTTTCTGAGCATGCTCTATAAGCTCGCGACGACGCTTCATAGTCATTATTTCTCCCCATTTAGTCATATAGGAAGGAGTAACATAAATAACATGACTTTCCTTGTTTCTATATCTAACTTCATATCCACCATTACTAAATACGGCTGCTCCATCTGAGAAATTTCTGGTTGGGAACGATATGCTCTTTTCTCCATCTATAAGCCCCATTAATATGATTAGAAGGCTCTGGAAACCTGCACCAATTACTATATCTTCTGGGGAGCAGATAATATTTCTATTCTTCCTAACATAACTGGCAATTTCCTCGCGAAGATCATCCTCACCTTGATTTTTGGCATAGGTAAGCAACCTTTCCTCCTGTCGTAGGGCTGATTTCATGTAGCGTCTCCACAAATCCAGGCATGAACTTCTTTTGTCCTCTCCGATTGTGGCAAGATCATATTTTGCCACAGGTTTGGTTGATTTCTTTTTTTCAAACGGCTCTTTGAATTGCTTCTGACTTGATTTATTTATGGCAGAAAGCTGCTCTGCCATCTCTGAAACAAAAAAACCTACCTTTTCCACAGAATAAATGTATCCATCTGCTGCAAGCTGCATGTAACCTGTTTCTACAGAGGTTCTGCTCACATCTAAAATTCGCTCTGTTTCCCTTAACGATGGAATTTTATCCCCATTTTTCAGAGAACCCTTCTTCATTTCTTCAATGTAGTAATTGTAGACCTTTTCGTATACTTTCATATCTGTCCCCTATTTTTTATTTATTTTTGTCCATTTTTTAGGTATCAGTTTGGTGGTATTATAGCCCCAACATAAAAAAAAGAAAAGTAATTTTTTACCAGACACAAGGAGGAACATCATGGATAGCCAGGCAACACATTACTCAGCAAACAGAATTCATACAAGAAAAGTTATAATCGCTGCACTTATGGCAGCACTAACATGTGTAGGCACTATGATTATCAAAGTACCAACACCCACCATGGGCTACATTCATCCAGGAGACGGATTTGTATTATTATCAGGACTTCTCTTAGGGCCTCTGTGGGGAGCGTTGGCCGCTGGGATTGGTTCTGCACTTTCAGATTTAATTGGTGGCTATTTCATTTATGTTCCAGCCACATTTGTTATCAAGGCACTGACAGCTCTCGTTGGATACTTTGTTTTCAAAGCAATCTCCAGAATCCTCAGTAATAAAACTGAGTTACCTACCCTAATCATTTCTGGAATCGCAGGCGAGGCTGTCATGGTGCTTGGATATTTTCTCTTCGAAATATTCATGTTGGCCATTGTAAATAAAACATCCATCTCTGCAGGTGTTGTTGCCTCTTTTGCAGGCATCGTACCTAATATCATTCAGGGAGTTTTCGGGGTAATCATTAGTACAATTGTATATCCTGTATTACGTAGGTTGGTGTAGAACAGGCATTATTTAGGGACTTAGTCTTTTGGCTAAGTTCCTTTTTTTCTTCATCAGGCTTGTGCTGTGGCACCACCACAGTACATTACGGAACATATTGTATTTAGGGCGATTTATTACGTAGTCGTTTTTCTTACTTTTAGTCTGATTACGGAAGAACATACTGCTATGACAATATTTTACGTAGGGATTTCATAGAATTAGACGTTCTGAGAAAAATATTTGTTTAAATCCTACGTAACAAAAGCTGTAAATAGCTATATGTTACGTAATTGCCTTGGAATTAAGGATTACAGCTACGGAAAAAGCAATGAATGAAGCCTGAAATTCCGTAAATAACATTTGATTTATGATTTTACAGTGTTATTTGAGCTTCTTCTGAATTAAACTGTACCTTCACAAAACTAATGCCACAGTTCTAATTTTTCACCTGTTATATGTGCTGTGGCGGCAGCCACAGACTATTTCTTCATCCGGCTTGATTACCATTTATATGGCTCATGGAGCTGAGTCAAGAGAGCAAAGCTCCCGAAGGGCTTGCTCTTGACCAGTGACATGGCCATATACAATGTAACAAGCTGGATGAAGAAAAAAAAGAGACCTAGTCAAAGACTAGATCTCTTCACTAACTCTTTATTAATCTTCCTTAGGCATCACGATAGCGATGTGAACATCGTCAAGCTGCTTCTGATCTACAGTAGCAGGAGCGTCCATCATGATATCCTGTGCGTTCTTGTTCATTGGGAAAGGAATAACCTCGCGGATAGCTTCCTCTCCTGCAATAAGCATAACCATACGGTCTACACCAGGAGCGATACCACCGTGTGGTGGTGCACCATATGTGAATGCGTTGTACATAGCTGGGAACTTAGCCTTTACATCATCCTCACCAAGACCAACAAGCTTGAATGCCTCAATCATGATTTCTGGATCATGATTTCTGATAGCACCTGATGAAAGCTCAACACCGTTACATACTAAATCGTACTGGTAAGCTAAGATATCAAGTGGCTCCTGATTCTTAAGTGAATCCATACCGCCCTGTGGCATAGAGAATGGATTGTGGCAGAACTCAAGCTCGCCTGATTCCTCGCCGATTTCGTACATAGGGAAATCAACAATCCAGCAGAACTCGTATGTATCCTTCTTCATGTGGCCTTCTGCAGCTGCACCAAGAAGCTTTCTGAATACACCAGCAGTCTTTTGAGCAACGAGAAGTGGACCTGCTGCAAGACCAACAAAATCTCCTGGCTTAAGGCCAAGTGCATCGATGACTGCCTGCTTACGCTCCTGAAGGAACTTAGCAATACCACCAACGATTTCGCCGTTCTCATCAAGCTTGAACCAGTATGTCTTCTGAGCTGTAGCAACCTCGACCTCAGCAATCATAGCATCAATCTGCTTACGTGTAGCTGTAAGGTTATCAACAACGATAGCCTTAACAACATTGCCCTCAAATGGACCAAAGCCGCAATCAGCCATAACCTCTGTAGCGTCCTGAAGAACAAGGTCGATACGAAGATCTGGTTTATCACTTCCGTACTTGTCCATTGACTCAAGATATGGAATGCGTACAAATGGAGCTGTAGAAGCTGAATTGTAAACGCCATACTTAGCAAAGATAGGTGGAAGTACATCCTCGATAACTGCGAAGACATCTTCCTGAGAAGCAAATGCCATCTCCATATCAAGCTGATAGAACTCTCCTGGAGAACGGTCTGCACGAGCATCCTCATCACGGAAACATGGAGCAATCTGGAAGTATCTGTCAAAACCAGATGCCATAAGAATCTGCTTGAACTGCTGTGGTGCCTGTGGAAGTGCATAGAACTTTCCTGGGTGATTACGAGCTGGAACAAGGTAATCACGAGCACCCTCAGGTGATGAACATGTAAGGATTGGAGTAGTAATCTCCATGAAATCGTGAGCAATCATAGAAGCACGAAGCTCTGCAACGATCTTGCTACGAAGGATAATCTTGCTCTTAACCTCTGGATTACGAAGATCAAGATAACGATATTTAAGACGAGTGTTCTCATCTGCTTCCTTTGAACGATTAATCTCGAATGGAAGCTCGTTGTGAGTACACTTTCCAAGAATCTCAATTGATGTAGGAACGACCTCAATCTCACCAGTTGGAAGCTCTGTGTTCTTAGAAGAACGCTCACGAACCTCTCCAGTAACAGAGATTGTAGATTCCTTATTAACAGAATCGATAACAGCCATCATCTCTTCTGTCTCAACAACTATCTGTGTAGTGCCATAGAAATCACGAAGGATAACGAATCCAAGATTCTTAGACACCTTTCTAATGTTTTCGAACCAACCAACTAAAGTAACCTGCTTGCCTGCATCTGAGAGACGAAGCTCGTTACAGTTGTGTGTACGTGACTGAGTCATTTTATATCTCCTCTTCTAATAAATAAACTAAGGGCTGTCAACGGTTTGACAGCCCTTTTATAATACACCTTTTTATAACGCAAGTCTAGATATCTTCTGGTCAGAAATTCGGCCTTTTGCCTTCAATCCCTCGTACAAAATGTCCTGTAAATCTGCCCTGTTTAAAACTATCTTGGAATCATCATCTAAAGTGACAACTACATTAGTCTCACAGGCAAGACAGCTTCCTCCAGGACAATTTGGATCACAGTCCTCATCAGCACAATGCTGCTCGCAGGCTGTACAATCCACCTGATACATATTCTTGCGATTAAGTACTCCAATTTCCTCGAGGGTATTTACCATACGATAAACTGTGGCAGTACCTATATTTTTATCGATTTTGATGGCCTCGCGGTAAATCTCCTTCACGCATGAAGGGTCAGAATTAAGGATAATATCCAACACCACAAGGCGCTGCTTTGTAATACGACAGCCAGCCTCTCGAAGCTGCTGCACGATTATATCTCTTTGTTCGTTATTATTTACTGCAATATCCATAATTACTTTAAAATCTTATCCTTCGCATAATCACGAACAGCCTTAAAGCTTTCCTTACTGATTACGTGCTCAATGCGGCATGCATCCTCAGATGCAATCTCCTCATCTACACCAAGCTTCACAAGAATATCAGTAATAAGCTCATGGCGCTCGAGAATCATCTCAGCGATGGCCTTTCCTTCATCTGTTAAATAAATATATCCAGCGTCAGTAACTGTGATGTGATTCTTCTCACGAAGATTCTTCATAGCTATGCTGACTGATGATTTTTTAAAATTTAGCTCGTTAGCAATGTCTACAGAGCGAACAACTGGTAACTTCTTGCTGAGTACAAGAATTGTCTCTAAATAGTTCTCTGAAGACTCATTTACAAATGTTCTCAAAATAAAAACCTCCTGTGTTTGGAACCTTTGGTGAATCGATTGCACACAACTCACCGCAAATTAAGAGTACCATATTTCCAACTCCTGTGCAACTCGTTAAACTAAAGTTAGTTTACTCTAACTTTATCAATTTATCAAGCTTTCTAAAGCATTTATTAAACTTTTCTTAAATCCTTATCCAAAGTGTTGACGGTCCGTTTAGAAACCATTAAAGTGCAGATAAGCTAATTGTTAAGGAGGAAGCTCATGAACAATTTCAGATATAGACTAGCACGATTATTTGCTGGAAGAACTGGCGTAGATGCCCTTGGCAGAACCTTTACATGGATTGCCCTGATTCTTATGCTGGTAACAATGATCACTCATTCGAATATAGCCTACCTTCTTGCAATGGCATGCATTATCTACAGCGTTTGGAGAATGTTCTCAAAAAATTATCAGAAACGTTATTTCGAGAATCAGATGTTTCTTCAAAAAACTGCCAAGATTCGCGGCTTTTTTATGAGACTTACACCAAATATTAGAAATAGCTTCGCAAAAGCCCGTTATGAAATGGACCAGCGAAGAACTTATAAGATTTTCAAATGCCCTAGTTGCAAGCAAAAGCTTCGTGTACCTAGAGGCAGAGGTAAAATTCAGGTTACCTGTAATAGATGTCGCACACAGTTTATAAAGAAGGTTTAAAGGATTGTTTGGATATATTAACGCAGATCGAAGTCAGCTATCCCAAGAGGACAAGCACACATATCAAAGCTTCTACTGTGGCTTGTGCAAGGAATTAGGCAAGCAGGCCGGTGTGAAAGGTAAAATGCTTCTTAATTTCGATTTATGCTTTTTAGCAATTCTGCTTCAAAGCCTGTATGAGCCCATGCTTAATCAGGAAGATTTCAGATGCATGATTCATCCTGCAAAAAAGAAAACTGGATTTTCCAGTGAAGCTATGGAATATGCAGCATCTATGGATATTATACTTTCCTACCATAGCCTTATGGATAATTATGCCGATGATGGTTCAAAGCTGTCCGGCATGGCTGCCAGCTCCCTGAAAAAAGACTATGAAAGAATTAGTGCTCAGTATCCTAGACAGGTCAAAGCAGTTGAGGATTATATCAAAAAACTGTCAATCGCCGAAAAATCAGGGGAAACAAACATTGACCTTGTTTCTGGCTTTACAGGTGAAATGCTGGGTGAGCTTTTCAATTGGAAGCAGGATTCATGGGGACAGACACTTCATTGTATGGGTTATTACATGGGCAAATTCATTTATTTAATTGATGCCTATGATGACATAAAAAAAGATGAAAAAAGAGGAAGCTATAATCCTCTCCTATTTTTGAAAAAGGAATCGCCAAAGGAGTTTGAGTGCTTTGTAAAAATCAATCTCACATCACTGATGACAGAATGTGCGAAATCCTTTGAGAGACTTCCAATAGTCGATAATGTAGATATTCTGAGAAACATTATTTACTCAGGGGTTTGGACCAGATATGAATATCTTCAGCTTAAAGAAAAAAGAAAGAATAATTCCAAGGAGAATCGTAAATGACAGATCCTTATAGCATTTTAGGAGTATCAAGGAATGCCTCTGAAGACGAAATCAAAAAAGCTTACAGAAGTCTCAGTAGAAAATACCATCCTGATGCCAACATAAACAATCCAAATAAGGAGGCTGCTGAAGAAAAATTCAAAGAAATTCAGGCAGCATATAATCGCATAATGGATGAACGCCAAAACGGCGGACCATTTTATCAGGATTACTATAGCAACAGTCAATCTGCCAACTACGGACCTTACAATAATTACGGACCATATGGCAATTATGGCAACCAAAATCAGAATCAGCAGGATTATGACAACTGGTATGAATACAAACGTTATTACTATGGCTACAATCGCCCCTATTTCGGCGTTGTTCGCTGGTGTGCAAGCATGATTATTCTTAATCTGCTGTGCAACATCTGCTGTTTCTTTTAATTAGATTACATCCAGGTCATTCGGGCCGATCATATATTTTCTCCCTATATCTGCATGTTCTTGTGTGAATATGCAAACCAAAATACCCTCGGGCTTCAGCCACCCGAGGGTATTTACCTTTTTATTAATTTTTCTTTCTGTCCAAAAGGGCTATGAATGTATTGAAAATATCAATAAATAAATTATCTATCAGGTACGCTGCCACTGTAGAAATAATCAGGGTAGCTACTATCAAAGCAATAAATCCAGCACCTTTATACATAACCGATGAAACATGAATGATGTTTCTCACCACGAAATACAATGCCCACATATGAATCAAAAGTATTCCATAGCTGTATTTGCTGACAAGTCTCAAAAGATAAAAACTCATAAGATGTTTTTGAAGCTTAAAGCAAATGGCAAATACTGCAAGTACAGTGATTATGAAATATTGAGTAAGCCCTGTCATGGATTCCTGATATGCCAGATTTGGGTCTATCTTGAAGTATTCAACAATACTTACTATGATTCCGGCAATTATCATCCATGTATCCAACTTTCGGGATTCATCCCTACTATACCAATAACCTATTATCGCAACTGCACACCAGCCTGAAAGAGGTATAAGCGTTCCAATCTGATTTGGAAAAACCTTCATGAAAATTGACAGTACATAGGAGATAACCACAAGCTGTGTCAGCATTGTATATGACAAGTTCCTAAGCATTATTCTAAGAAATGGTACTACCACATAAATCGCCACTATCTCATACACAAGCCAGAAGTGTGGCACATTATCTGTATAAACATCTGCCGAAAGTATCTTTATGGCAATCTCTTTCCATGTGAGCACGCCAATCTTCTCATACTGCCAAAGATACCATAAATAGTAAACTATAAGGGGAATAGCGATTCGCAGGAGTCGCTTTTTGTAAAATGTAAGTACTGATTCATTCTTATCAACAAGCAACAACGCCCCAGAAATCATGATGAAAAAAGTATTACAATTACCACTCCAGCAACGGATGTAGTTCATGGTGTTGTAAATGCCTGTGCCTGCCATATCTGCTGCCAGTCTAAGATCCTGATTAAGGACATGGATGATGATAACCAAAAGCACTGCTACCAGTCTAAGATAATCGTAGACTGGATTTCTGTTATTATTCTTTGCAACAGCCAGTGTCTGTCCCACGTAAGCCTCATTTTTAAGGGACTTATAAATACATATTCCACAACCAATAGACACCGCTATGCCAAAGAAACCCCACTGTGGTTCCACATAGCTGGTGTATTTCAACAACACTAATCCACAGGCTGCAACTGCAAGCCAATAGATAGTAGATGTAATTTTATTCATTATGTCTATTCTCCTTAGTTGTAAAGCTTCTTTACCACTGAGTCGGGCACTTCGAAATGCTG
The DNA here is from genome assembly GCF_900141825.1 of Pseudobutyrivibrio xylanivorans DSM 14809. Classification (GTDB taxonomy): domain Bacteria; phylum Bacillota; class Clostridia; order Lachnospirales; family Lachnospiraceae; genus Pseudobutyrivibrio; species Pseudobutyrivibrio xylanivorans. Next base: position 199,128 of record NZ_FQYQ01000001.1, on the reverse strand, counting down.
ATAGTCCTTAGACTTTTTCCAGGCGCCTCCCCACTCAAAGCCATGTTCAGTAAAGAGCTTGTAAGCTAAATCATTCTCATCAATCTTGTATGGAAAATCCTGTGTGCGATCAACGTAAGCTTTGGCATTTGCTGGCTCCACAGAAAGCTGACCATTAACGGTTTTCACATATGGATTGTACAGAGTATTGATGTCCATGGCAAGACCATAGCCATGCTTTGAAATCTTTGTAGTGTAGCTGATAAATCTAAAGTTAAAGCTGGATGAATTATTGTCAGCCATGGAGCTTTCATCATCTGCGTTGTACTCATCTACAAGTCTAATTTTCTCAATTGGGTACTCAGCTTCATAAAGGGCTTCAAATATTTCCAGTAAATCATCTGCTATGAATTTGTTGCATATAATCTCGCCATCATGGACCTCGCCATCAAAGCCTATATGTTTAACATGTAAATATCGTAAATCCGATACTGGCACAGTGCAATTATCCTTGTAAGATTTACCTTTTATTCTGGCGAATATATCGCTGTTCTCATCAAATTCCAGAGAATAGAAATCCTCGACTGTCTCTTTCTTCATTTCTTCTTGTCTCACTTCTTTTGCCTCCACTTTAGCCACCGGTTCTTCTACCTCTACAGGTTCTTCCTCAACCTTCTGGCTGCCGCAGCCTGTTAAAAATAAACCCAATGCAAGCATTAAGGCACATATCATTTTATGCATAATCATTACCTCAATATCTCATCAATAGTAGACACAGTACTGAATGAGCCTGGGTGAGATGAAATAATATCCTTCATTACTGGAAGTTCAAAATAACTTATATAACAAATCAGTGTGTTATTTTCTCCTGCAATGGCTCCTCGAGAATCCATAATTGTGCATGTCTTATTCAACTGCTTCTTTATGTCTGCAATAATATTATCCGGATCCTGCGTGATAATAGTGACTTGCTTGATTGCTTCAAAATGATCTGTGTAGTGGTCAATAATTGCTGTAGCAACCACATACACAAGCAAGCTTAAAAGCGCTGCTGTAACATCTATTACTGCAAAAACAGTGGCATATACCAGAGCGTTAAAAATTAAAAGTACTGGCGTCATGCTATAGTTGCGACCAGTCTTATCTGAAAGCTTCTTTACGATGATGTTAGCCAAAATCTCAGAACCATCTATACATCCACCATTACGAAGAATTAGAGATAAACCAGCGCCAAGAATTGCTCCTCCAAATGCTACAGCTAGGAAATGCTCTGTATTTAGCTCGAAAGGAATCTCCTCGAAGAAGTATAGACCTAATGTATAGCACAAAGATCCCACAGCAGCCTTTATCGTAAACTTCTTGCCTAGAACCACAAAACCCGCAAGTATAAATGGGATAAATACAACTGCCACACAAAGAGAAAGTGATAAACCTGTAAGCTTGCTAATTATGATGGCAACACCTGCCGTACCATAATCTATTGCATCATTTGGCAATAAAATCAAGGCAACAGAAAAGCTTGCCATAACCGCTCCCACAATTATAAAAATATATTGAATAATCCCTTGAGTCTTCTTCATAGGCACCTTCTTTTTCGCAATCACAGAAGTATCAATAAATATAAGAAAATTATATCTAACAACAATCCTCATATCAATAAAGGTCACATATTCATACAAAAAATCCCACGGCACTCAGCCGTGGGATTTCTATTAATCCGCTATAACTTCTTTTAATATAACTTCATTTCCTGTGACGAGATATGTGTTGTCACTGCCACAATGTGGACAAGTCTTTCCGTGAGCAACTGTCTCGTACTCCTGCTTGCAATCCTCGCAGAATGTCACAGCTTTAATTGTTTCACATGTAAGCTTACTTCCCTCTAATCTTGGGTACTTCTTTGCATTCCAAGACCAACAATCAATCAGATAATCTGGAATAACTGTAGAAACCTCGCCAATTGAGAGAACAACCTCGTTGATGTGCTCAGCACCATTTTGCTCGGCAACTTCCTCTACCTGCTTAGCGACATGAAATACTATCCCTAATTCGTGCATATACTACCCTTTCTAATTGCACTGTAATCATTATTTACGATTACGCTTATACTCCTTGTGTTCGCGCTCAGCCTGCTTCTCAGCCTCTGTCTTCTTAGAGAAGGCAACCTTTGCAGCACGCTTAAGTGCGTAAGCACCAATATGCTTGAACTTATCCTCTGCAGGAACCATGTGTGTGCACTCTGGATGAGTTCTGTGAAGGTGGATAGCATCAAAAGCACACTTAGTTGTGCAGACACCACATCCGATACACTTATTCTCATCAACCACTGACGCACCACACTTAAGGCAACGGCTAGCCTCTGCCTTAACCTGCTCCTCTGTAAGAGTAAGGTGAGCATCTCTGAATGAATGCTTCATATCAATGCTTGTATCGATAGCAGGCTCATTTCGTCCTGCTGTATCATATTCTTCCACAAGAATATTGTCTTTGTCAAGCTCGATGAAATCACGACGGTTCTTACCGATTGTCATAGAGCAGCCTGGCTGTACAAATCTGTGAAGTGAATCAGCAGCGCACTTACCAGCCTCGATTGCATCGATAGCAAACTTAGGACCTGAATAAACGTCACCACCAACAAAGATATCTGGCTGTGCTGTTTGGTATGTAAGGTGATCTGCCACTGGGTAGTTGCCATGCCAGAACTCAACCTTTTCTTTTCCATCACCGAGGAGTCCGCCCCACTCGATACCCTGACCGATAGCGAAGATGATGTTCTTGCACTCTACTGTCATTGTATCGTTCTCATCGTACTGTGGATTGAACTTTCCTTCTGCATCCTTAACAGATGTACACTTCTTGAATACGATACCAGCTACATTGCCCTGCTCATCCTTAAGGATTTCCTTTGGACCCCAGCCATTGTTGATTGCGATATCCTCTTCAAGTGTCTCTGAAATCTCGATATTGTTTGCAGGCATCTCATCACGCTGCTCTAAGCAGAACATCTGTGGCTTGCCAGCACCAAATCTTGCAGCTGTACGTACACAGTCGATAGCTACATTACCACCACCGACAACAACTACATTGCCATCCATCTTCTGGTTCTGGTCTTCTGTAGCCTTGTGAAGGAATGTAACAGCGATATCGATACCTTTCTTAGCATCTGTACCTGGGATTGGTGGAATCTTTCCGCCCTGGCATCCGATTGCCACATAGAATGCCTTGTAACCCTGTGCACGAAGCTCATCAAGAGTGATGTCCTTACCAACCTCAACGCCGCACTTAATCTCGACCCCAAGCTGACGGATAACATCAATTTCAGCCTCAACTACGTCCTTCTCAAGCTTCCATGAAGGGATACCCCATGTAAGCATACCACCTGGACGGTTGTTCTTCTCGAATACTGTTGGCTTATAACCCTTTGTTGCAAGGTAGTAAGCACATGAAAGACCTGCAGGGCCTGAACCGATAATAGCAATCTTGTCATCCCACTGTGTTAAACGGTTTGAAGGGATGTCGATTGGTGGAATGTATCTTGTCTCAGCGTGTAAGTCACGCTCAGCAATAAACTTCTTAATGTCGTCGATAGCAACAGGAGCGTCGATTGTACCACGTGTACAAGCAGCCTCACATCTCTTGTTACATACACGACCACAGATAGCTGGGAATGGATTGTCCTTCTTGATAAGGGCAAGAGCGTCCTCGTAACGTCCTTCCTTAGCCATATTTACATAACCCTGAACAGAAACGTGTGCAGGACAAGCTACCTTACATGGAGCTGTACCTGTCTCGTAGCAGTTCTTACGGTTGTTATCACGATAATCCTCATCGTACTTTTCCTTGCCCCAGTGAACTCTGTCTGGAAGAACTACCTTTGGATACTCAACCTCAGTACCGTCCTTCTTGCAAAGCTTCTGGCCAAGCTTAACAGCACCAGCTGGGCAGTACTCTACGCACTTACCGCAGGCAACACACTTCTCAGCTTCAACATGAGCTGTGTAAGCAGAACGTGACATGTTAGGTGTGTTGAAAAGCTGTGATGTACGAAGGGCATTACAAATGTTTACATTACAGTTGCAAAGACCGAAGATCTTGTTCTCACCATCGATGTTTGTAATCTGGTGAACATAACCAAGAGTCTCAGCACGCTCAACGATGCGCATAGCCTCCTCGTATGTGATGTCATGACCCTTGCCAGTCTCACGGCAGTAATCAGCAAAATCACCAAGACCGATACACCAGTTCATCTCGTCATCGCCGCAGCCTTCCTCAAGACAAGCTCTTGATACACGACATGAGCACTGACCAACACCGATGTGGCCTTCGTATTTCTTGAGCCAGTATGAAATCTGCTCAAGGTCTAACTTCTCATTTTCAAACTCGATAGCCTTCTCAACAGGGATAACGTGCATACCTACACCAGCGCCTCCTGGTGGGATAAGGTGTGTAAGGCCATCAAGTGGCATGAATGTCATTCTCTCGAAGAATGATGCAAGAGCTGGATGCTCCTTTAATCTGTTATTTGAACGCTCGCCAGGAACTGACTCTTCCATGTTGAAAAGCTCAGCAGAACCTGGAACGAACATTGGAAGACAATATCTTCTCTCTGAAGGCTCAGCTGTACGTCCATTGTGATCGTAGTGATCGCCGTAATCGTACTCTAAGAGACCAATATATGACATCTCATCAAGAAGCTTCTGGAAAGCCTCCTTGTCCTTTGCCTTCTCAGGATTCATTTTGCACATTTCATCAAATGTGTAATGATGGCGAAGCTTCATAGTAAGACCAACCTCAGCCATCTCCTCTGTAACGATTTCTGCAAGACCCCAGTACTCTGGATCTTCAACCTTTACGCCGAACATCTTGTGTCCAGCTACGTCTGTAATTTTTCTTCCAAGCTTGATAATCTTGTCGCTTGGTGCCTTGTCATTCATGTGTGGTGGAATGACTGCTTTACTCATTTCTGGCATTTCCTTATACTCCCTTTCTTTCTTTAAAATGCAACTCACGAAGACCCTCAACTTCGTCACAAATCTGCTGTAATGAACAGCTTCCGCAGTCCATTGTCACGTTCTTGAAGATATGATCGATTGTGCCAGTGATCTCCTCAAGATGACGTGATTGCTCAGCCAACGACTTATAATCAAAATCTGGCTGAGTTATAAATATGAGCTTTACAGCTTCAATATTTTTGTTTTCATGGTAGGTAGCCAAGAAAAGCTTACCTACCTGGGCGAAGCCAAGTCCTTTTTCAATGGCTTCCTTGCTGACTCTAACCGGTTCTCTGCCATTTGAGGCTGAGATTCGAGTCATATACCCTTCTGGATTTATGTGATATCTCACATATTCAATTTTTCTAATAGCGTTATAAAGTACATTACCATCCCCAAGGCTGTCCTCTGCTACTCTCACCAGAGCAATTCTGGCATAAGGCTGATCAACCTTTATTTCTGACAAATCAGGACCAAGAAGATAAACTTCATCAGATGGAACAAGCTCGGTGTTTGCTGTGACACCCATTGCACTGACTGCAGAACAAGTACCACCGCCCAGCTCATAAGCCATATCTGCTCGAAGGATAAGATTGTGGTCACCTGCATCAGCCCAATTGGCATTTGCGATATCAAGCTGCTTTAATGGCGCCCCTTCAAGGGAAGACATAATGCACTTTATAGTCTCATCATATAGCTTCATTGATTATATCTTTCTATCTCTCTTTATCTTGTCGTAGTGCTTAGCAAGTAATGGCTGAATAGCGCTTGTAAGCTTCATATCCAAATTGAAGAAATATACAATCAGCGATAATACGAATAAGCAGATGAAAACTATTGCAATAATTAATAAAACTTTTAACATAATTAACACCTCATCCGGCCTTTCAGGCCACCTTGTCTCGCCTCCCGGCTCGGTCGTTGCTAAACAGGCTCCACTGGAGCCTAGCAACCCTCAAGGGGAAGGCTTACTACATTCCTTTCTGTCTTGCGAACTCAGCTGCGCCAAGTGCTCCCATAAGCTGTGGGTCCACTGGAAGGTCAATAACCTTGAGCTTAAGAACCTGCTCAATTGCTGCCTTAAGACCTGCATTCTTTGCGCAACCACCTGTAAGTGTAATCTTATCAACAGCTCCTGCCTTCTTCGACATTACGAAGCAACGCTTTGCAACTGAAAGCTCGATACCTGCAGCAATCTCATCCATAGGCTTACCTTCACCAACAAGTGAGATAACCTCTGACTCAGCAAAAACTGTACACTGAGCTGTGATTGGAATAACGTTCTTTGCCTTGAGAGAAAGATTTGAGAACTCGTCTAAATCCATCTCGAAGGCTCTTGCCATTGCCTCGAAGAAACGGCCTGTACCTGCTGCACATTTATCGTTCATAGCAAAGTTCAAAACTGTACCGTCTGTATCAACAGCAATACCCTTAACGTCCTGACCGCCGATATCAATTATAGCCTTTACCTCAGGGTCTGCAACATGGACACCCATAGCATGACAACTAATCTCTGAAATGTTCTCATCAGCAAATGGAACCTTGTTACGGCCGTATCCTGTACCTACAAGGTATGTTAAATCCTCTGCACTATTTAAATCTGGGACCTGAGCCACTGCCTGGTCCAGAGCATCCTGACAAGAAAGAACTGCATTGATTCGACTCTTGAGAGTCACATCAGCTACCATCTTTCCGGTCTCATCAATGATTACACACTTTGTGTATGTAGATCCTGAATCACATCCACCAAAATATCTCATATTATTATTCTCCTACCATAAATTAGTATCATCGTAATCCTCTAATGTAGGATCCAATGGCTCCTCGCGAAGTACGCTACGCATGTAGCGGTTTACATCCTGACGAAGATTCTTTCTTGGGATAACACGTGGGTCATAAAGATCGTGGTTTACCCAAACAAGCTTGATGCCGTGCTCTCTGGCCTGCTGCTCGAACATGCCGTGCATACCATCAAGAGCCTTGCAGGCAATGTGTTCCCAAAGGATAACCATATCTGCGTTGAACTCCTCACAGTAGCGCCATAAATCATCAAGAAGAACCTCGTAACCACCGTGGGTACGGTTTCTCATAATCATGTTCTCGTACTGGTGAGCCATATCGTAATATGCCTGCTCTCTGTCGTTCTCTGAAATAGGATCAAGAGAAACCATAGTAAGCATATCAAAAAGTGGAAGAATTCCCCAGCAATTTAACAGCCATGCTACAAAATCTGTATAGAACTGTGACTGAACACCCCAGATTACTGCACGATGGCGGTATTCCTTAGCAAGCATTGTCTTGTTCTTGTATGCTTCTGTAGCCATTTTTGTAATCTTCTTATCGAGCTCGGCGAAAGCTGGAACCTTACCAGCGATTGCCATATATTCTGTCTCACGGTAAAGAAGGATGTTGTTTCCAATTACCTGAGGATAATCTGTCTTTGAAAGCTCAAGCCATTCTGAGCACTCACGGGCTCCGATGTTGATGCGCTTAGCACATTCAAAGTAGTAATCCCAGTCGAATTTTTCGCCTGTCTGCTCCTCGATAAATGCGATAGCGTTTCTAACCTCCTGTGCTGCGTACTCCTGAACGCCTGGCTCAGTATGACGAAGTGGTGTAGCCAGCTGATGAACAGGAATTCCATTGCGCTCAAGAGCTCTTGAAATAACACCATTTCCCATAAGAGAACCATCACAGGTAGTGTTACACTGAACGGCACACTTGCCGAAGATTGGCATATCTCCATCGATACAGATACCTGCCTCGGATGCTGGCATAGGGCAAACATCACCAGGCATACCACATTCCTGAACAACATCAAGGTAATGTGTCATGGCATCTCCTTGAAGAAGCACGCAAACATAACAGCTTGCTGTCTCCCAGCTAAGTCCTTCGAGGTTTGGGAAACCACACATGATGTTGGTCATCTCGTTCTCATCCATAAGGACTACATGCTTTGACTTCTCAGGCTTTGCGCCAAGGTTCTGATCCATAGAAAAAATCTTTGTAAGAAGCTTTGCAACGTCTGAAGCTACTAAGTCGTACTCCTCACGACAGATGCGAAGCTGTGGGCCACGAAGACCCATTGAATGCTTATCAATCATCATTGGAACTGCTAAATAATTGAGCATCCAGCGATATCTAAAGAATCCTTTAACATTCTTTGGATGAAGCATAAATTTACCAAGCATGGCCATAATTCCAAGCCATCTGGTGTAATCGTACCAAGTATCTTTTATTCCTCTCCATTCACGATGCTTGAAAACCTTTTTATCACCACTATAAAGCTTTCCGAGCTGTGAGCTGCCGACTGCTTTTCCCATTACTTTCTACCTCCTTGAAGCTTTTTAATCTCGATGCTCTCCACGAAGGCCTGTACACGGGTGCGTAACTGTCCGGAATTTCCAACTGCGTATGGGCGGTCAATTGTAAGAACTGGGTAGCCATATTCGTCGCGTAAAACATGGCTTCCTACCATTCTCTCATATGCCCATGGGTCACAGAATTTCATCTGCTCGTAGATGATTCCATCTGCCTTATATTCCTTGGCAATTTCATCTACATACTCGCGTCTACGATTCATCTTTGGTGTATCCATGTGACGTGGGCACATGCAGCTCATCATATAATGACGGCAAATCTGTGTGAGAACATCCTCATCATCATTAAGGATAATCTCTTCACGTCCTGGCAATGAACCAAAGCAGAATCTGTCTGCACATACATAAGCTCCTGAATCTTCAACAAGCTTAATCATATCAATATCGTCAATCTCAGAACCAACCACAGCAACTCTTGCTCTAAATGGCCACTTCTCGTCTGGCTGACGATTCTTAACCTCTTCAAGTGTCTCCTCTAATTTCTCGATAAGTAAATCGTGAGGGCACACATAAGTACACATTGTAATAATGTGGAATTCATAGCCTGTGATGCGAGGCTTCTCTTCCTTACGGAAGTTTCCAAGCTCTGTGATAAGACGGCAGATTTTGTTGTGCTCTTCTACTGCCTTTCTAAGAGCCTCATCACTAATATCAATACCAAACTTCTCATGTAATGGTTCAAGGATTTTGCTTCTGCACTGACCGATATAGAGGTTTAATCCATTTTCATCAGCCTTCATTGGAACCTCAAGGTACTGGTAGAAGAAATGCTCCTTGTCATTCATCTTAAGGAGCTCCATGTTCTCAACACAGCGGTTGATCATGGTGCATCCATCTGGTGCCATAATGCAATCTAAAAACTGGTATCCGCCTTCGATGGCACGCTCAAGCAATGCTCTGGAATATTCACATAAAAGACTGGTCAGGTAGTAGGTTCCCATTTCCATGGAACCTGTACGAGGCGCACGAAGTCTTACTGTGAAAGCATTACCTAAGTTCATCAACACTTCTGGAATCTGATAACAAACTGAGCCTACGCAGACGCGGCCCTCAGCCTGGGCCTGTCTAACCAGATCATTATCAGCGTCCATTAGAAGATTCTCAAAGTAATAAAGATGCTTTAAGTCCTTCATATATTCAATTCTCCCTTTATTCTCAGCAACTTATCCAAGTTTTTCATGCTCCCGCAAGCCATCTCCCATACTCGGGCAAGGGAACTCCCCTAAAGGGGCACCCTCCTTCCCCGGCATGGGGCTGTCTCCGTTTCCACTCCGGTCGGTGCTGAACAAAGGTCCCCCGGACCTTTAGCACCTTGCTCGCGCTTACCAAGTTTTTGAAAAGTTGCTGTATTAACTTTTATAAAACGCCCATCTTCTTAAGAGAGCTACGCAGGCCCTCTACGATTGGTGCTTCGCTTGGAATGTAAAATACGGATTCTCCTTTTAGATCGCGCTCTGTAAGATTGGCATCTGCTGGAATCCAGCCTAAAAGTGGAATATCTCCTAAATCCATGAATTGTAAGACATCCTCAGATGGTACACGATTTACAACTACTCCAATCTTATCGTACATCACAAGGTTGTCTGCCACTTCTTTGATTGTCTTAACTACTCCACAGCCCTTCTTACTAGAATCGGTAATAAGAACAAGGTGTGTAACCTTTTCCATGACACGGCGATTAATCTGCTCGATACCAGCTTCGCCGTCTATAACGATATAATCGAAATTGTCGGCCACCTGTGAGATGACCTCTTTAAGATATGTGTTAATTTTGCAATAGCAGCCTGCAGCCTCAGGTCTTCCAATTGCAATAAAAGAAAAGCCATCCATCTCAACCATAGCATCGAAAATACGATATCTGGCTTCGCCCAGCACCTCTACAGTAGCCTTGGCATCACCATTCTCTGCAGCCTCCACAGCTTCCTTCCTGATATCATCAAGAGTAAGCTCTGGCTCTACACCAAGTGCTGTGGACAAACCAACAGCAGGGTCCGCATCGATTGCTAAGATTTTCTTGTCTGGATAAGCTTCCACTAACAACTTGACCATCACCGATGCAAGAGATGTTTTACCAACTCCGCCTTTACCAGCAACAGCCAACACTATAGGCTTCTTTTCCATCTTTAATTATTTCTCCCTTTAATTACCACAATTCAATAACTGTCAAAGATTGATAATTTTTTGTCAATTATTGCTATTCAATTCTAGCATAGAAGTATTCCACAAATAAAGGAAAACAAAAAAGCCACAGGGATTTTTTCCTAAATAGACAAAATCCACTGTGGCGTAAAAAGCATTTTGCACAAGCAAAATGAGGATTATTCCTCGTCGTGTAACTTCTTGGTCATATATGTTGTAAGCATTTCAATGCCGGCTGCATTCTCACCACCACGTGGGATAATGATATCAGCATGCTTCTTTGAAGGCTCAACAAACTCTTCATGCATTGGCTTAACTGTCTTTGAATACTGCTCGATGATTGACTCAATACTTCGACCACGCTCAATCATATCACGCTGGATTCGACGCATGAGACGCTCATCAGCATCTGTATCAACGAAAATCTTAATATCCATCAAATCACGGAGCTCCTTATTCTCAAGAATAAGAATACCCTCCATAACGATAACAGTCTTAGGCTCAACACGTACAGTCTCGTCTGAACGGTTGTGATTAACATAATCATAAACAGGCATATCAATGGCATGACCCTTGATAAGCTTTCTAACATCCTCTGCCATTCTGTCTGATTCGAAAGAATCAGGATGATCATAGTTAAGCTGGCTACGCTCTTCAAAAGACATCTCTGGATGAGCCTTGTAATAAGCATCATGGCTAATTACTGCAATATCCTCTCCAAAGAAATCCTGTAATTTGTTGATGATAGTAGTCTTGCCTGAAGCAGAACCTCCTGCTACGCCAAGAACGCAAATTTTCTCTGACATAAATACTCCTTATTACTTTTAACCCTTAAAACGCTTGAACCCCTCGCCGTAAACGGCCTTAGATTCCATGATGACAATAAATGCATCCACATCAATCTTCTTTGCAACGCGATTGACCTGATACATCTGCTTGTCTGAGCAGGCACACATAAGCACCTGTCTCTCATCTCCCTTATAACCGCCCTTTGCGGTAAAAATTGTGGTGCCACGCTCCACAGCTTTATCGATAGCGTCTGCGATGGCCTCAGCCTTGTTGGTAACAATCATACACATCATACCTGCATCGGCAGAAATCATTACCTTATCAACTACAAGAGAGCCAATATAGCTTATTACAAAACCATAGCAAAGTGCCTCAAATGAATGAGCATATGCAATGGTATCGATAACAATAATTACAGTGTCCACGATGAAGAAGATTCTTCCAAGGGACATATGAGGATGCTTTGCCTTAATAATCATCATGATGAAGTCAGCTCCACCAGTAGATGAATTGCGCATATAAACAAGCGCATAACCAAGACCTGTAAACACACCAACTACTACGGCGTTCAAAAACAGATTGCCTATATCAACCTTTGGCACCAGTGGTGACACAAAATCCATCATAACTGTACCGATGGCCATAGTCTTAAAGGATTTCAGCAAAAATTTCTTTCCCAAAACCTTATAAGCCCACACGATAAGTGGAATGTTCATGATGATGGTGGCAATACCGATTTTCCATCCCCAGTACTGATAGAAAATCATAGCGATACCTGTGAGTCCTGTCAATGGGAATTTTGCATCTGCCGCAAAATTATACAGTGCAATACCTATGCACAGGCCTGACAAGGCATCCATTAAAACATCAATTAAAAGCTCTTTTCTTTTTTCTGATGACATATATTCCCCCTAAGTATTTACTCCGCCACTTATTATCTATTCCTATGTGACTCATCTAAACGCTTTTTAATTTTCCGCAAATCGCTTTACGATGCCGTGAAGTACGCGAACAACTGTATCCATGCCCTCCGCTGTAATATGCTCCATTGGGCCGTGGAAGTTGTATCCACCTGTTCCAAGGTTTGGACAAGGTAATCCCATAAATGAAAGACGTGCACCGTCTGTGCCGCCGCGGATAGCTACAGCCTTAGGATTCTCTCCAGCATCCTTTAAAGCATCAAATGCATAATCAATTAAGAACATGTGTGGCTTGATCATCTCAAGCATGTTCTGATACTGATCCTTGATAGTGAGCTCACATGTGCCCTCACCATACTTCTGATTAATGATATTAGCTGCATGCTCCATAATCTTCTTCTTGTAAGCAAACTTATCAGCATCATGGTCACGGATGATATAAGAAAGATTAGCCTCTGCTACATCACCTGACATATCTGTAAGATGGAAGAATCCCTGATATCCCTCAGTCATTGATGGTACCTCTGTAGGAGGAAGAAGTGCATTGAACTCCATAGCCACAAGTGCTGCATTAACCATGATATCCTTTGCATCACCTGGGTGGATGTTTACGCCGTTGAACTTAACCTCAGCACCTGCTGCATTAAAGTTCTCATACTCAACTGCGTTTTCTTCGCCACCGTCTACCGTATATGCGAAGTCAGCTCCGAAGCCCTCTACATCAAAATGATCTGCGCCTGCGCCAATCTCCTCATCTGGAGTGAAAGCAATGCAAATCTTGCCATGAGACTCATTGCTTCCCATAATTTCTTCAACAAAAGTCATAATCTCTGCGATACCAGATTTATCATCTGCACCAAGAAGTGTGGTGCCATCTGTATGAATAAGGGTACGACCCTTTAATGTCTTAAGATGTGGAAAATCAGAAACCTTGATAACGCGGCCTGATGTGCCAAGAACAACATCCTCGCCGTTGTAATTCTCTTCAACAACTGGATTTACATTTTCACCTGTGAAATCAGGTGCTGTGTCCATGTGTGCGATAAAGCCGACAGCCTTCTTATCCTCACAACCTGCTGTAGCAGGGATAGTGCCGTAAACATAGCACTTATCATCAACATGAGCATCAGCAACGCCTAAACCCTTAAGCTCTTCAACCAAAAGCTTAGCCAAATCAAACTGACGAGCTGTAGAAGGCACAGTAGTGCTATCTTCGTCACTTGTAGTGTATATTTTTACGTAATTTAATAATCTCTCGTATGCTCTCATAAAAATAAATTCTCCTTTAAATAAGTCCCATGGACCTTAAAATATAAAGCCATATCGTAAGCGTAAAGGCTGACAATATGGTGGTTAGCATAACAATACCTGCTGAAACGTTTCCATTATACCCCATACTTTTTGCCATGACAAATGATGAAACTGTAGTTGGACTTCCAGTCATAATAAGAACTGCTACAAGCTTGTCATGACTATAGCCTAAAGCAATTGCGACGGGCAGCCAAATGGCACAAAAACCAATCAGTTTAAAGAATGTAGCCACAACTGTTGGCTTGTATTTTTTGATAGCCTCACCCATCTGGAAGCTGGCACCAAGAGCCATAAGTCCAAGAGGGGTAGCCAACGCACTAACTGAATCAAGTGTCTTTGGAAGTAGGATAGACACTGGGATGAAGGAACGAATTATTCCAAGTGTAATACCTATAATAATAGGATTCTTTAAAACTCCAATGGCTGTCTTCTTTAAAAGTGCTGGGGTAAGCTTTCCATCGCTTGAACCCAGGGTAAGAATGATTACAGCAGCCACATTGTAAAGCGGAACAGCTCCAATAATCATAAGTGGAGTCATACCTGCTGTACCGTATAGATTAACTGCGATACCTACACCTAAAAGGGCTGCACTACTTCTGTAGGTTCCCTGAATAAACTCCGTTCTGGTGCGCTTGTCGTGGGCTAAAAATGAAAATGCCCAACCAATAAGGATAGAGATTAATGTAGCTATAAAGCAAAATATAATAAAACCAGTATCCCACAGCTCTTCTACATCTGATGTAGCCAGTTCTTTATAGACAAGAACCGGAAGAGCTATCTTGAAAACAAAATTATTGAGTCCTTTTGTGAGACTTTCATTGAATATTCCGGTAGCTCTGAACACACCTCCTAATACCATAAGAAGAAAAATTGGTACAGTTGCATTCAAACAAAAAATAAGATTCTCTAACATTTTGGTCGCTCCTTAGTTGGATATAAATTTGCATGAAAGAAGGGGGCACTTCTATACGTGACCCCCTCATCTTTTTTTATTTATATTACTGATTAATCATAAATTCAAGTAATTTCTTAGCATCATCTGGTTCATATGCAATAATTTCAAGCTCCGGGATGCTCTCCTCTGCCTTGAAAATATTTGCAAGTGAAACAAACTGTGAAAGCTTTGACTTAAGATTTAATCTATCGCCCTCGCCTGTAACAAGTTCTACTGTTCCAGTGCAGCTGTCAATAACCTTAAAAAATGCTTCTGTGTCTTTGATATTTGTAAGTTTCATATGTACCTCCTTTAAAGGAATATAAAAATATGGTCTATTTATAGTCCTTATAATAATACATAATATTCAAAAAAGTGTGAAACGACAGGGATTATACGTTAAATCTGAAGTTGATAATATCACCATCAGCAACAACGTATTCCTTGCCTTCCATACGAACAAGACCTTTTTCCTTGGCAGCTGTCATAGAGCCGTTTGCCATAAGGTCGTCATAGCTGATAACCTCAGCCTTGATAAATCCACGCTCGAAGTCTGTGTGAATCTTACCAGCAGCCTGTGGAGCCTTTGTACCCTTCTTGATTGTCCATGCACGTGTCTCATCCTCTCCTGATGTAAGATAAGAGATAAGACCAAGCAATCTATAAGATGCAGTGATAAGCTTATCAAGACCTGACTCTGAAAGCCCCATAGCCTCTAAGAACTCCTGCTTCTCTTCCTCTGACTCAAGCTCTGAAATCTCCTGCTCAATCTGAGCTGAGATAACAAATACCTCTGAGCCTTCCTTTGCAGCGTACTCGCGAACTGCCTGTACGTTCTTATTGTTAGCGCCGTCATCTGCAAGATCCTCGTCCTCTACGTTTGCAGCGTAGATAACTGGCTTTGCTGTAAGAAGATTGTACTCCTTGAAGTAGTTCTCCTCATCCTCATCGTTAAGCTCGAAAGTCTTAGCCATGTTGCCAGCTTCCATATGATCAAGAAGACGCTTCTGCATAGCAGCTTCCTTCTGAAGTGTCTTATCCATACGAGCACTTCTCTCTGTCTTAGAGTAGCGACGCTCCATAACTTCCATGTCTGCAAAAAGAAGCTCAAGGTTGATAGTCTCAATATCTCTAAGTGAGTCGATGCTTCCATCAACGTGAACTACATTAGCATCCTCGAAGCAACGTACAACGTGAACGATTGCATCTACCTCACGGATGTTTGCAAGGAACTGGTTTCCAAGTCCCTCACCCTTTGAAGCACCCTTTACAAGACCTGCAATATCAACGAATTCAATTGTTGCAGGAACAGTCTTCTTTGAATTGTACATCTTTGTAAGTACATCTAGACGCTTATCTGGTACTGAAACGACACCTACGTTAGGGTCGATTGTAGCAAATGGGTAGTTTGCAGCAAGTGCTCCTGCCTTTGTAAGTGAATTAAAAAGTGTTGACTTACCAACGTTTGGAAGTCCGACGATTCCGAGTTTCATTTTCTATATATCTCCTTCTAAAAGTATTGATTTTACTGTGTTTTCAATATTTATGACACTTTTGGTCATAGCCTTCTGTATATTACCACATTTCTATTTATTTCTCTACCCTGGGTGTTTTTTTGTTTCGGGCAGTGCTGGCGGCATTTTTTTCTTTTGCACTGCCCGCTTCTCTTCTTTGGGGCAGTGCTACATTCATTTTTGCTTCTAGCACTGCCCATCTCTCTTCTCTCAGGCAGTGCTGCATTCATTTTTTGTTCTAGCACTGCCCATTTCTCTTCTCTCAGGCAGTGCTGCATTCATTTTTCTTCCTAGCACTGCTCATCTCTCTTCTCTCAGGCAGTGCGGCAAGCATTTTCTTCTCTAGTACTGCCTGTCCCTACAAAACTCTTCACAAAAAAAGCAGCTATCTTGCGATAACTGCTATGTAAGGTTCAGTATTCAATTAGAAAGAGGTCTACAAATTTGAAGTTATCTTCTGACACCATGTTCATCAAAAGTTTTCTTAAGAGCTCTTTCCACAAACACAATTGAACCCAATATAGCCACAAGCTGTATTCCTTCAACAATAAGTGTCATATATCCAATTGCATTTTCACTCGAATGTGAAAAAGGTATCTGAATAATAATTGTCGGAATTAATAATAGCAATCCGAGTTTAAGCCACAACTTACCGCAATAATCATGTGCAAACTTCCATGTATCCATATTTTTTCTGGACATAGTTGTTCTGTATCCAATAATTCCATTAATCTCTTTTGGCGGATATTTGGACATAAAGAATCCACATATCAGCATGACAATCGGAATTAATAAGTTACAGATAAACATCATAATATAAAACCACATATTTATTCTCCTTTGCCCAACAAATTCCAATTTGTCTCTGATAATAATTCGATTTTTATCAAATGATAATTCCTCTTTCATCACTCACATTCCTTAATATAATAAATGAATTCATTATCCCGACTCACTTCCACATATCCCAGCTTGGTATAAAAGGCGTTTGTTCTGACATTCCAAATGGGCGTATCTAATACAAATTCCTTTACATTTGAAAACATTGTCTCAATTTCCTGCATCATGTAGACTCCATAGCCTTTGCGATAATGCTCTGGGCTTACAAAGATCCTTCCAATGTTCAACTTGTCTTTTTCCAAAAATAGAATCGCACCGCCAACAATTAGTCCATTGTCCGTGAGCTTATACAAGTGATTTGTTCTGGCCATCTTTGTGTGATAAGAAACAGACATATATCCAGGTGGCCCACCAACTGAAGGTGCTCCAACCTGAACATCGCTATCAAAGGCTCTTTTAGATATTCCATTAAGTGTCAAAGCATCAGAAGTGCTTGCTTTTACAAATTGTAGGCTCATATCTTTACCCTCTTCTTTCTATACCCATCCATGCCGGATATCATCCCTATTATTCAGCTCGACAAACTGCCGATTTATCTTTCACAAAACTCAAATACTTTATTGTAAAAATCCTTATCCTCTTCAAACAATCCATGGCCCAAGCCTTCGAAGATAAGCATTTCACTGTGCTCAATTGCAGCCTTTAACTCATAAGGAGCATCATTTCCAACGGTATTGTCACTGTCGCCAGACATAATATATGTACTGCATTTTATTTTTGATAAAACTGGTCGTGCGTCGAAGTTTAATATCGCATATGCGTTTTTGCAAAACCTGTCGTAATTCTTAGGCTTTGTAAATCTGGCCAGAAGTGGTAGATACTTCTTGTTCTTTTCGTTGAATTCCTTCGTATAAACTTTCTCCGCAGTATCTAGCATTAACTCTGTATGCGTTGAACTCTTGGTCATTTCTATCCATTTTGTAACGACGCTTTTTATTGTTTCGTTGGCATATGGTGCAGTGACCACGAGAATCAATTTTTCAACTAGCTCAGGATGCTTTGCTGCCAGATATTGAGATATCATACCTCCCTGGGATACGCCCATGACAATTGCCCTATCTATCCCAAGATTCCTCATTACTATTGCCTGATCATCCGCCATGTCTTCTATGGAATATTCCTCAGGAATATCATTCTTCCTGCTGAACATGAAAACAGTGTAATCCTTGAAGAACCTTTTGTAGGAACCGGCTAAAAGCATGGCCTTTCCCTTTACCGTCCACAAACCATCCGACAATCCTGGCAAAACTACAAGATTCTTTTTCCCTTCTCCGAAAGCCACATAATACATGTCTGTATTACCAACCTTCACACATCCATTTTTCTGCATTTTTATATTCCCCCCATCGATTAGCCTACAATATAATACTTCATCAACTCATACTTAAGCATTGTGACTTCCTCAATATCATCTATCTCCTATTTTCTTAGATTATCTTCCTTCTCAAAGAAAGCCATCTTCAACTGCATATATTCTTCCTCAGTACAGACTTCTCTACACTTAGGCTCAAAAGATTTAGTGACCTGAAAACATTCTTTCATGTTATCACATGGGTATTCCTGACAATCTGCACATGTTTTGATTCCCTTATCTTCGCAACATTTCACCACATGATATCTGCACCAGTTTTCAGGCTTACATCCTGTACACGATATCTCTTCATTTGTCACAAGATGATCCCGATATCCAATCTTCATCCACAGCTCTGCCGTATGTCGTAGTTCTTCATTTGACTTTTCATATGGATGCGCCACATACCTTGGGCACGCAGCACAATCATTTCCACATGCAGCTATTATCTTCTCCATCTAAATTCCCCCCACAAACTGAAATTTATATAAGCGTATAACCTCTGAACCCGCGCACGGAATAGTACGAATCCGCCCCGTTATGGAATGTGAAAACCGTTCCGTAACGTCGTTCGCAGAACAATGCACCGCCCTTGTCGCGAATATCATCAGGCGTAGTAATCCAACTTGACGTTTTCAAATCAAATTCCCCGAGACTTTGCAATCGGCGATAGAGTTCTTCCGTCATGATCAAAACGCCGATTTCTTTTGCTTTCCATTCGGCGCTGCCTGACGGCGGGTTTTTAGCACGCCCCTGTAATGCCTTTTCGTCATAGCACAGGCTTCTGCGCCCAGAAGGGGACTCCTTTGCGCAGTCGCAGAAAATTAGCTTTCCCGTCTTTTCGTCATAGCCGATGGTATCCGGTTCTCCGCCGCTCTCCTCCATCCTTCTCAAAACATCTATGGAACCCGGATGCTCAAGCAAACGTTTCTCCACGTCAAGCCAACTCAGTTCCATATGAAGATTCTTATTATCCTGAAACCTCGCTTTTAATATTTCTAACATGATTTACCCCTCCAATCCCCCGATTTGGCATGCTTCAAGCAAGCTACAATTCTACAAACGTCGATTTGCCTACATCTTCAATAAATTCATGACCAATGTTGTCATGATATCTTTTTCTTCCGGATTTGATTCTGCAATCATAAGTGTAATAGCAACGAGAGCTCCATCGCTAATAACTTTTTGCCCATCGCCTAAATTCGACACCACGTGAAGACTTTACTCGATATCCAACGGAAATAATCATATCTAGACTATAATGTTCAATGCTTCTTTCAACTTCTCTATCACCTTCAAGTTGAACTGTCGCAAATTTTGCGACAGTTGAATTATCCAATTCTTCTTTCAAGGCATTATTAATATGCTTACCAATGGTTTTAACATCACGACCAAATAATTCAGCCATTTGCTGTCTATTAAGCCATACATTTTCTCCATCCACAGCTACATCAAGTCGAACTTCCTTATCTTCTGTTTCAAAAAGAACTATTTCATTATTATTTTGTTCTAATATACCTTTACTCATTATTCTACCTCAAGAACTTTTATCGGAAAAACCGACAGAAGTCTCGTCAAGCTCTCCTATCTTTTATTCTATCGTTTTACATCTAGAAACTCTACTTCGAATTGTCTTTCTCAACTACACTTAAATCCACGTAATCTTCACAATTCTCCG
Source organism: Pseudobutyrivibrio xylanivorans DSM 14809 (assembly GCF_900141825.1). Classification (GTDB taxonomy): domain Bacteria; phylum Bacillota; class Clostridia; order Lachnospirales; family Lachnospiraceae; genus Pseudobutyrivibrio; species Pseudobutyrivibrio xylanivorans. Next base: position 179,242 of record NZ_FQYQ01000001.1, on the reverse strand, counting down.
TCAACACCTCAGGGTCATATTCCTCTAGATAGTACTTTATGTAATCTGAAATACATGCCTGATATATTTCATAAAATGTCCTACATACTTTTTTTATATAAACCAAGCACTTTTGAATTTCCACAAAAGCTTAAAAGATAATCCAACATTAATCCCACATCATTTTCTGTTGAATCCAAATTATCACACAGTCTCTCTACAGGTCCAAGATATTCATAATATGCTTCTTTCTCTAACTCAGATAATGCTTGGGCTATATCAGTAATGTTGAAAACGGGCGTACTGCAATGTCCCTTAGACTTCTTATTTATTATTCAAAACTTATGGGAATTACTTTAGATGAGCTTGTTGGAAAATTAGAACCAGACTATCAAAAGTCAGCAACCGACAACGCTCTTTGGAATGCAATAAAAACACTTAATGATAATCAAAAAGAAAAGCTCTTGGCTACAATTAAAATATGGAAACAATAAAGAGCAGTTTATCTTTCGATAACTGCTCTATGTAACGTTCACCATTCAATTAGGGCGACAAGTTTGAAGTTATACCACTGTATATCCTTCAGCAGCCAATACGTTCAATGCACGCTCAAAATTTTCTTCTTTTACAAGAATATAATCTGTGTTATATGTCGATATTGCAAAGATTCCAATTTTGTGCTCTGCAAGAATACCTGAAAGTTTTGACAAAATTCCTATTAATGAAAAATCAAGAACTCCTTGAATGCAAAAACCTCGCCATCCATCATTTCGTTCCACCGTATTTATAGGAGTATCTTCTGTTTTTACAAACTAACGATACCTCTTCATCTGTCTTACCAATAAAATAAAAATCCGACTCTAAATTGATACTTGATACCTCAGTTACCTTACAGACTGTTAGTTTGCAATCTATTCTCTTCAGTTCCATCTATGTTCTCCCATACAAATTGGATTTGCTTATTTCTTTTTCTTTGGAGCAGGCAATTCATCAACCATAGAATTCAAAAGCATATTCAAGAAATCTTTGTTATCTATGTCATCAACCAAAAGCATTTCCTTGGCTCCCTCATAGGGTGTTTCATATTGAGCGTTAGGCATCATCTGTTTTGCAGATTTCGTTGGTTTAACAAGAAATCTATCATCATAGATTCCGCCAATAATCTTACCCTGATAATAAATGATATATTCCCCCATCATTGCCTTGTATGAAATTTCATCAAGTGATGATAGCTGGTCTAAAATGAATTCCAAATAATCTTTACTTGAAGACATTTAAAACCTCCTTCTCAACAAACTGGAATTATATTTCAAAACATGCTTTGACAATTGGCTCTATCGTGATTAAATCCACAAAATCCACCTGTTTATTATAGGTTTCTATCATTGCCCTTACTTCAGAAGTTTTCTTGTCTTCCGGCAGTGTTATAGCTTTTTTATAAAGCATTCCCATCATGGTTTTGTGCTTAAATCCTAGCTTTGAATAATCTATTCCACCTCTCAAATGGAAAATAGAAGCTTTATCATATACTTCTGTTGGCAGTTGATTCTTCATGCCCTTCTTTATAGTATCTGTATTCGTCTTGTCTGTTGGATCTGCAAGTCCCACAGTAGCAATTATTATCGTATGCCCATTGCTATCCTTCATACCTTTAAATGTCTTTTTCATCCCCAGTACTCCGCCAGCATATAATGCACCAACATAAATAATTGTATCGTATAAATTGACGTCTGCCACTTCCTCATATGATTTCAACTCAAATCCAAGACGATTTGATAATTCTTCAGCATATCGCTTTGCTGTACCATATTGAGAACCATATATTACTATATTCATATTATCTACTCCTCGAGAAATTTGAAGTTGTGCTATGAAAATTGTTCTTTAATCCATCTTACTCGACGATCAATGCATTTATGTAAAAGATCGCTATTTAGCACGTCTTCAAAGCCGTGACATGCCCCCTCTACTTCATAAAGCACTACATCAACATTTTCATTCTCTAAACGATTAGTAAATTCAATTCCTTCATCATGTAAGCAATCAAATTCAGCAACCTCAATATATGTATTAGGAAAACCCGCTAAAGATTCTGCTTCCATCGGCGACGCATACTTTATTTGCTCATTTGTATATTCCTTTAAATAAGCTTTCCAAAACATCTTATTTCGGCGAGAATCCCATACTGGCGTATCCGTATACTTTTCCATTGATGCCGTATTCATCCGCCTATCTAAAACTGGATAAATCAATAGATTGCCTTTAGGGCAAGGAACATTTCTATCCTTTGACATCAACGTTACTGCCACCGAGATATTTGCACCAGCACTATCCCCCGCCAATAGTATCTTATTTTTATTAATACCTAATGTATGAGCATTATTCAATACCCATTTGTATGTTTCAAAACAGTCCTCAATCGCAACTGGAAATTTATACTTTGGCAACAAACGATAATCAGCAAAAACCACCTTGCATCTAGCTTTTGACGCATACCATTTGGCTATTTGATAATGAGTTTTTGATGCTCTCAATAAAAAGCCTCCACCATGGTAAAAAATAATACAAGGTAATTCCTTCTCAGCATGCTTAGGTTCAATCAAAATAGTTTTTAACCTTGCACCATTATTTCCGTAAATATAATGGTCTGTTGCAAGAACATCATCATCTGATTTACATGCATACATCTGAAAGAAAACATTCACTAATGGATATAAATATATTTTAGATGGAGCTTTTTTCTTTCCCATTTTTGAAAGCTCCTTGTTTAAATTGTATTTCATAACATGTTCCCTACAAATCTCGATTTATCTCTGATTAAAACTTGCAAACACAGTCATGCACTCATCACAATATTGACCTTCCGCTTGCAATGAAAGTGTTATTGGTTCCTTCTTAATAAATTTGCCTTTATATTCCTCTGGATACCAGGTAACCTGTGTAAAAGCTAGCGTAAGACTTCCTGCACTCTTTGCCTCGACAAATCCTGTTCTCATTTCTTTTCCGCATTTAGGACAATTCATAACAATTCTTCCTCCAATCCACTATATAGCTTTATACATAGTAATTTCATCAAGGCTACTTCCATCATCAAGTATAAATGCGTTAGGAAGTCGTCCCCATTCTTCAAATCCCATTTTTTTATAGAGACCTTGAGCAGTTTTATTATCTGAAAGGACGCCTAGTTCTATATATTGATATCCAGCAGCTTCAGCAAATCTAATTGCACATTCCATAAGTATGGTTCCTAAGCCTTCACCATGATATTCTTTTCTAACAGCAAGACCTATACTACAACGGTGTTTAGTTTTTCTGCCCTTACCTACATTTTTAATAGCAATATTTCCAATTATTCTGTTTCCATCAAAAATGGAAATCATACCTTGGCGTTCATCCTCAAAAAGTCCTTTTAATCTTTCTCTTTCTGCTAGAATATCTTTCTCTGTTTGTCCTATCTCATTCCCATATCTAGACATAAAATGTGTATCATCTGATACTTGATGCATAAAATCAAGAAATTGTTCCGCATTATCAGGACCTATAGATACAATCTTTAATTCTTTGCCACTCTTACAAGTTATGTTTTCAGCGTCGAAATACATTATTGTCCCTCCTTAAACCGCTTTTATCTACTATATCGTTTTTCTGTGCATTAAGAAAGCCCTGTGGCTACATTTTTAATACCACAATAAGGCAATAGACCTTACATATCAATCTGGGCGAGTCCAGCAAGAAATACACACTTCAAAACAATAACAAAAAAGCAGTTACCTCTTTCGAGATAACCGCTCTTATTTATTCCTCCATACTTCCTTTAGCCCATTGATAAGCCCCAAAATCCCATTCTACTTTTTTATTCCTAAAACACACCATCTTATGAACGGTATGCAGCTAATAATCTCATACAGAAGGTATGAACCTGCAAATGCTGCTATTGCAACTAGCAGGTATACGATAACAGGTGCAAGGTCCGGACATAATGTATGCAGATACCATCCACTGACTGCTATCATCAGATAATGGAATAAATATAAGCCCCAGGATTTTTTGCACATCCACTTAGTGAAGGCATTCTCGAAATTGCCCCATTTTTTCATGAAGGCAAGTATGCCAATAGTTCCAAACCATGTGTAAACGTTGCACATGATTGTATCTAAGACAACGTGATCTGCATAAGGCTGACCTATGTATAAAATCACAAAGGCTACGCAGGATACAACTGCGAGAATACCTAATATCAGCCAGTTATTGCCAAGTCTATCCATCACGACATCATGTGACAGTACAAAATAGCCAATCAAAAAGCCCAGTCCGTAGATACCGAATCTGTACACCACTATCATCGGTGTATTAAGTATCTGGGCAGCTCCGTATACTGGGATGACAAGTAGCATGACTATCAGAAGATTGGCCTTTCCACAGATATTATAGAATCTGTCCTTTTCAATCTTTCTAATCAATACCAGAATCAGGCTGAATATCCAAAGCATCTGGATGTACCACAAAACGCCACAACCACTGACTGACATTATCAGAAAAAGAACCGGCTTTGGTACATTGCCCATAGTATCAAATGCACCGCTTATAAGCATGTTGTAATAGCCGAGAACCCAGCCGAAGACTAGAAGACCGATTGTGGAAGGCACAAGAAGTTTTCTTGTCCTTACTCTGATGAATTCTTTTTCTGTTCGTTTGCCCAGCTCGAAGCGAGCTGACATGCCCGATACCACAAAAAGCAAAAACATAAACCATGGATACACGATATACTGATATGTATCCTGTGGCTGATGTTCACTGAAGGGACCGATGATTCCATGGACAACTACGCCGTTGAATATGTAAATAACATGATATATGACAACTAGCACTACTGTTATCCAACGAACATTATCTAAGTATGTCTTTCTCATATTTTTACCACCTCTGTTAAATATTTTAACATTTTCCTTAATTATAAAAAAGTAAGCTCCGCCTGTCTATCAAGCGAAGCTTACATAATTATAGTCTTATTTGTTAAATTTAGTTGTGACCGGTACTATAATTTGTCACTTTCCTGCAAAATTGCCGAATTATAGTATTCTCTTAGCCTCTACCCTTTACGATCTGGTACATTGTTACTGCATCACCAGCCTTAGAAGAAGTTGTAAAGTAGATGCTGAAGCCATCCTTATAGAAATAGTTCATATAGTGCTCATCGCCATCATCGTACTCGCATAATGGCTCACCGTATGCTGCTCTTATATCGTCCTGTGTAGAAGCAATTGTGATGCCCTTGTTTGTCTTATAGCAGTCAGAATATACATCAAACTCTATAAGTTCCTTCTTACCATCAACTTCAGAATATGTAACCTTAAGAGTATCGAAAGTTGCTATCTTGTAATCACCTGAATCCTCTATATATGGATCACCCCAGTTATCTGTAAGAGTCTTGAATACTTCCTCAGCATCATCCATTAAAGAAACATTAATCTCATATACTTCGCTGGAAACAGATGTATCCTCACGAGGATTCTCTGATGCTAAACCGTCATCAACTTCACCGTCATCATCGCAATCTAAATCTACACCGCAGTCACTAGTTGTATTGTAGAAGTCATCATCTTTGCTCTTTCCACAAGCTACCATGGATAAGCCCATTACCATTGTCATAATCATTACTAAAAATCTCTTTTTCATCTCAAAATCTCCTTGCTATCTGTATTGGCTGTATTAAATGTAGTAATACAGTTATAACACTATGGACATTTTAAGTCAACACGAATTTTTCGATTGCCACAGCAACACCATCTTCATCATTTAATGGTGCGATGTAATCAGCCCATTCCTTAGTCTCATTCTGGGCATTTTCCATTGCAACAGCGAGACCTGCATATCTCATCATTGGGATGTCATTGAATCCATCACCGCATGCCATGAGATGTTTTCTCTCCACACCTATGCGATTCAAAAGAAGTTCAAGTGATGAAGCCTTCTCGATTCCTCGTGGGGTAATTTCAAGGAAAAATGGCTCAGAGAAGAACACCTCCACTTCACCCTTTAGTTTCTCATTAAGCTCAGCCTCTGCCTGTCTTAATACCTTATGCTCTCCCACCATTAAAAACTTTACAGGTGGATCCTGTGCAGCCACCTCGTTGAGATGGAAAACCTCTTTTACAGGGATGTTGTTAATCCTTGCTTCCAGCTGCACATACTCATGGTCAGCTTTTGTAGTAATGATTCCCTCAGCATCATAAGTAAGAGGTGTGACGCCAAATTTATGGGCAATCTGGACGATTGTATGATAATAGTCAGTAGGTACCGTCTCGCGACGAAGGACCTCGCCAGTCTTACAATCGATAATCATACCGCCGTTGTAGGCTAAGATATATCCACCTACATCCTCAAGATGCAGAGCATGAGCTATCTTCTTCACACCTGGAACTGGTCTGCCTGATGCAAGGACAATCTTTGCCCCAGCTTTTGCAGCCTTCATAATAGTTTCTTTATTACGTTTGCTAATTTCCTTTTTGCTATTTAAAAGTGTGCCATCTAAATCAAGGGCTATTACAGAATAATTCATACACTATTTCCTTCCATGATAAACTACTGAAAATCTAAGCCACATTTTACACCCCTAAACACAGGTAAAATTGTCCAAAAAAAGGAGCCTGCCTACAAGCAAGCTCCTACTATTTAACTTAATATAAAGAATTACTTTAGTAATCCAGCCATAACAAACACAAGTGGAGAGTTCCAGTAGATTGTAATCTCATTAAGAGAATAACAATCCACGTGATCCAGGTAGCACTTCATTGGTGCAGTATCCTTTGGAAGTGTCTGTGCCTGCTCATCCTGAAGACCTGTGTTTGGACCTCCAGAAACAAGTCCTGGCCATGGCTCTTCGATATCATCTACAGCCGTTGGGCGAAGATGTGGATTCTTGTATGCCTTCTCGCCATTTCCTGTAACGTAGCTTACATCCACGCTGTTGCAGCCAAGAAGATAATCCAGACCAGCTGTTATCGCATTTACGAATCTCTCCTCTGGCTTTAATGTGTTAGCAACAGTTAGAACCATCATATATTTCAAAAGCTCCATGTTGCTGCCCCAGATGAAGTTTTCCTTAAGCATACATAAGCCAAAGCCGTTTGTTTTAGCATTCTGGCAAAGTCTGTCTGCCTCGCTTAAGAAAGCATCCTTGGCAAATGCGCAAAGCTCACTGCCGTCGTCCTTTAAGATAAGTGACATTGAGCCAAGTCCTGCCACATCGCCCCAACCAAGGCATGTAAAAATATTGCCTGTGTATTCTTTGAAAGCATCACTCTTATCATATGCTTCGATAAGTGGCTTCTGCTTTAAAGCCTCGTCATAATATTTCTTCTCTCCAGTAGCCTCAAATAAAGCTGCTGCAGCCCAAAATCTATTTGAATTATCCTCGTTCTCTGGATATTCTCCAGTGTTAGACCCTTCAGCATTCTTGAATAATTTTGCCTCTGGATTGGCCTCAAGCCATGCATATGCTTTGATAGAACGCTCCATTAATAAATTCGCATATGCGGTATCGTATTTACGATAAATTGTATAAGCCAGTGCAAATACTGCAGCAATATCAGCTGTTGCAAGAGACGATACGCTGAATAAGAAAAGCTCTGACTTATCTTCCTCTGGCATGATAAATGGTGCATGACTAAAGGTAGTCACCTTGTGCCAAACGCTACCATTTTCGCGCTGCATCTTCATAAGGAAATCCAACTCCACCTTTGCCTCTGCAAGAATATTTGGAAGAACTCCCTTTTCGCACTTCTCCTCAGGAATCTCAAATTTCACATCAAGAAGATTGTCGAAAAATCTGACACCATATAAAAGATGTGCTAAGGCCACAGCACCTGCTGTAGAATAGCGACCATAATCTCCTGCATCATGCCAGCCACCACTTACATCTACAGGCTCCACTTCCTCACCATATACAGTAGCCTTTGAAAGATGGCAAGCCTCATGATAGTACTCTCCTGCATATTTCTTATCAAGGGCATCTCCACAACGAAGATAATAGAAGCACTTGCAAATATCGTGCATCAGCTTGTCATATACACTTTCTGTAATTTCAAAGCCAGCACTTGTAGCCCCACCAGCTACAACCTTAAGCTTCCCCTCTGAATCAGTTCCTTTGAAGTCGCTAAAGTCTGCAACAAAAGTGTCCTCTCCAGAAATATCATCTGTACCAAAATGGCTGGTCTTCCCCTCAAAAACGGTAGCCCCTGCTTCATCTACAAGCTTAAATTCTGGAGCATCAAAATTTAAAACCGCCTTCTTCGCCTCTTTTGGCATAAAACCAACCTGATTAACAAAAATCTTTTGCATTACTATTATTCCCCCTTAAACGTTTTCGTACCTATATTTACTATAAAAAATCCCGTCAGGTAATTCAATACCTGACGGGTTAAATAATAAGCGAAAAATTTAGTTTTTTATATAAAAATGAGGTATTTTTTATAAAAATCCTATGCTTTTGCCAATGCCTCAAGCATAGCAACTGCGCCATCTTCTGAAATCTCGCTGGAATCAATAATCAAATCGAAGTACTCGATAGAGCCCCATTTACCACCATTTACATGTGTGCTAAAGAATTTCTCACGCTTCTTATCGAACTTCTTCATTGTCTCATCGATTTTAGCTTCCTCAATCTTCTCTACATTCTTAGCACGATCACGGCGATATGAATCACGTGCTGTAATGAATACCTTAAGAATCTTTTTATCCTTAAGAATCTCGCTGGCGCCACGGCCTACAAAAATACAGCCTGGCTGCTCAGCTGCCTCTTTAATAATAGACACCTGAGTATTATAAATCTTCTCCTCCATGGAAGGATTATCTCCTGGAGCATTGAAGAATGTCTTAACAGGATTCTGCTCATCCATGCCTGAAACCACATCATAATCCAGCCCCATACGTTTACAGGTTTCAACTACTACACTGCGGTCGTACAAGCGATAATTCAATCGCTTTGCAAGCTGTTCAGCAATCTTGTGTCCACCACTACCGTAGGTACGTTCAATGGCAATATAGTCATACATAATGAGCCCCTCCTTAATTTGAATCAAATTTTCAATACATCAGTAACTGTTATTTCCCCATCTTTACCTAAAAATACTATATCATATCCGTGATATGCAAGCCTAAAATCTCGCTGCCGGCCACGGTCATACCCTGCTCTTGGATCCTGTCTCAAAACCTCCACTGCGGATTCTCTGATTTCCTCCGGAAGCTTTTCTAAAAGCTCCTGTGGAAAATCCACCTTTACCTGCGCTCCCTTTGACAGCTCATCTGTAAAGCCTCCCCTGGCATCGGGATGAGCATCTGCATAAGGAATATATGGCTTTATATCGTAAATCGGTGTGCCATCAAGCATATCCACACCCTTTACCACTAGCACCGGTCCGAACTCCTCAGTGCTGATCACCTCTATGAGCTCCACCGATGAAAGGCCGATATTGTTTGGCCTAAATGGTGCTCGGGTGGCAAAGACCCCCATATGCTTCTGGCCTCCCAGTCGAGGTGGGCGAACGGTACCTCCCTCTAAGGGCTTATTCTTGGAAAATCCCCAGATGAGCCACAGATAGTCGTAATCCGTGATGCCATCGATGAAAGTGGGATTTCTGAATTCTGGTTCGAAGATAATGTGGCCTATTTCACCAACTAATCCACTTTGTCTAGGTATACCAAACTTTTGTGTAAATCCTGTGTTTATATGTGCTATCTGATTTAAATTCATACTTTAATAATAAAAAATCCCTCCCCTTAATACAAGAGGAGGGAACATATTATTTTCCTTCGTATGTTACAACTGAAGCTACATCATACTTTGCAAGCTTCTCGCGTCCATTGAGACCAGCAAGCTCCATAAGGAATACAACCTTGGCGATTTCGCCACCAAGCTCCTCGATAAGCTCGCAAGCTGCCTCGATAGTGCCGCCTGTAGCGATAAGATCATCAACTACAACAACCTTCTGTCCTGGCTTAACTGAATCCTTATGCATCTCGATTGTAGCTGAACCGTACTCGAGATCATAAGATTTTTCAACTGTCTCACATGGGAGTTTACCCTTCTTGCGGATGAGCACAAATGGCTTGCCCATAGCGTATGCAAGTGGAGCGCCGAAGATGAATCCACGGCTCTCAGCTCCTGCTATAACGTCAAAATCAACTCCATCAAGAAGCTTCTTCATCTCATCGATGGCGAGCTTGAAGCCCTCAGCGTCCTGAAGAACTGTTGTGACATCTCTAAACATAATACCTGGTTCTGGAAAATCCGGAATAGTTCTTACGTAGTCTTCTACTTTTTTCATTTAAAAACTCCTTCTAGTGCCTTTTACCCTAATTTTTCCCCTCTGGAATGATAAATACACAGTCGTATAAAAAGATATTATCCTTATCAATTATATAAGTTTAATATAATTTTTGCAAATTAAAATCGGGGTCCCGAAGGACCCCAATTTTGTGGATAGTACTGAAAGTACTCTATTGCGTTTGGCCACGCTAATTACTGAAGTAATGAAAGAACACCCTGAGTTGCCTGATTTGCCTGTGCGAGCATTGACTGGCCTGCCTGAGCAAGAATATTGTTCTTGCTGTATGTAACCATTTCTGCTGCCATATCTGTATCACGAATTCGAGATTCAGAAGCTTCTGTGTTCTCAACTACGTTATCAAGGTTTGCGATAGAATGCTCTAATCTGTTTTGAATAGCACCAAGACCAGATCTCTGTGCTGATACCTTTGCAAGGGCATCTGAAATACAGTCAATCGCATATGTTGCTGCCTTACCGGTTGCATCACCTACGTTAAGTCCCTGAAGACCAAGTGCTGTAGCTGTCATAGATTCAATTGTTACACCAATCTTGTTTGTCATGTCAGCATCAGAACCAACATGAAGATTGAATGACAAGCTCTTCTGAACTACTGCAGTACCCTTCTTCATTACGAACTCAACCTTCTTCAGGTTGTCGCCTGTAACCATAGTTGGCTTCATACCGTTAACTGCCTTCTTTGCATCAGTGTCGTTTGGATCTGTTTTTGATGAATCATAGAACTTATCATTATCAAATCTAGCCTCTGGTAAATCAATGATTGCATCGCAACCGATTGATGAAGCTGCTCTAAGTTCGTTAGACATAAGCTGATATGCCTTTGCTGCTGTAACAAGTGTAGCATCTTTTGCATCTACACCGTCCTTAGGGTCTGTGCCATCTGCTGTACTGAAAAGTTTTGCAACCTTTCCATTGTACTCGATTGTAGAACCCTGGCTGGCAAACTTATTAAGCTGTGAAGCTGTAACCTCTGATGTATCAGCGTTTGTCTTTGCTGCGATTGTGAATGACTTTCCGTCAATCTTTACTACTTCACCATGTTTCAATGCGTCTTTTGATGTGCCAACTACTGTTAATGCATTAGCCAACTGGCTGGCAACTGAATCTGCTGCACCTTCATCTGCCTGAACACCAATTGTGTATTTAACGCCACCGATTGTGACTGTATCACCCATTGCAAGGGCATTGATTGTAAATGTGGCTGTTGTGGTATTCTGTGTGATTGTACCTGCAAGACCAGCATCATGAGCTGCGATTACCTGAGTCTTAGTGCCGTAATCCCCCTTGAGAAGATAGGTCTCGTTGAACTTTGTCGTTTCAGCGACACGGTCGATTTCTGTTGTTAACTGAAGGATTTCATCCTGAATAGATGAACGGTCAGATTCAGAGTTTGTACCGTTTGCTGCCTGGACTGCCAACTCATTCATTCTCTGTAACATAGAGTGCACTTCTGTGAGGGCACCTTCGGCGGTCTGTACTGCTGAGATACCGTCAGATGCGTTGGTTGACGCCTGGTCAAGACCTCTGATTTGTTTACGCATCTTTTCAGAAATTGAAAGACCTGCTGCATCATCTGCTGCACGGTTGATTCTAAAACCTGATGAAAGTTTCTCAGTAGACTTAGACTGAGCATTTGTTGTTATTCCTAACATTCTTGAAGCATTAGCTGCCTGCATATTGTGTTGTACTACCATAATTTCTACCTCCTTGTAGATACTCTTTTGATTCCATTCATAAGAGATGCGACGAACGCATAACAAAATTTTAAAAGTTTCGATGATATGGAATGCTACATACTTTAGGCTGCATCCGTATCTATATAACAAGAGGTGTGACCAACCACCCCAGGTTACCAAGAGAAGAAATTATGTAGTATAGCCTTATTCAGTTTTAAAGCTACGATTGATGAATATTAATTCATCTACTTTTTTTATCGGAAGTGTGAAAAAAAACTTTAGTCCACACATCAAAAAAGGAACTCCCCTTTCGAGGAGTTCCCAATTTGCTAGTTAGGAACTAGTCTGCGCGAAACAATTATTTTGGATAAATCCTAAGCTATGCTTAAGACTTTCATGTATTTATTATCCAAGAATTGATAATACGCCCTGTGTAGCCTGGTTAGCCTGAGCAAGCATTGCCTGACCAGCCTGCTGGAGGATGTTATTCTTGCTGTAGTTAACCATCTCTTCTGCCATATCTGTATCACGGATACGAGATTCAGAAGCATTTGTATTCTCAACTACGTTATCTACGTTAGCGATTGTATGCTCTAATCTGTTCTGGATAGCACCGAGTGAAGATCTCTGTGCAGATACCTTAGCAACAGCGTCTGCGATAGCATCGATAGCGTATGTAGCTGCTTTACCTGTAGCATCAGCAACGTTAAGTCCCTGGATACCAAGTGAAGCTGAGCTCATATCTTCGATTGTAACACCAATCTTGTTTGTCATATCAGCATCTGAACCAACATGAAGATTGAATGAAAGGTCATTCTGTACTTCTGCTGTGCCCTTTTCAATCTTGAACTCTACCTTAAGATCTGCTGCACCACCACCAGGTCTAACTACTGTTGGCTTCTGTGCATTTACAGTACTTTCAGAAGCATCAGGGTCATTTACAGTAATGCCTCCATTGTTGTATTTTGCTGTTACCTCATGAATAACCTCGTCTGCACCAATTGAAGATGCTGTGCGAAGCTCATTAGCGATAAGCTGATAAGCCTTGTTTGCTGTAATAAGTGTTGCATCTGCATCGTCAACACCATCACCTGCTGGGCCATATTGTTCTAATGTGCTGAATAACTTAACAGACTTACCGTTGTACTCAATTGTTGAGCCCTGGCTAGCAAACTTTCCAAGATCAGCCTGTGCTACTTCTGATGTATCAGCATTAGTTGTTCCAGCAATAGTAAATGACTTTCCGTCAATCTTAATTACTTCGCCATCTTTAAGATCTGTAGCCTTTAATACTGTAAGAGCATTATCAAGCTGATCCTTTGCTGTTGCACCTGAAACACCGATTGTGTACTTTGTACCACCGATTGTGTAGGTATCGCCCATTGCAAGAGCGCCCATTGTGAATGTAGCTGTTGTTGTGTTCTGAGTAAGAGTTCCTGCAAGACCTGCATCATGAGCTGCAATCTGGATTTTTTTCTTTCCATAATCGCCCTTAAGTAAGTAAGTCTCATTGAACTTTGTTGTCTCAGCAACACGGTCGATTTCTGTTGTAAGCTGATTAATTTCGTCCTGGATAGAAGAACGATCAGACTCACTGTTAGTACCGTTAGCTGCCTGTACTGCAAGCTCGTTCATTCTCTGAAGCATTGAGTGAACTTCTGTTAAAGCACCTTCAGCTGTCTGTACAGCTGATACACCGTCAGATGCGTTTGTAGATGCCTGATCAAGACCTCTGATCTGCTTACGCATTTTCTCAGAAATTGAAAGACCAGCTGCATCATCTGCTGCACGGTTAATCTTGTAACCAGAAGCTAACTTCTCAGTTGACTTAGACTGCTGTCCGGCTGTAATGCCGAGCATTCTTGAAGCGTTACTTGCCTGCATGTTGTGTTGTACTACCATAAATTCTACCTCCTTGTAGATACTTCCTGGATTCCTTTCCGGGAAGATGTGCTATGCACATATTGTTAACAAATTACATTTATATCCAAAACAGTACTCGCGCGGCATACTGTATGAATATCCCTTGTAAGCTTTTTCTGAATGTAATGATAGAAAAAGCTTGCCCAAAACTGCCATTGAGCTTTAGCTCAATCTACAATGCAGTTTTTCATTGTTATCTAGTAATGTTAGTACAAGTTTTTCAAGTTGCATATTTAGTTGTAAAGCGAGATTGGAAAATAAATTTGATTACTTTCGATCCATAACATCCTTGTCCTGTTTCGAACTCATTTGAAATTGGATTATTATTTTTCGAAGGTAAAGAATTCCTTTTCTTTCACCTTACATATGCTTTATCGGATGAGTTGATTTAAAACTTAACCCCTTTTTAAAATTTTTTTTATAGATTAATTTTTAACACCTCATCCGGCCTTTCAGGCCACCTTCCCCTCAAGGGGAAGGCTTCCTTGCCTGACACCTTATATATCGGATGTGGTGTTATAAACTTAACCCCTATTTTAAAAATTTTTAAAAAAATATTTACTGCTATAGAAAAGGGGCCTCTTCCAATTGGAAGAAGCCCCTATAATTAAGTACTATTATCTAGTCGCACGATAAAATTGGTTAATAGTTACTCAAGTTTGCTTTCATTACCCTAAGATAGAAAGTACTCCCTGTGTAGACTGGTTAGCCTGAGCAAGCATAGCCTGGCCTGCCTGCTGAAGAATATTGTTCTTGCTGTAGTTAACCATCTCTTCAGCCATATCTGTATCACGGATACGTGACTCAGAAGCATTTGTATTCTCAACTACGTTATCAACGTTAGCGATTGTGTGCTCAAGTCTGTTCTGGATAGCACCAAGAGAAGATCTCTGTGCAGATACCTTAGAAACAGCATCAGCGATAGCATCGATAGCGTATGTTGCAGCCTTACCAGAAGCATCAGCTACATTAAGACCCTTGATACCAAGAGCTGTAGAATCCATAGCATTGATTGTAACACCAATCTTGTTTGTCATATCAGCATCAGAACCAACATGAAGATTGAATGTAAGGTCATTCTGAACCTCAGCCTTACCTTTCGTAAGTGTAAACTTAACATCATCAGTACCAATAACTTGTGTTGCTTCACCTGCTGCTGTCTTAGAAGCACCAATTGTAGAAGCTGCCTGAAGTTCTGCAGCTACCATATTGTATGCCTGCTTTGCTGTTACAAGATTCTTGTTGTTAATATCAACTGCTGCAGTTGTATCAGTATATGATGCAGGATTATGTGATGCATCCTTAGCAAATACTGATACAGACTTGCCGTTGTACTGGATTGTAGAACCATGACCAGCACGTGTTTCAATATCATCAAGATTTAACTTAGATTCTTCAGCTGATGAATCATCAGATGTAAGTTCATATGACTTACCATCAATGATAATAGAACCCTTGCTATCTGCATCTAATTCTAATGTTGATACTGCCTCTGCAACTGTCTTGGCACCGATTTCATACTTTGTTCCACCGATAGTCATGCTATCACCAACGCCAAGCTTACTCATTGTAAATGTAGCCTTCTCTGTGTTCTGTGTAAGTACACCTTCAAGACCGGCATCATGAGCATCAATCATCATTGTCTTCTTTCCATTAGAACCCTTAAGAAGATATGTCTCATTGAACTTTGTAGACTCAGCTACACGATCGATTTCTGTTGTAAGCTGATTAATTTCATCCTGGATTGAAGAACGATCTGTCTCACTGTTTGTTCCGTTAGAAGCCTGAACTGCAAGCTCATTCATTCTCTGAAGCATTGAGTGAACTTCTGTTAATGCACCTTCAGCTGTCTGTACTGCTGATACACCATCTGATGCATTTGTAGATGCCTGTGAAAGACCTCTGATCTGCTTACGCATCTTCTCAGAAATTGAAAGACCAGCTGCATCATCTGCTGCACGGTTAATCTTATAACCAGATGCTAACTTCTCTGTTGACTTAGCCTGGCTACCAGAAGTTACGTTAAGAACTCTTGCTGCATTTAAAGCCTGCATATTGTGTTGTACTACCATAATCTCTACCTCCTTGTAGATACCTGTCCGAGAATCCATTCCCGGTTGATGTGCCTAACACATCAGTTAATTACCTCTCATTAACACCTAAATCTGAATCTCCAAAAAGACTTAAATGTTAATACCTAACCAACAGTACTCGTGCGGTATACTGTTTTGTTGTTGCGTTATAAAAATTTAACGCACAGAAATCTCTCCTCGTTTCTGTAACCTTATAATAGCACCTTTTTTTGTAATTAACAGACTTTTCACGAATTGTTCATAATTTGCCTGTTAACTTTCCTCTAAAAATAACGACAAAACGCGGTTTTGTTATATTTAAATTACCATTTTTATTTCAAACGTTACTATATAACAAAAGAGCTTCCTTCTGGAAGCTCTTTTCTAACGATTATATTCTCTCTTATATATATTTAATATCTACGGATAAAGCTCAACAACCTCAGCAAATCTTGGTAGTGACAACTCCACTAAACCACGTCCTGCAATAGAGACAACCCCCTTTTTTAACAAACGTTCCTTGTATCTAGGGAAGCTTGTGTTGGATATTTGTAATTTCTCACATATGTCAGATACGCTAGTAACTCCTGTTCCAATTACTCTGACTAATTCTCTATCCTTCTCAGACAACCCTTCCCAAATTTTCTTATATACAAAGTCATCCAGCAGATCATCAAACTTTGATAATATTTCATCCCATTGCAAAGTATCATTATATTCATAGTAAAGCATTCCTAATGCTTGAAAAGCAAAAGCATAGCCTTTTGTAATTAATGCCATTTTATGCGCATCTTCTGTTTCTAATTTAAAAATTGCTTTATACTGCTTTGTAATCTGTGGAATGCTAAGTGGCTCCATATTAATCTTTGGAGTTCTAAGCAAAAATGTGAGTGCTGGATCATTTTGGATGGCATAAATATTTTCATATAATCCAGTCATCAATAAATATATAGGATAATCCTTTCTTATGAATATCTGAAATTGACTGGCAAAGAATTTCATATTCTCACTTGGCATTGCTTCATCTATTGTGATAAGGACCTTTTTATTTTTCTTTTTTAAAGAAGATAATATGCTATCTATTATTCCAACATTGTCCTGAGTCTGTCCTGTGCCATTTACTCCAACTCCAAAACCTGCAACTGAAACACTGAATCCTGATTTTAATAAATTAGGAATTTTATTACACTCACCATATAATCGTTGAGCAAAATCTGTAATCAAATCCTGTGTTGAATTTAAATCAACAACAACCCATTCTTCCCTTTCTGAAAAGATATTTGCAATGGTAGTCATCAACACAGTTTTTCCACTCCCCCTAACACCTTCAATAAGATATGCCTGACTAATAGGATTATCAGCCTCAAAAGTGCTAACAATAGTATCTGTATTTTCATATCTGGATATATACTCTCCTGGCTGCTTACCAAAAGTTAATGTAAACGGATTGTTTTTCTTCATAAATCAGTACCTCACTCTATGTGATCATTATCATGTTATACATATTTTATCATAATCTATCATAATTTGCATATTTTATCATAAACTATCATAATTCATCATAATTTGCATATTTTATCATAAACCACCACAAAAAATAAAAAGCCTCAGCCTTAGCTGAAGCTTTTATCTCTAACGGTCTTTACCATATATGTATGTTGCAAAGTAGATTACGCTTGCGATGAGTACAATCATTGGCCCGGTGGCCATATCTGTAAAATAAGATACAAATAATCCTGCCACGCCAGAGAAAATACTGAATATCATAGAAAAGTAAGTATACTCTCTAAAATTCTCAGAGATATTTCTGCTGCTGGCTGCTGGAAGGATAAGCAATGCATTAATAAGAAGGATTCCAACCCACTTAATGCTAAGCATAACTAGAAGTGCTATAAGTACCGCAAAAGCATCCTCCATTACTCGCACCTGCATGCTTCGGCTCTTTGCTAATGTAGCGTGTATGCTTATGGCTGTCAGTCTGTTGATGCTGACAAACCAGAAAATCAAAATCACTGCAAAAAGTACTATAAGCTGAATAATCTCTGTAACGGTGATTGATAGTATATCACCTACAAGTATTGCTGAGTAATTGCTAAAACTGCCCCCTCTTGAAAGGATTGCAAGACCAAGGGCTGTGGCGCAGCTGGCGAATACTGAGATAAGTGTATCCGATGAGCTAAGCCCCTTTCTACTTATATAATTAAGAAGAAGTGCGAAGCAAACACCAAAGATAATCATGGACACTGTGGTGTTGGCTATGCCCATGATGACACCTGCTGCGATACCAGTAAGTGCTGAATGTCCAAGTGCATCACTGAAATATGCCATACGCTTTTGTACAATCATAGTACCTACCATACCAAACAATGGAGAAATAAGCAGGATAGCTATTGTAGCTCTAATCATGAAGGCGTAGCTAAACATTTCGTTAAACATTTGCATTCACCTCCACTTCTCCTGTTGCTCCCTTGCCAAATACATTCTTGAATGCGTCTGTCTCGTACACAAGCTTTGGACGTCCTGCGGCTGCCACTGTCTTATCTATCAATATGACATTGTCTGCATACTTATATACATAATCAAGGTCATGACTTACAAGGATAATTGCAAGATCATGTGTCTCCTTCAGATACTTCATCTTTTCATAGAAGGCATCCATACCATTCTTATCGATACCTGAAACTGGTTCATCTAATAATAGAAGGTTTGGGGTATCATGAACTGCCATGGCAAGAAGCACTCTCTGTAGCTGTCCACCTGAAAGTGTACCTACAGGCTGGTCGATAAGCTCTGCCACATCAAATTCTGCCAAGGCTTCCCGGACATGCTCATGCTCTTTCTTACTGCTTAATAATATAGGCAGCTTTCCTGTAAATGACTGGAACAAATCATACACACTAAGAGGTGTAGTCCTGTCTATATTTACAGTCTGTGGAACATAGCCAATCTTAAGGCTTGGCATGTTGTTATTCATTTTATTTTTAAATTGGATTTCCCCTGTGTAAGGTACCTCACCTAAGATAGCTCGCACAAGTGTGGACTTACCAGCTCCATTTCTACCGACAATAGCCGTCATCTGCCCGCAGTGCACATGCAAATTAATATTGTCTAATACCTGCTGGTCACCAAATGTAACGCCCAGGTTTATGAACTTTATACAGTGAAATCCACATGGAATAATTTTCTTCATCTAATATCCTAGTCCGTCAGTTACAGCTACAAGCCTGAGTGTCTTTTCTCTCGACTAACATGTCTCGTTCAAAGACCTCAGAGCTTGATGCTTACTGACTCACTTTAATCTTATAATGTTTCTTTAATTTTCATATAATTATTATTCTGTACGAAGATGTACGAATCTTTATCATACGTTCCGTGTACTAGCGTCTCAAGGTATACTACCTTCGCATCGGTCTGTTCTTCTATGAGCTTGCCCATGGCATTGCCATAATCGTACTCTGCAAAGACAAGCTTTACATTATGCTCTTTGATTTCATCAAGGAATGCACTGACCTCTCCTGCGCTGACCTGGCGCTCTTCATCTAAATCCATGGTAGCCACTACATTTGCTCCAAGAGACTGTGCTGTATATGCAAACGCTTCATGAAGGATGGCAACGTTTTCATTTGCCACTGCCACATCTAACCCCTGCTTGTCGATTTCATCTTCAAGCTTATTGCTATACTCGAAAAAGTTCTTTGAAATAGGTGTCTCTTCCCTGTTTGGATTTGGCCCCATCAATTCATTGGCTATTGCAGCCACCTGACACGCATAGAGCCTGTCATCCATCCAGATATGACTGTTGGCACCATGGTCGTGATGATGTTCCTCTTCATGAGCCTCCTCATCTTCGTGATCATGGTCGAGCTCTTCTTCCTCTATAAGTAACTCATTCATACCTATAAATCCATTAGAATGCTCGATAGCTTCATAAGTATCTATAATCTTAAGGTCTGGGTATGCAGCTACCACATCATCAAGATATCCTTCCATGCCGCCGCCATTTACAACTAGCACATCAGCTTTTGAAAGGTTCTTCATATCCTCTGTGGTGAGGGTGTAGTCGTGAAGACAACCTGTGGTAGGCTGTGATAGATTCTGAACCTTATAGCCTTCAACTCCATCAAGGATATTTAAAGTGGCTATGTAGACAGGATTACAGCTGGTCATTACAAGAATCTCATCATCATTTGTGGTCTGTTCGTTATTTAGTTTTACATAAAAAAATGTGCCGATACTGCACACCACGGTGATGGAGATTAGCAGTAGCAGCACAAACAAGTATTTATTTTTCATTACACCTCATCCGCCCTTCGGGCACCTTGTCTCGCCTTCCGGCTCGGTCGTTGCTAAACAGGCTCCACTGGAGCCTAGCAACCCTCAAGGGGAAGGCTAGTCTAGATCATCTACATCTGTGAGAGATGCTTCGTTTTCTATTACTTGGTCTAAAAAGTCCTGGATAGTATCTAATCCCTGCTTAGTCTGAGATGAGAAAGGAACAATGATTGTATCCTTTCCTGCACCTAAGCCCTCGCGAAGAATCTTTATCTGCTTGTCTAGCTGGCTGCGCTTTATCTTATCAGCTTTTGTGGCGATAACAATTGGGTCGTAGCCTACATAGTCCATCCATTCGAACATCTGCTTATCATTTGCAGATGGTGCGTGACGAATGTCTACAAGCAAAAATACAGCGCGAATCATATCTGAGGTAT
The DNA here is from genome assembly GCF_900141825.1 of Pseudobutyrivibrio xylanivorans DSM 14809. Classification (GTDB taxonomy): domain Bacteria; phylum Bacillota; class Clostridia; order Lachnospirales; family Lachnospiraceae; genus Pseudobutyrivibrio; species Pseudobutyrivibrio xylanivorans. Next base: position 158,537 of record NZ_FQYQ01000001.1, on the reverse strand, counting down.
TAAGATATGTTTCTATCATCTTACCCCAGCTTTCACGCTCTTTCTCAGATGCCTTAGCAAAGCCATAGCCCGGCAAATCAACTACGTAAATTTCGTCATTAATATTGTAGAAATTTATCGTCTGAGTTTTGCCCGGCTGTGCTGAAACTCTGGCTAAGGCCTTGCGGTTCATGACCGCGTTTATGAGTGATGACTTGCCTACATTTGACTTACCTGCGAAAGCAACCTCTGGAAGGTCGTTCTTGGGAAGTGTAGATGTAGGCCCGCACACTGTTTCAAGATTACATGAACGGATAACCATTATGCGCTCTTTTCCTTTTTATCCTCGATGGAAACAACTGCTGCCTCATCCTCTGATTCCTTATCAATAAGGAGAAGGTTTGCATCGACCATCTCTTTTGTTACTGTGATTTCGGTAATAGTCTCATCAGATGGAACGTGGTACATGTAATCCATCATAACAGACTCTACGATTGCACGAAGACCACGTGCTCCAGTCTTTCTCTCAATTGACTTCTTAGCAATTTCACGAAGTGCCTCATCCTCGAAGTGAAGCTTTACGCCGTCCATCTTAAACAATGCCTGGTACTGCTTTGTAAGAGAATTCTTAGGCTCCTTAAGAATACGAATCATATCCTCTTCTGTGAGCTCGTTCAAGGATACATTGATAGGCACACGTCCGATAAACTCAGGAATGAGACCATACTTAATGAAATCCTGTGGAAGAGCCTGCTGTAAAAGCTCGTCAATCTTCTGATTGTTTTTATCCTTAACATCTGCACCAAAACCAATAGCGCTGACATTAGTACGCTGAGAAATGATTTTCTCAAGACCTTCAAATGCACCACCGCAAATGAAGAGGATATTCTTTGTATCGATGGCAATAGTCTCCTGCTGTGGATGCTTACGTCCGCCCTGTGGTGGAACGTTTGCAACTGTACCCTCGATAATCTTAAGAAGTGCCTGCTGAACGCCTTCACCTGAAACATCACGTGTAATAGATACGTTCTCAGACTTCTTTGTAATCTTATCTATCTCATCGATATAAACTATACCGATTTCTGCCTTTTTAATATCGAACTCTGCTGCCTGGATAAGCTTAAGAAGAATATTTTCAACATCCTCACCTACGTATCCAGCCTCTGTAAGAGTGGTAGCATCAGCGATAGCAAATGGCACACCAAGTACACGTGCTAATGTCTGTGCGAGAAGTGTCTTACCTGAACCAGTAGGTCCAAGCATGAGTACGTTACTCTTCTGGAGCTCTACATCGATGTCGTCAGGGTTTGCCATGATTCGCTTGTAATGATTATATACTGCAACAGAAAGAACCTTCTTAGCCTCATCCTGACCAATAACATACTGATCAAGAAATGCCTTCATATCCTCTGGCTTCTGAAGATTAATCTCGATGGAATTTTCATCAGCTGCTGGTGCGAAATCCTCGAGCTCTTCAACAATAATCTCCTGGCAGATGTCCACGCACTCATCACAAATGAATGCCCCATTAGGGCCAGCAATAAGCTTGCGAACCTGATTTTGTGTCTTGCCGCAGAAAGAGCAGCGAATTCTATCATCGTTTCTTGACATAACTACCTCATAAATAAAATATAAAACAATAGCCTATATAGATATCATCGGCTAATTAGTTCTTTTTTGTAATGATCTCATCAATAAGACCATAATCAAGAGCTTCCTGAGCATCAAGCCAGTGATCACGCTCTGTGTCGAGACAAACCTGCTCGTAATCCTTACCTGTGTTAGCAGCAAGCATACGATTGAGCTTTTCTCTAGTCTTTAAGATATTCTTAGCAGCGATTTCGATTTCTGTAGCCTGTCCCTTTGCGCCGCCAAGTGGCTGATGAATCATAACCTCTGCATTAGGAAGAGCAAATCTCTTACCCTTTTGACCACCTGCAAGAAGGAATGCTCCCATAGATGCAGCCATACCGATACAGATTGTAGATACATCAGGCTTGATGTACTGCATAGTATCGTAGATAGCCATACCAGCAGTAACGCTACCGCCTGGGCTATTAATATAAAGATGGATATCTTTGCTAGGATCCTCTGACTCTAAGAAAAGAAGCTGAGCTACTACAAGTGATGCAGTAACCTCGTTAACTTCCTCACCAAGGAAAACGATACGATCCTTTAAAAGTCTAGAGTAGATATCATACGAACGCTCTCCGCGTGAATTTTGTTCAATGACATAAGGTATTGTTGCCATAGTTTTTGTGTCCTCCTTTAATAGAAGCTAAGCCCGAGCATACGCTCAGGCTATTGCTAAATTACGTTATTAATTATAGAGGTTTTTAAACCTTCTGTCTCGGATTTTACAAAAAGTTAATAAAATCTTTACAAAATATACTATTACTCAGCGTCTGCTGCCTCAGCATCTGCCTTCTTAGTAGTCTTCTTCTTTGCTGTTTCCTTAACGTTGTCCATGATAAGCTCGATAGCCTTCTCGATAGCGATATCCTTCTTCATAGACTCCTTCTCGCTCTCACCAACGAGGTTCTTAATCTGCTCAAGCTCCATGCCGTACTGCTTTGACATCTCTTCAAGCTTAGCATCAACATCAGCGTCTGTAGCCTCAATCTTCTCAGCCTTAGCAATTGCCTCAAGTACAAGTGAAGACTGTGTACGTGAAAGTGCATCTGGGCGAACCTGATCACGGAAAGCGTCCATTGTCATGCCTGTAAACTGCATGTACTGCTGAAGTGAAAGACCCTGCTGTGCCATGTTGTTAGCGAAGTCGTTGATCATGTTCTCTACCTGGTAATCAAGCATAGCATCTGGGATTTCCATCTCTGAATCCTCAACGATCTTAGCGATAGCTTCATCTTCCTGTGCACGACGGCCTTCTGCCTTCTTATTGTTCTCAAGACGTTCCTTAACAGATGCCTTGTACTCGTCTACTGTCTCGAACTCTGTATGATCTGAAACATACTCATCATCAAGCTTTGGAACATCCTTCTTCTTTACCTCGTGGATGTGGCACTTAAATACTGCAGCCTTTCCAGCAAGATCCTCTGCCTGGTATGTCTCTGGGAATGTAACCTCAACATCTACATCCTCGCCAGCCTTGTGACCGATGAGCTGATCCTCGAAACCTGGAATGAATGAACCAGAACCAAGAACAAGGTCATAGTTCTCACCCTTTCCACCTTCGAATGCTACACCATCAACGAAGCCTTCGAAATCGATAACTGCTGTATCGTTCTTAGCAGCCTTACCGTTCTTTGTAACCATGCGAGCATCTCTCTCGAGCTCAGCCTTGATTGAATCGTTAACCTCTGTAGCTGTAACCTTAGCATCAACCTTTGTTACAGATACACCCTTGTACTTACCAAGCTTAACTTCTGGCTTAACAGCAACTGTAGCTGTGTAGATGAAATCCTTGCCCTTTTCAAGCTGAGTAATGTCAACCTGTGGCTGTGAAACGATATCAAGCTTAGACTCATCATAAGCCTGTGGATATGTCTCCTGCATAATAATATTAGCAGCGTCCTCATAGAAAATCTCTGCACCATACATCTTCTCGATCATGTGCTGAGGAACCTTGCCCTTTCTAAAGCCAGGAACAGAAATGCTGTTCTTCTGCTTGTTATATGCCTTTGTAATAGCCTTCTCGAGCTCAGCTGCGTCAACTGTGACTGTAAGCTTTGCCATGTTCTTCTCAAGATTTTCTACCTGTACGTTCATTTACTAATATTCCTCCTCTAATGTATATATCAGGTACGACCATTAAGGTCTATTATTTACGCATTTAAACATGCCAAAAAATTATAGCAGAACTAGTTTTTATTTTCAATAGCAGAAATCATATCGATTCTTGTCTGATGACGTCCGCCGCCCTCAAACTCAGCTTCTAAGAAGCTTTTTACTATATCCTTTGCAAGCTCTGAACCAACAATTCTTGCTCCAAAGGCAATCATGTTAGCGTTATTGTGCTGACGAATAAGACGTGCTGTAGCTGTGTCTGAGCAAACACCACAGCGGATGCCCTTAACCTTGTTAGCTGCAAGTGAAATACCTACACCTGTTCCACAGATAAGTACTCCAAAATCAACCTCTCCTGCTGCTACCATTCTGGCTGCCTTCTCGCCGTACTCTGGGTAATGGCAGCTCTCCTTAGAATCTGTTCCGATGTTGATTACCTCATGTCCGAGGCTCTCGATGTACTCCTTAATCTCAAATTTAAGTTCTGGTGCTGCGTGGTCGTTAGCAATTACGATTTTCATTTTAAAGGTACCTTTTTTATTTCCTTTCCGTATATTTTATAAATTTTATAGCCCAGCAAAATGACCGCTTCCAAGAAGCGCTTTAATATTATCTGTGGTTCTTCTTTCCATTTTAATACTGGCTTTACCATGATTGAGCGAATGCCTGCACGATTGGCGCCCCAAACATCAGTGAGTATCTGGTCACCAACAAAGATGGTATTTGTAACATCTGTGCCCATCTGCTCCATAGCTTTCTGATAGCCTTTTGCTGATGGCTTATTTGCCTTATAAATGTAAGTACAGTACTCAACTGCCTCCTTAAAGCTCTTAACACGTGGCTCCTTATTATTAGAAAGAAGCAACGCCTGAAAGCCTATCTCGTGAAGTTCCTTAAAAAATGCTTTTGCTCTGTCATCTGCAGGGGCATTGTGAGGGACAAGTGTGTTATCAACATCAAAGATAACTCCTCTGTAGCCCTGCTCATAGAGCTTTTTAAAATCAATTGAATAAGTACTATCTACATAGTCTCTTGGATATAAATTTCTTTTACTCATAGGCTCGATTGTAACATAAAATCAGGGACATGGAAACCATGCCCCTGTAGAATTATTGCTTTATTGATGTGCAATTTTATTTATAATGTGAAGTTTTCCAATCCTCTGTCTTCATCTTCTGTAATCTCGTCATTTGTTTTAACGAGGTACTGGTAACGATGGATAACTGTGTCATTTTCCATATCGTTAACTGCCTTAGCGATGTTTCTTGCAGCTGTCTTTCCTGCTGCACTAATTGTAAGCGACGCTGCCACATCTCTGTCACGGCTATCTACTGAAGTATTATCCTCTGCCAACTTACTCTCAGTAACTGGAGAAGATATCTTATGTGTAGCTCTATCTATATTCTTTTCATAAAACCCATCTGATGGGCGAATTCCTGAAATATTCATATAACATCTCCGTATTTATCTTTGTACCCTATATATCGGACACAAGAATGAATACTTAACTCCCTTTTGCACTCTTCCCCATGGGGCCCGCTTGGTGCATTATTTATCCAATACACGCTTTAACTCGTCCATGAATGTATTCACATCCTTGAACTCACGGTAAACAGATGCAAATCTAACATAAGCAACTGGATCCACATTCTCAAGATGCTCCATAACGATTTCACCGATACGAGTACTAGGAATCTCCTTTTCTTCAAGTGAGAAAATCTCTGTCTCAATCTCGTCTACTACCTTAGAAATCTGAGCTGCTGATACTGGGCGCTTTCTGCATGCGATAAGAACGCCCTTTTCAATCTTTGTTCTATCGTATGGCTCTCTGTTGTTATCTTTCTTGATAACGATAAGCGGAATGGTCTCTACCTTTTCATAAGTAGTGAATCTCTTTCCACACTCTGGGCAAGAACGACGACGTCTAATACTTGTGTTGTCATCTGCAGGTCTTGAATCAATAACGCTAGTATCTTGGCTACCACAAAATGGACACTTCATATCTTCCTCCAAAATTTAGTCCGCCTAGTTATAGGCACACTAATATATTTTACGAACCACTATATCTAGTACCATTCTAGCAGATTATACACAATCGAGCAACAAAAAAAGGGTTCTACGACGAATCGTAGAACCCAGTGTTTATCTAGATTTTATGAATATAAATCTACAAGTTTCTTAAGGTGTGCGTAACGCTCCTTAGCTGTCTCCTCGTTAAGAGCGAAGAGTCTCTCAGCACGCTCTGGGAATGCCTTTGTAAGACGAGCATAACGTGTCTCGTTTGCAAGGAAGTCCTGATACTTGCTGTAGTCACCTTCCTTAGAAGTAAGAGTGAATGGATTCTTTCCTTCCTTCTTAAGGTCTGGGTTGAATGAGAAGAGGTTCCAGTAACCAGCCTCTACAGCCTTCTTCATCTCATCCTGGCAGTGGTTCATACCACCCTTAACACCGTGAAGCTCACATGGAGCGTAACCGATGATAAGTGAAGGTCCGTTGTAAGCCTCAGCCTCAGCAAGAACCTTAACAGCCTGAGCCATGTTAGCGCCAAGAGCGATCTGTGCTACGTATACATAACCGTAAGACATAGCGATCTCAGAAAGAGACTTCTTAGACATCTCCTTACCTGATGCAGCGAACTGGCAAACCTCACCGATGTTAGAAGCCTTAGAAGCCTGTCCACCAGTGTTAGAGTACATCTCTGTATCGAATACCATAACGTTAACGTTCTCACCAGAAGCAAGTACGTGATCAAGACCGCCGAATCCGATATCGTATGCCCAACCGTCACCACCGAAGATCCATACAGACTTCTTAGCGAGGTAATCCTTAAGAGCAAGTGCTGCCTTAGCATCCTCAGAACCGTTCTTCTCAAGCTCAGCTACGAGTACGTCTGTTGCTGCACTGTTCTCACGTGTAGAGTTCATTGTCTCCTCGAACTTAGCAAATGCTGCCTTAAGCTCTGCAGAACCAGCCTCAGCTGCCTTCTTAGCAGACTCGATAGCGCGATCGCGGAGGTACTTCTGTCCAACTTCCATACCTAAACCGTGCTGTGCGTTGTCCTCGAAGAGTGAGTTACACCATGCTGGACCCTTCTTAGAATCCTTGTTAACTGTGAATGGTGATGTAGCTGCAGGACCACCCCAAATTGAAGAACATCCTGTAGCGTTTGAAATATACATATGCTCACCGAAGAGCTGTGTAATAAGTCTTGCGTATGATGTCTCTGCACAACCTGCACATGAGCCTGAGAACTCAAGGAGTGGCTGGTTGAACTGAGAACCCTTAACTGTAAGGTCAGAACCTGCTGCTTCCTTACGTCCAACGTTAGCAACTAAGTAGTTGAATACTGGCTGCTCGTCTGCCTCGTCTGCCTGTGGAACCATTGTGATAGCACCAACTGGACAAACTGTTGTACACTCACCGCATCCCATACAATCAAGTGGAGATACTGACATTGTGTACTTGTACTCTGAAGCCTTTGGCTTTGTATCAGCAAGCTTAATGTTTGCTGGAGCTGCCTTAACCTCATCCTCTGAAAGCATGTAAGGACGGATTGTAGCGTGTGAACATACGAATGCACACTGGTTACACTGGATACACTTCTCTGGATCCCATGTAGGAACTGTTACAGCTGTACCACGCTTCTCGTAAGCAGCAGCACCAAGCTCGAACTGTCCGTTTGGATTTCCTGAGAATGCAGATACTGGAAGTGAATCTCCATCCATCTTAGAGATAGGCTCAAGGAGATCCTTAACCATCTTAACAACCTCTGGACGACCCTCAAGTGCTGGCTTAGCAGCATCTGGAGTTGGGTTCTTCCAAGAATCTGGAACGTTAACCTTATGTACAGCATCAACACCAGCGTCGATAGCGTTGTAGTTCATGTTTACAACATCGTCACCCTTCTTGCCGTATGACTTCTTAGCAGCCTGCTTCATGTAATCAACAGCCTCATCGATAGGCATTACATCAGCGAGCTTGAAGAATGCTGACTGAAGGATTGTGTTTGTTCTCTTACCCATACCAATCTCGATAGCCTTATCGATAGCATTGATTGTGTAGAGCTGGATGTTGTTATCAGCGATGTACTTCTTTGCCTCAGCATTGAGCTTCTGCTCGAGCTCTTCGTCTGACCACTGGCAGTTGATCATGAATACTCCGCCTGGCTTAACGTCCTGAACCATCTTCATGCCCTGTGTAACGTAAGCTGGGTTGTGGCAAGCAACGAAGTCTGCCTGATTAATATAGTAAGGAGACTTGATTGGGTTGTCACCAAATCTAAGGTGAGAAATAGTAACACCACCAGTCTTCTTTGAATCATACTGGAAGTATGCCTGGATGTACTTATCTGTGTGGTCACCGATGATCTTTGTAGAGTTCTTGTTAGCACCTACAGTACCATCACCGCCGAGACCCCAGAACTTGCACTCCTTTGTACCAGGAGCTGATGTAATAGGAGCTGGCTTAACCTCTGGAAGTGAAAGGTTAGTAACATCATCAACGATACCGATTGTGAAACGGCTCTTAGGAGCGTCCTTCTCTAACTCCTTGTATACAGCGAATACTGATGAAGGAGGAGTATCCTTAGAACCAAGACCGTATCTACCACCGCAGATAACGATGTCGTTAAGACCTGCTTCACGAAGTGTTGTAGCAACATCAAGGTAAAGAGGATCAGCAAGAGCACCTGGCTCCTTTGTTCTGTCGAGGATAGCAATCTTCTTAACTGTCTTAGGAAGTGCCTCAACGAATGCCTTTGAAGACCATGGTCTGTAAAGACGAACCTTAAGTACACCAACCTTCTCGCCGTGTGCGTTGAGGTAATCAATAACCTCTTCTGCTACGTCGTTGATAGAACCCATAGCAACGATGACTCTATCTGCATCAGCAGCACCATAGTAGTTGAAAAGCTTGTAATCTGTACCAAGCTTAGCATTTACCTTGTCCATGTACTTCTGAACAACTGCTGGGAAGTTATCATAGTATGTGTTGCATGCTTCTCTGTGCTGGAAGAAAACGTCACCGTTCTCATGAGAACCACGCATTGTAGGATGCTCTGGATTAAGTGCACGAGCACGGAACTCGTTGATTGCATCCATGTTAACCATCTCTTTAAGATCTGCATAATCCCACTTCTCGATCTTCTGGATTTCGTGTGATGTACGGAAACCATCGAAGAAGTTAAGTACAGGAACCTTACCCTCGATAGCTGCAAGATGAGCTACTGGAGCGAGATCCATAACTTCCTGTGGATTTGTCTCACATAACATAGCGAAACCTGTCTGACGACAAGCGTATACATCTGAGTGATCACCAAAGATGTTAAGTGACTGTGTAGCAACACAACGTGCTGATACATCGAATACACAAGGAAGCTGCTCTGCAGCGATCTTGTACATATTAGGGATCATAAGAAGAAGACCCTGTGAAGCTGTGAATGTAGTTGTGAGTGCACCTGCACCAAGTGAACCGTGAACGGCACCTGCAGCACCTGCCTCAGACTCCATCTCTACAACCTTTACCTGATTTCCAAAAATATTCTCAAGGCCTGCTGCTGACCACTGGTCAACGAAATCGGCCATTGGGCTGGATGGTGTGATAGGGTAAATAGCAGCGACATCTGTAAACGCGTAAGCTACGTGTGCTGCAGCCTGGTTACCATCCATAGACTGTTTTGCTCTTGGCATTTCTAATTCCTCCTTATTATATAGAGACATTTTTATAGTTACCGGGACGAACTATATTTCTGCATCGAATGATAGACAAAAAACAAACCGGCGCTCATCCCCATAATGTCGTGATTATATGATAGAACTATTGATAAAATTATTCAATAAGACAAAATCGATTTTCTGTTTATTTTGGGGTACAAAATTGTTAAATATCTTTGGATTTTCAATTATGTGTCTATTATTATCATTAACTGGTTATTGTGCTTTCAAAAAAACGCAAAATAAATCAAAATCTCTCATTGACACTATTTGGTTTGTAACCTATAATCTATAAAAATTTAATTCGTAGTTAAAGAAAGAGAGGTTCCCCCCTATGGCATCGATTATCGGTGATGGTATTACTTTCGACGACGTCTTACTGGTTCCACAGTATTCGGAAGTTACTCCTAATCTTATTGATCTTCACACAAATCTTACTAGAAAAATTAAGCTTAATATTCCAATGATGAGTGCAGCTATGGACACAGTTACTGAGTCACGCATGGCTATCGCTATGGCTCGTCAGGGTGGTATTGGTATCATCCACAAAAATATGTCTATCGAAGCTCAGGCTGAAGAAGTAGACAAGGTTAAGCGTTCTGAGAACGGCGTTATTACAGACCCATTCTTCCTCGGACCAGACAACACACTTGCTGAAGCTAACGAGCTCATGGCTAAGTTTAGAATTTCTGGTGTACCTATCACAAAGGAAGATGGCACACTTATTGGTATCATCACTAATCGTGACCTCAAATTCGAAACAGATTTCACAAAGAAAATCAGCGAGTCTATGACTTCTGAGGGCCTTGTTACTGCAAAGGAAGGCATCTCACTTGAAGAAGCTAAAGAAATTCTTGGCAAGTCTCGTAAAGAGAAACTTCCTATTGTAGACGAGAACTTCAAGCTCAAGGGACTCATTACAATTAAAGATATTGAAAAGCAGATTAAATACCCTAACGCTGCAAAGGATGACCAGGGTCGTCTTCTCTGCGGTGCTGGTGTTGGTATTACAGGAAACATGATGGAGCGTGTTCAGGCCCTCGTAGATGCTCAGGTTGACGTTATCGTTATGGATTCAGCTCACGGCCACTCAAAGAACATCATCGAGGCTGTAAAGAAGGTTAAGGCTGCTTATCCAGACCTTCAGGTTGTTGCTGGTAACATCGCTACAGGCGAAGCTACAAAGGCTCTTATCGAGGCTGGTGCTGATGCAGTTAAGGTTGGTATCGGACCTGGTTCTATCTGTACAACACGTGTTGTTGCAGGTATCGGTGTTCCACAGATTTCAGCTATCATGGATTGCTACGCTGTTGCTAAGGAATACGGTGTGCCAATCATCGCTGATGGTGGTATCAAGTACTCTGGTGATATGACAAAGGCCCTTGCTGCTGGTGGTTCAGTATGTATGATGGGTTCAATGTTCGCAGGCTGCGATGAAGCTCCTGGTTCATTCGAACTATTCCAGGGTCGTAAATATAAGGTATACCGTGGCATGGGTTCTCTTGCAGCTATGGAAAACGGATCTAAGGATCGTTACTTCCAGGAAGGCGCTAAGAAGCTCGTTCCAGAGGGCGTTGAAGGACGTGTTGCTTATAAGGGAAGCCTTGAGGACGTTATCTTCCAGCTCATCGGTGGTATCCGCTCAGGTATGGGTTACTGCGGTTGTCCTACTATCCCAGAGCTTCAGGAGCGTGGCAAGTTCGTTAAGATTTCTGCTGCTTCACTTAAGGAGTCACATCCACATGACATCCACATCACAAAGGAAGCTCCTAACTACTCTGTAGAAGGTTAATAAGAGAAATTATTAAAAGGTCCAGCCATAGCAGCTGGACCTTTTGAGTATTATCAATCTATTCTTCATCCGCAACGCTTGTGAAGCGTGATACCTCTTCCTGGAGACGCTGTGAAATGTCACGGTTTGTCTCAGAATCATCATGGATTGTTGTAATCGATTCAAGGATTTCTGAGGTATTTTCAGTAGCTTCAGATACCCCTTTTGTACAGTCATTGATAACCTTTGAAATATGGTCAATCTCTGATGTCATCTCATTTATTGTAGAATTAAGTACTACTGTGTTGTCATTTACGCTGTCAAGAACTGAATTGATATCTTCGGCATCCTGATAGTACTGCTTTGCTACATCTTCGAATCCATCATAATCAGCAAGTACTGTCTCACTTACATATGTAAGCATCTCGTTAGAGTTATCTGCAAGAGCCTCAACGGCTGAAATAACCTGATTACTGATTTCCTGAATAGAATTAGCTGTTTCCTTACTGTGCTCAGCAAGCTGTCTGATTTCATCAGCTACTACTGCAAAGCCCTTACCAGCTTCACCTGCACGGGCTGCCTCGATAGACGCATTAAGAGCCAGAAGGTTTGTCTGAGCTGCGATTGAAAGGATGTCCTCAGTAAGTGTCTGAATCTGTTCTACATTCTTACTTTCTGCAATAGAATTCTCTAAGGTATCTTTAATAGAAGAAACCATTTCGTTTGTAGATTCCTTCATCTTAACTGTCTTCTCACGAATCACATTAGCATGATCCTTGATTTCTGCTACTCGGCTTGTACCCTCATTAACCTGGTTGGATACATTGCCTACCGCATCATTTACATCACTTGCTTCTTCATTAAGTGAAAGGAGTGTATTATTAGCTGTCTCCATGCTGGCTGAAAGCTCTTCCATAACAGCAGATACGTTGCTTACATCATCCTTAGAGGAATTTACAATACCAACTGTATTTTCAACAGAAGTATAAATATTTCCTGACTCATCCTTTATAGTGAAGATAATCTTCTCTAAGGTCTCTAAGAAGTTGTTGATACCTGATACAAGAACACCAACCTCATCCTTTGATTTATTATTGATTCTGTGGGCAAGATTAGCATTGCCGGCATTCATATCTGCAATCATCTTATCCAGATCTTTTGCAGATGAAATAAGTGGATTTACTGATCTTCTTACTATGATTACAGCAAATGTGGTGGCAACAATCTGCATTATAATACCAAAGACTATAGACTGCTGTACTTTTGTTTCATATTTTATGAGGGCTTCCTCATTTTCCTGCACAAGAAGCTCCAGCTTTTCACGCATGAGTCCTACATTTTCCTCGTACACTGACACATATTCATGTGCTCCAGCAAAATAAGTGGTCATAGCATCGCTAAATTTGCCTTCATAAAAGCTTGCTTCCATCTTTTTATATTCAGCAAGAAAGCTATTGGCTGCATTACTCATTGTCTGATACTGCTCTGTAAACTCAGGGTCATTTATAGCATCCACATGAGTCTTCAAATCAGCAACAGCCTCTGCAACAAGCTGATATTCTCCTTCGCCTACACCGATGATTGTGTCTCTTGTGGCAGTATCAGTCCAGTTGTCCTGGTACATATAATTCATGGTCTCAAGAATGAAAAATCTCTTAACCAGATTTTGTAAGTTAGTATTGGCATTACCAAAGTCTCGCTCTACCAACAAATAAGTCTGGGACATCATGTTGGCAGTGGTAACAGCTGACCTGAAATTGAAGCCGATAAAGGCTATACCAAACACCATTACCAAATCCAGAAGAACAATGCTGGCCATAATCTTTGCTTTCATGCTACTTTTCATGCTAAACACTCCTTAAAAAAACAGCTTGTTTATTCTCCCATGCCTATAGTAAGCTAGCATGATTTTAGCAAAAAAAATCTCCCAATGTGTGGGAGATTTTTTAACAAATTGCGAATATATTGTGAGCAATTATATTTTGTAACACTATAAATATTGCATAGCTTAATTGACACCTGTTACTCTTCACCCATTCTGGCAAACATAAGGCGGAATTCCTCTTCTCTTGACTTAACAAGTTCAAAGTGAATATCATTTATTTCCATTCCATCCTGAGCAAAGTGAAGTTTCAAAAAGAAGGTCATAGCGCATCCAACGAATGGCACCTCAATGGTCTGCCACTCCTTATCTGCTCCAGTAAGAGTCACCATCTTCACAAGCTCCTTGTCCTTGAAAATGCTAAGTGGAATCTGTGCCAAATCACTGAGGTTCTCAGCAGCGCGAACAGTAAGGGAAAGCTTATAGTCGCCTCGCTCCTTAAATGAAACAGTAACCATATTAGTTGTGTTTCTAGCAGTCTTTATTTCCTTTGGGTTAATATCTGCCACACCGCTTTCATCAATTCTAAGATCAATCATCTTATCGAAATCAAGCTCGTCATCATCTGCCTCTGAAGCAAGCTGAACGTCAAGGTCATTATCTCTCTCAAGATAACGATTCATAACTGGCTTTTCCATAATCCATTTACAGATATTAGCTGCACATCGCTGAAGCTCTGCTCTTGAAAGGCTACCATCAGCAAGGGCTTCTGCAGTATTATCCCTATTAGTGTTATCCTCAGCGCAGCTTGTAACCATATATAAATCATTCTGAGCACGAACGATAGCTGCCATATCAGAATTATTTCCATGATATGACTTGCCGCCCTTTGCCCACCAGTCAGTCATGACGATTCCATCAAATCCCCACTCTTCGCGGAGAATTCGTGTAACCAAATCGTAGCTTGAAGATGTGTAGTATCCATTTACCGAGCCATATGTAGTCATAACAGCGTGAGCGCCTGCCTCTCTGACAGCCATCTCATACCCCTTAAGGTAAATCTCACGAATAGCACGCTGTGATGCAACATGCTCAACTGTATGTCTGCCAGTCTCCTGTGTGTTCATGCAGAAGTGTTTGATCGTACCGGTAACGCCATATTTGTGCATACCCTTAAGCATTGCAACTGCGTTCTTTCCTGTAACAAATGGATCTTCGCTGAAGTACTCGAAGTTACGTCCATTAAGAGGGTGTCTGTGAATATTCATACCAGGTCCAAGTAAGCAATCGATTTTATTCTTTCTAAGCTCAAGACCTTCCCAATTGTAAAGCTCTTCTACAAGCTCGAGATTCCATGCACATGCAAGACATGTACCGTTTGGCATAGCGAAGGCTCTCTTTCCTGAGTCCATACGAATTCCTGAAGGACCATCTGAACAGCAGGCTACTGGAATACCCTTCTCTAAAAGTGAATCTGTCACACCACCATATGCGCCACCACAACCAGGTGTAACCTTAGGTGAACTCATACCCTCGCCACGAACTATACAGCAAAGCTCTTCATCTGAAAGCTGTGCCACAAAATCGTTCATGGTACATTTTTTATCTAAAACATCGGCAAGCTTAAAGCTCTTGCCTTCTCTTTTTTTCATCTCAGTAGGAAGAGTCTCTTTTCTGAATTTCTCAGAATCTACAGTAGCTGTAGGAACATCCTCATATAATGTCTTGAAGCTGCCGTCAGCAAGCTTTACTGGCTTGATTCTTGTGTATTTAACTACTGGAGCCATAGCCTCTGAAAGCTGCTCAATTACTTTGAGTTCATCAAGCTTAACAATTCCAGCTTCAACATTACTGCGAACATTTTCTCCAATATAGAACTCATAGACACCTGCCTGCATAACATATGCATTCTTATGGCTGGTAACTCCACTGTCATCAAAGCTTGAAAGCTGATAATTCGTAATTACGAACTCAAAATCCTGGCTTTCTCCTGGTGCAAGCTCCTTTGTCTTTGCAAATTCTACAAGCTCCATTGCAGGATTTCCAAGAACACCCTGATCCTTTGAAACATATACCTGAACTACCTGCTGTCCTGCTACATCACCTGTGTTAGTAACCTTTGCGCTGATTGTGACTTTATTACCATCATACAGACAGTTTCCTGCTTCGATATCAAATGTAGTGTAAGACAGGCCATAGCCAAACGGATAAAGAACCTTATCTTGTGCAAATGTCTCGAAATATCTGTAGCCTACGTAGATATCCTCCCGCTGGATGTTGGTCTCCTTGCCACCAAAGTTAGGTGTAGAAGGATAGTCCTCAATATCCTTTGCAATTGTATCTGTAAGACGACCTGATGGATTAACATCTCCTGAAATTACATCAAGTGCTCCAAGGCCACCTTCCTGACCACCCTGCCAGATATATAGAACAGCCGATGTGTTGTACTTCTCCATCCAGTTCATATCGATAATGTTTCCAACATTTAAAAGAACGATAGTCTTCTCGAAAGCCTCTGTAACATTCTTAAGCATTTCATGCTCATCATCTGTAAGAAGATAGCTTCCCTGCGAAACGCTGTTGTCCTGATCCTCTCCTGCTGTACGGCCAATGAGGACTACGGCAACGTCTGAAGTCTGAGCTGCCTTTGCTGCAAGCTCAGCTGAAACAGGCATCTCCTTTTGGAACCATGGTTCTGAAGCCCAGCCTACACCAGCATCAAAGGGATTTTCCTTAATCCACTCATCATAGGTAGCCTTTAAGTCTTTGTTTAAGTTGAAGCGCTCATCAACCTCTAAAGCTTCACGCACTCCGATTACATATTTTGTATTAACCATTCCGCCTGAGCCAGTACCACTCTTGTAGTAATTAAACTGGCTTCGGCCAAATAGTGCTATATTGCAACCAGCCTGAAGTGGAAGCACACCGTCATTTTCCAGAAGAACTACACCCTCTGCTACAGCGCGTCTAGCCACTTTGGCGAATTTTTCAGTATCAAATACTTTTGAACTCATTAAATAAACCTCCAAAATATTCCATGCTGAAGATATTCTAGAATAAAAAAGAGGGTCTTTTATATCAAAAACCCTCTTTTTTTATCAATATTATTCCACTGAATTAATTAGAGCAAAAATCTCATCTTTTATAGCTGCATTCACCTTCAATGCATTCTCTCGTGAATCCTGATTTGAGTAGAAGTAAAACTTAATCTTAGGCTCTGTACCAGATGGTCTGATAGCAAACCATGAGCCATTATCTAAGAATAAGCGAATAGCATTCTGTGGTGGAATATCCTCGTAGCCATTGATGTAATCGATTACCTTATCTACCTTTGCTCCAGCAACTTCTGTAGGCATGTTCTCACGGAACCATTTCATCATACGCTGAATGCGCTGTGCTCCTGGAATACCCTCTAAGATGATGTTTGGCTCGTCCTCTGCAAAGAAACCATACTTAGCGTAGATTTCCTGGAGAACATCCCAAAGAGTCTTGCCCTGCTTGCGGTAGTAAGCTGCTGCCTCAGCAACCATCATACCTGCTGAGATACCGTCCTTGTCGCGGATATCCTCGCAGATAGCATAGCCAACTGACTCTTCATAACCAAATAAGTATTTATATCCGTTATCGTGAAGATAGGGGATTTTTCCACAAATGTTCTTGAAACCAGTAAGAGTTTCAAACATTTCCACACCGTAAGCCTTAGCCATAATTGTGGATAATGTAGATGTAACGATAGACTTAACCATAGCGCCCTTAGCTGGAAGTGTTCCTGCATCCTTATGTCCCTCAAGAACATAGTTTACAAGAAGGTATCCTGTCTGATTACCATTAAGTGGCACATAGTTGCCCTCGCTATCGCGAATCTCAATGGCAAAACGGTCTGCATCTGGGTCTGTTGCCATAAGAAGCTCTGCACCAAACTTGCGACCATACTCCTCTGATAATCTGAAGGCCTTTGTATCCTCTGGATTTGGATAGCCTACAGTCTTGAAATCTGGATCTGGATTCTCCTGCTCAGGAACGATTGTCCAATTAGAGAAACCTCTATCATTAAGCATCTGACGGAATGGAATAGAACCGCATCCGTTAAGCGGTGTGTATACGAGAGGAATTGTAAGATCGAGCTCATCACCCTCATGAATTGCAAGGGACTCAATCTTATCAAGGTATTCTCTATCATACTCTTCGCCAAGAACGATAATCTTACCGTCCTTAACACCCTGCTCAAAATCAGACTTCTTTACGCCACTCCACATATCTACTGCATTGATGCACTCTGTCATACCATCTGCAATCTCAGATGAAACCTGACATCCGTCATCCCAATATGCCTTGTAGCCATTGTATTCCTTTGGGTTGTGGCTAGCTGTGATGTTGATACCAGAAACTGTGCCAAGTCTTCTAATCATGTAAGCAAGCTCTGGAGTTGGTCTTAAATCAGGGAAACAGTATACTTTGATTCCATTAGCAGCAAAAATACCAGCTGCAAGCTGTGAAAACTCCTTTGAGAAGTGACGTGGATCATGGGCGATAACTACACCCTTCTCACATGCTTCCTTACCCTTTGACACGATAAAATCAGCAACACCCTGTGTAGCCTTGCCAACTGTAAAGAAATTCATGCGGTTGGTTCCTGCGCCAACTTTACCGCGAAGACCTGCTGTACCAAATGAAAGATCCTGGTAGAAACGATCTTCCTTTTCTTTTTCGTCGCCTGCGATAGCCTGAAGCTCAGCCTTTAATGGGTCTGAATCTGCAAGCTTCTCAAGCCACTCATTATATCTTGAATTGTAATCCATACTTTACCTCCATATAGGAAAATGCTATTAAGCGCTTACGCACCTAATAGCATTTTAACATATTATTTATGCTATGTCTGTGAAATGATAAGGATTATCTAAGCTCCTATCTCTATAAACAATATAGTTTTATCTTTTCTTCAACTAATTTTGTATTAATTGGGGCTTCTTCTGTTTCCATCGTAATGATAAGATTTTTTCCCAACAGCAGCCCACCTTCTTCATAATCATTTATCTTAGTAAAATTCTTTTGTGCATAGCTGTACTCACTTAACAAACCTAAATGTTCCCAGTATAAGGTCTTTCTCTTCCTTACATTCAATACCATAAAATCAGGATAAACTATATGTCTTCCAACTAACTCTAATCTTGGTTCATATCTATATGGAACATGATATTTATCTAGTAAATCCGCAATAATTCTTTCTGATTTAGATCTAACATATCCTCCATTAGCAGTGGCTATCTTTCCATTCCCGTAAAAATCATTCTGATGGTCAGGATTTTCTTCTAGCCATCTTTGGATATAAGCCTCATCTGGTTCTATAAAAGGAACCAGAAGTTCTCTTCTAACTGGATGCATATCATCATAGATTTTACCTATATCATCCAAATGATATCCCGAGAGGAATCTATTAATCCTTCCCCTTAATACGTTCAGCTTTTTATTTACTATTAGTTCATAATCTCTTTGGGCTATCTTCTTCACAAGCTTCATTTTTTTACTATTAGCATATTCCTTTTTCCCTGTAGTCCTATCATACAAATAATATTGTTTACATCCATTGCTAATAGATACTATGACACTATAATCAGGAAGGTTTTCCAACTTTGAAATATTCTTATTTGATTTACTAATTAGCTTATCTAGCTCATTCAGTTGCTTTTCCAATAAATCCCTGCAACTTACCATTAATTCTTCCTCCGACTCAATTTTTTTTTAACAATAATCACCCTAGCTTTACGGTCACTTACATGCTTTTTATCCATATGACCGTAGTGAAAAATATTTATTTTTTGAGGCTACGGTCACAAAGCTTAGCTTCTTAATCTATGCCGTAGTATTTTACTTTTTTCACAAACTTAATCCCACTTGTTCCAATTCTGTTTCAGTCATAGAGACGTTTTCTCGCTATATGACCGTAAATATTCAAAATATTTTATAAAACTCTACGGCAGGAAGTAATAATGTCTAGCGCTGACCGTAGTCTTGGATAATAAAAACATTTTCCTACCGTCATACAAGTAAAAAGAGCCTGTGTGACCGTAAAAAATAATGTTTAACCCAATTTTTTAACCAATAAAAACAAAAATAAAGATGGAATACGGTGGCGAGCCCCACCAGGCGTGATAAATCTCTTTAGATTTTCAAATGTCAGCAATAATATAACTGCTCAAATATGTTTTGTCAATAACAATATTCCTAAACTCTACTAAACAGCATTATATTGCAAAGTCAAAGGGCTGGTCACGAAGTGACCAGCCCTTGATATCTTATAAAATGAAGAAGAAGTAATTACCAAATTCGGTAATTTCCGCTAAGTGCCAACATAGCGAAGAGATATAAGCAATTATCATAGTAGCGTCTCTCACCTGTACGAAGAGGTGTATTCCAAAACTCTTCTACGGCCTTGAGAGCATACTCTCCATCCGCTGCAAGTGACGCCTGAGCAATCGTTGCAGTCAAGCCTACTGGATGAAGTGCCTTGCCTTCTAAGATAGTTCCATCAATCTCATAGATTCCCCTGCTGTCTTCGACTGGGAGGTTTGCGAAGAAAGCCTGAAGATTGTTGGCAGTAGCTTTACACCACTGTCCAAATTCGGTGTCCTTATCGGCCCATTCATAGTCAAGGCCGATATTTGCTATGGTTCTGTATGCATCGCTATAGAACCAGTCATGTCTTCCACCGAAATGTTCATGGTCGGGATAAGGTTTACCATCATAGTAACTGTATTCTGGGGAAAGACCTGTTACTGGATGGCATGCTTTCTTGAGATATTCGCGGCTAGCTGCTGCGCATTTTTTCCAAAGCTCTTTGTCTTCGTCAAAGCAATTCTCCGCAAATAAATCATAGAAGTGTGGAAGATGATAAGATGGATCTGTAAACTCAAGTCCTGGGACGAACTTAATAAGACCATCCTCGTTCCACATATTGTGGCCTCCATACATTTCTTCATGATGAAGAACCACTTTTAAAAGCTCTTTAGCTTTTAAACTATAGTTATAGATGCCCTCGCCATCTCCCCAACGGTGACTTGCAAATATAAGTGCCATTGCAAAGAATTCCTCACCATCTGGAGCTGGTCCATAAGCATTTTTGCGACCACTAGGGTCTACTGACCAGGCAAAATAACCTTTGTTTTCACCTTCATCAAGGTACATGTTTGTCATTGCCCATGTCCAAAGCTGATCAAATTCCTTTTTCTTGTCCATCTGAACAGCCATCATCATACCGTATGAAATACCTTCGGTACGTGTATCGATATTTCCTGTATCTACAAGGTATCCCATGGTGCCATCTTCTGTAGTTTCATAAAACTTGTTGACACCATAGAATATCTCGTCAAATGTGTCATTTACCCTGTGCTGAATTTCCTCAGGGGTCTTACCTATCTCTAAAAATAAATTTCTGTATGTCATAATCGTCTAGTCTAAAAAATCTTATTCCTTTACGCCACCAAGTGTAAGTCCAGTTACGAAGTATTTCTGTAAGAATGGATAAATACAAATAATTGGAAGCATTGTAATAATTGTTGCTGCTGCTCTTACAGATGTAGGTGTTACTGAACCTTCACCAGCATTCTTCATAGCTTCTGCAGATGAGCTCTGGTTTGATACTGAAGAAAGGAGTTTCATAAGCTCATACTGCAATGTTGTATACTGTGAAGCCATTCTATTATAAAGCATTGCATCGAACCAAGAGTTCCACTGTCCTACAGCTACGAAGAGAGCAACAGTAGCGTAAACTGGCTTACATAATGGAGAAATAATCTTTAGGAAAATAGTTGTGTAACCAGCTCCATCCAACTGTGCTGACTCCTCCAAACTGTCAGGAATACCCCTCATATAGGTTCTGATAACTAACATGTTAAAGGCAGATAACATTCCAGGTATTACATAAACTGCAAAACTGTTTGTAAGTCCAAGGGATTTAAAAAGGAGGAATGTAGGAATCAATCCACCGTTAACATACATTGTAATAACCCAAAACAGTGATACCTGCTTAGCGAACATAAAGTTCTTACGGCTTACGATAAAAGCAAGTATAGCGTTTGTAACAAGGGCAAGAACTGTACCAATGAGTGTTCTTGCTACAGTGACAACAGCACCAGTAACAAGGTTGTCCTTAGATAATACTGTCTCATAGTTCTTCCAGGTAAATACTCTTGGCCAAAGATAAATGCCACCTCTAAGAGCGTCAGTACCATCATTTAATGATACTGCAAGTGTATTTAAAACTGGATAAAGTGTAATAATTACAAAGCAAATCATAAAAATGCCATTGCAAATTCTAAATGCTAAATCAGCGCCTGAAATCTTCTTGCGTTTTCTAGCTTTTCCCATAGCGACCTCCTTGGTTTTTCCAGCGGTGCTTGTTAAATCTAATGTCTGATCCATGCTGCACACCTCCTAGAATAATCTTTCTTCACCGTGCTTCTTAGCAATATGGTTGAAGAATACAATAAGAATAATTGAAACCAAACTCTTAAAGATACCTGCTGCAGTACCGATTGAGTAATCGCCCTGGCTGATACCCCATTTCAAAACGTAGATATCAATTGTCTGTGATACGTTCTGTACAAGACCGTTACCAAGTAAGTACTGAATTTCGAAACCTGCGTTAAGTACGTTACCAACATTCATTAGAAGAAGAATCATAATTGTTGGCTTGATACCAGGAAGTGTTACGTGCTTGATCTTTGCCCATCTACCAGCACCATCGATAGCTGCTGCTTCATAAAGTGATGGGTCAATAGATGTGATAGCTGCTAAATATATAATTGCATTCCAGCCTGTCTCCTTCCAAACATTAGCGAAGGCTACGATTGGCCAGAAGTATTTTTCGTGTGCAAAAAAGTTGATTGGCTGTGTAATCCAACCAAAGTGTAACATTACTGTGTTGATGATACCTGTTCCTGAAAGTGCATCGTGAAGAATACCTGTAACGATGATCCAAGAAAGGAAGTGCGGTAAGTAAGAAATAGTCTGAACGACCTTCTTGCCACCCTTGAATGCCATTTCATTCAAAAGAATTGCGAATAAAATAGCCATAACAAATGTAGCTGCAAGGTTTATAACACCCATTGCCAAAGTGTTACGAATAACTCTAAGGAATGATACATCTGAAAATAATACCTTGAACTTATCTAATCCTACGAACTGTGAATGTAAAAGACCTGTTACTGGCTTATAATTCTGAAATGCCATAAGCCATCCAACAAGTGGTGCATAATGGAATACTATTCCATAAATTACGATTGCAGCTGCCCAGATAATAAGAATTCTCTGGCGCTTAAAATCGGCCATATTGAATGTTTTCTTTGTCATAATTACCTCCCAAATTACTGCTAAATCTCTAAAAATAGGTATAAAGATGGCGGGCACTATGATAATGCCCGCCAAGGGTTTATCTTTTTACCAAATTAAATCTTATTTGTACTTAGCTGCTTCTGTCATTCTTCTCTCGAGCTCTGTCTGCATCTCTGAGATGAAATCTTCTGGCTTGCACTCTTCGTATACCTTCATATACTCAGCCCAACCCTTATCAAAGTCATCAGCCATAACAACCTTTGGAAGATACTGGTGCTTAATCTCACCCATCTTTGTCCAAGCTGTACCACCTGGTGTGTCAGTTGTTAATGTGTTTGAATATGTGTACATTGGGTACCAGTCACCTGGCTTCTCTGATGTACCAAGCATTTCTACATATGTCTTAGCGCCATAAGCTTCGAAGCACTTCTTAATTGGCTCTGAAAGACCATCGAAGAATTCCTGCTCCTGTCCATCAGACTTCATAGCATTCTTGCCATCGCGGCTTGTTCCAGAATACTGTGGGAAGTATGAGTAAGAACATGTATGAGCTGCCTTGTAAGCTGTATCAGCTGCCTGCTTTCTCATCTCTGGTGTTCTGTAGTATAATCCGTCATCGCCAACCTTGTAATCTACATCCTTAACACCCCAGAATCTTAAATCATGAATCTCCTGATCAAGAAGATCGTTAACGAACTGAAGTGCTGCATCTACATCTTTACAAGATGTTGTGATTGCAAGACCTGAAGATACGTTAAGAACTCCGCCTGAGTTGTGCCACTGGTTCTTCATACCCTTCTCAATTGTAATTGGAAGTGGAACGTACTGGCAACCCTGCTCATCAAGACCTGCTGACTTAATAGCATCCTCGCCTGTGTAAGCGAAATCCCACCACTGATCAATCATACCAAGTACACGACCAGAAGAAATCTTAGCGATGTACTCATCATATGTCTGTGTGAATGACTCTGGGTCAACAATACCCTTGTGATACTCTTCGTTAAGCTTCTTGAAGTACTTAACAGCTGTATCTGTTGTATTGTAATCAATAACCTGAAGCTTCTCTGGATCTACAATAACTGATCCATCGTTTGGATATCCATCAAGGAACTCTGGTGCATTCTCTAAGCAGAAGTATCTCCAGTCATCGCAAAGGATTGTGTAAGGGATATTTGCTGTAGTACCATCAGCCATTGTTGGGTTTGCTTCGTTGTACTTTTCGATAAGATCGAAGTACTCATCCATTGTCTCAATCTTTGGATAACCAGCCCACTCAAGAACTCTTGCCTGAATCCAGAATGCTTCGTCATTGTGTGTACAAGCACGTTCCTGACCATAGATGTTAGAGAACTGTGGAATCCAGTAGATATGTCCATCGCTCTGACGGAGCTGATCCCATTCCTGCTCTGTAAAGTATTCCTTAATGTTAGGATATTTATCAATGTAATCATCAAGAGCTACAAGAGCGCCAGCCTCATAAAGCTGCTTTGAACCATTACCACCTTCGATAAAGTCTGGATATTCCCCACCAGCAATAAGAGTACCAACTGCCTCTTCAGCTGTCTGGCCTGTAAGCCATGTCTCCTTTACTTTACAACCAGTCTTCTCAGCAATAATCTGCTGGATCTCGTTGTCATCATTGATTTCTGAACCAGGTACTGCAAAGAATGCTGTGAATTCTTTGATACCATCTTCATTGACTGCTCCGCCGCTTGCTGCCTGCTTACCGCATCCAGCAAACATGCTTGAGAGCATTGCAGCGCAAAGCACAGCGCTTACAATTTTCTTTTTCATAAATAACCCTCCTATTTTATCTCCGGGACTTATGTCCCTTTCGTATGATAGTATTCTATGTCTTTTCTGTGAACAAAACATCGGAGAAAGTATAGAAAAAGGGGGGAGAAATTTTAAAAATTTCACCCCCCCTTTTTATTCAATGTCTAAAAATTCTTCTTGTATTTTGTAGGTGTACAACCCATTGCCTCTATAAACTTATTTACAAAGTAATCCGCATCCTTATAACCTACAGATTCTGCCACTTCATAAATTTTCATATCAGTTTTGCGAAGAAGCTTTGCTGCCTCCTCGATTCTCTTTTTATTAAGATAATCCTTAAATGAGCATCCGTACTTCTTTCTGAAGAGCTGTCCCAAATAAGCTGAGTTGACGTAGTATTTCTCACTTAAATCCTTAAGGGTAAGGTTTGAAGCGTAGTTCTTCTTTATCTCCTCTTCCACATCTCCAAGAACACCTCTTGATACGTTTTTACGAAGCTGAGCAAGATACTCGCCATAAGCATAGGACATACGACAAAGGTGAGTTCTTCCGCCTCTTCTGATACCTTCCTCAGATGTAGTCTCAGAAATGATACGAAGAATTTCCTCCTGGTTAACTTCACTATCAAGCTCGCTGGCAAGATGTATAAGCTGGAACAAAAGATAATTGATATTCAGATTCATTGTAGAGCCTGTTACACCCGTCTTTTGCATTTCCTCGTAAAAATCCTCTACGCATTTACGGATTTCCACATGCTCGCCTCTTTCGATGGCAGTTATCAACGCATCAAGCTGCTTTTTGCAGATAATAAGTCCTGTCTCGCCAACCTTGTACTCTTCCTCATAGAAGTATATATTCTTCTTATCGCGGAAGCCCTGAAGGGAATGAAGCATGTTGGCAGTACCATATGACTTTGAAATATTTCTAATACCTGTGACTGGCTTTCCTACAAGCACTGTGATGGCAAGATTGGTATTTGCCTCCATGTATTCCAAAAATCTTATAAGATATTCCTTTGCCGTAAGCTGCAAACGCTGTGCCATACTCTCACTGTAAACAAAGCCTATATCATAAACCTGCTCGCTGTCGGAAATATCACGAATACAAAAGATGGAATCATCCTTCAAATAATCACATGCTGATGTATAAAGCTTAGCAAGCATTGCCTTCTTATCATCATCGGAAAAATCTTCTGCCGGATTCTGCTCATCAAGCTGAATCTCCACATAACATTTTTCCTCATCTATATTTGTCTTCTGAGATACATACTCCAAATCATTTACATCATATTTACCACTGAGAAGATGCATAAGAGTACGTTCCATATATGCCTTCTCTTTTCTTATACCGTCTTTAGTGCGGGAAGTCTTTGCCTGATTTAATGCTGAAACCTTTCTAAGGATAGAAAGAAGCTGTTCACTCTCTACAGGCTTTAAAATATAATCGGTACAATCAAAACGAAGTGCCTCCTGAGCATAGCCGAATTCTGCATAGCCACTAAGGACAACAAAATATATATCCTTATCCAGCTCAGTTCTGATAGCCTTTAAAAGCTCAATGCCGGTCATAACTGGCATTTTAATATCTGAGATAATCAAATCAACAGGATTGTTTGAAACGAAATCATATGCCTCCTTACCATTTGATGCAGTGGAAATATGATATCCTTCCTTTTCCCAATCCACTAAAAGCTGCAAGCCCTGTAAAATAAATGGCTCGTCATCTACTAATAAAACCTCTAACATTACTACAATAACCCCTTTAAATATTTCACTGGAACCATAATTTGCACAAGTGTACCTGTGCCTGGCTCCGAATCAAGGTCAAAGACAGCCTCGTCCTCAGACATCATTTTAAGTCTGAGACAGGCATTAACAATACCCACTCTACCTTTTTCCTTGAGCATTTCGATATTTGCAAAACGCATCCTTCGAAGAAGATTTTTTTCTTCCTCCTCTCCCATTCCGTTTCCTGTATCCTCTATTTCAAGAGTCATAAATTCACCGTCGGTGGAAATCCTTACAAATATCCATCCTGGCGTGATTTTACTTTCTATTCCATGGATGCATGCGTTTTCTACGAACGTTACTATAGTAAGCTTTGGAATCAATAATTTCAAGCACTCAGTTTCCACATCAATATCAAATGACAGTCTGTCACCGAAGCGATATTTCTGCAATTCCAGATATGCATTTACGAATTCTATCTCCTTTTCAATAGTAACATTATCCTCATTCCACTCAGTATACTGACGCTGAAGCTTGGCAAGATGCTCCACCATTTTTGAAGTCTCAGTTTCCTGTTTCAAAAGAGAATGCATTCGTATACTTTCAAGTGCATTAAAAAGGAAATGTGGATTAATCTGACTGTGTAGTGCAAGGAGCTCTGCGTTCTTTCTTGCCACAAAGGATTCCTGTTCCTTCAGCTTATTCTGATAAACAGTGTTCAAGATGCTGCTGACATAGATAGGTAAAACCATATTTACAATAATCAGAAGAAGGAACTGATACCAGCGGCTCTTAAAGGCATTCAGGAAGGAATTATTCCCCGCTAAAACATCCACTGTAAGAATCTGATTGTAGCTCTGAAACTCCTGTGAATAAGATATATCTTTAAGATCAAGCTTTAAACCATAGTCTTTATTTATATTGCTATACTTACTGTTGGACAAAATTACTCGCGAATTGTCACAGACATAAGCACGATTTTCAAAATTTAAATTGGAAATACTATCAGAAATCTTTCCATAATCGATGATAACAAGCAAAATGTTTTTGGAAACCCTGTTGTAATAATTCAATCTTTGGAAATAATAGATAGTCTTTTGAATCTGGCTATCTGCAGTTTTTCTTCTGCCGAAATATAAGCCTTTATTTAAATCGGATTCTTCAACATAGGTATACCAGTCAGTGCCAACGGCCTGGTCCAAACGCTGGAACTCAGCACCATTTGTGACTGTATCATTATCTATGTATATACAAAAATCAAGACCTGACTGCCCCTCTACCAGCTTAAGGAGAGTGTCATCAAAGAAATCATGATATGCATTATAGTATTCAAGATTCGTTTTAAACTCTGTGTTTAAAAATCTATCAACATACAGGCTGCTATAAAGAGCATTGCCCAACTTAGCAGCCTGATCAATTTGGTTTTCAAAGGTGTAAGTAATGGCATTAGCCTGATTCTCCATGGTATGCTCTCTTGCTGCCAACTCAGCACGATATGCGCCCGAAACAACAAGACCATCAACTAAAAGGATAGGAATGATGACAAACACAATATAGAATGCCATCAGTCTTCTCTTTGAAGTTGTTTTAGAAATAAATCTTCCAAAATAAGAATCAAATTTTGTCATTAACATCACCCAATAAATTAATTTCTCTCTAAAGTAAGCCATGCGAAATCGCAGTGGTTCTCGCTTGGTTTACCATTTGAAGAAGTGTACATTCCCACTGTACATCCTACAAATCCGCCTGCTTCTTCTGTGGTGTATGGCAATAAATCGATACCTGCTTCAAGAAGTGTGTGTTTTCCATTCTCCACAAGATAAGCATCTGCCTTCTGTGCCTTAGCCTGAAGCTCAATTGTAACAACATCTGTGCTAACCTCAGCCGATGCTGTAACCGTCTCTTCTCCCTTAACAGTCTTGCGTACCTGAAGAACCTTCTTGCCACCCTTTAATACTATCTCAAGAGTAAGGTGATTAGCATGATTCTGGAAAAGAACCAAACCACCACATTCATTTTCGTTTGCTGGAGTAAAATCAACTCCAGTATTTACCTTAAACGAATAATCCTTCTGACGCAATCCTAGATATGATGGATAGCACATTTCCTCTGCACGCTCTGGACGAGTGAAAAGACGAAGGAATCCTGGACGCTGTGTAAGTGAGTAGATGTCCTCGTTTCTCTTTTCGATACCAACAAGACGCTGGTCTAATTCGTTTGTCCAGAAATGAAGCTCATCGCTCCACTCATTCTCTGCTGCAAATGGATGCTCCTCAAAGGTCAGCTCCACATCATCCTCGAGCTTACCAATACCAGGATTGATAACTGGCCACCCCTCTTCCCAAACAACCTTTGCAAGGAAGGTCTCACGACCTATGCTGCAGTGCTTTTCGCATGGACGAGAAGCAAGCATAACAATGTACCAGTTGCCGTTTTTATCATCGATTAAATCACCGTGACCAGCATATATTATAGGATAATCCTTACCTAAATTTCTATGAGAAAAAATAGGATTTCTTGGGCAGCCCTCAAACCAAGCAAAAAGTTCCTTTGAACGGGCTACTGAAATAGCGTGCTCTGGGCCTGTACCGCCTTCTGCATGAAGAAGATAATAATAGCCATCCTTCTTGTAAAGGTGTGGACCTTCTGGCCAGATAACATCTTTAACGGCGCCCTTCCAGATTGCCATAGACTCACCTACGAGCTTCATTGTGTTAAGGTCTAATTCCTGTACCCAGATTTCCCAGTCACCGTTATAGCGAACTCCCTCTGGATTTGGACGTGTTCCTACATAGTAGCATCTGTCATCATCATCGAAGAAAAGTGATGGGTCGATACCAGGTGCATCCTCACCTAAGTAGTATGGCTCAGACCAAGGACCTGCTGGATCCTTTGCAGTTACTACAAAATTACCGCCGTGGCTTACGTTTGTAGTAATCATGTAAAATGTGCCCTTATGCTCTCTGATTGTTGGAGCAAAGATTCCTCTTGAAATCTCGCCGCTTACTGGAAGCTGGCTTTCTCTATCAAGTACATGTCCTATCTGCTCCCAGTGTGCCAAATCCTTGCTGTGGAAGATTGGAACCCCTGGGGCGTATACAAAGCTTGAACAAACAATATAGTAATCATCCCCTACGCGGCATGCTGAAGGGTCTGGATAAAATCCTTTTAAAATTGGATTATGTGCTACTGTCATCTCATTATTCTCCTTATTTAACTAATCCAAAACCTAAAATAGTGAATTTGTTACGTACGTCATCCTTATCTACTTCAACTCTTACGTGATGCTTGGCTGTTTCCTTCTCGT
This sequence comes from Pseudobutyrivibrio xylanivorans DSM 14809, assembly GCF_900141825.1. Lineage (GTDB taxonomy): Bacteria > Bacillota > Clostridia > Lachnospirales > Lachnospiraceae > Pseudobutyrivibrio > Pseudobutyrivibrio xylanivorans. The sequence continues at coordinate 129,367 of NZ_FQYQ01000001.1, read as the reverse complement.
TGATTACGATGAGTGGGTTGCAGTGGCACCAGCGGTTTACATATGGGTCAAGGTCGCGGACAAATTTGCCATCTACGTATACCTTTGCTGTGGCTGCGTCCACCTCGCCTGAGTCCTTCATTACGATTACGAGAGCCTTGCACTCTACATCCATTTCGAATGGCTCACTGCTGCCCTTAGCACCATCGTACATCCAGTTGTATGGGAACTCTGGCGAAAGCTTTAAATCCATATCCATCTCAACCGACTGAAGAACATCATCCGTATATACGAATCCGCCAGGTTGTACACTGACAAGATTTGTATCGTCCTTCTTATCCACAAGAATAACATCATCAAAGGTATTTCCAATTGCTGGTGCTTCTGAAAGGCGTGGGTCGTATGACTCATCAGCGCCCTTCTCGATTGCTTTTTCCATGATGTTAATCAAGCAATCTGCCATAATAGTATGTCCAAGATTTGTTGGGTGGAACATATCATAGAAGTACTGGTGCTTTGTAAGGATTCTCTTATCTCTGTCATAGAACTGTGGTACTACAGCATCCTTAACGCTAGCCATTGGCAAATCATATCTGAAGCCTACAGGAGAAAGTCTGTCCTGAAGGTTGTAATCATCTGCAAATACTGAGAACATAAGCATTACTGCTGGCTTGCTAGGAAGCTTTAATGCGCGTCTTACAAGACTCTCGAAGCAATTACCCTTTGTCTCGTCTCCCTCGTCGTTTACTGCAAATTCAACTACAAGAAGATCAGGCTCTACAGTGCCATCTCTAAGCACATCTCTGTCAAAGCGAATCATACCAAGCTCTGAAGGTGTTCCGCCTACACCAGCCTTTACATAGTGAATGTTATCCCCATTTCCCATAAGCTTTTTGAAGCCAAGGAAGGATTTACGTGCATAGCATTCTTCGTTAATAGGTGTAGCACCGGCACCCTGAGTGATAGAGCCACCGATGTAGCATATGTTTACATCCTCTCCAGCCTTTGCCTTGTTTACTACATCAACAAGACGCTTTGTATTTCCAAGATTTACTAAAGAGCGGTCAATCATCTCCTTGTACTCTGGTGATGCTGTATCAACAGGCTTTTCCTCAAGCTGAGGTGGAGCCTCAAAACCGTCATTTAGGAAGAATCTTACAGAAAGAAATGCCTTCTCCTCTGGCGCATCTGTGTGAATACGAATCTGTCCTGGGACATCATCATCATCTGTCCAAGCGATATCATTAAGATAGATACGTTCCTCCTGGGAATTCGTATTTACGTTAGCAATAAGGTTAGCTCCACCGCCATATAAATCCTTCTTGCCATACATCTGGAATACGAATTCTGCCTGCTTATCCTTATCTTCCATTTCCACAGAAACACCTACAGAATGAACAAGCTTCTTGAAACCATCTACTGTCTCCATAAGCTTTAAGATGTGCTCATCAGTAACATTTCCTGTGAATGTTGCGCTGCTGATAAGACGTCCATCGCTCTGATAAAGGAAGGAAACACCCTTGCCTTCCTCATCAGACTGTGTGAAAAGCTCTTTATCTTTGATTATGTAAAAATATGGTCGATTCTTTTCTGGGTCTGTTGGTGCCTTTGCAATTTGCATTTCCATTACATTATCCTCCTAATACTCTACTTCAGTTACTTCTCCCTTTAACACCACATCAAAAATATCTACTGTCTTTCCTGTAAGCTCTGCACTTCTTGCATCTGGCTGCTGACCACCGATAGATACCTTGAAGGCACCTGGCTCTACAACACATCTGCCCTTCTCATCAATAAGTGCAAAGTCACGGGCTGAAAGTTCAAGACTTACTTCCTTTGATTCCCCTGGAAGAAGTTCAACCTTTGCAATCTTGCGAAGCATGCAGTTAGCAACTCTTGTAGATGCCTCAACATCCTTCACATATACCTGAACAGTCTCGTGTGCCTTGTAATCCCCTGCATTCTTAACTGTTACCTTAACTGTAAATTTATCTCCAATAGCACCCTCATTCTTGTCGATGCCAGCATTTGAATACTGAATATCTGAATAGCTAAGACCATATCCAAATGGATAAAGTGGTGTGCCCTTGAAATATCTGTATGTACGTCCCTCCATTGAGTAATCCTCGAATGGTGGTAAATCAGCATCTGACTTATAGAAGGTAAGTGGAAGCTTTCCTGATGGGCTGTCCTCTCCGAAAAGAACCTCGGCGATTGCACGTCCACCTCTTGCTCCTGGATACCAGCACTGAATTATCGCATTTACGTTATCATTAGCCCAGCTTAAATCCATGGCAGAACCTGCTAAAACAAGAAGTACTACTGGCTTTCCAATAGCTGTAATCTTCTCTACAAGCTCCTGCTGCAAGCCTGGAAGCTTAAGTCCCTTCTTATCTCCACTACCGAACTCGTTTCCAGCATCTCCTTCCTCTCCTTCGATTGTAGAATCAAGACCCATTGCAAGTACTACAACATCTGAGTGCTCTGCTACAGCCATAGCCTCAGCAAATGTATCTCTTGCCTCAGAAAGCACGTGCATTCTGTCCTTCCAAAGTGGAGTTCCGTCTGAATGGAATACTCTCACATCATCTCCAACGTAACGCTGGATTCCTTCAAGTACAGTAATATATTCAGAAGAAATACCCTCGTAATTTCCTACAAGAGCGATTCTAGAATTTGAGTTTGGTCCGATGACACCGATTGTCTTGATAGCATCCTTCTTAAGTGGAAGAAGTCCATCATTCTTAAGAAGTACCATAGAGCGCTTAGCTACCTCATTTGCAAGCTCCTTGTGCTCCTTGCACTCAACCATCTCATATGGGATGTCATCATATTTGCTGCCTCTCTCTGGAAGAGTTCCAAGGCGAAGGCGAAGCTCGATGAGACGCTCAACTGACTCTGTGATTGTCTCCTCAGAAACAAGGTCTGCCTTGTATGCATAGAGAAGCTTCTCATATACACAACCGCAGTTCAAATCGCAGCCGTTATTAACAGCAAGTGCTGCAGATTCCACTTCACATGTGGTTACCTTGTGATTCTCGTGGAAATCTCTGATTGCCCAGCAGTCTGAAACTACATGGCCTTCAAAGCCCCAGTCACCTCTTAAAATATCCTTCAACAATCTCTTGCTACCGCAGGCTGGCTCGCCGTTTACTCTGTTGTAAGCACCCATAACAGCCTCTACCTTTGCATCCTTTACAAGACGCTTGAAGGCATAGAGATATGTATCATATAAATCCTGGTCATTTACCTTCGCATCAAAATGATGTCTGTCTGCCTCATGACCCGAGTGAACAGCGAAATGCTTTGCACACGCTGCAGACTTTGGATTATCTAAATCATCACCCTGAAGACCTCTTACATAGGCCATACCAAGCTGACCTGTAAGATATGGATCCTCACCGTATGTCTCATGGCCACGGCCCCATCTAGGGTCACGGAAGATATTTACGTTTGGAGCCCAGTAAGTAAGACCCTTGTAGATATCTCTGTCGCCATGCTTTGAAAACTCATTATACTTTGCTCGTCCTTCTGTTGATGTAACATCTGCCACCTTCTGAACAAGCTCCTCATCAAATGTGGCACCAAGGCCGATTGCCTGAGGGAAAACTGTGGCATCTCCAGCTCTTGCCACTCCGTGAAGTGCCTCGTTCCACCAGCAGTACTTTGGAATACCAAGTCTGTCGATGGCCTCTGCGTGGTGAAGCATCTGCGAACACTTCTCCTCTATTGTCATCTGCGATACTAATTCCTTAGCACGCTTCATTGTTTCCTGATTCAACTATCTCTTCCTCCTTGTTTAACATTTCTAACTGTTTATTGAATTCCCTACTTATGTAATAAAGTGTGACTGTGGTGCAAAGAAGCCAGATTGCCAGGCCCCATTCGATGTACCATGCACAGATTATGTAAGGTAAAAAAGTCACGATAAAAATCAAAATCATTCTTGGAAAATTAAGGAGCGCCATTACCATGGATGCCTTAAAAAGCTCCTTTAATGTCACCTTATATCTTGCTTCAAATGGGAACATGCAGTATGCAACTGACCAAACGACAAATGAAAGTACACCCAAAACTGCCTTTAGAATAATTGGCATGCTGGCTGCTCTGCCGTAAAGTACGTTGTACCAGTCAAAGGCAAGCACAAGTCCTACCAAAAGGATGATGAGCCATGCTATCGTAACCTGTGAGAAATTTTCTCTAAAGGATTTAAAATAGCTTTTAGTTACGCTTGGTTCCTCACCTCTAACGATTTTCATAGATGTATAATATTTTGCAGTATGAGCTGCACCTATAGTGATAATTGGAATAGAGCAAAGAAGTGTAAGAAGATTTAAGATGATATAATCTGTAACCTTACTAAGAAACTCCATTACTTCGCTGTCTGGACTAAATATTTGCATAACATTACTACCTCCGGATACTATCTTGGATGATAATATTGTATTAAAAAATCCCCACCAACATCTACTGACAAAGTTCAGATGTTAGTGGGGAAAAGTTTTAATTATTTAATTAATCAACAGATGTTGAAGAGCCATACTTAGCTTCAAACTTCTCTGTTCTCTCATCCATGATAGCCTGGCAACCTGATGCAAGGTAATCAGCGATTGCGTCATCCCAAACCTTATCAAAATCAGCTTCCTTAGCTGCAAGAGCTGTATCATAAACAACATCTCTCTTTGAACCAAGAGCCTCGCCCATACCGTTCTCAGCTATGATTTCTGGAACCTTTACGTTCTTTGCAATCTTGTTGTCTGTAGCTGCGATATCAAGTGCCTTCTGAACATCCTCTGGGTCACATGCTGGGTAGCTGTGTGCCATAGAAAGAAGTGTAAGATCCTCATCACCAAGGTTAAGACCGTTACATGTAATTGTGTAGTCAATGTTGTTACCAGAGTTCATGATTGGGTCGCCTGTAGCTGGGATAAGCTCGATAGCGCCATCCTCAAGAACGTTGTGTGTCACACCCTCATCACCAATCTGTAAGTACTTGATGTGTTCTGGAGCTGAAATCCAATCAAGGTAAAGAAGTGATGCAAGTGGCTCATCATTTGTAGTTGGGAAGAAGATCTTTCTATCACCAGCTGTTGAGTCAACATACTTAAGGTGCTTGCCCTCTGAGTTCTCGAAGCAATCAACTGCTACATACTTAGCATCATCGCCAACGATTCTCTTAAGGTTAGCCTGGATTGAATCATCACCGCCACGGAAAGGATAATCCCAGTTGTGCTGGAATGCACCAACATAACCAGCCTTCATCATATCATCCTCTGTAGAATCACCTGCTGTGTAAAGAGCGAAATCCTTCCAAAGAAGACCTTCGTTATACCACTTGTTAAGTGTCTTCATAGCAGTCTTTGTACCGTTCTGTGTAAGCTTTCTATCATCAAATCCGTTGATGTAGAATTCCTTATCTGTAATCTTTGGATCCATCTCTGACTCAATAAGAAGTGCTGCTCTCCAGCCTACATCGAATGAAACTGAGAATGGAACCATCTTGTCTGCGTCCTTGCCAAGGAGCTCCTTAGCGTTGTCGCGGAATGCACAAATTACATCATAGAACTCAGCCTTTGTTGTTGGCTCCTCAAGACCGAGCTTGTCTAACCAGTCTTTTCTGATAAATGTATTGATACGTCTGTTGTTAGCACGCTTTCCTTCGATTGCCCAAAGTGTACCCTTCTCATCATCTAAATCCCAGTAGATGTTTGTGTCGCCAAGCCAATCCTGAAGGTTTGTAAGCTCGCTACCATACTGATCCATAAGTGGCTTTAAGTCTGTAACACCACCCATGTTAGCGTATGTCTGAATTGTTGGATATGAGTATGTAAGGCAGATATCTGGAGCTCCGCCTGATGCAAGAAGGTTGTTAATTTCTTCTGTCTCTGTCCAACGTGGAACTGCTACGAACTCAACCTCTACGTTATGGTCCTCAAGCATTCCCTTCTTAATGTACTCTGTGTACATGTTGTCTGTTGGGTCTGTACCGCCATCGTTTCCTCTGTCGTATACCTCAACTGTGATGTGTTTTGTCTCAGCGAACTTACCGTCAACAAGCTCTGAAGCGCTTCCGCTTTCGATTGAATCTGTACCTGTCTTTGTGACATCAGAAGCGCTATCGCTTGAACCGCACGCTACCATGCTAAGACCCATTGTGCATGCAAGCACAAATGCTACGATTTTTCTTTTCATCGTAATCCTCCCAATAATGTTTTTAATTTATTTTTATTCCCTTAATAAGGGGTTAAACTGCAGTCAAGGAAACTGCAGTTTAATCTGCTTTCAGCAGACAGCAATTTTAAATGAATTACATTCATTCAAAATTACTGCCGTTTACGAAATGAGTTTTTTTGATAAAAACTCATTTCTACTCTTTCACCGCACCAAGTGTTACACCATGGATGAAATACTTCTGTAAGAATGGGTAGATGCAAAGGATTGGAATCGTTGAGAACATAACGATTGCAGCCTTAAGTGATTCAGAAAGACCAGGTGTTGAGAAGCCCTCCTGTGTTGCTACCTCTACCGAATTCATGTTGTTCAAAATGTTGTAAAGCAATAACTGAAGAGGATAGAAATCCTTATTCTTCATATACATCAAAGCATCTGAATAACCATTCCATCTACCTACCGCATAAAATAGTGCAAGCGTTGCAATAACTGGCTTTGAAAGTGGAAGGTAGATGCTCCAAAGTATTCTAAAGAAGCTTGCACCATCGATTTCAGCTGACTCTCTAAGGGAATCTGGAATTCCATAGAAGAAGCTTCGCATGATAATCATGTTGTAAACACTTAAGCATCCAGGAACAATAAGTACCAATGGGTTGTCAAGAAGGTTTAACTCCTTCATGAGTAAGTAGTTTGGAATTGTACCTGCGTTGAAGAACATTGTTATCGTAATTACGATATTAAAAATTGAACGACCCTTAAGCTTATTAAAAATAAGTGGATAAGCACAAAGCACTGTCATTGTCAGTGAAATAAAAGTACAAATCACTGTTAAAATTACGGTCCAAACAAATGACTTAATGTACTTTGGATCTCCAAGTACTGTTGAATAAGCCGAAATATTAAGTCCCTTTGGAATAAGGTAAACCTCTCTTCTTACCAAAAAGTCAGAAGCTGAAAGCGAACGAGCTAAAAGGTTAATCATAGGGATGATGCAAATCAAACTGATGATTACGCAGATTGTTATGAATACAATGTCACCTGCTTTTGTGCTGTCCGATTTAACCATACGGCTTGTTTCTGTCTCATCATCTTTGTCTCTTCTTTTAGAACGTGCAAAGCCTTTTGTATTAATTTTTCCTGTCATTACTAATTCTTTTGCCATACTTCACACCTCCTACCAAATACCGCGCTCGCCAAGCTTACGTGAAAGCCAGTTTGCAAAGAGTAGGAATATAACTCCTACAACCGACTGGAACAAACCAACTGCAGTTGTAAGTGAGAACTGAAGTCCCTTAATACCGTTCTTATATACGAATGTCGAAATAACCTCAGCGTTCTGCATAACCAGGTTGTTCTGTAAAGCGAATGGTCTATCGAAGGCTGAACCTAAGATGTTACCAAGCGCCATAATCAAAAGTACTACGATAGTGCTCTTGATTCCTGGAAGTGTGATGTGCCACATCTTACGGAATCTTCCTGCTCCATCAACTGAAGCTGCCTCATAAAGCTCAGGTGAAATGCCTGCAATCGCTGCAAGATAAATGATTGAATTCCAACCAAAGCTCTGCCAAATACCAAGAAAGATATAAGTTCCTACCCACTTATGTGGATCATTTAAGAATGGAACTGGCTCACCACCAAAATTTGAAATAAACATATTTACAAGACCATTACTTGGAGCAAACAGCTGAATTGCCAAACCATAGATAATTACCCATGAAAGGAAATGTGGCATGTAAGCAATTGTCTGTACTGTCTTCTTAAACCACTTAACATTAAGCTCGTTAAGAATTAATGCGAAGATGATTGGAATTGGGAAACCAATAACCAAATCCAAAAGATTCAATCCAACTGTATTTCTCAAAGCATTTAAGAAATCTCTGTTGTGAAAAGCCTGAATAAAATACTGAAATCCGTGATTATCTGCCCAAGGCATTTCCCCAACTTTTTGTACGATACTGTACTTCTTAAAAGCAATTAATACGTACTTCATTGGAACATACTTGAAAACCAGTAAATAAAGCATTGGCAAAAGTAATAAAACATATAGCTGCCAATATCTCTTTAGATAGGCTTTCCAGTTTGTTTTCTCAGCCACTGCTACTGCTGAGTTTCCCGCTGTCATAACTTTCATTTCTATCCTCCACTTCTTTTTTAATAACTTGTATACAAGTATATTAGTGTTTTAGTTTCCATAAGTCTATATTAAAAAAACAACCAAAATGGCATATGCATTTTGGTTGTTTTACACTAATTTATAAAATTGTTGCGAATTATTGCTGTGTTGTTTCGAAATATTGCGGGAAAGTCTTTATGAGTTCCTCCTGATCCAGTCTGTATCGGTTCAAATGCTTCTCAACGATTTCCTTGGCCTTCTCCTTGTCCTTTGTAGTGATGGCATCAAGCATCACTCTATGATCATTCACGATTTTTTTATCCTTTACAGTAAGCATTGAAAGAGTTCTTACTCTGTCAAAATGAATCATAATCATCTGACTCATATGATGAATGGTTTCTTTCTTTGCTGCCACATAAATCATACGATGAAATTCATTATCAAGTTCAAAGATTTTTTCTGTATTATCCTTTTCAAGATAAAACTCCTGCAGTGCTACATTTTCCTCAAGAAGCTTAATATCCTCTTCAGTAGCCATATCACAGGCTTCCTCAATAACAGCTATATCCAAAACCTTTCGAAGAAATACAGCCTCCTCCACATACTGTGAATTAATAAGAGAAACATAACTTCCCTTTTGAGGGTATATTTCGATAAGAGCTGCCTTATGTAGTTCTTGGATGGATTCTCTGACAGGAGTACGACTGACACCTAAGAATGCAGATATTTCATTTTCACTAATTGCCTGACCTGGCTCCAGATCAGCAGACTTTATGTTCTCAGTAATTGCTCTAAGGGCATATTCCCTTGCAGTCTCTGAGTTCATCCTCTCAATTTTTTTCATAGTTCTCCTCATTGTAAGGTTAGAATGAAAGTTTGTTATTATTCTAACAAAAAGGATTCGACTTGTATACAAGTCAAACCCTTTTTGTTAAAACTGTTTAGTTTAAGTTCATTTAAATTGTCACTTATTTTATTTATAGATGGCAAAATACTTTTCAAGCCACGCTGCTGCAAGGTCAATCCACACCTTTGCATCCTTATTTGTCTGAATATCAAAGGCATCTTCGCATGATGTGCTCTGATCGCAAAGAGCCATTCCGTGACCTCCATCCTGGAAGATATGAATCTCAAAAGGAATGCCTTTCTCAGCAAGTGATGTTGCGTACAATGTAGAATGAACAACTGGAACTAATTCATCCTTTGATGTTGACCAGATAAATGTTGGTGGAACATCCTCATCAACAAGTCGTGCTGGGCTCATATCAAGAAGCTTTTCATTGTCTTCCCAACCTTCACCCATCATAAGGCGATTCGATACAGAGAAGAATTCAAATGCACCTGCACTATCCTTCTTAGTAGCCTCGTACATGTATATGTAATCTGTAAGTGGATATCCTAAAATGCAGGCTGCTGGACGAAGAACCTCTTTATCTACTCCTACGAAATCAGTGATTACAGGCTTTGACCAGTGTGTAGAATACATAGCGCAGTTGTGGGCACCTGCTGAAAATCCGCAGATTGCAATTCTCTTGGCATCTACCTGCCACTCTCCTTTGTGCTCATTAATATAAGCAAATGCCAAACCAATTTCGCGCATTGGCTGTGGATGAAGCTTATCCGGATTGATTTCCTGATGTGCGAAATCAGTCTCCCAGTATGGCTTTGAGCCATCATATGCAATTGAATATCTGAGAACAAATGCGTTGTACCCCTGACGAAGGAATGCCATAGCAATAGGCTCACCTTCACGATCACTGCAGCAAAGATATGCGCCACCTGGGCAAATAAGAACTGCTGGTCTTGCCTTTCCCTGTGTCATCTCTGGGGAATCATCTAAAATATAAGTAGTGAGGGTTACATCATCTCTACCCTCAATAAGCTTAATTACTTCGCTTCTCATAAAAAACCTCCCAATTTCTAGCGTTCTTAGAATACTATACTAGAATCTTGGGAGGTTGAAAACCGAATTATTTGAGCTTTTCACTGGATTTTTTTTACTTTTTATTCTTTACTTTCTTAACATAGTCTACAACTTCTTCCTTAGTTTTCTTATTAAGCTTTTCAAGCTTTTTAACGACATCATACTCACCGGTACCCTTGCTGGCGATGACAAAATCAACATCTCCGGCACCTTTGCCAGGGATAGTGTCCTGCAGGACGTCAAATGGTGAAACATCAAGCACGTCGCAGATAGTCATAATCTTATCAGCAGATGGATTGGTTTTCTTTCTTTTCCAATCACTAATTGTGCTCTGGGCGATTCCTGTGCCAGCAGAAAACTCAAGCTGAGTCATACCCTTCTCTTCCATAATTTTGAAAATTCTTTCGCTAATTATCATCTTTGGTACCTCCCACCACATTATCCACAATATCGTTTATACGATAATTATACTCTATTGCAATAATACTCACAATAAGAAATCTGTTAACTTTTGCCATTATGGTGTAATTGTTTTTGCGCATACATCAGATTGTCAATATTTTCTGCAAATTCACCTCTACTCATACCGCTAGTGTAATTATAAATCGCATATCCACAGCTCAAATCAACATCTGGATGCCACTTACGTTTATCCCTGATATTAGCCAGCTTTTCTCTGGCCTGAAGGATTAACTCTTCCAGCTCAATGTTAGAAACATTATCTGTAATTACGCAAAACTCGTCTCCACCGAATCTACCAATAGCTGCCTCTCGTCCAAACAAATCTGCCAATATATCCGTTGTTAGCTTGATTGCCTTGTCTCCTTCATCATGTCCAAAGGTATCATTTATAGTTTTAAAATTATCTATATCCATCATAATCGCTGCAAAATTCTTCTTGCTTTGCAGACTTATGCGGATTCTCTCATCCATCTTAATATCAAGACCACGTCGATTCAAAACACCTGTAAGATAATCGACGTTAACATCATTACTTTGGAAGAAGAAAAACAAAATCAGACAGCCCAATGAAATACCCGCATAGGTTGTATCCATGCTTGCAAGGAAAACTTGCGACAGTGCACCTATAAGTGAAAATATAGGAAGAAACAGAATCATATTCTTATACTCACTCATAAAATCATTTCTGAATACAACTGTGTATACCAATAGCAACACAATAAAGACCATAACCAGAATAGCTCTTATCATGAAAAACGGACCTCGATAGTATAATCCGTCTTTAAAATAGAAAAACCATCCCAGCTGAAGCACTGATGACACAGTTACCAAAACTATATTTATAATAGCAAACGCCTGAAATGCTGTTCTAAAGCAGGTCCTGGCATCGTTGCTCTCTCTATCCATCCAGCAATCCACATAGTTTACTGCGAATAATATATCTACCGGATCTAATATAAAAATTATGAAATATCCAATTCTTGCAAGAACCAAAAGGGAATCCGGATTGCTTTCTCCAACACGACCAACAGACTCTGAAATTAGTAAAACAAGCGTACAAATAAGAATTGCAGAATAGCTTTTTCCTTTCTGCAACCTAGAAGTTTTGTTCTGAAAAATCAAAAGAAGAATCAAAAGAAACGATGTAAAAAAATTAAGTATTACCCAACCAGGTACTTCAATCATCTTTACCTCACGTGGTTATAGTACTGCTAGTTTCCCATTGTTTCGTTCTGATTCTAACACCATATTTTTATAAAATTGTGACTTATTTAAGGATAATATCGTAACTTACTGCGAATGTCTCGCCAGCTGATAACGTATTTCCGTATTCTCTTTCCTCAAGCTTCTGGTTAAATCCTACTCTGTCGCAACGACCATACCAAGGCTCGATGCAGACAAATGGTGCATGCTTGCCTACTGGTGACCATACTCCAAAGAGAGGTGCTGTGAAGGCTACAGTAAGAACATCCTTGCCTTCTGGATTTACAAGTGTTACTGTATCAGACTGCTGATTTTCAATAATGAGAGCATCTCTGCTGAAAAGCTCATCTGACATTTTTAAAATTCCATTATCGAGGTCGAATGTACTCTGCTCGCTTCCTAGGCAACCGCTGCCATCGCCCGAGATAATGTTTGCTGTAATCTTGGAATTCGTATTTCCGCTTTTCTCAAATCTAAGTGTGTATGTGTCAAGGTCACAGTTGAATGCTGGATGGCCGCCAATCGAGAAGTACATAGTCTCATCATTTGTGTTTTCTACCTTCCAGCCAACTTTTACTGTGGAACCTGTAATTTTATAGCTAAGAGTAAGAACAAATGCAAATGGATACTTGATTTTGCTGGCTTCCGAGTCCTTTAACTGGAATTCCAGTTCGTCAGTTGATTCTTTTACCAACTCAAAATCCATATCTCTGGCAAAGCCATGCTGTCCCATTTCATATGTCTTTCCATTATAAACTGACTTCTTATCATAGTAATTTCCAACAAGTGGGAAGAGTACTGGTGATGTACGTCCCCAGAAAGCACTGTCAGCCTGCCACATTATCTCGCTGTTATCTGACTTTCTGATAAGTGATTTAATCTCAGCTCCGTGTTCTGAAACTGTAAGTTTGATTTTGTCGTTCTCAATTGTGTAATTCATTTCTATGTCCTTTCTTTATCCATCACTCGGTCTGTCCCTCATGAGGTATTCTTTGTCATCATCTATCATCTTAAGCATGATATCCGCAAACTTTGGGTCAAACTGGCTACCTTTGCCCTTTTCTATCTCGCCTCGGACTATTTCCTGAGGAAGTGCTCCTCTATAGCTTCGGTTGCTGGTCATGGCATCATAAGCATCTGCCACAGCAATCATTCTGGCTTCTTCAGGAATATCTTCCCCAGAAAGCCCTTGTGGATAGCCTTTGCCATCATATCTTTCATGGTGCCATTTGGCTCCTGCTGCAAGCTCTGGCATTTCCTTGATATTGTCTAGTATCTTTGCACCAATTCCAGGATGCTTCTTTATGCAGGCAAACTCCTCATCTGTAAGCATGCCCGGTTTATTAATAACTTCATCAGGAACTCCTATTTTTCCAACATCATGAAGAAGTCCCATCATGAAGATTTTCTCCTGCCTCTTCTCGTCATAGCCATATCTTTTGGCTATCTCTTTTGAATAATCCGCCACTCGTCCCGAATGACCATTTGTATAGTTATCCTTGGCATCGATGGCATCTGCGAGGCTTGCTACCACGTGGATGAAAAGATTCTCGTTTTCCTTAGTCTTCTCGGCTACCATACCCTCGAGATCCTTTTGTAGCCTGATAAGTTCCACTGCATGTTTAACTCTGAGCACAAGGACATTGGCGACAAATGGCTTTCTGATAAAATCCATAGCTCCAAGGGATAGTCCCGTTGTCTCTGCATCCTCGTCCTCATTGGCAGTCAAAAAGATTACTGGTGTGTCTCTCCACACTGCCTCACTCTTTTTCAGCTCCTTGACAACTTCGAAGCCATCCATCTCTGGCATACTTATATCCATCAGGATAAGGTCAGGCGCAGAATTATCCTTAATATATTCAAAAAGAGCTTTTCCAGATTTTAGCGCAACCACCTTAAGCCCAGCACCTGTAAGGGTGTTCCAGGCTCCTTTTAGAATTATAGGGTCATCATCAACAACTATAATCTGTGGAATCATTTTCACCTCCAGAAGGCAATTCCTTCCATTTATGATATATTAAACCCGTTTATACATCAACTTTATAGTGATATACTCAAACTGAACAAGACATTAAAGCAGTCCACGGAGGATTCTTTATAATGAGTATTAATATTCCTGGTATCGATGTTGAAAAAGGTATTAAAAATTCTGGCTCTGAGGAGCTTTTTTTAGAGCTTCTCGGTGATGTCTACAAACTCATGGATTCAAAAATTAATTCAGTAGAATCCTATCTATCGCAAAAAAACATCCAAAATTACACCGTAGAAGTTCATTCTCTCAAGACTACATGCCGCATGATTGGCGCCATAGATCTTGGGGAAGAATTCTTCGCCCTTGAAAAGCTTGGGAAAGAAAACAATCTTGCAGAAATCGAAAGGCTCACCCCAGATGTTTTAAATTCTCTTAGGGCGTTAAAGCCTTATCTTGAACCATTTGCATCTAACGATAACGGTGCAAAAATCAGTTTTGACAAGGTTGCAATTTCTGCTGTTCTAAATAAACTCATCACAGCGATAGATGATTTTGACCTTAGCACCGCCGAAGATGCTGTAAAACAGCTTTTTTCCTATGACTGCAATGATGAGTTTTCAGGTAAACTTGATACTTTGGATAGGCTTGTTACCAATCTTGACTATGAGGATGCAGTATCGCTTGCAAAGCGGATGCTTGATAGTCTCTAATGCGTTCTAGTCAGTTGGTATTGTGCCATAGCCTTCCACCGCTTCATCCACTGTCATTTTGCCATTTATTACAGCATAAGCTGCTGCTCTGAACTGTTTTACTGCTGTATCCATGATTTCTATATCTCTAAAATTAACAGTTCTGTCCTCTGGAAAATCTGATAGCGAAGCATACACTTCATCAAGTGAGTAATCCTTTGTTGGAGTTATAAGTCTCTTCTCCTGAGCCATTATACCAAGCTCCTTTTCATTTGCTAAGAAACGAATAAATTCATTGGTCATATCAAGGTTTGCACTACTTTTATTTACACAGAATAATAAATTCATAGAATCCATATAATAGCCACCATCATCTCCTGAAGGTGCTACATAAAAGTCGTACTCAAAAGGATTTGCCTCGAAGGCTTCTGATTTGCTCTCGCGTTTCTTGGTTCCGGAAACAACATCTCCAGAACAGAGCATCATCGGAACATCTCCTTCGAAAAATCTCATAATTACCGCATTATAATCATCTTCTATTTCCGCTGTACATTTATCAATATCTATGCACCCGTAATCCACCAGCTCTTTAAGCCGGGTTAGGGATGCACGCATAGTTTCGCCTGCTGAAGGTACCAAATTATTAAGGTCTTCCTCAATGCTTCTGTCATCTTTTATGGTCTTAGCAAACATTGGGTATGCAAAAGCATAGCCTATACCTGGAGTAGTTGAGGTATTGCTGCCCATTATCGGAGACTCGTATCCAGCTGCCTTGAGCTTGTCACAGATTTCCTTTAGCTCATCAAAGGTCTTAGGTACCTCAAGCCCCTCTTTTTCAAAGATATCCACGTTTACAAGCATACCGTAAGAGGTTGCAAATACTGGGAGTGTCAGTATTTTGTCATTTTCCATTTCCCATCTGAGCCCAGTACGGATACAATCCAGATTAACCTCAAGTTCTGGATTCGAGAGAACCTCTGCACCTTCAAACAAGGAGTCAAATCGTTCATCTCCATACATCCATGGCTGTACCACATAGATATCAGGTGTCTCCTGTCCAGCCAAGGCCTTTGTTATAGTATTGATGTAATCATCAAGGTAGGTGTACTCTAGCTCGCCATTAGGATAGTAAGCATAGAATCTTTCAAATTCACTTTCCAGGGATTCAAAATTAGAATAAGTTCCCACCACCGAAAGCTTAAACTCAGTGTCTGACTGGTATTTAGGAGAAAACTCTTTGTTTGCTCCCTCTTGTTGACCTTGGCTTTGCTCTGTGCTTTGGCTTTCATTCTGTTTTGGCTCCTGAGTCTGGCCACAGCCGACGGTACTAAGAACCAATGCCGTCATAAGGATTAGTGAAGTAATTGTTTTATTTCGTCTATTCATGCTCTCTCCTTTCTGTATCTGTAGCTTCAATGGCTTCCTGCTTCTGTAGATAGGACATTGCCTGCTCTTCTGATTTAACTAACACCACGTTATATTTATCTGTTAGACGCGCTCTTATCTTCTTTAAAAATCCCACATCTTCACTTACTACAAGTATGCTATGCAGGGTCTTAGAGTTGGTCTTTTCTTGTTTTTCTTCTGTAAATATGTCTTCTGCCTTAGTTACCAAGTCCTGCGGCAGATATGTAAGCAACATGCTTTCAAGTTTATTTGTATCAATTGGCTTTGTCAGATAGTCGTCAAAGCCAGCATTTATATAGGTTTCACGCATGCCTGATATGGCATTTGCGGTAAGACAAATCACTGGAGTCTTCTGATTAGGTGTGTCGTTACACTCTTTCATTTCCCTTATGGTTTCGATTCCATCTTTGTCTGGCATCATGTGATCCAGGAAAATCACATCATAGAAATTCCGCTTAAATAGGGCAATGCAGGCATCCCCACTATCTGCAGTGTCTATCTGCATCTTTGTCTCGCCAAGCAAATTTGCAAATACCTTCAGATTAATCTCATTGTCATCCACCACCAATATTCTGGCCTTAGGTGCTGCAAACTGAACCTGATAAAGTTTTCTCTGACTAAGGAATTGCTCTAAAGCTGTATTAAACTCGCCAATTGGCTCCCACTTTATTACCTTTTGCTTCAAGTCAAAAGAGAATTCTGATCCCTTTCCATACTCGCTTTCCACCTGCAGCTTACTTCCCATCATATTAAGGAAGCTTTGAGCAATTGCCATTCCAAGTCCGGTACCTTCTATATTTCGATTCTTCTTTTCCTCAATTCTCTCAAAGGCTTCAAACAACCTGCCGAGGTCCTCCGGCTTAATTCCTATGCCAGTATCCTTCACGCTGACATGGAGATTTACTGTTTCTAAGTCGTCTTCGCATTTACTGCTGGATATAGAAAAGATAACCTCCCCTTTTTTGGTGTATTTAACAGCATTTGAAAGGATATTTGTGATAACCTGCTTGATTCTTATCTCATCCCCCTGCAGGAGTGTTGGTATATTGGGGTCCACCTCAAGCCTAAAGCTAAGTCCCTTTTCATCAGCCTTTCTTTGGACCATATTTACAAGATCATTCAAAAGAGAAGCGAAATTGTACTCCACATTAATAATTTCCATCTTTCCTGCTTCAATCTTTGAAAAGTCCAGAATATCATTGATTATTCCAAGGAGGGTATTACCTGCCGCCCTAATATTCTCTGAATAAGAAAGTATCTTATCCTCTCTGCTATCCCTCAGAATCATTTCATTCATGCCCAGAATTGCGTTCATAGGTGTCCTGATATCGTGAGACATTGTTGAAAGGAAGTATGATTTTGCTTCATTCGCCTGATTTGCAGCCTCTGCAACTACTGACAACTTTCGATTGAATTTAAGGAGTATTGCCAGGTTAAAGTGCAAGAGAACTACCAATCCAAAAGATACAATTCCTAAAAGAATCCAATCAATAGACCTGTTTGCTGTCAGCTCTTTTGCAGGAATATAAGCCACAATGAACCAGTAATCCAGATTACTTAAAGGAGCATATGCAATGACACTATCTTCATCCTTTGAGTTACGAATATGCATAGAGCCAGTCTCAGTACGAATGGAATCCACCACCCCGTTATATTCCTGAGTTGTCATAGGGTTGTAGGATTTAAAATATTCAAATAAATTACTGTTTTTCAAGGATTTTCCGTGAATCATATAATCTCCATCCCAATCGATAAGAGATATCTCCACGTTTTCATATTCACCCTTCAAAAACACAAGCTTCTGCTCCAGACGACTTACAGGTACAACACGAAGAAGCAGTCCCTCTCGCATGTCGCCTGTTTCCTCATCCACAACCTTCACATTATTCAAAAATGCGATAGACTGAACGCCATTTAAAGGGTTTGTATATGCCCTGGTCAGGTTAACAACACCATCCACATTACTTATTTCCAGATTTTCAAAAATATTAATATGGGAATATTTTACAGAGTAATCAGACGAGTCTGTAGAGCTGGCGGTGGTAGAAATGCCCGCCATTGACCCGTCATCAATATAGATAAGATGTCCTGAGATTTCAGGAGATGTTTTTGCTTTTCTAATATAGGAAATAGCCTCTTCAACAGTCATAGGAGTGCCAGCCTCCGCAGACCTATTGATATAATTTGACCATATGTCGCACAGATGCTGCTCATCCTCCAGATAGTTGGCGATGATTTGCTCTGTGGTGGTTGTCATTTTCTCAAAAGACGCAATTGAAGCACGGTTTGACTCTTCTGCCCTATCGTTGGCATACTTCAGGATTATGAAAAGAATCAAACCCACTATCAATATATTAATGATGAAAATATATCGTTTCTTCAATCTGCGTCCTCTGTACACTCCAAATCGTTATGACTTTCTGCTGGCAGAACAACGAATTGCCAGCAGGAATCTACATAAACTAACACAGATTAATTCTATCATTTAGTTATTTTTATATTGTTAAAAAAGTATGATGGGAGTGTAGTTAATCAAGCTCTTTAGTTTTTAAGTACTTTTTTAAAGTTGATACATGCATAGGATAGAAAGACTCTTCGGCTTTCAACATATCCCTCAGATCATTTAGTGAAACCCACCTAAGATTTCTCTTCTAAGGCAGTCATAAATGTTTTCGAATTCTCTAATTTTACCTGCAGGTATTTCAATTAATCCATCTTCATGAACATTTCCTTTACATCTCTCTTGTATAAGGACAAACACTTCTCCATCAACAATTTTTTCTATTATTCCGCCTGCAGCAGGTTTAGAAAATAGCTCTTTCAAATCAATTTAAATATTGTTCTATTACATTTTGGATATTCTTAGAACTAATTGGCTGTGTTGATGTCTCAAAAGAAACAATCATATTACCCCCAGGATAAAACCCATTCTGCTGGTAACAATTCAACTTTGCCACGTTCTTATTAGCATAATCAGCATTGTCCATCATACCAAAATGTTCCCATACATATTCCTGATGTGTCCTTGTGTTTAAACAAATAAAATCAGGACGCACCTTCCCCATTCCTTCCAATTCCAATGTTTTTTCATACTTATAGGGAATATCGTACTGTTCCAAAAGGTTGGCTATAATCAGTTCGGATTTAGACCTGACGCGCACACCATTATTTGTATAAAACTCTGTTTCGTCAAAAAATGGCATCGATGCATAGTCATCATCCAACCAATTCTCTCTATACAAATCATCCGTCTCTATAATTGGAGTTACAAGTATCTTTCGGCCCTCTGCCATTTTGTTATAGGTTTGATGTATTTTATGAACATCGTAGTTCTTCAGGAACTTCTCAATGACACTTTGATTTTTTATTAATTCCTTGTAAACCTCCTGATTATATTGCTTTTGAGCTATCTTCCTAAGCTTTGGGACATCATTCGATTTCACATACTTGCTCTCATTAGTCTGCTTGTCCACCAAACGATACTGCGTACTACCATTGCTCTTGCCAATCCTAATCCAACAATCCGGCACATCCTCCATTCTAGAGAGATTCTTTCTCACCTTGGCTATCAAACTTTTGATAAGAAGCAATTGTCTTTCCAATTTTTCCCTATAATCTTCCAATATTTCCTTCTGTTCTACCAAATATAATCTCCTTCTAAATCAATTATTTCTCCTGATACGCGCATAAGCATGCTTTTTACTATCTATAAGCGTAGTAATCTACATTGTGAATCAACCTGCTTACGCTCATGCATAAATTTTTCTATGTTCGTAAGCGTAGCCATTCATTAATAAAGCAACTTTCTTACCTATAGCCATCCCTCCGACTACGCTCACCAGCTCAATTTCCAGCGCTACGCGCGTAGTAAGGCATGTCCAGGCTTGCAATACCTACGCGCATAAACGCTATTTTGTGCTCCATGAGCGTAAATAATGAAATCCAATAATAAAAAAAGGAATATTGCAGCGAATTAAAATCATATGCCGCATCAGAAATTATAAAAAGAATTCTCTTTTGAAAACTCATTCGATAATATAACACTGAATTTCAAGTTCGTCAACAAAAAAGCCGTAGCAAATGTGTTGACCACATTCACTACGGCTTACTCCTAAATTATCAGCTATTACATCAGCTGTTCCATAAAAGCTAAGACTTCCTTTTCTATCGCAGTTGAAGCTGTTTCATTTTCGGCACTAACAGATACGTATACCTTCATCTTTGGTTCTGTTCCGGATGGGCGTACAACTACAGAACTATTTCCTTCAAGGAAAAACTTGATTACATCAGATTTTGGCAGACCATCTATGCCCTTAAGATAGTCATTTACCTTAACCACCTTTATTCCTCCGATTTGTGGAATGTCATTTCTCATTGTTGCCATTATGCCTTGCATTTTTTCAAGGCCGGCAGAACCTTCAAACTCGTATGAATGAAGTGTATTAAGACAATAACCATATTTTGCATAAAGCTCATCCAACTTATCAAGCAAGCTGATACCACGAGTTTTATAATAAGCAAACATTTCACATATAAGGAATGCGCCATCAACAGCATCCTTATCCCTTACATAGGAACCACTCAGATATCCATAACTCTCCTCAAAGCCGAATATATACGAAGCATCCTTCCCCTGCTTTTCAAGACGGCCGATTTCTTCACCTATAAACTTGAAGCCTGTAAGCACATTTACAGTTTTAACACCATAGTTTCTAGCAATTTGTTCGCCTAAATCTGTAGTAACGATTGTCTTAACTACCTCTGGGTCAGCTGGCATTGTTCCATTTTTAACGCGCATTGAACATACATAGTCAAGCAATAGACAGCCTATCTGATTTCCAGATAAAAGTACATACTCTCCAGCAGCATTTTTAACAGCGATACCTACTCTATCACAATCTGGATCAGTGGCTAAAAGAAGATCTGCATTATTCTTTTTTGCGTATTCAACTCCAAGGGCCATTGCTTCTTTTATTTCAGGATTTGGATATGGGCATGTTGGGAAATTGCCATCAGGATTTTTCTGCTCCTCAACTAATGAAATGTTAGTGTAACCAGCCTCCTTTAATGCTCTTGTAACAGGCTTTAAGCCAGTACCATTTAAAGGCGAATATACAATAGCAACATTCTTATCAATTTCTTCATCACCAACAAGGCTTTGACCTAACACTTCATTAGTAAAGTCCGTATATACGTTTTCCTTGATATATTCAACGGCACCATTTTCAAGTGCAGCTTCAAAATCAACCTTTTTTACATCCTCAAAGGCATCTACTTTTTCTATATCAGCTAAGATTTCTGCAGCTGCCTCTGTAGTAATCTGACATCCGTCAGGTCCGTATACCTTGTATCCATTGTATTTAGATGGATTATGAGATGCTGTCACCATTATTCCAGCTGCACAGTCAAGTGCTCTAACTGCATAAGAAAGACAAGGTGTAGGCATTAACTGTGAATATATAAATACTTTAATTCCATTTGCCGCAAATACTGAAGCAGCAGTTTTTGCAAATAAATCTGCCTTTATTCTGGAATCATAGCTTACTGCTATTCTTCTTGCATCTTCAGCAAAATTGCCGCATACATAATTTGCAAGTCCCTGAGAAGCCTTGGCAACAGTGTAAATATTCATTCTGTTAGTTCCTGCGCCAATGACTCCTCTAAGACCACCTGTACCAAAAGCGAGATTTCTGTAAAAAGCATCCTCGATTTTTACATCATCACCTTCAATTGCCTTTAACTCGCCTGCTACATCAGCATCCTCTGTAGCTTTCTTACACCACTCTTCGTAAATCGAAATATAACTCATCTTCCGCACCCTTTTCCTTTATTTTATCTGCAGTAGAAAATACTGCCTGTAGTTTTCCAGTAATCTCCACTCTGCCAAAATCATTAGGAATAATAAAATTATCTCCCTTTTTGATGGGCTGGCCGTTTATAATTCCACTTCCATCTGTAACAGTCATATTCAAAAACGGGTATTTCTGCCTAAAAGAAATATCCCCATCCAGATTGAGATGAAACACACTATAAAATTCACAGCTGTACAATGGAACAAGTTCATTTTTAATAGAATTTCCTGTATGAATCACGGATTTTTCCGGGTCCTTGGCAGGCACTTTAATAACATCCTCACTCTGCTTTATATGAAGCTCACGAGGTTTACCATTTGAAAGCCTATCATAATCGTATACACGATATGTAATATCACTATTCTGCTGTGTCTCTAGAATAAGAAGACCGCCTTTGATTGCATGAACTGTACCTGGATCAATTTGAATAAAATCACCTTTTTTCACAGGAATTTCTCTTATCAAATCATTCCACTTGCCCTCATCAATCATATGGATAAGTTCATCTTTTGATGTAGCATTATGTCCAATTACAAGACTTGCATTCTCTGGACAGTCTAGGACATACCAACACTCAGTTTTTCCAAAGCTTCCATTTTCATGTGTCTTTGCATAGCTATCATCAGGATGCACCTGAATACTAAGGTCATCTCTGGCATCGATCAGCTTTACTAAAAGTGGAAATCTATCTAAATCCAGATTTCCAAACACTTCTGGGTGCTTTTTCCACAATTCCGATAATTTCCATCCCTCAAAGGCTCCATATTTATTTTCGCCATCTCCGTTAGGATGAGCTGAAATACCCCAGCATTCACCTACATCAGAGCCTTCTTCCTTATATCCAAAATCATCATGAAGCTTTGTGCCACCCCAAATATTATGTGTACATACAGGCTCTAAAAAGATAATTTCTTTATTTATCGTATTTACGGATAGACTCATACCGTTTGTCTCAATAAGACGCTTGTACCAATAGCCTGAATCCTTTACAATCCTACGCTGATTGTGGTAATCCACGTAAACTAGACCAAAGCGTTCCTTATATCCCTTGTTCCATTCAAGATTATCAAGAAAAGTCCAGCAGAAGTATCCCTTTACATTGGCTCCTTCATCTATAGCACGTTGCATTTCACTGATATATTCATCCAAAAATGTAATTCTATCGTAATCATGTACTCTTCCATCAATAGAAATATTATCATGGCATGCCATTCCATTTTCAGTAATATACAAAGGATATGGATATCGCTCTGTCAAAAATTTGATTCCATAATAAAAAGCCTTTGGTGTAATAGGCCAATCCACTGCTGTTACCGGGCTTCCCACTTCACGCTCCACATATTCAGGATTTCCATCTTCACCACATCTAATGTAATAGCCGTTGTAAATATTTTGACCCATAAAATCTATAGGCTGGTGAATCAATGCCATATCCTCATCAGTGATTTCTGGAAGATATTTTGCATATTTTTTAAGTCCCTCTGCAGGATAGTGGCCTAAGAAAACAGGATCAGAAAACCAAGAAACATTCCAGGCCCATCTTTCAATAGGATTTTCAAAGCCAAAATAAACTTTTTTAGCTGCTTCAATATCTTCGTTTGAATCTGTGTATGGATAGGCTACCCCTCCTGTAGGAGCAAATCCTATATTAATCTTCTGCTTTGCATATTTCCTGAGATTGATTACGCCCTGACCATGAGCTTTTAAAAGATTATGGGCTATTAAGAAAGAATCCTTGATAGAAACCTTTATTCCCGGAGCATGCTCCCCAGTCATATGACCTAGCAAAACAACGCACTGTGGTTCGTTGAAAGTTATAAAGTTAGAGCAAATGTCTGAAAAATTTTCAGCGACAACCTTTGCATATTCTCCAAACCATTCAACCACATCAGAATTCAGCCATCCGCCTTTGTGGTAAAGCGCTTTTGGAAATTCCCAGTGAAACAATGTGATATATGGCTCTATGCCATTAGTTTTCATGGTGAGAATCATATCTCGGTACATATCAATTGCCTTCTGGTTTACTACTCCAGTCCCCTCTGGTAGGATTCTAGACCAGTTAAGAGAAAATCGATATGCCTTAATACCCATATTTTTCATAAGAGCATAATCATCCTTGTAACGATGCATATGATCACAGGAAATCTCTGCAGTCTGGTTGGCATATCCCTTTCCTTCTGCAAGAAAATCATCCCATATCATTTCACCTCTGCCATCATTAGGGTCTGTACCTTCAATCTGGTATGCACTGCTGGCAACACCCCACACAAAATCCTTTTTAAACATACTTTCACTTCCTATCTAGCCAAAATTACCGAAACCAAATTAAATGGATTCTTCACTTTATTACCGTCTTTTATAACTACTTCTATCTTGTAATTACTGTATTCACAATGCTCAAACAGTGTCTCAAGCTCCAGCTTGTCACCCCAGCTTTCATCAAAATTTGCATCAAGTTCTGTAACAGGCTTGCCATCAATAAAAACTTCAGCTACAGGTGCATTCTTCGATACGTATTTGCGGTATTGAATAGCTGCACCAGTACATTCCACTTCAAATGCTATCCTTCCCTCACCTTCGCTGAGAAGCCATCCATTCTTAAAGCAATCTGTAATATCCTGCTGTTCACTTTCATCTTTAATAAAGCCCTGACAGCTGGCCTCATATGTTCTATTGTCCACTCTGATTGCATTTTCGTAGGTATTTTCTGTTATAGGAGCCGGCAGACTATCGTTCTCAAAAGCTGGCTGCTCTCCTATAAGAACCTCCTGTAATGTTCTATCCAGGAAAAATCTAACCACCGATGCAACAAGCTCGTGCCCCATATCATTTGGATGCAAATCATCAGGAGTAATATCTCTTACTGCGATTTTCCCATCTCTGACAGCAGGATAAATGGCACTTTGCATACTGATAAGTGGAAGTTCATAGAAACGGGCCACCTTTGAATGCTGAAGCTGAGCATTTGCTCCTGTATCATAAAAAACATTGCTTATAAGCAATACAGCCGGAGCACTCTCGCTTCTATAAATATGTCTCACAAGACCTTCGTAGGTTTCTAGAAAATGCTCATTACTATCATCATTTACTGAAAACTCCACAAATACTAAATCAGGCTTAGCATTAAGCAAATCGGCCTCAACTCTTGCTGCCCCAAAATGAGAGGTTGTCCCTCCAATTCCTGCATTTACATATTTGAAGCTGGTATCTTTAAAAATCTCCTTCCACCACTCAAAAACCTTCCATGCATAGCATTTATCATCTGCTGAAGCTAATGAGCCCTGTGTGATAGAACCACCAATAAAACCAATAGTAATCTCTTCCTTTGCGTTAGCTTTCTTCATCACACGCTTTAATCTGAAAAGATTGCCTTTATTACATATACTTTCTTTGTAATTAATGTATTCTTTCATCTTTATTTGCCTCTTCTTAAGCTTGGTATACCAAGGCTTTCAATATATGCCGCAAGCTGATCTGACATTTTTTCAGCCTCCTGCTTTCTGATATGCCCCGATGTACCTGAGCCGTTATTTTCAAAAAGAAAATGATGTATCTTGTCGTCTGCAATCTCATTACAGACTTCATCTATAGAAATATCCCAGTTTTTATGATGCTCCAAAATAGTTGTGCACAAAACTATATGGACATCGGGATAAATTGTTTTCAAATTTAATACGAATTTACGATAATGTTCTCTCCAGTTTTTAGCCTGACTACAGTGGTAATCCTTTGCCATATAATCATCTGGATGACTGTCGTTTTGACCTATAGCCACTATGACGACATCAGGTGTATATTTACTAAAATCCCATTTAGAAGACTCTCCAATGGCGGGATTATATCGCACTTTATCGTATACAGACTCCATACCTATGTAATTTGGTTCGTTAAACCATCCGGTATCATCTATAAGTGCTATTCCTCCCTGAGCAATATCATGTATCTGAGCATTTAGCTTTCTGGCAGTAAGCCAGGCATAGGAATAATAACTGTTTGAAAGCTCCCCCTGATGCCAGTCTGGATCAGGTTTTCCCACAAAATCATAGGCCTCAGATACCTCTCCTGCTGAAACACTATCTCCATACACCTCTATTTTCCCTTGAGGCTTCTCAGGTGGTTCCAATAGAATTCCATCATCATCCAACTCAAAACCATAAAATCCAACCTGATGACAGCTATCCTGCCTCTTAAAGAGCATCACCTCATGGAGATTTGCCTCTTCATCCTCGACCAGGGTTACTGTCTGCTTGCCCTCATCATTCGAAAGCTTTACCTTGGACTGTTTGCCATCGACAATAATTCCAAGATAGTTATCCCAGTAGACATTTTTGTTATCTACTATCGCATTCAGACTACTTCCTTTAAATTTCACCCTTACATAAGAACAAGGGAAGATAAATATTGTTTTATCAGTTTCATAATCAACCCTTCCGCTATAATCCAAGAACTCATCATCAAACTTAATAAACATAACATTTACCTTCCCTTGTATATCATTCAACTATCTTATACCGATTTCGGTATCTTCTTCTGTTACAACGCTGTGGTCCTTGATGTAATCAATAATCTCATCAAGATTTGTAAATGCGAGACCTACATAGCTATCTGCAGCTCCATAGTAAAGAGCAATCTTGCCTGTCTTTGAATCATGTATTGTTGCACATGGGAAACAAACATTTGGAACAAATCCGCGCTCTTCATACCACTCTTCTGGAGTGAGAAGGAAATTCTCACAACGATACTTAACCTTTGAAGGATTATCAATATCAAGAATAGCTCCACCGATTGAATATACATATCCATTACAGGTTCCTGTAACACCATGATAGAAAAGCAACCAGCCTTCAGATGTTTCGATTGGAGCTGCACCGCCACCAATCTTTAATGACTGCCACCACTTATCATTTCTACCCATTACATGTCTATGCTTTCCCCAATATACAAGGTCTGGGCTTTCGCTAAGGAAAATATCACCGAATGGTGTGTGTCCGCTGTCAGATGGACGTGAAAGCATTACATAATTGCCATTAATCTTTCTTGGGAATAAAACAGCATTTCTGTTAAATGGGATAAATGGGTTTTCAAGTCTCACAAAGGTCTTGAAATCTGTTGTCTTTGCAATACCAATAGATGCTCCATAAAAATCCTGGCACCAAATGATATAGTATGCATCCTCTACCTTTACAAGACGAGGGTCATAAGCATACTTTGGCATGAAAGAATTTCCTTCTTCATCCACAAATGGAATCTTTTCAGTCTCGAAAGTCCAATTAATACCATCCTTGCTATGGCCAAGATAAATGTATGGAATACCATTTGTCTGCTCACCTCTGAACACACCGATAAACTCATCACCATATGGCATTACTGCACTGTTGAATATTCTAGCAACACCCTCAAGTGGATTACGTCCGATAATAGGATTTTCATCATATCTCCAGATTGGCGCACCAACTAAATTAGCTGGCTTGTCCTGCCATGGAACATTTGGTACCTCAGGGCTGATCATTGTGTACTTTGACATTTGTGTTTCCTCCGTTATCTATTTAAAAACTCAAGATTTTTTCTGATTAATTCACATCTTTGTGCGACACACTCCACTGAGCGACCCGGATCAGATGGTGTGTTAAACACATAATCCTTTAATTTATCAATTGTAGTAGTAGCTACATGCATTCTTGTGTCGCTGGATGCGTAATAAATAAATACTTCATTGTTTTCATTGACGATTGCACCATTTGTAAATACTACATTTGATACATCTCCTACACGCTCTTCCCCTCTAGGTCCGATTAATAAACCAGATGGCTCAGCAATAACCTTTGAAGGATCATTTAAATCTGTGGCAAATGCATATATAACATAGCGAAGTCCAGCTGCAGTGTTTCTAACACCGTGAGCAATATGAATCCAGCCCTTATCTGTCTTAATAGGAGTAGCTCCGGCACCATTTTTAGCCTCTGTAATAGTGTGATATTTTCTAAGGCTGGTCATCTTTTCCTCATCGATAACAGCATGTGTGATATCCTCACATAAACCAAAACCAACTCCGCCACCGCTTCCTGTCTCGATGAAATCGTCCATTGGACGTGTATAGAATGCATACTTTCCATCTACAAACTCAGGGTGAAGCACTACATTTCTCTGCTGTGGGCTTCTAAGTGTTGTAAGATTGTCAAGTCGCTCCCAGTTCTTCAAATCCTTAGTGCGGACAATTCCTGCCGCAGCAACAGCTGCAGATAAATCATTAACTGAAGTATCCTTGCTCTCAGAGCAGAACACACCGTAAATATATCCATCCTCGTGCTGAGTGAGACGCATATCGTACACATTAGTCTCCTCAGGGCACACATCATCTAAAAGAATTGGGTAATCCCAGAATTTGAACCCATCTATGCCGTTATCGCTTTCGGCTACTCCGAAAAATGACTTTCTGTCATTTCCTTCAATACGGGCAACCAGATAATATTTTCCGTTTAAATAAATGGCTCCCGAATTCATCACTGCATTGATGCCCAGTCTCTCCATAAAATATGGATTTGTATCTGGATTCAAATCGTATCTCCAGGTAAGAGGAATATGTTCTCTGGTTAATACTGGATATACGTAGCGATCATAAATACCATTATAAAAATCTGACTTTACATTCTTTGTTGAAAGTAGCTTGTCCTGCTTTTCCTTTTCTACAAAATAGCGCTCATGTAACATTGATATATCTCCTACTCGCTTAATCTATTTATTACTTCAAAACACATGCGGCCGTTGTGATATGGGCACTTCCATGGCTCCACTATCGGTCTGCCTTCATATGGCTTTCCATTTTCATCCACTTCCCAATACCACTCTGAGCCTTCTCGTTTATCTACCACATATGTTTTTATAAATTCCCATATGGATTTAGCTGCCAAAAGGTATTTCTCGTCTGATTTATTTTTTTGCCAACCATTGATGAATCCAACGATTGCTTCAGCCTGTACCCACCACACACGATGATTATTGACAACACCCTTTTCACATTCGTTAGCAAACGAGTGACCATCAAAAGCCACCTTGAAAGTCTGCTCTGTAAGTGCCTCAGTGATAGGACTAATCGAATTGCTAAGTTCATCATCATCCAAAACCTCAAGTGCTCTATCCACCAGCCATGCAGTCTCTATATCATGACCATAGGAATGTAAATCTAAAATACTGTTGTACTTCTTATCAAAAAATACGTCCTGCCTTTTCAGGCTAGGGTTGTAAACCTTATTTTTGATAATATCGCAAATGCGATACAGCTTTTGACGTACCTTATCGTCTTTTGAAACCTTGTAAAGCTGGGTGTACGCCTCAAGTACATGTAACAGTGTGTTCATAGTCTTTTCTGCTATGACACCATTTTCAGAAAGCTTTTCATTTGATTCAGGCGAAAAATCCCTCTTGAATGCCTCTAAATATCCGTAATCATCTGTACAATAATCCTCGATCACATGGAATAATTCATAGGCAAGCTCCAATGCTTCCACATCATTTGAAGCTTCAAAATATGCACAAAGTGCGTAAATAGCAAATGCCTGATTGTAGGTATGTTTTGTGGTATCCACAGGATTTCCCTGATAATCCACCGACCAAAACACACCTGGATATTTCTTATCAAAGCATTTTTCCTTCATGAAAGTGTATCCCTGCTTCGCATATAAAAGAAGGCTTTCATCCTTTGTAATTAGATAAGCATTTGCAAAAAACCAGGTAATTCTACTATTTAAAATGCATCCTTTTTCCGCTTGCTTATCTAACTTTAAATCATAATCTAAGTATCCATAAAAGCCTCCGTGGCTTTTGTCTTCCATCCCTTTCCAAAAGGGAATAATATTCTCTAAT
This sequence comes from Pseudobutyrivibrio xylanivorans DSM 14809, assembly GCF_900141825.1. Classification (GTDB taxonomy): domain Bacteria; phylum Bacillota; class Clostridia; order Lachnospirales; family Lachnospiraceae; genus Pseudobutyrivibrio; species Pseudobutyrivibrio xylanivorans. The sequence goes on along the minus strand of NZ_FQYQ01000001.1, from coordinate 99,732 downwards.
AATTCCTTTTTTATTTCTTCTACAAACATTACTACTACCCCTTTACAGCACCTGCTGTGATACCACTATATATCTGCTTCTGGAAAATGATGAATACAATAAGAGCTGGCAGTAAGGAAATTAACACACCGGCACAAATAAGATTGTACTGGCTTCCCATAGGACCTACGAAGGTGTAAAGGGATGTTGCTATTGTGTGCAAATCCTTATCCTGAAGATAAAGGTTAGCTGCGTAGTATTCGTTGTAAACACCAACACCCTTTAGGATGCAGGATGTGATGATAGCTGGCTTTAATAGTGGAAGCATTATTTTCCAGTAGATAGTCCAGTAGTTTGCTCCATCAATGATTGCCGACTCATCAAGGGAAACTGGTATGTTTTCCATAAACTGTATGAAAATGTAGATAGATATTACATCTGTACCGCACATCATAATTATGTAACCATACAGGTGATTGATAAATCCAAGTGACGACATGATGTTGTAAACCGTCACCTGCATAGCTACACCGGGGAGAAGTGAAGCAAACAAGAACAGATTTCTGATGAGAGTATTTCCTGGAAACTTAAATCTATTCAGTACATAAGCAAGCTGTGTTCCCACGATAATTGATACGAATAACACACACATCATTACAATGAGGGAGTTTATGAATGCTCTGCCCATGTTTGCTGTCGTAAAAGCTTTTATAAAGTTATCAAAATTCAGCCAGTTTTCTGGCAATGTCATAACATTTGTATTCTGATATTCCTCTGATGTTTTGAAAGCGGTTATAACACAGGAAATTACCGGTACAACAGCCACAAAACCAAATAATACCAATGAAAAATATTTGATTATGTTAATAACTAATGTAGATAGATTAATTTGTTTTCTTTTCATTATTTATTCACCTCTATTACGCTGCCTTTACAGCTCTAAGAGCCTTTTTCGATTCTTTGTCAGCCTTCTTCTCAGCCTTCTGCTTTGCTCTCTTTGCTGCATAAGACTCATCCTCGCTGTTCGCATCTCTGAATATGTACTTAAAGAACAGCTTCTGCAGAATCGTACATCCAAAAATGATCATCAGAAGTACTACCGCCATTGCACTTGCAAGTCCTACCTTCTGGCTTGTGTGAGCAATTTCATTCATTACTACGAAATATGTTCCAGTTCCATTTGCACCATTTGTAATAACATATGGCTGCTCAAATGCTGATAATGAACCGGTAATAGAAAGAATAATGTTTAATGTAACAATTGTTTTAATACTTGGCAGAATAATATTTTTAAACTGCTGAAATCTATTTGCACCATCTAGCTGAGCTGCCTCATAAAGTTCTGCATCTACAGACATAATAGCTCCAATAAAGAGGACCATATTCTGTCCGAAATAACGCCATACTGATGTTGCAACCAACGACCAGTTGTTTACTTTCTGATCCTTCAACCAATATGGAAGACTTTCTAAATTAATACCAAGGCCAGCAAGTAATGTGTCTAACACAAAACCTCTGGTGTAGAAAAATTTGAAAATAAAACCGATAGCAATACCACTAATCAGATAAGGGAAAAACATAAGTCCCTTAAAGATATTGCCGCCCTTTACCTTAAATGAAAGAACTGTTGCTAAATAAAGTGATAGAACAAGCTGCATAATTGCACCAAAGCAGTAATAAAGGCTAAGCTTTAATGCTCCGAAACAGTCTTTTCTGTTAAATACATCAATATAGTTCTTCCATCCAACGAAAACTCTTTTATCGACTGGAGTGGAATACTTCATTTTATAAAAACTGAATTTTACCATTTGTCCAAAAGGCAAATACGTAAATACGAAGAGCAATAACAGAGGAATGACCGTAAAGCCAACACAAATTAACACCTGTTGCCCCTTCCTACTTCTTATCCACTTTTTCGAATTTTCCAGCGCGGTCGCCATAAATAGTTCCTCCCAACTCTTTTAGATAAACTTGGGAGAGCCCATGAAGCTTAAGCTCTCCCGAGTAAAAACTGCTTAAAATACTGTTTTTTGACTGTTAAACTGTTTATAGATACTGATTAATACTGAATTTCTGCACCACAAACATCCTGTGCATCTGTCCAAAGCTGATTCCATGAATCCATAATCTCATCAAATGTCATATCACCGATTGATGCATGCTCGATAAGCTCCTGAATTTTTCTGTCACCGCCGTTGTTAACGTTAAGCTCTGATTCTGCATTAAGCTCGTTTAATAAATCCTCTTCGCCATCAATTGAAGGAGCATCGTCGATGAAATCTACACCATCGAAAGAAAGCTTTGTCTCAGTATTCTTTGTTGCAACTGGAAGTCCATCCTCGTTGTATGAATATCCTGATTCCTCAGCCATCCACTTAACAAATACTAAAGCTGCCTGCTGCTCATCTGTTGGTGCATTTACATTGATACCGAAGCAATAGTCAGCGCCTGCCTTTGCGTACTGCTTTCCATCAATTGTGATTGGAAATGCCATGTATCCAATATCATCAACATTTGGACCAGCTGCCTTCATCTGAGGTACTGCCCAAGAACCAAGTACCATACAAGCGATTTCGCCGTTGTTCATCATACCCTTGCAGCCTTCCCAATCTGTAGTGGTATAATCGTCCTCTGTAAGACCTTCAGCTACTGCATCGTAGAGAATCTTGTAAACTGAGTATGGATGAGTGTTGTCGCCATAATCCTTAAAAGGATCCTTTGTGTGAAGAAGCTTCTGATTTGCATATTCCTCATCACCTGTAGCACTAACACCTGTGTACATATCCCAAACACCCATTGTCCATCCTGCTGCGTAGTTTGTATAAAGAGGAATAGCATCTGTGTTTTCTTTAATCTGCTTTAATGCATCGATAAACTCATCTGGAGTCTTTGGTGTTTCAGTGATTCCTGCATCTGCAAATACTTTCTTGTTATAAACAATACCCTGTGTAGTTGCTGTGAAAGGTACACCGTATACTTCCTGCTGATACATCTTCTCATCTGCATAATTGATTTGCTTTGACATAGTCTCTAAATCACCGTATGAGATGAAATATGTGCTAAAGTCTGCGCTATCAATTGCTGGGATACCCATGATTGTCTCGTAATCACCAGACTGCAAATGTGTAAGTGCATCATCTGCGTAGTTTGTATCTGTTGTAATTTTTACTGTGATGTTTGGATATACCTCGTTAAATGCTGCAAGGTATTCCTTCCATGTAACTCCGCCGTAATCGTCTGAGTCTAAGTCTGTTCTGTTGTTGAACATTGTGATTGTAGCTTCTAGATCTGTAAAATCCTCGCCGAGGATGATATCTTCATATGATGTTAGATCTGCTGCCCCTTCGTTTTCTGAAGCACCTGAATTGTTGCTTTCAGATGTGTTTCCGCACCCCATCATCGCTACAAGCATCGTTGATGCAAGAGCAAGTGCCAATACTTTTTTCCTTTTCAATTTCTTCTTACCTCCTTGTTCCTAAAAGCGTTTCGCTTTTCAATTGGTTTAATTTAATTATATTGACATTTATATTTTAGTCATCTATTATTATTGCTATAAATCATTCATTTTTGATACATAGGACTTTTTTGTAACATTTGATGGTTTTATTTTGCTTTATTTGTTAATATTAACCACATGGAAACCTAATTTTAGAGATTAATTTAAGTTCTAAGTAATTAATTTACTTAATTTTTACCTTTTAGTTTGATTAATTTTAAGGAGAATACTATGAATACCTTGAGTAAATCAGATTTTATTTCAGAACATTTTCATTTTAATAAGCCTCTATCTTTAAATGATAGTCTGCCTTCCTGCCTGGATATTAATAATTTCTTTGAAAACCAACAACCCTATGAAAATGATGTGTTACCTTATATATCTTATGGCGGAGTGCTCCATTTTGATCGTAATATAGATGCCGACATCCAGACAGGGGATTATTATATGTGCGGTTATATTAGCGAAGGTCGTATTCAGATAGAGACCGAAGCAGAAAGCTATATCGGAGAAACACATCTGGTTTTTATTTGTTACAAAGATTCTATTTATAATATTAAATCCTTCAGTAAGGACACCACCATACACACCTATTTTGTTTCTGGCCTAGCAGTGGATTCCTATATGCAATCTCTGATGAAGAATCCCGAAAATATCCATTCTTTTCACAAGGATTTCGATATGCATTCATTTATTATCAATTCACTTTCAAAGATAGACTATCTACTGACAGAAGAAACCAGGATGGGACTTTTTAGACAATCTCTGTTATTTCAATATGTATTTGTACGTCTTTTAAATGTACAAGACACCACCATCACCGGTGTTCATAACGCCAGCAACCATGTAACCAGACTAAAAAAAATCCTGGACACCAGATATCAGGAGGCTCACACTCTTGATTCTCTTCAGGAAGAGCTGGGGCTTAACAAATACAGACTATGTAGAGATTTTTCCAATACCTATAATATAGCCCCATTAAAATATCTAAACACCGTTAGAATGTCAAAAGCCAAAGAACTGCTTTTAGATACCGAAAATACGATAGTAGAAATAGGAAATGCTGTGGGCATACCAAACACGACCCACTTTATAAATCAGTTCAAAAAAGAAACTGGCGATACTCCATTGAAGTATCGCCAGCACCATATACAATTAGGAGATTCTATTCCAGATTCCTTTTTGTTTTAGATTATTTAATCTTCTTTACACTATCACGAATGACTATTCGTCCTTCGATAATGTGAGTTCCCTCTTTATATTCTTCGCCAGACAGCTTTTTTGTCAATATTTGTATGCTTTCTCTCGCCATCTCCTGAATATCAACCTCATAAGTGGTGAGAGGAACATCGCAAAGCCCCGGATAAAGGAAATTATCATAACCAACTACAGAAAAATCCTCAGGAACTTTATAGCCGTCATCCTCCAATCTCCTGATTAGAGTGCTGGCCGCCAGATCGCAGTTACATACGAATGCAGTTGGCAACACTCTAGGCAGCTTTAGCTCCTCAGATGAATACATGATTCCAGTATCCATCTTTCTATCATCTATAATCCATTCATCTATAAGCTTCTGTTCGTGTTCCATCATAGACTTTAAAAAGCCCAGATATCTATCAGTTATAGAACTGGTGCCCATAATATTTCCCATAAATCCGATTTGGGTATGACCCATTTCAAACAGATAATTTGTAAGGTAATAAGCTCCATAAAAGCTGTCAGAAATAACGCAATCTACATCTATGCTAACATCACTATTATCCAGATAAACATATGGCAGCTGCCCAAAGTATCCGTTTAGCTCTTTTATGTAATTCTTAGAATACTTTCCAAGCACAATAATTCCGTCGGCCTTATTCTCCTGCACCACAAGAGGCATAGAGCAATTCTTCTCAGCTTCGTAGGAAATAACTTCCATAAGTGTAAAACTGCCCACTGTAGCAGCATTAGCCGCTATGCTTTGATACAAACGCAGATAGAATGAATCGTATTTATCCAAATATCTTTCATGAATAAGCACTGCAATATTGTAGCTTTTTGAAGCAACAGAGGACTGTTTGTTGGCAGATGGCTGCTTATATCCCAGTTCATTAGCCAGCTTAACAATCTTTTCTCGCATCTCGTCGCTTACGCCCTTCTGCCCTGAAAGTGCCTTAGACACCGTAACTGCACTGACGCCAAGCTGCCCGGCAATGTCAGATAATTTAACACTTTTCGCCATTATATTAATACTCCTCTACCAAATGAATAATCTTTGACTCGAAATCACCGAAAGGCCTCTCTATCAATAATCCTGCATGTCTTAATATAGAACCATAGTAAGCCTTATCATATCCTTCAATCTGATATTTTTTATTGTCATCCAAGCCATCTATTTTGATTTTTATGCTATGCCTATTTGGCTGGTTTAGCACTTGAACAAATGTGATAATTGCCTCTGATTTATCCTTGCTGACAACCATGTAGCAATCTATCTGGCCTCCGTTGGAATATGAAGCAATACGATAGTAATCTCCATTTCTTACGAGCCCACTGTATCTATGATACATCTTGACCTGTTCATTCACCATAGTTTTTTCAGGCGCCGACAATTTTGTAATATCCAGCTCATAGCCGAATGTTCCGGCTAATGCAACATTTCCCCTTGTTTCAAAAGGAGTCACTCGCCCCACCGTATGATTTGGGCATACAGAAACATGGGCTCCCATAGAAGACAATGGATATATAAGCGCTGTACCCTCTTGAATCAACAGTCTTTCTATAGCATCTGTATCATCAGAGCACCATATCTGAGGGCTATAATAAAGCATGCCTGGATCAAATCTGGCTCCGCCACCTGAACAATTCTCAAGCAATAAATCTGGAAACTCATTTGTGAGTCGCTCCTGCAATTCATAAACCGCCAACACATATCTGTGCATAAGCTCACCCTGTCTATCAGAGTCTATTGCCGCGCTTCCAATATCTGTGAGCTGTCGATTCATATCCCATTTTACATACTGGATATTGGCACTTCTTAAAATAGAAGCCACCGCCTCATATACGTATTTACGAACCTCTTCTCTGGTTAAGTCAAGTACATATTGATTGCGGCTTCGGCATGCCTCTCGCCCCGGAATACAAATAGCCCAATCAGGATGCTTTCTATATAAATCAGAATCCGGTGAAATCATCTCCGGTTCAAACCATATTCCAAACTTCAATCCAATATCGTTTACTCGATCTACCAGCTTCTTAAGGCCGCCTTTAAGTTTATTTTCGTTTACCTTCCAATCTCCCAGGCTACTGTTGTCATCATTTCTTCTGCCAAACCACCCATCATCCATAACAAGCATCTCTATGCCGCATTCCTTTGCGTCTTTGGCAATATCTATTAATTTTTCATCATCGAAATCAAAATAGGTCGCCTCCCAATTGTTAATGAGAATTGGTCTTGGTTTATCCACATAGGGGCTTCTAATAAGATGTTTTCTATACAAATCATGGTAGGTTCTGGTCATGTGTCCCAGTCCTTCATTTGAATACACCATCACGACCTCAGGACAAACAAAGGACTCCTTTGGGCCAAGCTTAAATCTAAAATTGTCTGGGTGAATTCCCATTACGATTCTTAGACTATCAAACTGATTTTTCTCTACCTGGGCGATGAAATTTCCAGAATACACAAAATTGAAGCCATAAACATCACCTGTAGTCTGGGATATATTTTCTCCAACAAGGGCAATAAATGGATGCTCCTGATGGGACGACTCTCCTCGCACTGAGCTAACACTTTGTTTGCCATAACCTATCTGTCTGTACTGAATGTGTCTCTCTCTGGCCCAGGAGCCGTGGAGCACAAGCATTTTATAATTATCATCATCCATGTCTAAACACATGGACATTATCTTTTCCAGATAGATTTCCTCGTAGGAACTATTTATAAAGCTTACACTTCTAACAATAGCATCACTGCCCTCAAAAATGCTGTAGCGCAATACAGCCTCCACATTTAGGACTCTATCCTCTACCTCTATTTCAAGTGTCATTGCTTCAGAGTCTTTTGCAAATGTAGCCGGCAGCCCCCTTAGTGCTGGTTTACCCTGAAAAATCCTATGATTTTTATACAAAAGCTGAATACCACTATGACCCTTTTTATCTGTTACGGCTATAGCACTTTCCCTATAGTCTCCCACATTATTCCCCGAGTACTCAGAAGGAAAAGAATCTAAAAAAGAGCTTCTATCTCTATTATTTACAGATGGAACTCTTGGATTTTCATTTATACGCATCAAATAGGACAAATCATCATCCTGTACAAAAGGACCATAGTAAACATGACCAACGAACTCCTCGTCGTCTACTATAGCTATAATATAACTTGAATTATCAGTATCTATTTTGAAAATTCTTTTGTCATTATTGTAAGTTATATTCATGCCATACCTCTCCTGTTTTAAAATATCTACAGGAGAAGTATAACATCATTTTAACTTAATTTAAATCTCAATTACATTAATATTAATTAATTTTTACTTAAAACTAGGCAACTCACTTCTGATTAAAACATTATCAGCCCAATATAGGTTCTGTATCTCCTGATTTGAATTATAGGAAAAGGTAAGCTCAGCCCAGCTCATTACAAATGACCATTCTGGCTGGTTTCTAAGCTCATTTGCTGTAGGAATTTTGTCGCACTCCCCCACTGCAAACAGTTTACCATTTGCAATTTGTTTAGCTAAATTATATTTATATGAAGTAAATCTATCATTATTATAAATATCTACAGCAAAAATATCCCAATTGTTATTTCCTGGATTGTAGGCACTCCAATCATATGATAAATCCTGCATATCCCAAACCCAAATAATATTATCCAGACCTTTTTCATGCTCCAAATAATATCTGGTCAATCTAAATAATTCGGCACTACCTCTATCGCCTGTTCTACCAGCCCACCAAAACATTCCCTGATTCATTTCATGAAATGGCCTGAACAGTACAGGAATCCCCTTATCCTTTAGATATTGGAAATACACAGCATAGTCATCCAGACGTTTCTTCCATTGCCCATTCAGATATCCACCATCAGTAATTAAATCATTCCACTGTTGATCTGATAAATGGCTACAAACATCTCCATCCCAGCTACCTACATGCCCCTTAGTTGGTGGGGTAACATGCAACATCAGCTGCACTATACTTCCTTGATTCCACTGTCTCTCGCATTCATAAATCATGTTCCATCTGTTATTTACATCATCCTGTGAAAACAGAAAATCTCCACTCCATAACCCAGCATACTGGCCTGTTATATTATATGCCTGATTAGTCTGCTTTGAAGGCTGTGAATTAGGCTCCCTATTGTGAATGCCTATTACTGTCTTTTTACCCTTCTGCTGATAGAGAAAGTTTATAACTTTCTCCTTGGATTCCTTAGCCTTTGACACATTTGCAGTGCCATTGTTAGTGCTGGTATTCTGAGATGAACTATTTTCATAGATTTCAAACTCATAGATAGAAAATCCATAGCTGGTTGCCCTTTTAATACAGTAAATCTTTACATATCTGGCATTGACCGGATTAAAATCAATCACAGCATCAGAGCCATTTGCATTGTAATTTTCATAAACTGTTGTCCATGAACTGTTATCATTTGAAATCTGGATTTGGTATTGGGAGGCATATGCTGCCTCCCAGTCTATTCTCACCTTGGAGATAGACTTTGACTGTCCCAAATCCACAATAACATATTGATTATCCTGATATTGTGATGACCACCTTGTATTTCCATCAGCATCTACAAGCTTTGAACCCTCAAGTCCAGCGCCTTCCACAGAACTGACTGTAACAGGTCTGTTGTATGCTATATTTTCATTTCCAGCAGCCATTACATTTGTTTTATTCCCACCAAACATTACACTTGCACATATCATTCCTAAAACTAGATATTTTTTCTTCTCCATAGTATTATTCCTGCCCCCACAGATATTACTACAATTAATAGTCCTAATACGATTGCAACTACACTACCATTTCCTGCATTTGCTTCCTGCTCATTTGATACAGATGATTCATCCTCTGTATCATCCTCAAGTTCAACATCAATTTCCTCTTTGGCTTCCTTTTCAGTATCCTCTATGGTTTCACCTGCTGCAGGTATAGCTTCATCAGTTATTTCTTTAGCTTCCTCTGAAGTGATTGTATTATCTATTTCCTTGGTCACCTTATTATCATTTACATTTTTTGCTTCATCTTGAACAGTCTGGCCTGCTAGTGGAGTCTCCGTATCTGTAATAGTTGTTGTACCAGAAGGCACAACAACATCAGGCGCACTTGGATTTGATGGGACACTTGGAGTTGATGGTACACTTGGCTTTGTTGGCTCACTTGGTTTAGCAGGCGTGCTTGGCTCTGTTGGCTCTGTTGGCTCTGTTGGCTCTGTTGGCTCACTTGGCTCTGCTGGTTCACTCGGCCCTACTGGCTCGCTTGGCTCTGTTGATTCTTCTGAATCATCTGATTCTTCAGCTTCTTCCACACAGATAAGCTTTATGTCACCCACCATAAATGTGGTTCCGTTAGAATCTGTAGGTGAATCCAAATAATAAGTAATAGTTACAGTATTATTTTCTACCTCAAGTCTCCCCTCAAGAAGTTCATCATCTAAAAGCACATCCGCTGTATCAATAGTATCTGATTTAACCTTGTTGTCGCCAGATGAAATTTCCACCTGCACATTTCTCATGTTGCTCTTTACTTTGATATCCTCCATAAGAGCATATCTTCCATTTGGCACATCCTCTACTGTATAGCTGAATACTGCCTGGTATCCACTTTGTGACCATGCACAGAGATTTCCATTTTCAATCCATGGGCTGAAGCCTTCGAATTTCCAGCCATCTGTACCATCCTCACCAAAATTCCATGAGAATACTACATTATCCAGATTTTCTCCTGTATCAGGCTTTTCAATTTCCTTTCTGCTAAGCAGGTCATCGGCACCCTCTACCACATGAGAGCCTCTTAAATCATCAATATAAAAGGTTCCCTTATCAACCTTACCAGTCTGGTCTGTGTAAATGGCCACTGATTTTAGATTGTTTGATGAATCAAGCTTATGTCCACTTCCTGCCCAATCACACTCAGCAAAACCACTGAATGGAAGGAAGCACTCTCTTCCACCCTCGAAAGAAAGGTAGCCTGTGTATGCAAATGTCGATACATCGGTCTCTACTTGGATCTTCAAATCGTTGTCAGAACCATCTCCATATAGATACATATAGAAGCCATCGTATCCATCTAGATTTAACAGATCCATAGTTTTAGCTGAACCAGCGTAGCCCTTGCCCTGATAATCGTAATCAATTCTCATGGCATAGCCACCTTCGTATGCATGCTCTGAATCAAGGGACATTTCAAATGCGCCACCATTAGTGTTTCTATTGTATGCGGCATTAAGTAAGCTGTTAGAACCGCTGTAGCCCTCGAAATCATCTACCTTGGTAGAAGAATTTACATAAACACTGTCAAAAACAAGAGTCTCCTTAGCGCCAGATTCTGTTGTAAGCTCTACAGACACAGCATAGTTTCCTGTGTATTTTTCTGATGTAAGCTTTAGTTTTGCATCCTTAATATCATCCTTGTGCTCTAATATAAATGACACTTTTTCCATAGCACCAAGATCAATACTCTCAGAATCAATAGTAGCTTTTGACATTTCACCGTCTGCCGTTACATTAAAAGCATCACTAATCCACTTGGCACCCGCATTATCCTCAAATGAGATTTTAGCACCCTTGAAATTATCAGCTGATTTAAACCATCCAAAGATGCTATCGTAGCCTGAGTAATCCCCAGCATCTAAAGCCTTTGAAATAGTCACTTTATTGCCTGAAATCTCAAGGTCATATGTGCCATTTAAAGCCTCATCATCTCCAAAATAGTACTCTCCATCTTCAATAATGTTGGCTGGAGCCGCATCTGATGCAGGGATAGACTTTGTTCCGGAAGAAATCTCTACAGACTTCACATCCGCTAAATCACTATAGCCAACCCTTACCACTCTGATAGAATCGCCAAGGTTAAAGTTTGAATATACATTCTTGCCTGCGCTTTCCTTGGCACTCATTTCTGTAAATGAAATACCATCATATGAATATTCCACTGTTACATCACTGTCAGAGGCAGCATTCACTCTGATGGCATTGATATCATCACCTGTCTTGTAGATAAGTGATGTGTCGTCCTTCAGAGCATAGTGAGCATTTTCATCATCAAATACTCTGTCCTGAATCATCACATTTGTATCAAATGTAATATCATCTGACAGATAGTGATTTCCATCATTAGTATATGTAAGAGTCACTGATTCAAGCTTGCATCTTCCCTTTGCAGGTAAATAAATGCGAGTATAGTAATAACCCTCTTCCTCAACTGATACCTTATATTCCTTAGTATCATTTTCATGGCTCACTTCAACTGGGTCATAAGTAATACCATTTGAAGATACATATACCTTTGGCATATTTTCCTCAGACACTTCACTTACAGCAACCATATCCAATTTTTTTACAGGGATGATGGACTTGTACTCAATATAGCCCTCCTCATCACTGTTGTTTGTGATGGTTCCACCTGACTGAGTGATATTTGCAGAATGTGCAAAGCTGTATGTATTTCTGATTTCTGTAGGATTTTGATCCTTTGAGGATACTGCAATCAAATCCAAATCATCAACAACCACATGATTCACATCTTCTACTGTAACAATATTTGACCACAAGCCCTTTCCTGATTCATTGCAGGCTCTAAGTCTATATGAATATGTTTGTCCATCAATAGCCGTCTTGTCATGATATCCTGCTATACAATCATGCTTTTTATCTTCCCAGTTTCTGCCGGAATCATATACATAGTCATCTTCGTCGGCAATTAGTGTCCAATTTGTCTTGTCTGCATTTGCCTCAGTTACTTTGCCTTCAGCTCGTTCGATTTCATACCATGCGCCGCCTACAACACCACGCCATTTAATATCGCCTACCGAACCATTAAGAAATGACTTGTCGTGGGCATCTTTAGAATCTGCTGAATATAAAAGAGGTGCCTCGTCTGATTCTGGCGCAGGAATTGCAATAGTCTTAGCCTCTTCATAGTCATCAGCTTCACCATTTACAATCTGAGCATATGCATAAATGGCCCTTAATATCTCTGTCTCACCGTAATAGCTTCCAGCCACAAATCCAGGCCAGTGATATGAAGCCCAATATCCATCCTCGTCGTGGAAGTAATAGCCATACCCATCCTTATGTGCTCTAAGACTCCACATCATAATTCCATTAGTATCGTTTTCTACACCCTTTTGGAATACATCAATACAAGGCTTTGCTTCTACCTTTCCACCAAACTCTCCAAGGATAAATGGCTTGTTTGCCTCATTATGAACAGCTACTGTTTCATCGGCACATCTAGTTGCATAATTTCCTTCATAGTAATGTGCGCCTAAAATATCTGCCGGATTATCTTTTTTTCTAGACTGTTCGGTAGTGGACATTCTTCCATCCAGCACCAAATGATTCTTATCATGTTTCTTTATAAAACTGGTAATATCAATATTCCAGTCTGACAAAACATCATCATAGTTTTTCTGGTTTGTAGGATTACCACCGGCCTCATTGGCTGTCTCCCAGCAAAGAATAGCCTTGTCATCCTTATACTTTATTCCTGTAACAGTATTTTTTCTTTCAAGCAAATGCTCTATCATCTGCTTGAAGTAATCTCTGCAGGTTTCACTTGAATAAAATTTCCACGCCCAGCTCTGGAAGCCGCTATTGCTTGGCGCATTTCCTTCTGATTCTTCTGCCAGCCAAACATAACCATCCATTCCACCAATCCAATGCCAGTGATCCACAAGTGGAATGATTACTCTAACACCATATTTATTAGCCTTTGCCAAAACATCATCCAGCTCATTTAAAGCATCCTCATTAAAGGTGAGTACCCCATTTTCATCTACACCTGTAACATAAGCTTTAGAACCATTTAACCCATTATTCACAGGGATAGTGTATGTTCTTGTTACATTTCCACCCATTGCCTTGATAGTCTTCATGGCATTAGCATGTTCCCATGAATTATCGCTGGTAGCTTGTGGATAATTTAAGGAAATAAATTTCAGTTCCTTATCACCATCCATAAGCTTAGTTCCATCTGTTGTTATAAAATTTTCAAACATACTGTCACTCTTAGTTGCTGCCTCTACTTCCACAGGCCTCTGACCTAATAAAAGAAGTGCTGCCAAGGCAAAACTTATTATTCTCTTTTTCATTTTTCATCCCTTTTACATTATCTAATTTTTTAAATTACCTTTAGAATCAAAACGTCTAACATATTCAACTAATTCTGAGAGGCTTGTTTTAGCAATTCCAATCTTCTGGTCAGCAGCCCCATACCCCATAATAAGCGTGTCCTCCACTACAACTGCACCTGTTGTAAATATACATGGACAAGGAAATTTATCTGGTAACTCCCAATCCTGCTTTGCATAAATTAATCGCTCTGACATCCTATGAATGATTTTCGGAAAATCATTTTCCCTCTCCTGCAAAATCATAAAAGACTGTGTGTAGCCATAATCAGGCAACTGTTTTCCATGATACGAAACCAGCCACTGTCCCTCTCCTAAATCGATAGGAGGAAAGCTTGCCCCTACTCGTTCCTTTTCCCAATTAAATTCACTTGTGGCAAGTAGCTTATTGGTAGCTTTTTTTGTAGTAAAATCTTCAAATGACTCTGCTGCCGCAAGCATTATGGATGGAGTTTTTACGTCTGTTACTCCTTCAAATTTGCTAGGATCATCAGGCCTATGCAGCATCAAAAGCTGCTCCTTTCCATTAATCATAAATTTCTTTGGAAAGAAAAATACATCCCTATTGTCTGTTAGTTCCCCATCTGTCAGCGGACATACATACGTAAATGCGTTTTCATATCTACGGTTTTTCAATTCCTCTAGATTCAACTCGTAAAGAACTGTAACAGTATCATTTGCCAGGGCGCATCTACCTGCCTCGCTACCATCCTCGAAAACCCAATCTGGAAGATTATCTCTTCTGGCATCCTTCTCCCAATAAGGGCCTGGTGGAAAAAGTCTTGAAGCCACGGTAAGATACAGCTTATCGCCAATATTAAAAATACGAGGGTCTTCAACGCAACCGTTAGCATAATTCAAAACCCTTCTACCATTGGCATCTCTTATGTACATATCATCCTTTTCATATGCCACATTTGGTGCCAATGCTGGTCTGGAAAAATCGCAGTTGAAGCTTTCTCCCATATCTTCACTTTTTGCGTAACCTAAAAAAATAGGGTATGGATCTGATAATCCTTTAAGATTTTTCTTTGGCCATGGTCCAGTTGCTCTAAAAAGCATATGAATAGTTTTGCCATCCTCATCCAAAATAAGAGCTGGATTCAGAACCATAGTATCTGCCCAGTCGCAGCCCTCTTTAGGTTCTACGACTGGTACAGGTGAGTATAAAATTTCTGGTTTTTTCATTGAATTTCTTTTAGATAGATAAAAAGAAGTGATTATGATTTTCGTTTAGTACTGTCTCTGTATATAGGAGTAGTTTGAAGTCTAACTAATTCATACTGCTCGTTAGGAGCGTTGATTCTTTTGACTATTTGATCTGCAGCTCTGCTTCCCAACTGACTCCTGTTGCCTTCAACTGTTGTAAGTGCTGGATAAAAATATGAGGCTTCCTTCAGGTTGTCAAACCCGCTAACAGCAATATCCTGAGGTACTTCGTAGCCCAATGATTTAAGCCCAAGCATGAATTGAATAGCATATCTGTCATTACAACAAACCATTGCTGTAGGTTTTATATCCATATTTTTATACTGCTTAAAAATGTATTCCTCATCGGTATATGTGCCATCTATATTTTTTCCTATAGCACAATACTTTTCTTCATACTCTCTTTTATTATCTATGAGAGCATTCCTATATCCCTTCCAACGTTCATAGTAGCTTTTACAGGTATATATATCTCCTAAAAAGCCTATATGTTTATGCCCGTCCTTAATCAATCGAGTGGTAATATCATAAACAGCATGATAATTATCGATCATTAATGTATCAGAAAACAGATTGTTTATATCAACATCCCAAAAGGTATCTATAAACACTGTAGGAATGTGAAGCTCCATCAGTTTCTTGGCAAATGCTTTAGTGCAAACTCCTATAAATACTATGCCAGCTACATAACTTGGAGAAAGAGTGTCTGGTATTTTGAGCCCCGATTCCTCTTCCTCATCCAAAAAACATAATGTCATGTTGTAATTAAGGCTTCTTAAGCGTTTATCAAGGGCAACTATGAATGTATTCCAATAACTGTCAATAAGAGCATTTCCTATACAAACAAGTGCAATATTTTGCTTGTAAATACCGCCCTTTTCATCTATAACAACCAGCTTGTTATAGCCCATCTCAATAGCTGTATCTCTTATCTTTTTTCGCATCTCTTCAGAAACACCAACATCATTGTTCAATGCTTTTGATACAGTGTTTCTGGAGATTCCCAAAGCCTCTGCTATCCTGCCTTGAGTGACTGCCTTCTTAGCCATTATGTTTTCCTTTCACCCTTCTAATACTATCTTCATATCTCCTTTTCGTTGATTTTCAGACGTCTTAAGGGAATTATACAAACACTATTTTTTATTGACAACAAATATAAAGGGGTTTTGCACAGTTTTTGTCACTTTTTACTTTACATTTGCACGGTTACATTTGCATTGTACCATATTTTAATTATGCAGCGTGTTTTTTTCTGTCCTAAACATATACCCTACTGTGATTAGCATAGTGATGAAACACGCCAATCCACCTACCACATTACTTATAGGCTCTGCCATAAATACTCCATCTGTTCCCTTTGAAAACGTATAAGGAAGCAGATAGGTAAGAGGTACTACAATTATTATTTTTCTAAATAAGGAAAAGAAAATAGCCTGGTTCTTCCTTCCCAAGGATTTGAATGTAACCTGACCACAGTGCTGAAAAGTCATAAATACAAATGTGGAAAAATAAATATTGAATGCTGGTATGGCATCGGCCAATATAGTTTTGTCATCGCTGAATATCCCAATTAATGCTGCTGGGAAAAATCTTATTACCAACCATACTAATAGCGTATATACGAAGTTAAGCACAAACATTATAAAGATAGATTTTTTTATACGATCATATCTTCTAGCTCCATAGTTGAAACTAATCATAGGTGATGCGCCTTCGGAAAAGGCCAAAATAGGAGTTTCCATCATCTGTCTGGCGCTGTTAACTATTGTCATTATGGATATATAAATATCTCCGCCCACATCTGAAAGCACATTGTTACAAGAAACCTGTACTGCAGCATTGGTAAATTGCATAATAAAAGCTGCTGTGCCAAGTCCTGCTATTTTTTTTGCCTTTTCAATATTTTTCTTTGCTTCCGTAAAAGATAACAACCTCACTCTATAATCACACTTAACTCCAAAGAGAAAATGCATAACATAGAGAGCAGATAGTGCCTGAGATATAACAGTGGCTATAGCTGCCCCTTCAATTCCAAATCCAAATACAAATATGAAAAGTGGATCCAAAATGATATTTGCAACAGCTCCCACAACCACAGTAGTCATCCCAACAAGAGAAAAGCCCTGAGCATTTATAAAGGGATTCATCCCAGTTGAAATCATAGAAAATATTGTTCCTACAAGAAATATCCTAAGATAAGGCAATGCATACATCATGGATAAATCAGATGTTCCAAATAACGATAATATATATTTTCCGAAAATCTCACCCACCACAGTCAGGACAATCCCCGTCGACACTAGCAGAAAAAAAGAAGTGTTTTGATAATCTCCTGCGGCTTCTTTATCTCCCTGTCCCTTGGATATAGAAAATAATGGAGCACCTCCACTACCAAACATATTTGTAAAGGCTCCGACCATAATTACAACTGGGAAACACAGGCCCACAGCCCCAAGTGCCGTCGTTCCAATATCAGGAATACGAGCAATATAAATTCTGTCAACTATGTTATATAAGAGGTTTAATATCTGAGCCACCATCATAGGCAATGCCGTAGCTAGAATATTATTGAGAGTTCCTCCATTTTCAAAATCGATCTGTTTCATTACTTACTCCAAAATATAGCTCTTCATATTTTCAAAAATAATCTCATATGCCTCTGGCCACATATGAATTCCATCTTTAGACAGTTCTTTTTTTACCTGACCATTTTCATTCATAATTCCGGCATTTACATCTATATATCTATATCCATAATTCAGAGCCAAATCACGCACCACATTATTTGCGGTATCCATTCTTTCAATTCTATTTCTTACTGCCTTGATATAACCATCCCCAGGCATGCTTTCAGCCACTTCTTCATTCACAGGGTAATACTTCATCAGAAAAACCCTCGTTTTAGGAAGACGTTCTTTAATTAATCTCAACAATTTTCCATAATCTTCCTCAAATTTTGCTTTACTCCACTCAGGGGCGCTTATATCGTTGGTGCCAATATTTAGAAATATCACTGCTGGTTCTAATTCAAAAATCTGCTCTTCTATAGCATCTAGCATTTCAGGAATTGTAAAGCCTCCTATTCCTCTGTTATAAATAATCTTCCCCAGGTTGTATTTTTGCTGAATCTCATTTACAGGAAACTGCTCCATCAATGAAGATCCCACAAATAAAATCTGTCCCTTTTTTGAATTTATATTTAAATGTGCAAAAAGCTTTACCTTGCCAATTTTCTCTTCTTTAAAATATTTATCAAGTATATCTTCTTTATTCATTTTTGCTTCCCCCTTATAGTATATTTTAAGCCTAATATTTCACCTGAATTATACTCATATTATATTTGTATAACAATTAAAAACAGGTATTCTTTTTTGAAATCCGTGTATCTTTTACATTACATTTTCACCCTTACATTTTTTTCAAACTCGTCAAAAATCTAAGGTATATCCCAATATTGTCACCAAATAAAAAAGAGAACATTGAATAATCAATGTTCTCAGTGATATAAAATCTATTCCAGCTCGCAAATTTCAGATTGCTACCAACTGAAAAATGGCGATTTTGCGTTTAAAATCAGTTCACTTCTGAACGGTTTGAATCAATCCAATACCTTTTCACAAGTTTTTATTGTCATTCTATTGTCACGCTGACATTAGGATTGTATCATGGTGTGACTACTATTCAAATAGCATTATTCTACATTTGACATAACAAACACTTCTCCATCAACAATTTTTTCTATTATTCCGCCTGCCGCCGGTTTTGAAAATACCTCTGTCAACTTACCCATACCTCCATAACCATAATAATTTTTGTTTCTACCAACGGTTCATATTCTTCTCAAACTTGATGGTATAAGATTCCTTTAGTTCTTCCGCAGTTATCCCATAGCAAAGCAAAACATCATTGTAATACATAAGCACATCAGCCATTTCTTCAATAAGATGATTACGCTCAGGATTGTCTATATCTGCTGCCTGAGGACCATGCTTCTTAACTATATCAATAACCTCTCCAACTTCTCCAATCATCCAAAGTAGCTTGTTTTTACCAACTTCTGGAGAAATATGCTCCCATTTATCTTTGTACTTCTCTTGAAGCGCTTTCTGCATTTCAAGCATTTCGTTAATCCCAAAATCTGACATTAATCTCCCTCCAGAAAACCTTATTATTTCTTTCTTCGATAAACCGTTCTAGTATATTTGATGTCATCGCCAAGAGTTTCACCTATTTCCTTATCAAATTCCATTTCATTAAATATAGGAAAAAACACATCTCCATTTTCCACTTCCAATTCTACTTCAGTGATATACATAATATCTACAAGAGCCATGGCGTCTTTGTATAATCCATAACCACCGGCAATATAAACATCCTTTCCCTTTGCCAGCTTTATTGCCTCTTTTACAGAATTTGCTGTTAGAACATTATCGCCATCAAACTTTTTTGTCCTAGACACAACTATGGTCTCTCGATTTGGTAGAGGACAACCTATCTCTTCATAAGAACGCCTCCCCATTACAACAACATTTCCTGTAGTAAGCTCCTTAAACTGCATCTGCTCACCCTTTATTTTCCAAGGAATGGCGCCGTCTTTTCCAATAACATTATTTCTTGACCGTGCTACAATTAAGCCAACCATTTATCTGCGCCTTTCATATCTTTTTTTGCAATTGCAGTAAACTCTCCCGGAAGTTTCTCGTTCTCCCATGAAGGATGCTCATCAAAACGCTCCAAAGTAAATCCGTTCCCGATGATAGAATTGATAATCTCGCTGATTGTGTACTTCCTGTAATGGCATTTAGGGATCTGCTTACGGATCTCCTCATCGTAAAATCTTGCGTGCGCCATCTCACCTTCAAATATATCTGTTGAGAAATAACTCATGGTTGGCTGCTGCAGCTCAAGTATATCGGAAATCTTAGTAAATGGATGGAAGTCACTACAGATCATCTTTCCACCGGTTTTAAGCAATCCGTTCATAACATTCATAAAAACATCTATATCGTGGAAATAATGAAGGATTCCACCCTCCATAAAGACAACATCAAAAAAGCCGGCATACTTGTCCATATCGATTTCCATGATATCACAAACTTCATAGCCAATGTTTACGCCTGCAGCCTCAGCTGTTTCCATAGCATATTTCTTATTGGCTTCGGATATATCAAATACTGTAACCTCTGCTCCCAAAAGAGCCAGCGGAATTGCTTTCTTGCCACAGGATCCGCAGATATTAGCTACCTTGACGCCTTCAAAAGAATCAAAGTAGTTCGCATACTGCTTTAGCATCTTCCTGGGGTTTTCTTTATCCTTTGATGCTCTTTCCTCCGGAGTCCCGGCGGTTCTTACCCAAAAATCATATGCATCAAACTCCCACGCCTTTTTATGTTGTAGACTATATTCGTTCAAAACGACCTTCCTCCTGCGGTTTATTCCTTCTACCAGCGGTTCATGTTCTTCTCACACTTCTCCAATCATCCACCGCACCTTATTTTTGCAAACCTTTGACGGAATATTCTTCCCTCTATATTTTTAAAACTGCTATAAGCTCTTCCCCATCCATATCCCCAGTCTCAACAAATCCATAGGATGCATACAGCTCTTTTGCGATTTGATTCTCTGGTTCATAGGATAACCAACAATATTCGGCTGGTCCACATGGACAAGTCTTAATGAAATCCAATGCGAGCTTTACTGCTTGCCTGCCATATCCTTTATGCTGATATTTTTTATCTATCATCAGTCGCCACAAATTGTAATTTCCTATGGCAATATCAGGTGCATCTTCCCAATAATCATCCTTATCAAATCCAATCATCAAAAATCCTATTGGGGTATCCCCCTCATAGATTCCAAATGGATAGGCATACCCATGCGCTGTTATAGCTGTGTATGCTTCAATGATACTTATCTCATTACTTGCTACAAAAGTCTTTTGAGAATCATCTACTGATAGTTTTAATATATCCCAAACATTTTTTCCGTTAATTTTCTCAAGTCTTAGCATTTTTCCCTCCAAACGCATCTAATACAATGCATTCTTCTAAGTTCGCATTTTAAATTAGTATACTAAATCTTAAATTTGTTGCATAGGCAACCTAAAGTAAAAATTCCTTTATTTTCCGTTCTACAAGCTTTACATCAATAGGAATATCCTCTGATTCCATTGTAGTAATCAAGTTTTTGCCTAAAAGGTATCCATGCTTCTCGTAATTCTGTATCTTTATAAAATTCTTTGCTGCATATTCTATGTCAGAAACAATACCCAAATGCTCCCAGTATAGTGTCTTTCTTGTTCTGACATTTAAAGCCACGAAATCAGGATATACTGTGTTGTGCCCTAACTCTAGCATTGGTTCATACTGGTATGGTATCTTAAATTTCTCCAAAGCATCTGCAATTATCTTTTCGGATTTAGATCTAACCATATCGCCACGATTGGTTTGATATATTCCATCTTCATGATATGTATTCTGTTGACCTGGATGTGCTTCATACCATCTTTTTATAAAGACATCATCTGGCTCTATTACAGGAATTACCATACTCTTTCTAGCAGTAGGCAATTTTTCATACAAAGCTTCAACCTCACTTATATCATAATTTGAAATAAATCTATCGAGTCTATTTCTTAAATCTATTAACTTTTTATCCACTGCAACTGCATAATCTCTTTGGATTAGTTTTTTTACAAGCTTAAGCTTCTCTTTACAAGCGTATTTACGTTTGCCAGTGTCCTTATCTATCAAATAATACTGATGACACCCCCGTGCTGTTGAAGCTTTTACACCGAACTCCGGCAGATTCTTTAATCTAGCCAGATTCTTATTGTTAAGTGTTATCAATGATTCAATCTCTTTTAGTTGTGCCTCTAATTCATTCTTATAATTTCTCAACTCGTCCTCCATTTTCATTCATAACTCATCCCAAATAGTTATTTAACACATTTGGGATGCATAAAATAATTTTGATTTTTTGACTATGCATCCCAGCAGTCAATTCTTCCTATTTAGGATGCATAAATTACGGCTTTTCGCCCTAATTTCATCATTATTCCCCTCTTCTCAGCTTAAAAATGCATCCCATAAGTCTTTTTATCTATTTAGGATGCATCAAATCTGATAGTCATGCATCCCATAACATAGTTTGGCTCCTTTGGGATGCATGACCTAAAATTTAGTATGCATCCCGAAATGCAATATATCCTTTACAGGATGCATAAAACATCAAAATCCTCAAATATATCTAAAAAGTTCATCTTGGAATAATTGGCGAAATGAAAAGCTTTGCCATGATAGTGATAAATCTATATCACTTTTCAAACGATAGGTAGTAATATAACGTGCGTGAAATAAAATGTCAAGCCCTTTAGTGCACCACTACGTGGCACACTAACCAGCGCCTAGCGGCGCCCAATAAATAAAAAGCAGCCTAGCTGCTTTGGATGCAAGCATCCACGCAACTAGACTGCTTATTTTTACTCGGCTTGTGCTTTATTGGCTTTACTCTAGTTCCACAGTTCCTGGTGGCTTAGAAGTCAAATCGTACATTACGCGGTTAACGCCTTTAACCTCGTTGATGATACGACTCATAACACGCTGAAGTACCTCGAATGGAATCTCTGAAGCTTCGGCTGTCATGAAGTCTACAGTCTCAACAGCACGAAGGACTACTGCGTAGTCATATGTACGCTCGTCACCCATAACACCTACGGAGCGCATGTTTGAAAGTGCTGCGAAGTACTGATCTGGAAGCTTCTCAAGGCCAGCCTCTGCAAGCTCTGTTCTGTAAATATAATCAGCATCCTGAACGATGCGAACCTTTTCTGCTGTAACCTCTCCGATGATACGGATACCAAGACCTGGGCCTGGGAATGGCTGACGGAATACAAGGTATTCAGGCAATCCAAGCTCAAGACCGACCTTACGAACCTCGTCCTTGAAAAGGTTTCTAAGTGGCTCGATGATTTCCTTGAAATCAACATAATCAGGAAGACCACCAACGTTGTGATGAGACTTGATAACTACTGACTCACCGCCAAGTCCTGACTCTACAACGTCTGGGTAGATAGTACCCTGAGCAAGGAAATCTACAGTACCAATCTTCTTCGCCTCTTCCTCAAATACACGGATGAATTCCTCACCGATAATCTTACGCTTCTGCTCTGGCTCCTCTACGCCAGCAAGCTTTGCGTAATAACGGTCTGCTGCGTTAACACGAATGAAGTTGATATCAAATGAACCAGCTGGACCGAATACACCCTCAACCTCATCACCTTCGTTTTTACGAAGAAGACCATGGTCTACAAATACGCATGTAAGCTGCTTTCCAATTGCCTTAGCAAGAAGTGCTGCAAGTACAGATGAATCAACACCACCTGAAAGTGCAAGAAGCACCTTTCCTGAACCAACGCGTTCACGGATTTCACCGATTGTCTGCTCAACAAAGGAATCCATGCGCCATGTACCTGCTGTACCGCAAATATTACGAACGAAATTAAATAAAATGTCCTTACCCTGAACAGTGTGAAGCACCTCTGGGTGGAACTGAATTGCATAAAGCTTTTTTGCCTCACATGCTGATGCTGCAACTGGGCAGTCTGCCGTGTGGGCAATTATCTCAAAACCAGGAGCAACCTTTGAGATGTAATCGAAATGACTCATCCAAACGATAGTTGATTTCTCCACGCCTGCAAATAAAGTGTCACTAGCACCATCAATAAAGGTCTCTGTCTTACCATATTCACGAACTGGGGCCTTTTCAACCTTTCCTCCAAGAACATGCATCATAAGCTGTGCACCATAGCATAGGCCAAGCACAGGTATTCCTAACTCGAAAAGCTCCTTAGTGTAAGTAGGGGCACCCTCCTCATAGCAGGAATTTGGACCACCTGTAAGGATGATTCCCTTAGGATTCATTTCTTTGATTTGTTCAAGCGGGGTACGATAAGAATAGATTTCACAATAGACGTTACATTCTCTGACACGGCGGGCTACAAGCTGATTGTACTGACCGCCAAAGTCAATAACAATGACTTTTTCCTGGTTCATTAGTCGCTCCTTTGAAATTAAAATTGATATTTAAATTTCCTATATAATATATGCTTTTCCCTTTTTCTTCAACAGTTAATATTAATAAATAATTTTTTATATCCGATAACGTATATAGAAATATGTAACTATGTTAGATTTCAGGAGTTTCGTATGAGTATTAGCGTTACCAACTCTCTTTCACTAAGAATATATTATGGACAGTATTCAGCACTTGTAAAAGGTTCCACCCGAAAAGATGCCAGTGCCGGCACACTTTCATTTGCTGATGCAAGTGCCCTTCGAAATGCTGTAAGAAGACTGCAGGACTACAAGTTCGAAGATGGTACCGCGGCGGAGATTCAGGAAAAGCTTAAGGCATTTTCCGATGCTGTAAATAATACACTTGATTCTGGAACAAACTATGCAGGAAACAGCTCTTCCGTAAAAAATGCAGTATCCAAGATTAAGAATCTAAATACAGAATATGCTTCCGACTTGAAAAAAATAGGAATAACTGTAGGTAAAGACGGCTCTCTTTCTGTATATGAAACTGCGTCAAAACTCTATAAGAAGGAAAAGTTCTCCAAGTTTTTTGATAAAGATTCCAAATATCTTAACGATTTATATAGCGCTGCACAAAGGATTACGCGCCGCGTAGACGTAAGGATTTAACTTGAACTTTTGCCCCATATGGATTAAATTATCATATGGGAGATTTTGTAATCTCCTAATATTATTTTGGAGGCAATTTTTAAAATGCTATTTAGTTCGTCTCAAAAAAGAGGACTGAAAATAATTATTGTAGGATGCGGTAAAGTTGGACGCACCCTAGTTGATAGACTCTCAAAAGAAGGTCATGACATTGTTGTTATCGATCAGAAACAGGAAAGAATAGATAATCTTACAAATCTTTACGATATCATGGGCATCCAAGGAAACGGTGCCAGCTACAGCACACAGTTGGAAGCAGGTATTAAGGATGCTGATCTTATCATCGCTGTTACTAACTCTGATGAGCTTAATCTTCTCTGCTGTACAATTGCAAAGCAGGTAGGTGATTGCGCTTCTATCGCCAGAGTTAGAAACCCAGACTACTCAAAGGAAATTTCATACCTTCAGGAAAAGCTTGGTCTTGTAATGATTATTAACCCTGAGTTAGAAGCTGCAAAAGAGATTTCATCAATCTTATCTCTTCCTTCTACGCTCGAGGTTTCTTCATTTGCTCACGGTCAGGCTGAAATGGTTGAGTTTAAAATTGAAGAAGGAAATGTTCTCGATGGTCTTAAAGTTAAAGACTTAAGTTCTAACATTTCAAGTAAGGTACTTGTTACTGCTGTTAAGCGTGGTTCTGAAATAGTTATCCCTACTGGTGATTTCACACTTCAGGCTAACGATATTGTCAGTGCCGTAGGTGCACGTCGTTTTGCCCGTACCTTCTTAAATGAAATCGGCTTCAAGACTCGTCAGGTTAAGGACTGTCTTATCGTTGGCGGTGGAAAGGCTTCTTATTACCTTGCAAATCTTCTGCTTCAGGCTCGAATTAATGTACGCATTATCGAGCGAAATAAGGAGCGTTGCGAGGAGCTTTCAGTTGCACTTCCAAAGGCTACCATTATCAATGGTGATGGTGGTGATGAAGCTTTACTTCGTGAAGAAGGCATCGAGTACGTAGAGAGTTTTGTTCCTCTTACAGGAATCGATGAAGAGAACGTTCTTCTTACACTTTATGCAAATCAGGTTAGCAATGCTAAGGTTGTAACAAAAGTCAACCGCATTAGTTTTGATAATGTATTGTCTCAGCTTAACCTTGGTTCTGTGGTATATCCACGCCATATTACAGCTGAATCAATCATCGCCTATGTACGTGCCAAGAGTGCATCTGGCGATGGTGATGATATCCTCACACTCTATCATATGTTTGATAGAAAGGTAGAGGCCATCGAGTTTAACATTACTGAGAAATCAAATGCTACTGGCGTTCCATTCTCAGTTTTACAGTTTAAAGATAATGTCTTAATTGCCTTTATTAATCGTAACGGTAAAATCATTATCCCAAGCGGTTCCGACACTATCGAGGTGGGAGATACAGTCATGGTTGTTACCACACACACCGGCTTTGGAACTATATTAGATACATTGAGGTAAATAATGCATGAATAATTCCGTCATTCGTTTTATCCTACTTTACGTAGTAGGATTCATGGGAATATTTTTGATGCTACCAATTTTCGTAGCACTTATATATCACGAGAGTGTCTGGGTAGATTACGCAGTAGTAGCGGTACCTTGTCTCATCCTCGGTATTATCAACAGTAGGATTAAACCAAAAGAGGTTTCCTTCTACCTTAAAGAGGGATTCTTCTGCACTGGAGCTTCCTGGGTTATATTATCAGTCATTGGCGCCATTCCACTTTGGCTCACAAACGAGATTCCTCATTTTGTTGACGCAGTCTTCGAGACAGTTTCAGGTTTTACCACTACTGGAGCATCAATATTAGATAATGTTGAGGCACTTTCACATGCTTCTCTGTTTTGGCGAAGCTTCACTCACCTTGTAGGTGGTATGGGAGTGTTAGTATTCCTTCTTACTATCATCCCTCTTGCCGGCGGTGAGGGCTCACAGTTCAATCTTATGAAGGCTGAGTCACCTGGTCCATCTGTTGGAAAGCTTGTACCAAAGCTTAAAAACACAGCCCAGATGCTCTACTTTATTTATTTAGGTTTATGTGCCTTAGAAATCATCCTTCTTCTTATCGCAGGAATGACTCCATTTGAGGCTATCAATACAGGTATCGCCACAGCAGGTACTGGAGGATTTGGTATTTACTCAAGCAGTATCGGTGGATTTAATGTGGCATGTCAGTGGATAGTTGCCATTTTCATGTTTGTATTCGGTGTAAATTTCAACTTCTACTACTACGTATTGTTCCATCACGCAAGAGATGCCTTCCGTATGGAAGAGGTTAGAATGTATGCACTCCTTACAGCTATCTCTATTTTTATAATCACATTAAACACACTAAGCTGTAGTGCTGGACTTTTCGATGCACTTACTAAGGCAGCCTTTCAGGTTACCTCTATCCAGTCATCTACTGGTTTTTCAACTACAGACTTTGATATGTGGCCACAGACAAGCCGTTGTGTTTTAGTGCTTCTAATGTTCATTGGAGCCTGTGCTGGTTCAACAGGTGGAGGTATTAAGGTTTCCCGTTTTGTTCTTATGGGAAAGGCTGTACACAAAGAGCTTATCAGCTATATTCATCCACGTAGCATCCGAAAAACTCTTATGGATGGCAAACCAGTTACTCACGATACAGTTCGTTCAAACAACGTTTTCTTCGGTACATTTATGTTAGTATTCTTTGTCAGCGTATTTGTGCTTTCCTTTGAAAATATTGATTTTTCAACTGTATTTACTTCGGTAATTGCCTGCCTTAGTAACATCGGACCTGGTCTTAGCCTGGTAGGACCTACAAGAAACTTCGCATTCTATACGGATTTATCTAAGATTATATTAATCCTTGATATGTTGGCAGGACGACTTGAGCTCTTCCCAATACTTATGCTCTTCCATCCTACTATCTGGCAGGATTTGTTTACAAAGCGTAAAGTAAAAGAACTAAAGCATGCAGGAAAGATACTAAACGACGATTTCAAATAAAATATGAACACCGTATTGATGAAGATGACTGAAGCTTATGATTATCAGTCATTCTACGAAAAAATTGAAGATTGTTGCATTTTAGATTGCAAATCAATAGAAGGCACACGCTGCTATCTGGACGACCTTGCCAAGGAAGTCCTGATAGATAGGCTTGTGCCTTTTGGCGCTGATGGAATTCACTTTATTGATTCCGGAAACTATCACTATCTGAGCCTACTATGGATTACAAAAATACAGGAGGATTTCAACCTGGTTCTGTTTGATCATCATCCAGACAATCAACCTCCAAGCTTTGGCATGATTACCTCCTGCGGAGGATGGGTTTTAGAGGCCCTGGAGAGCCTTCCGCACCTCAAGCAGGTTTATACCTATGGTGTGGGTAAAGAAGTACCTATTGAGCAGATTTCAAAGGATTTACCTATATATATTTCCATAGATAAGGACGTTCTGTGTACGGATGATGCCATCACCGACTGGGATCAGGGTGATATGAAACTATCCACTATGTTGGAAATGCTTGACCAGTTGTGTGCAAATCATGAAATAATTGGTGTGGATATATGCGGAGATTCAGGAGAAAACGCCGCAGTTGGCGGAAAAATCAATAATCTGACAAATGTAACTCTTTTTGACTTTTTATCCGAAAATATTTTATAATAGGGATAAGAAAATTGATTGGAGGGAACCACTATGTATCCAGTAATTACTATATCTAGAGAATTTGGCAGCGGTGGTCATAGCATTGGGGAGGCTGTTGCAAAGCAATTGAATATTCCTTTCTATGATGGGGAAATTGTAAATCGAGTTGCTGTAGAAAGCGGCTACGCCAAAGAGCTTATCGAAACTCAAGGTGAATATACTTCCTCAACAGCAATGTGGTTTGATATTTCTGCAGCTGGTACAATGTATTTCCAGAGCCCACAGGATGAGATTTTTATAGCTCAGAAGAAAGTCATTCTTGATTGCGCCAGCAAAGGTCCTTGTGTAATCGTAGGACGCTGTGCTGACTATATTCTTCGAAAAGAAGGCATTCGTTGCATGAACGTAATGATTCACGCAGATATGGAACATAGAAAGAAACGTGTTCTAGATAGATATGAAAATATCGAAAATGTCAGCATTGAAAAGCGTCTTGCTAAAAAAGACAAGCAGCGCAAGACTTATTACAAATACTATACTGATAAAAACTGGGGTGACTTCCGCGAATATGATGTTATCTTAGACAGCGGAACACTTGGAGAGGAAATGTGTGTAAAGACAATCTGCGAACTTGCAGGAGCATTTCCAGAATAAATATTGATTTTGTTGAAGAGACTTAGCTTATGGCTGAGTCTCTTTTTGGTTTCAACCTGCTAGAAATATCATATCCTACTAAAACAGGGATTTTACTAAACTATGCATCCTAAATGTCAGTTTCAACCCTTTGGGATGCATAATTTTCGATATAATTTTTGTATTATGCATCCCAGAAGTATGTTTTATGATTTTGGGATGCCTACTAATGCAACCTGAATGTATAGTTCACTTATTGGGGATGCATTTAAAATTTACCAATACATCCCAAAAGTTAGAAATTCTCATTTAGGATGCATTTTTCTAAAATGAAAACAATTTCCGTGCATCCCGTAAATGATTTTGTCTATCTAGGGATGCATAGTTGATATATTTGTGCATTTTTTTATCTTTGATATGCACTGTGGCAACGCCACAGACCGCTTTCTTCAGCCGGCTTGATTACTTTTTATATGGCTGCGGGCACCTAGTCAAGAGGACAGAGTCCCCGCAGGGCTTGCTCTTGACTAGAGCCAAGGCCATATACAATGTAACAAGCTAGATGAAGAAAAAGGAACTTAGCAATAAACTAAGTTCCTATGCTAAATCCCTATTTTACTGCATATTATGTAACCTGCCCTGGATTGGTATCAGAAGTAGCGCAATTAACACACCATAGAAAAGTGACAATACTGCTACTGCCATGTTTGGGCCAAGGACATCATATGCCTTGCGCCATACAATGGCAAATACTGTAACAAATCCTATAATGCTAGAAATTACCCCGCCAAGTAGTGCAGCCTTTTGTGCGATTTTTATTGCATATTCACATTTAGCCACATTTTCCATAAGCTCACTTTCAGCAAGACTTTTACTTCTAAAAACAAGCTTAAATGCCTTAACAAAACTTCCAATCTGGCCACCAGCTGCAAGTATAATTAACTGAATTGCTAGCACCATAACAAAAGATGGTGCATCAATAAAATATACCACCTCACTGCCACCCACTATCATTATTCCAAATAAACCTATTAACAAGAGCATCAATCCCAGTATCAAACCTAATAGTTCTAGTTTTCTAGCTTTATTGTTATTCTGAACATCTTTCACTAAATCAACCATAATCTCTTCCGCCTTTCCGCTATAAGCTTCAGGGTTCAGGCGTTCACCAGACAATAGTTCATTTATATTAGTATCAAGAGCCTTACATAGTTCAGGCATTATGCTGGTATCTGGCAAGCCTTTGCCTGTTTCCCATCTGGAAACTGCTTTATCACTAACACCTACCAAATCTGCAAGCTGCTTTTGAGTAAGCCCCTTGTCCTTTCTCATCTCAGAAATAAATGAACCTGTCTTCGTTAAATCTAACATGTGACCTCCTGACGTTCTAACTGTTACACCTTAAGGTTATATGAAAAAACGTAAGAATTGTACCTATGTAAGCTAGAATCCATGTAGAATCAGACTCTATGAAAAATAGAATTTAGTTTTTTTCCCAGAACTCTACTGCTCTATCTAGCCAGCCCTCAGCCTTTGTGTGGATGCCAAGGCCGATGCCGTGTGGAACGCCGAAATACTTCTCATAAACGTGCTTTACGCCGTTTGTGGTAAGAGCAGCATCAAATACATCTGCGTGGCGGCTAGCAGGCACTAAAACATCCCAGGAGCCTGAATACATAAATACTGGTGGGTAATCTGCCTCGATGTATTTTTGAACATCTAACATAGTGCGGCCTTTTCTGATGTGACGTAAGCCAAACATGTAAAAGCTGCCTCTGTTGCTAAGCCATATTCCAAGTAGACCAATCCAGATATTCCAATATGGATGGTGTAGCCAATCGTTCACACAAGTCCAAGGATAGCCTAAAATGACAGTTCCTGGTTTTGGAAGCTGGTAGTCCAAATAGCCATACTTATGACTGGAAAAGATTCCAGCAAGATTGCCACCTGCTGAAAAACCAATTAAAGCGTAATTATCAAGGGAAACATTAAACATCTCTGCTTTTTCCTGAATAAGACGAAGGGCATTTCCCAAATCCTCCATTGGAGCAAATGGCTCACAATCTCTTCCCGCCCTATAATCTAACACAAAAGCATTAATTCCCTTTTTATTTAACTCTGCTGCAACTGGATAGCCTTCTTCCTTTAGGCATACGTGAGCATAGCCACCTCCTGGAAGAACCATTGCAAACCTTTTATCCCTTGGCTCATCAGCCGGAAAATACATAAGCCTTACATCTCTTTTATGCTTATCCTCTGCCATTTCCTCCATGGAATATACTGGCATCTGAATAAATCTTCCACCTGCCTGAAGCTCCTTCATGCGAGCTCTGCCACCCTTAACATCGTTTCCTATATGCTCAAAATAATACATTCGTGCCACGGAGTAAACCGTAAATACGAATGTAAGAATAAAATATACCAGTATTATAGTACGAACAGCCTGCGTAAACCCTTCAGCAAATAAATAAAAATGCATTATTACTCCTCCAAAATAAGCCTACCAAGTTACGCTCTCAAGCCTTAGATATTACCCCGCTCAGCTAAAGAAAGCTTCGCTTGAGTAACACTAAGAGCCTGATAGCTACTTGATAGGCTTTATTTTACCACAATTATCTACGCTGTGTTACGTATTATTTATATTTCTATTTACGCTTTATTTACGACCACCCTTGAAGGTAACTTTTATACGCTGCTTTAATCCATATGGAAGCACATACTTAAGCTTATCCTCTGAAGGAGTCATCTTAGAGCACTCTGGATGTTCTCTGTAAAGCTTGATAGCGTCGAATTCGCACTTGGTTGTACATACACCACAACCGATACACTTATTCTCATCAACAACAGAAGCACCACACTTAAGACATCTAGCTGTCTCAACCTTAATCTGCTCCTCTGTAAGCTCTACAGTCTTATCACGGAATGTAAGCTCTCCGTCAACAGTAGTCTTAGATACGCCTGGAATCTGACGTGGGCTGTGATCATAATCGTCAATACGAAGATCATCCTTGTTAAGCTCGATGAAATCACGACGATTACGTCCGATTGTAAGTGAGCTATGTGGCTGAACAAATCTGTGGATTGAGATTGCACCCTCGCGACCTGCTGCAATTGCATCGATAGCGAACTTAGGTCCTGTGTACATATCACCACCAACAAAGATATCTGGCTCGTCTGTCTGGTATGTAAGAGCATCAGCCTTAGGACCACGCTCGATAACAACCTTAGAACCCTTGAAGAGGTCTCCGTATACACTACGCTGTCCTACTGAGAAGATAACGTGCTTACACTCTACTGTTATTGTATCATTCTCATCGTACTGTGGAGAGAAACGACCTGTCTCATCCTTAACACGTGTACACTTCTTGAGAACAATTCCCTTAACAGCTCCTGCCTCATCAACAAGAACCTCCTTAGGACCCCAACCGCAGTTAAGCTCAACGCCTTCAGCCTCTACGATTTCGATTTCCTCTGGAGAAGCTGGCATAATGTCTCTGCTCTCAAGACAGAACATAGAAACCTTTTCATTACCAACACGTCTTGCAGAACGAGCAACGTCGATAGCAACATTACCACCACCGATAACAACAAGGTCACCCTTGATATCGTACTTCTCGTTCTCTGAGCACTCGTGAAGGAAATCAACAGCTGTAGCTGTACCGATTGCGTCATCACCTGGTACGTTTGGACGATTACCACCCTGGCAACCGATAGCAACGTAGAATGCCTTGTAACCCTGGCTACGTAACTCATCAAGAGTGATGTCCTTACCAACCTCAACGCCACACTTAATCTCTACACCAAGCTCCTTGATGATTTCGATTTCAGCGTCGATAACGTTGTTCTCAAGTACGAATGATGGAATACCATAGCGAAGCATACCACCTGGATATTTGCTCTTCTCGAAGATTGTTGGCTTGTAGCCCTTAAGTGCTAAGTAGTAAGCACATGAAAGACCTGCAGGACCTGCACCTATAATAGCAATCTTCTCTTCGAATTCGCCCTTCTGTGAAGGAACAATCTTCTTAGGAACATAACGTGTCTCTGCCTTGAGATCCATCTCTGCTAAGAAACGCTTAACCTCATCGATTGCGATAGCCTCATCAACTGTACCTCTTGTGCAAGCAGCCTCACAACGTCTGTTACATACACGACCGCAGATAGCTGGAAGTGGATTGTCCTGCTTAATAAGAGCAAGAGCTTCCTTGTAGCGTCCCTGAGCTGCCATACGAAGGTAACCCTGGATAGCAATATGAGCTGGGCAAGCTGTCTTACATGGAGCTGTACCTGTCTCATAGCAGTTAATTCTATTGTTGTCTCTGTAATCGTCATCCCACTCGTCTGTAGACCACTTCTTCTCTGTAGGAAGAACGTGCTTTGGATACTGAACCTGTGAACCATCAGCCTTGCAGAGCTTCTGACCAAGCTTAACAGCACCTGCTGGACATGACTCAACACACTTACCACAAGCAACACAGTCCTCAGCTGTAACGTGAGCTACATATGCTGAACGCGACATATTAGGTGTGTTGAAAAGCTGTGATGTACGAAGTGCATAACATACATTTACATTACAGTTACAGATAGCGAAAATCTTGTTCTCGCCATCGATATTAGTAATCTGGTGAACGAAACCGTTCTCCTCAGCCTGCTTGAAGATAGCAAGTGCTTCTTCCTTAGTGATATAAACGCCACCCTTATTTGTCTCAACAACGTAGTCAGCCATATCACCAACAGCGATACACCAGCCTTCAGGATCATCTGCGCAGCCCTCGTCATATGTCTGTCTAGAAAGACGGCATGAGCAAGGTGACTTAGCATACTTTCCTTCGTACTTATCGAGCCAGTAAGAAATCTTCTCAAGGTTGATTGCTTCCTGCTCCATTCCGATAGCTTCCTCAACTGGGATAACGTGCATACCGATACCAGCGCCTCCTGGTGGTACCATGTGTGTAAGTCCCTCAAGTGGAAGACGGCTCATACGCTCGAAGAAGCGTCCCATCTCAGGATGCTCAGCAAGGAAATCCTGATTCATGTTAGAAAACTCAGCAGAACCTGGAACGAACATTGGAAGTACCCACTGCTTCTCGTGAGCTTCGTTCTCGTAGTTCCACTCTAAAAGTCCTGTGTAGCTAGCCTGCTCAAGACGCTCCTCAAGAGTCTTCTCATCAAGACCTGTGATTTCAAGCATCTGCTGGAATGTCTTAGGCTTTCTAATGCCACCCATCTGAAGTGCAAGCTCTGCAATCTCCTTTGTAGGAGCAAGATTTGCAACTGCCCAGTACTCTGGATCGTACTTTGTAATCTTCTGAAGACCAAGCTTAATTTTTGCACGATCTGTAATTACCTTACCAAGCTGAAGAATCTCTGGACGAAGGTCTTCATCTTTTAACTCATTTACCCAATCTGGATAAAAATCTCCTAAACGGTCTGGTCCCATACCCATATTAGTTATTTCCTCCTTTAATCATAACCTTACAAAATTATTTATACTCAACCTCAAAAAGACTATTCATTAACGAAAGAATTCACTTGGCCCCTCAACCAGTCAACCCATTCATCAAAGCCATCGCCAGTTTTTGCCGAAACAAATATGACTTTTGCATTTGGATTTAACTTGTGTATTCTTTCTTCTACAGCCTCTTTTGAGAACTCAGTGAACACCGGAAGGGTGTCACATTTGTTGATAAGCACCACATCACATACTGAAAACATCAGCGGGTACTTAAGTGGTTTGTCGTCTCCCTCTGGAACTGAGAGAATCATTGCATTCTTCAATGAACCGGTATCGAATTCTGCAGGACAAACCAAATTTCCAACGTTTTCCAGGAAGACAAGGTCTAGCTCCTCTGTGCCGAACTCTCTAAGTCCCTGACGAGTCATATCAGCATCGAGATGGCACATGCCTCCTGTATGTATCTGAATTGCACGAGCGCCAGCTTTTTGAATAGTGGCAGCATCCACATCAGAATCAATATCAGCCTCCATTACACCAATTTGCATCTCGTCCTTGAGACGTGAAATCGTCTGGCATAATGTGGTGGTCTTGCCTGAGCCAGGAGCAGACATAAGATTAACTAAAAATGTCTTCTGAGCCTTTAGCTCGCCCCTAAGCTTCTCAGCATCAGCATCATTATCTTCAAAGATGCTTTGCTTAACTTCTATTACTTTGTAGTCTTCCATTTATTCCTCCACGCAATCAATTTGGTGTGTAATAAACCACTTTTAAGTAAACTATAGCGAGTAATTAGAGTTTCCTCTGACTATAAATATAACCTAATTGATAAAAAATTGTCAATTAGGTTTGTATCTTTTATCCCGTATAAATTCTAGTACAAAGCGCCATAAATACACACGTGTGTATTATCTTTTGGAATGCATCTATTCAATATAGGAATAGTATACAATATGTGTATGAAAAAACTGTGTAATATGTCAAATCGGTTCTGCGATGATAACAAGTCGATGTGTCGCAACATAAATTGGAGTACATGTATAAAGAGTTAATCTCGTCTCTTCAGTAGGACTCAAAATCGATTTCTCCGTAGGCTCCACTATCTTAATTTCCTTAACAACATATGTATAGCTGCCACTTCTCGTATCTACGTATATATAGTCGCCAACAGCCACTTCATCAAGTCTGTTAAAGAATTTGCCAAAGGTATAGTTCCTATGTCCTGCTATGACACAATTTCCCTGCTCACCTATATATGCAGTGCCTGGCTCGTGACCAAGAGAGTCAGCAAGAACACCCTTGCTGACTCCTTCACGAACTGGATTTTCAGAATCAATCGCCGGAATTCTAAGGTTGTATAAAACATCACCCTCAAATGCCGGATTTTCCAATGTAGGTTCCGAAATGGATACCTCATTAGACACACTCTCTTTAAACTCTGAAATCAATTTATCCTGAGCCAGATGCTGCCTCACATTAAACAATAATGACATAAGAATAAGGCCACATCCGATAGAAATAAATATAATTCCAGTGATTAGTTTTACAAAGGATTTATTCATCATCATCTGACTTTTTTCTTCCACCAAAAACAATCACAAGTCCGACAATCAAACAAATTATTCCTGCGCCATAGCTCCTAAGTGTACCTATGAAACCACCTGTCTTCGCAAGCACAGGACTACCAGCAAGCGGTACATTATCATCTGCTATAGTAGTGCCATCAAGGTTGCTTGAACCAATAGAAATCACTGTTTCGCCATAACCAACTACATCTGGGCTATAACCTGAGTTCGAACCTGAACCTGATGAAGGGTTAGATGAAGATGATGAACTAGATGATGGTTCTGATGTTGGTGAAGGTGTAGGAGTAACTGTTGGCTCTGGAGTAGGTGTTGGCTCTGGAGTAGGTGTTGGCACCTCCTCGCCTGGCTTATTAGGTTTTGTAGGATCCTCTGCCCATCCACCGTAAAAATTCCTAAATGATAATTCTGTCTTGGCAGTCTCAATTTCCTCACTGCCATATCCTAAAAGCTGCACCTCGTTTGAATAATCACCATCAGCAATTATCTCTGTAGGAGTTGCTGAGTATGTGAGAACATAAGCACTCTTATTATCCTGTTTCTCTGGTAACTTAATGGTAAGAACTTCATTATCACCATCCTTGGAAATAACTACAGAATAGCCCTCCTCAAGTATTCCAGTGGAAACAACACGCTTAGTATCATCAAGCTGCCCAATATAAAGCCTTACTGACTCTGGATCAAAGCTTAGATTTTTGCCTAAAGTATCCTTTATCTCCATCTTTTCTGGAAGAGTCTGCTTGCCACCATTGATTTCTACTGTATAATCAATTCTCTTTGTGGCTTTATCAACCTTTCCATTCTTTACAAGAATTGAGCTAGACCACTTGCATCTTGCATATGCAGTAAATGCTAAATTATCGTGCCGGTCACAGTTAAGAATAACTTTGTTCTGATAAAGCTTGTTATTATCCTGCTCCCAAACAGGAATTTCTTCCTCAGTAAACTCAGTGATTACATAAAAATTAGCTCTATTACCATTTAATAAATCGCCAAAATCAAGACGATATTCGTTGTCTGAAAGCTTTACTGGCTGGACATCAGCTACAACAGTTTTCCACTTTTTATCATAGATTTGGAGACCATTAATGGAAACTAGCTTCTGACCGTCACAGATTCTCTCAGTTATAGATGCATTTGTAATTTCTTTCCAGTTTTTATTAACATCTACTTTCCATCTAATCTGATGCTTTGTAGGATCAACTGAAAAAACGTACTTCTCTATAACAGCATTTGTTTTAATATCCTTACCTGTACCCTGCTTCTTTACACCAATCCCCTGAACAAACTGAGGCTCATCACCATCAGCCTTAACATAATTGTATTCTGCCCATGCAGTGTTTACAGGTGCATTATGATTATTTAAAACATAGTTCTCAAAATCATTTATCTTTGTGTCATATGAAACCGAATATTTCTTATCCGCAGGAACAATGCCAAAATCAAACTTCCAGCTGTACTGCTGATTTCCTGTAGATTTGCCTGTCTTTCCCTTCTCGTAGATAA
Source organism: Pseudobutyrivibrio xylanivorans DSM 14809 (assembly GCF_900141825.1). Taxonomy (GTDB): domain Bacteria; phylum Bacillota; class Clostridia; order Lachnospirales; family Lachnospiraceae; genus Pseudobutyrivibrio; species Pseudobutyrivibrio xylanivorans. Next base: position 62,191 of record NZ_FQYQ01000001.1, on the reverse strand, counting down.
GCTTATAATCTACACCTTCTGTAAGTGTATTTCCATTCTCATCCTTAACCACAACAGTGTCAGTAAGAAGATCATAATCTGTTCTCTTGTCTGTGCTAAAGAAATCGTAAAGAACAACGTCTGTCAGCTCTGAACCATTGTTAGTAAGATTAATCTCCCAGCTTGCAACACCATCTTCGTTAAATACGCCGCCATCCTTTGTGAGAGTAGTCACATCCACTGGGTCTGTTGGTGTAGGATCTTCTGGATCATTATCATCAATATTCACTGTAACTGTAGTAGGATTAATACCTGGAAGCTGGAAAGTATACTGTCTTTCCTCGCCTACAACTGTAGTGTCTAATCCGATATTTATACCAAATACAACGTCATTAACATTTTTATTTTCTGAATAAGTAATGGTAAGTTTGACAGCTCCATCTTCAGAAACGCTAACTGTACCAAAGGTTGAACCATCATCCAACTTAACATCAAAATCTTCAATTCCAGATAAATCAAAACCTGTACTCATTATTTCAGGAAGATCTATAACATCTCCCTCAGATAAGTACACATGACCATCTTCTTTATCTTCTTCTGAATAATTCATATAGAGTGGCGATGCCAGCCTGTACTCTACCTGAAATTCTTCCTCTAATGATATTGTGTCACCATTTGATACAGGCTTTCCATCTGCCAAGAAAGTAACACTTTTAACCACATTTTCCTGTGCCCCATTCTCAAGTTCTTCTGCATGAGAAATAAAAATAGGGCTGATTGCTGTAAACAAAACAATCAACCCTAAAAAAAGGCCAAAAACACATTTTTTCATAATACTAAACCCTTTCCTTTTATGCTCCCCAGCATGTCGATTGCATTTTCTCTAAGAAAAAGTTAGTACAGATTAGTGTTAAAGTCAATAACTATCACAGAATTTATGTATAATTTGTGATTTTTGCGATAATTTGAGTATTATGCCACAGTTGTGTATTATACCTCAACCTTAAATTCAGCCTCTCCTGGAAGTGGATACTTGTCAGTAAGCTCTTTAATAATAGCACGAGCCTTCTCAACACCAGCTTCCTGCTCCTTGATTACAACAGCGATAGCCTCTGCTACCTTGTCGAAATCATCCTCCTTAAGACCACGTGTTGTAGCTGCTGGAGTACCAAGACGAATACCAGATGTAACGAATGGTGACTTTGGATCATTTGGAATAGTATTCTTGTTTGCTGTAATGTGAGCATCATCAAGAAGCTTCTCTACAACTTTTCCTGTAAGCTCAAATGGAGTAAGATCGATAAGCATAAGGTGATTATCTGTTCCATCAGAAACAATCTTAATTCCTCTATCCTGTAAGCCTTTGCAAAGTGCCTGGGCATTCTTTACAATCTGCTGACCATATTCCTTGAATGATGGGTCTAAAGCTTCCTTGAAGCATACAGCCTTACCTGCAAGTACATGCATAAGTGGTCCACCCTGAATTCCTGGGAATACAGCCTTATTAAAGTTGTACTTCTCGTTAGCCTCAGCTGTAGCCATAATCATACCACCTCTAGGGCCACGAAGAGTCTTGTGTGTAGTTGTAGTAACGATATCTGCATAAGGGATTGGGCTCTCATGAACGCCTGCTGCAACAAGTCCTGCAATGTGAGCCATATCTACGAAAAGGACAGCGCCAACCTTATCACAAATCTCTCTGAAACGCTTGAAGTCAATCTTGCGACAGTATGCTGAAGCACCTGCAATAATCATCTTAGGCTTGCACTCTACTGCAATTCTCTCAACATCATCATAATCGATAACACCTTCATCATTTACGCCGTAAGGTACAATATTGAAATATGTTCCTGAGAAGTTAGCTGGTGAACCATGAGTAAGATGTCCGCCATGATCAAGATTCATACCCATAACTGTATCACCTGGCTTAAGAACGGCAAACTGAACTGCCATATTAGCCTGGGCACCTGAGTGTGGCTGAACATTAACATAGTCACAACCAAAAAGCTCTTTAGCTCTTTCTCTTGCAAGCTCTTCTACAACGTCGACTTCCTGGCATCCACCATAATAACGCTTTCCAGGGTAACCTTCTGCGTATTTGTTTGTGAGAACTGAGCCCATAGCTGACATTACAGCTGGAGATACCCAGTTTTCTGAAGCAATAAGCTCGATGTGCTCTGACTGGCGATTGAATTCCTTAACAATTGCCTCTGCGATTTCTGGATCTGTGTTTTTGATGTCCTTTAATGTGTACATTACTTTCCCTTTCTATTACTTCTAAAATAGTTCTATGTGAACCGGCAAGCCGGCAATCACCTAAATATACTTTTTGCCAAATTCCTCCTTTGAAAGTGGCTTGTCGAAGAAGAATCCCTGAACAAGATTAATTGGATAATCACCAATCATTGTAACCTGCTTATCCTCTTCCACTCCCTCTACGCAAACATCAACATCAACTGAGTTTGCAAGCTCAGAAACAGTCTTAACAAATGATTGGGCAAAGGTGTCACCCTGCATATCTTTTGCGTAGGCTCTGTCTATCTTAATTGTGTCAATTGGCAAAGCTTTAATATCATTTAATGCTGAATTTGCAGCTCCGAAATTATCAAGTGCAACTCTACATCCGAGAGCTCGTGCAGCATCAAGTGCCTTTACAGCCTTTGGAAGTACACCTGGTCCAAAATCATCAGCAATCTCAAGTGTTAAATTCTTAGGATTGATTGCAGTCTGCTTAAGTACTGCGTCTAATCTATCCACGAAATCCTTCTGAACCAGCTGAACTGGAGAAATATTGACATTAATCTTGTATTCAGGATGTCCAAAATCATTCCAGTGCTTGCAGGATTTAGCTGCCTCCAAAAGCACATAATGACCTATGTCTCCTATAAGATTCTGTTCCTCTGCCTCTTTTATAAATCCAGAAGGCATTACCAGTCCACGTTCTGGCGATTCCCAGCGAACCAATGCCTCTGCTCCACAGCAGCTTGGCACACCTCCGACAAATTCCATGATTGGTTGATAGTAAACAACGAACTCTCTACAACCGTGCTTTACAGCCTTCTTAAGGTCGTCCTCAAGCTCCTGTTTCTCCACAACAATAACATCTGCCTCTTCGTCATAGAATTGGAAGCTGTTACGACTCTTATCTTTTGTGCTATGGAGAGCAATTGTAAGGCGTGTCAAAATAGCTGAAGCATCAGTAATATTTCCTGGTGCCTTTAATCCGCCCATACTAATAGTGCAATAATGTTCCTTATCATCTAAAACCCAAGGATTATCAAAGAGATTCATAATTCTCTTTGTAATAATATCAAGGTTCTTAATATTCTCATGGTCTACAAGAACTGCAAACTCATCGCCACCGATACGGTAGCATTTTCCCTTAACATAAGATATTTCATCAATGCTATGAGCGATAAACTCAAGCAAATCATCACCTATGCGATAGCCGAGGCCCTGATTCATATTAGTGAAGTTATCAATATCAAACATCAACACGGCAAACTCTTTATTAAGCTTTGTGGTAATGTGATATTCCATTGCGATATCCTTCTCACAAGCCTGTCGGTTAAATAAACCTGTAAGGGTATCTGTCTGAGCTTGTTTTTCCGCCTTCTTCTGATAGTTGCGGATATCGGTAGTATCGTAGAAGGTAATAAGTCTAACTTCTCTTGAATCCACCCATCTGATATCAGCCACACTGATATCAAACCATTTGCCTGAGCCGTTTGCTGAATAGCCATTAAGCTCTGAAAGGCTGTAGTTCTCATTGAATATCAGTTCTTCAACAGCAACTGAATCGATAGAATTATCGAACATGTCGCCAAAGGTATCATTTTTATATAGTATCTGCTTTTGTTCTGAATCAACAACCACTACTCCATAGCCTGCATTCTGAAGAATTGACTCCAATGCAGAGTATGAACCGGCAAGTGAATTAGCAGTAATCTTCTTAATTAAAATAGAATGAAGAATGTTTTTAATGTCGTTGGAGAAGCGAATCTCGTCAACGGTCCACTGTCTATCCTGCTTGATTGAAAGGAAGCAAAGGTACATAGCCGCCTCTTCATCCACATTGATAGGAAGGAGAATCGCACTTTTGATGGCGTACTTTCCAAAGAAATCCACAAATGCATCTGGAAGAGCTGCATCACTAGAAATGGTATATGGTTTACCATTCATAAATGGCAATTCTTTCACAGGAACACCATGGAATATAGGAGAAAGCTTGTCTTCACCCATGCTCCATTCCAAAATCATATCTGCTGTAACACCGTCCACTGACATCTGAACCAGCGCGGTATTGGTACACTCTATATATTTTCCTGCGAATGAAAGAATCTCATTTGCAACATTTGTAAATGAATCTTCAGACTCCATAAGTCGCAAAATCTCTGTCATCATTTCATTCTTAATAAGCTTATTCTCTACTTCCTTTTCCTCACTCTGAGTCTGAGAAAGCTTTTTCTTAAGCTGCTCATTACGTAGAATCGTCGCAACGTAATGTTTTGACAAAGTTTCAAGCAAAGAAATAGCCTTATCAAGCTGAGCAGGTGTTGTGGTTCGAAGTGTGGCTGGAAGCTGTATGCCTGCAGGCACCTTTTCCTTATCAACGGCAAAACATAGCCACTTACCAACTACCTCATCCTTTTCTCCTCTAAAGGCCACTCCTCTGTATAAAAAATAATCCTCTGTGCCAGCGCGATCCACGATATTTTCTGGTGCACCATCCACAAAGGATTCTATCAGCTCTTTTCGAAGACTCTCTGGAAAATTAGCATCAACAAAATCCTCCTCAGGCTTGGAACCTGAGAAGGATGTAAGCTGACCATGCTTTCTGCCAATGCATATCATATACATATCATTGGCTTTACAGAATGAGTCCTGTAGAGACTGTAAGTCATCATTATTTACTTCTAATTCATTGATTAATCTACTAGTTGAGTCCATCCGTAATTATCCGGTAATCTACCCCACTGAATGCCTGTTAAGGTATCGTAAAGCTTCTGTGTAAGCTCACCGGTTTTACCTCCATTTATTACAACAACGTCGTCATTATAACGGAGCTCTCCTACTGGAGAAATGACTGCTGCTGTTCCTGTACCGAAGACCTCCTCAAGCTTGCCATCGTGGCCTGCCTTCATAAGATCATCAATTGCGAGGCGTTCTTCTCTAACCTTGTATCCCCAATCCTTAAGAAGATGAATCATAGAATCTCTGGTTACACCTGGAAGTACTGTACCTACTGTAGGTGCTGTCCAGATTTCACCATCAATCTTGAACATGATGTTCATAGTTCCAACTTCTTCTACGTACTTTCTCTCGTTACCATCAAGCCAAAGTACCTGAGAATATCCAAGCTTCTCTGCCTTAACCTGACCTGCGATAGAACCAGCATAGTTTCCACCACATTTTGTAAAGCCAGTACCGCCTGCAACTGCTCGAACAAGTTCATTTTCTACTAAAATCTTAACTGGGTCAAGACCTGTAGCATAATATGCGCCTACTGGACAGCAAAGAATCATAAACTTGTATGACTTAGCCATGTGTACACCAAGAGCTGCCTCTGTAGCGAACATGAATGGGCGGATATAAAGAGATGTATCCTTCTCCTTTGGAACCCAAGCTTCTTCTGTTTTAACAAGTGCCTTTACAGCTGCAACAAAATCCTCAACAGGGAATGCTGGCATGCAAAGTCTCTCGTTAGAATTAATCATTCTCTTAGCATTCATCTCAGGTCTGAAAAGCTGAATCTTTCCATCCTCTCTGCGATATGCCTTTAATCCTTCAAATGTCTCCTGTGCATAATGAAGAGTCATGCAGGCTGGGTCCATCTCAATTGGTCCCTCAGGGACGATTCTTGCATCATGCCAACCTATCTCTCTATCCCAGTCACAGATAAACATGTAATCTGTCATGTACTTTCCGAAACCGAGGTTGCTCCAATCTGGCTTATCCTTCAATTTTTCACGTTTTTCAAATCTGATTTCCATCTTTAAGCCTCCATAACATTTACTCACAATTTAAACTTGAAATTTATTATCGTACTTTTTTTTCGATACGTCAACACTTTAGTGTGCTAAATTATCCCTTTCTTTTTACATTTTTTTCATAGTTTCTTTGCAAATACAACTGACCTTTAATGCTATAATCCAAATAGGGTTAGATAGTGGGGCAAAACTATGAATATTTACACACAGGTATGTGGGCTGGTCATTATTGCTATGCTCCTATTTTTTTACATAAAACAGCCAACAATGGGGCTAAGCTCAGAGCGAAAATTCAAATTTACTCTGTTTATTATCTTAGGATGCGTTCTTCTGGATATAGCATCCTGCTATTTTATTGTTAAATCGCGAAGATATGAAGAATACGTAGTAATAGCAATTTGCAAACTATATTTGATTTCACTTCACTGTGTCGCATTCTCTGCTTTGGGATACGCAATCTCAGATATCTTTGAACATTTGGGGTCTGCAAACGAAAAATTCTTAGGTGTATGCTATCAGATTTTCTGTATCATCGGTGTTATCATCACAGTATATCTACCTCTGCACTATTACTATGATGGTCAAACCCTATATACATACGGACCTGCAGCCATTGCCACATATTTTTTTGTTTCTGTGTATATTCTTTCTATTATCATAGCTGCAACTACACTTAAGAATCATCTTAAAGAAAAAAAGATATATGCACTGTATTTATGGATGGCTGTTTGGGCAATTTCAGCTATCATACAGTTTTTGAATCCTAAGCTGCTTATTGTAAGCTTTGCATCTTGTATTGGTGCTCTGATTATGTATTTTGAATTAGAAAATCCTCAGAGTTCTCTATCAAGACGTACCGGTCATTTTAGTTCAGCTGTAATCCATGAGTATTTGGAATATCTATATCAGACTAAACAGAATTTTTCCGCCATGCGAATTTCTTTCCAAACAGCGGGAGAATCCTCTGATGAAAACAAGTTGCTGAGACAAACTATAGAAATGCTCTCAGATTTCTTATTCTCTATAGATACAGCTAAAATTTTTGATACTGCAGAAGGCTACTTCCTTTTGATATTTGAAAATACTGATTTTTTGGAGAGCACTAAATATCAGATTTCCACATATTTCCAGGCTGTCGAAAACAGTTCTGATGTGGGAAATGCTGTTACTCTTCTGAGACCTTTTTATACAATCATTCCAGACTGCACCATTTCTGAGGATGCAGATGAACTGATGATGTTATTAGCCAACTATATTCCTACAAATAAGGGTAATTCTTCCACCAATGAGGTTGTTGTCACAGCTGAGACAATGAAAAATATCCGCAGACAAAAGGATATAGAAAAGCTGGTTATTGAGGCTATGGAAAATGACCGAGTAGAAGTTCACTACCAGCCTATTTTCAATATAGCAACCAACACGTTCTCATCAGCTGAAGCCTTAGTTCGTATTAAGCTTATTGATGGAACCTATCTACAGCCAAACGAATTCATTCCTGTGGCTGAGTCGAGTGGTCGAATCATTCCTCTTTCAGATGCTATTTACAGGAGTGCGCTTTCATTTATAAAGTCCTACCATGTAGAGCGACTTGGAATTCAGCATATAGAGCTTAACCTTTCAGTAAAACAGGGTGAAAGCCCTACTTTTACTACAAAGATTTTACAGCTATTGGAAGATTATCAGATTAACCCGGAAATTATTAATTTAGAAATCACAGAAACCAGTTCTCTTAGAAGTAAAGAACGCTTGCACGAAAATATGAAAAAACTGGAAGAGCACGGGCTTTGTTTCTCATTAGATGATTTTGGATCGGGAAGTTCAAATCTTAATTACATTATTGATATGCCAGTATCAATAGTTAAGCTGGATAAGCTTCTATCCGATGAATACTTTAAAAATAGTGAGAAGGCCAAGGCCATCGTCAATGCCGTTATAGAAATGGCTCATTCCATTGGTATTAAGATTGTTGCCGAAGGTATTGAGACTCAGGAAGAATTTGACACGATGAAAGCACTTGGCGTTGACTACATTCAAGGGTTCTTCTTTTCAAAGCCTTTACCAGAACATGAATTTTTGAAATTTATTCAGAATAATAATCTTAAATATATGTATCAATAAGAAAGCGAGGACTTATTATGCACACATTTCAACCTTATCCAATTGATATGCTCGAATGGAACCCAATTCAAAAAGTGGCAGATGAAGGCATTGCCATCGTCGCTGAAGCCAATGGAAAAATCAATGCTATGTCATCCCACAATGGTGGTGTTGGTCATATTTGGGGTAAAAATGTAGTATTTGCCTTCCTTCGAAATACAAGATACACGAAAGAGCTTTTGGATGACAGTGAATATTTCAGTGCCTGCTTCTTTGATATGAACGAAAAAAACAATGAGAGACTTATGAAAGTACTTGATCAGCTAAGCGGACGTAACGAGGATAAGCTGGCTGCCTGTCGCGTTGGAATTGAGCATGCCATGAATTGCCCATACATTGATGACGCAAACTTTATTATCCTCTGCAGAAAAATTGCTGCAGTGCCAATGACTGAGAATACAATCTTAGACCCTAAGATTTTGGATACAGAATATACTGAAAAGCATTTGGATGATTTCCACACAATGTATATTGGAGAGATATTAGATATTAGAGCTCGATAATATAAAAGCCTCCTGTTACACTCTCAAGCCTGAGATATTGCTCTGCTCAACTAACATGTTTCGCTGAGCAACACTCAGAGCTTGATAGCTACAAGAGGCATTTTTGTGTTCTTCTATAATATCATTTGATTAACGATTGAAGAACTCTACAAATTCTTCATATCCATCGTTTGTAAGCTGTTCCTTCTGGAACTTCTTGTTCTTGTTCATGCGAACAACAAGAACTGTCTGTCCGTTTGCACGAGCTTCCTTAGCCTGAGACATAACCTCTGCAAGCTTTTCTGCTGGGTAGCCCTTTTCTACAAGGTAAGCAACCTTCTTGTTTGCTCCAGGAACCTTGAAGCCCTGCTCCATAAGAAGAAGGATGATACGCTCGAAGCCGATTGAGAAACCGCAGGCTGGTGTATTCTGGCCTGTGAAGTTTCCAATCATCTTGTCGTAACGTCCGCCTCCACCGCAACTGCCGCCGAACTCAGGGATGGCAATCTCAAAGATTGTGCCTGTGTAGTAGCTCATACCACGTACAAGTGTAGGATCAAATACAAGCTCAAACTGAGCCTCCTTTGTAGCATTAACAGCTGCTGCAATCTCTCTCATCCAATCTGCAACCTCTGCATCAAGGAACTCACCAAGCTTACCAAGAAGTACATCCATACCTGCAGCAACATCCTTAACACCTTCAAGAAGCGCAAATAATTCAACATATTTATCGATAGACTCCTTAGCGTAACCAGCCTCAAGAAGCTCAGCTGATACTCCATCAAGTCCAATCTTATCCATCTTATCAAGTGTGATGAAGATTGAATCGTAATCCTCTTCTGAAAATCCTGCATAAGCAGCCATAGCCTTTAAGATGCGGCGCTCGTTGATACGAATCTCGAAATTCTTAAATCCTATTCTACCAAGTGTTGTCGTAGTAGCAAGAATAAGCTCGATTTCTGCTAAGTTACTTGGCTCGCCAAGAATATCGATATCACACTGTGTAAACTGTCTGTAACGTCCACGCTGTGGTCTGTCTGCTCTCCAAACAGAACCAATCTGAAGAGCCTTAAATGGTGATGAAAGCTCATTAGCGTGATTTGAATAGAAGCGGCAAAGTGGAACTGTAAGGTCATATCTCATACCAAAATCCACAACATCATCTTCTGTTTGTGCCTCAGGGATATTAAGCTTCTCGCCTCTCTTCATTACCTTGAAGATGAGCTTCTCGTTCTCGCCACCCTGCTTATTTGAAAGATTTCCAATAGACTCCATAGCTGGTGTCTCAATTGGTGTAAATCCAAATGAACGATATGTATCCTTAATAATAGATGTAACATAATCGCGAACTTCCATCTCGTATGGAAGAATGTCCTTCATTCCGTTAACTGGTTTCTTGTTTAAAGCCATTTCAAATCCTCTCTAAGTCTTTCACGTTTTCTTTCTATCATTTCATCAATTCGGTCCATGTAAAGCTGGACATCCTTGACATTTTCGCATCTTGTAACAGTCTTGCCATGGTCTGTAACGAACTTGCAGGCCGTGCCGCAACCAAGTGCCATTATAGTTTGTTTCTCCTCCATTATCAAGATATTATATAATCCCTCATTTCCTGGAGTAGAATAGCCTATGTTCTCTAAATTAGCTGCCATATTTTTCTGGCGATATAAATAGTATGGCGCCATGCCCATGCGTTTAGCTGCATCAAGGCAGATATCCATATGCTTCTGGGAATTATCTATAAGATAATCCTCATAAGCTTCCTTATCATAATTAAGGCGAGCTGAATGCTTCAAAGCCAACGAATGGACGGTAAGATTATCAGGTGCCAGCTTTTCTACCTCAGATAATGTGTAAGCCACATCTTCAATGGTCTCTCCTGGAAGTCCAAGGATAAGATCCATATTGATATTCTTGAATCCAAGGTCTCGTGCCCAACCAAATACTCGGTGGATATCCTCAACCTTATGGAAGCGACCTATCAAATCAAGTGTCTTTTGATTCATAGTCTGTGGGTTGATGGAGATACGTGTAACAGGATGATTTTTCATCACCTGAAGCTTCTCAAGTGTAATTGAATCTGGTCTGCCTGCTTCGATGGTATATTCAAGTAAATCAGCCGTGTTGAAGTATGTATCAACAAGTGTTAATAACCTCTCTAAATGCTCTGCATCAAGGGATGTAGGTGTTCCTCCACCTATGTAGATAGTGGTGAGACTCTTGTCCTTACAAGACTCTGCTGTAAAAGCCATCTCCTTCTCTAGTGCATCGATATAATCATCAAGCTTCTTTGTCCAAAGTCCTATTGGATAAGAAGTGAATGAGCAATAAAGGCATGTGCTAGGGCAGAATGGAATACCAATATAAACAGAATAACCATTGTCATAATCAATCCTTGAAAGAAGCTCATGCTCCTTATGAGATACCTGAAGGCTAAGGTCAATCTTTTCCTGTGAAGTAAGATATGTCTGTCTCATGTATGCAGTCACATCAGAATCGCTGGCACCTTCTTCTATCATTCCAAGGGAAATCTTTGTAGGGCGTATACCTGTAAGTGTACCCCAAGGCAAATCCTTGCCAGTACGCTCATGTAAGCTCTCATAGATTGCAAGCTTAAGACGATTCTTTGTGTCTGGACGATTAGAATAATCGATATCAATCTTTCGTCCATCCAATGTCAAAACATCATCCGAATAGTTTACCTGCATCGAAAAAAGAAGCCCTGCATCCGCTGGGACAGGCTCTGTAGAAATCTTGACCTCTTCCTTTGGATAGAAGGCTTTAACAAGTGAATATATATCATATTCAAAATTATCTTCGTTTAACTGTATGTATATCATTAATTATTCCTATTATAAAAACATATTGTTGTTACGCTCGAACTCGATAGTGGTAGCACTTTCGTGACCAGGATAACAGATTGTATCACCTGGAAGTACCATAAGCTTCTCATTGATACTGTTTACAAGCTGTGACATTGAGCCGCCTGGGAAATCCGTGCGTCCAACAGAACCACAGAAAAGAGTATCTCCAGTAAATACAATCCCCTCATTTGCAAAATAGAAACAGCATCCACCTGGTGTGTGGCCTGGTGTAGCAAGACATTTAAATGTAAGACCTGCCAGCTGAACCTCCTGCTCATCCTTAAAGTAAACATCTGCATGATAAGCTGTAGACTGGAAAATCATGTCTGCCGAAAGATTAATATTTGGATTCTCAAGTGTCTCTCGCTCGCCTTCGTATGCGTAAATCTTAATGCCGTATTCCGCGGCGATTTCATCAGCTGCACCTACGTGATCGAAATGTCCATGTGTAAGTATAATGGCAACCGGTGTAGTGCCAGACTGCTCTATGCCTGCCTTGATACGCTGAGGCGATGAGCCTGGATCTATAATAATTGATTCTTTTGTCTCTTCATTGATTGCCAGATAGCAGTTCATAGCGCAGACTGGCAATAAAATATGCATAACTTTCATTAAATAAAACTATCCTCTAGGTCTTTCTACATCTATGATGGATTCTACCTGCTTAATCTTCTCTACAAGTGCTCTAAGCTGTTCCTTGCTCTGAGTACCAAACTTAATAGTAATAGTAGCTACGCCTTGCTTGCTGGTCTTAGAGTGGATTGAATCGATATCAATCTCACGCTCTGTAAAGATACGGGTAATATCCACGAGAAGACCAGTACGATTATTTCCATAGATATTAATCTCTGTAAGATAAACGCCGCCTTTTCTACCTTCTTCCTCTGCACCTGTAGCCCACTCTGCCTCAATGAGACGCTCCTTCTCAAAATCTGGAAGGTTAATCATGTTGATACAGTCTGTACGGTGGATGGAAACGCCACGGCCTCTTGTAACAAAGCCGACGATTTCATCACCAGGCACTGGATTACAGCACTTAGAGAAACGAACTGACACATCGTATAGACCACTAACTGTAATACCATTCTTAGACTTAGGACGAATCTTCTCGCCAGAGCCTGTGTGCTCTGCCAATACCTCCTCGTCAGTCATCTTCACTGGATGATCCTTCTGCCATGCAGTGAACATTCTATTGATAACAGCGCCTTCTTTGATAGCTCCCTGACCTACTGCAGCCAGAGTATCTTCCCAACTGTGGAAGCCGTATTTATTCTTAATAAGCTCTTGATATTTAGGCTTGTTAATAGAGCCAATATCAACACCCTTTTGTTTTGCAGAATTGATAAGGAGTTCCTTACCCTTTGCGATATTTTCGTCCTTGGACTGGGTACGGAACCACTGATTAATTTTATTCTTAGCCTGTGAAGACTTAACAATATTAAGCCAGTCGCGGCTAGGTCCATTTGTATTCTGTGATGTGACGATTTCAATTCTGTCACCATTCTGAATAACATAATCGATAGGTACAAGCTTTCCATTTACTTTTGCACCAATCATTCTGTTACCAACAGCAGAATGAATAGAATATGCAAAGTCGATAGGTGTAGAACCATTTGGAAGGTTCTTAACATCTCCTGTTGGAGTGAAACAGAAAACTGTATCAGAAAACAGATTTAAATCTGATTTAAGCAGTGATGAAAACTCCTTATTATCGGAAATCTCCTGCTGCCACTCAAGGATTTCACGAAGCCATGAAAGTTTCTCTTCCTCGCCAACAACAGTAGAGCCTTCGCCACTTTCCTTATATTTCCAATGAGCTGCGATACCGTATTCACTGGTGCGGTGCATTTCGTATGTACGAATCTGAATCTCGAATGGTGCGCCATTAGGACCAATAACAGTAGTATGCAAAGACTGATACATGTTAGGCTTTGGCATAGCAATATAGTCCTTGAAGCGACCTGGGATTGGTGTGTACATCTCGTGGATAACACCAAGTGCAGCATAACAGTCCTTGATAGAATCAACGATTATACGAACTGCAAATAAATCATAAATCTGATCGATGGTCTTGTGCTGATTGACCATCTTCTTATATATACTGAAGAAATGTTTAGCGCGACCATAAACCTCTGCCTGGATTTCTGCCGCATCAATGTGCTTACGAACGTCTTCTACTAATGAATTTATATATTCTGTACGCTGGCTCTTTCTAAGAGCAATCTTCTCAACCAAATCATAGTAGGCATCTGGCTCAAGATACTTCAACGACAAATCATCAAGCTCAATCTTAACTCTGCTGATACCAAGACGCTGTGCCAATGGAGCATAAATTTCCATAGTCTCACGTGCCTTTTCCTTCTGCTTCTCTGGAATCATATATTTCAAGGTACGCATGTTGTGAAGTCTATCGGCAAGTTTAATAAGGATAACACGAATATCCTTTGCCATGGCAAGGAACATCTTACGCAGGTTCTCTGCCTGAATCTCCACCTTATCAGCATCGTAATTTAACTGACCTAATTTGGTGACGCCATCAACAAGCTCTGCAACTTCTTCTGAGAATTCCTGAGCAATTTCTTCCTTAGTACAGATGGTATCTTCCACAACATCATGGAGAAGACCAGCCACAATTGTTTCCTTATCAAGCTCCAAATCAGCAAGAATAATGGCAACACAAAGTGGATGTATAATATAAGGCTCACCAGACTTACGACACTGTCCCTCATGGGCATTTCTGGCAATCAAATAGCCTTTTTCAATCATGGAAATATCTGTATTAGGGTGATATTTGCGAACGCGAGCGATAAGCTCTTTATAGAGCTCGTCAGGATCAACGAAATCTTCAGTAGCAATGACACCATGGCTCTCAAACGCAGTACTATCTAAAAGCTTTTCTTTTTCGCTCTTATTTTCTGCCATAGTATCACCACCTTCCTAAAAAATTTTTATTGAATATTATATAATTTAACAGTTTAAAAAGCAATAATACTGACGGCGAAATTTCTGTGTTTTTTCCTAAAGTGATGCAATAAAACAAAAGCGACCAGGTTACTTCCATACTTTGTCAAAAAGCGACGACAGTATGCGGTCTGACAACTACACCTTTGACAAGAACTACCTTTATTTCTTCTATTTTTGTCAAAGACCAATGGCGCTTTGTGGCTTCACAACCTAAAAACAGCGCCCCGTGGGGCGCTATTTGTTTGCCGGAAATATATTTAGTTTACAGGGTATATAAGTGTGTGATTTTGCGAGCCCGCATAGCTTGATACCCACGATTTAGCGCTGCTGGCATCACGTGTAGCATATCCATAATTTGAGCCAGGGCGCCAGTTAGTAGCTCCTGCTATCTTAAGATTCGAAATACTTCTAGAAAGAATGCTTCCACTATCTGTAAATCGACCCTGATAATCCATGTCGTTTACGACTGCCCCCTTGTGACTGCCAGCCTCAAAGCAGTTCTTTTCTGAGAAGATATTACATTCAGTGTAAGGAGTGTAGCCTAAATCAAAGTCATATACATAATTATTGTAGCAGTGGAAATAGCCGTAGCGCATAAGACCAGGTGCTCTTGTAATTGTCTGCTTGAAGTAGTTGTTGCAGATAGTCATACATGGATAGCCACTGTAGGTGTATCTTCCATCCTCATTTGGATATCCAAGAATAAGGCCATATTTGTGACCACCAAAGAAACAGCTTGTTACTGATACATAATTTGCCTTTAATCCTACATATAAGAATTTGTCAGTATCATTTTTATGGATGTATGTATCCTGATTCATATTGTGGCCAGGCCATGAACAATGATCGAGCCAGAAATTATTTCCATCTGAAATATACATTTGAATATCATCATTATTGTTAATATTTACAGAATGAGAGAATGTAAGATTCTTGTATATATTATTTCCTGATGATTGAATATTTCTAAAATGAATATTATTTAGGTTATGTGCATTGTATGAGCCAATAAAGGTCTTATTTGAGCCTACATTTACCTTTGTAAGTGAATTCTGGGAAATGTTTGAGCCAATTACGATTGTATAAGGTGTAGAACCTGCGGCATATCTTTGAAGGTCTCCAAGTGAATACACTGTTACTGTCTGACCAAATACACCTCCTGTTATAGCAGCCTTTTCCCTTCCGTTCATATCCTTAGAATATCCGGCAAATCCCTCTACTCCATATGGAATCACTCTAAAGCACTGACTTGCAGAGCCATTGAAATTACCGAGTTTGTAAGTATTTCCTGAAAGTGTAAGGGCAAGATTTGTATTGTTGTTATTAACAATTTTATAATTTAATGCAATTCCACCTGCATCATTTTTAGTTGCCACGATTCTCCAGTACTGTGAGCTGTCACCGCTTGAAACCACCGCATCTGCAACAGTAACCCCATCAGAAACACTACTTCCATAAGGAGTGAGGCAATAGCCTGTTGCCACATTAATTATCCTGTATACTCCATTGTTCACATAGGAAAGTATCCATCTGTTTGAGGTTGAGCCGTTTCCACTTGAAGTAAGTGCTGCCCCATTGGAACCTGCATCATTTAACAGATTACCATCTGCACAGTTTGTAAATGTAAGCTGCTGTTCTGGGTAGACATTTCCAAGAGGTGAATTCGCTGGAGATGGCTCATATCCACCGGCATTATTTCCAGTATCGCCCTCATTATTTCCGTTATTGTTACCACCACCATTATTGTTATTTGCTGGCCATGGAGCCTGCTCAAAGTACCAGATTTCGTTATCTTTGCCCGAGTATGTATACTCAATAACATTTGTTCCGCTTGTTTTTCTGGCTCCGTAAACATTCAAAGCCGAAGCAAAGTTTGAAACCTCTGTAGCAATGTAATATCCCATATTGTTATCCGCAGGGCGAATAGAGAAATTTTGAGCTGCATGACCATTGTTTGTGTAAATCTGAATATTTGTGTTGTTGTCAGCTAAACCGTATGCCACATCAAGAGACATATTTCCAGTCATGTCTGTTGCTGGATGCAATCTGAAATTACCTGTTGCATCATTCTTTTCAAGAATCCAACGCTGTCCAAGGGCCCCAGTTCCTGTTGCCTGAACTACATTAGCTGCATTAGATGCGGAATCATTTTCTACTGTCAGGTAGAGTCCGCTTTTCTTGTTTTTAATGTAGTAGATGTTCCCGGATTCCGGCGTAATAGCCTCTGCGTGAGCATCTAGTACTGGTGCTGTGATAAGCGACAATACAGTAACAAAAACCATTGTAAAAACCGCCGCAAATCGTCTGAAGTTTTTCTTCATAAACATTATCCTCCATATTTGTGTTGCCTAATTCTCCATCATACCAACCCGGCATATCGGCATGATTGTTATATTCTACCATAATTGATGATTATTCCACAAAAAAGAAGCCCTGGCGAAAATCGCCAGGGCTTCTGAAAAATCTATTTAATTAATCATCTTCAAGCTCATCAGATGAAAGCTCGAGTACTGTACGCTTACGAGCCATCTCATCAGACTCAAGATACTCATCGTATGTAGTCATCTTATCGATCATCTGTCCATTTGGAAGGATTTCGATGATACGGTTTGCAGTAGTCTGCACAATTTCGTGGTCACGAGAAGAGAAGATGATAACACCTGAGAACTTCTGAAGACCAGTGTTGAGTGCTGTAATACTTTCCATATCTAAGTGGTCAGTAGGCTCATCAAGCATAAGTACGTTTGAGTTCTCAATCATCATACGTGAAAGAAGAACACGAACCTTTTCACCACCAGATAATACCTTCATCTTCTTAGCGCCGTCATCGCCAGCGAAAAGCATACGTCCAAGGAAACCACGTACATAAGTAGCATCCTTAATCTCAGAGAACTGTGTGAGCCAGTCTACGATAAGAAGGTCTGTAGAGAAAATCTCTGTATTGTCCTTAGGGAAGTATGACTGTGAAGTTGTAACACCCCACTTGTAGCTTCCTTCGTCTGGCTCCATCTCGCCAGCGAGAATCTGGAAGAGAACTGTCTTAGCCTTTTCGTTTGAACCAACTAATGCAATCTTGTCCTCGCGGCCTACATTGAATGTAAGGTGGTCGAGGATAAGCTCACCATCAATTGTCTTTGTAAGATTCTCAACAGAAAGAACCTCGTTTCCGATTTCACGAGCTGGGCGGAAATCGATGTATGGGTACTTACGGCTAGATGGACGGATGTCATCAAGCTGAATCTTCTCTAATGCACGCTTACGAGATGTAGCTTGCTTAGATTTAGAAGCGTTAGCAGAGAATCTCTGTATGAATTCCTGTAATTCCTTAATCTGCTCTTCCTTTTTCTTATTTGCTTCCTTACGCTGCTGGATAATAAGCTGTGAAGACTGATACCAGAAGTCGTAGTTACCAGCGTAGAGCTGAATCTTACCGTAATCAATATCTGCTGTATGAGTACATACCTTGTTAAGGAAGTATCTGTCGTGGGATACAACGATAACTGTGTTTTCAAAATTAATAAGGAACTCCTCGAGCCAGCCGATAGCATCTAAATCAAGGTGGTTAGTAGGCTCATCGAGAAGAAGTACATCTGGTGAACCAAAAAGTGCACGTGCAAGAAGAATCTTGACCTTTAATGCACCTGGAAGATCTGCCATCTGTGTGTAGTGGAACTCTGTATCAACTCCAAGTCCGTTAAGGAGTGTAGCTGCATCTGCCTCAGCATTCCAACCATCCATCTCAGCGAACTCGCTCTCAAGCTCAGCTGCGCGAATACCATCCTCATCAGAAAAATCTTCCTTCATATAAATAGCGTCCTTTTCCTTCATGATGTCGTAGAGACGCTGATTTCCCATGATAACAGTATCAAGAACTGTATACTCGTCATATTTGAAGTGATCCTGCTCTAAGAAAGAAAGACGGTTTCCAGGGCTCATTGTGATCTCACCGCTGGTAGGCTCAAGCTGTCCAGATAAAATCTTGAGGAATGTAGACTTACCTGCACCGTTGGCACCGATGATACCGTAGCAGTTACCTTCTGTAAATTTGATATTAACTTCTTCGAAAAGGGCTTTCTTTCCAAAACGAAGAGTAACATTATTTGCTTGAATCATATAATTTCCTTTCTCTATACAAAAAAACAAGTTGGAAAACCAGGCACGCCAAAGTAAGTCCAACTTTAAAATCAAAACCTGTGTAATGATACCAAAAAATAATAATTTTGTACAGATATATCAATATTTATGATTCACACATCATTAATTTACCTCAAAGAATTTTTTCTTTCAGAAAAAATTGCTCCTAGTTTATATTTCAAAGTATAGTGACAATTGCCGATATTATTTGTAAAATGATTATATAATATGTAAATTTACGTAACATTTAATAATTTCACTAGCAAGGAGACTATTCCGTGTTATTTAGACAGACTTCATTCAACGATACATTTCATAATACGATGAAGCAATGGGCAACAGATATCCTTTACGGGGATAATGTTGCCTTTTTTCATATTTTTGTTCCTTACAATCTTGATGACAAGAAAAAGGACCTTGATGAAGTACGCCAAATCATAAGAAAAGAATTCCCAAAGGCAACTATCGTTGGATGTAGTGCTACTGGCAATATTCTAGGTGGCAAATTGAATGATGATGAGCTTGTAATAACAGCTATGATATTTGAGGAAGCATCTAGCTATGTCAATATTATTACAACCTACGATACAGCCAATATATGCAATGCTGACACCGTTTTAGCCTATGCCAAAAGCTTGCCTAATCTTAAAGGAATCGAGCTACTGACAGCCTCTACTTATCAGCGTCTTGAAGAGGCTGGCGCTATTGTAGATGCTCTTCCAGAGGATGTTAATATTTTTGGCGGAGTGGCTGTTGGCGATGAGGATCACCAGGCTTATGTATTTGCAAATGATTACGATTGTAGCACCACCGGATCTGTAATACTTCTATGGCGGCCCTGATTTGCATATTCTTACCAACAGAATGTTTGGCTGGAAGCCAATAGGCTATCCTCTACAGGTTACACACTCTGAGGGTGATGTCGTTTATGAAATCGATGGCAAGCCTGCCTATGACGTATATGAGCATTATCTCCATATAGAAAAGGGGCATAGCTTTTTCTACGATGCGCTAGAATTTCCTATGCAGGTGCAGGTAGACAACGAAACCAAATATATACGACACGCAAAAAGCGTTAATCCAGACGGGTCCGTTGTTATGTCTTCCAACGTTCCACAGGGTAGCTACATCCACCTAACCTATGGTGATCCACGCCGAATCATACGACATACCAAACAGACAGGACTCACTATTAGAGAGTTTTCACCCCAAATGATTTATATCATTAATTGCATGGGGCGAAAGCTGTTTTGGGGAGATAAGGCCGATATTGAGATTGGAGAAATATCTAAAAATCTCAAATCCATGGGTTTTAGTGCTCTCGGGGAAATCATGCGTTCCAACAAGCTTACTCTTCTCAACAACCTTTCCGTGGTAACAGTGGCAATGAGGGAAGGTGACGCCAGAAACGATGCTGTTATTGCAGAAGAACATACAGAGCAGGATTCTAACATGCCTATCACCGCCCGTCTTGCAATCTTTATAAATACTATTACTGAAGAGCTTATGGATAAGAATGCACAGCTCAGTGAAATGCTTTATAAAGCCTCTCACGACGCTTTGACTAATCTTCTCAATCGAGGTACAATCGAACGAAATATTTATGAAATCAACGATACTTGTGATACCAAAAACTGGTATCTTCTAATGTTTGATATAGACGATTTTAAGCAGGTTAACGATACCTATGGACATGGGGAAGGTGATATGATACTGAAGGCTGTATCAAACTATTTACTTGAAAATGTGTGCACTATTCCAAATGTACAGGCTGGTAGATGGGGTGGCGAAGAATTCATGATTTTGTTGTCCAATTCATCCGACGATGACGCCTACAAGCTTGCTGAATGTATTTGCTCACAAATAAAAAAGCAGTCTGCTTCTCATGCCCAAATTACCATTAGTATTGGTGTTACCAAGCATCATGAATCTGAAAAAGTGGCTGATACCATTAAACGTGTAGATGAGCTGCTTTATAAAGCAAAGGAGCTAGGCAAAAATCAGGTTAGCTGTGAATTTATTTAAGTAATTCATAACAGGAGCACCCGTTATATATGGGTGCTCTTTTCATGCAGTTTTTTAAGTAAATGTTTAAGTAAATTGTACTCAATTTATATGCTACACAATTGTTTAATATTACTCAAATCATTTTTTATTGTGCATTTTCGACAATTTTTAACATCTGTATAGCAATAATTAGACGGTTTGAATATTACATTTTTGTTACAATAATATTGCTCGAGCAACGAAAACGTTTAAGGAACAACAAAGAAGATTTTATACTAGAAAAGGGGGACTTTTGAAGATGAAGAGAAAAGTCGCAAGTCTGTTGAGCGCAAGCTTAGCTGCTGGTTTATTATTATCAAGTAGCGCAACAGTTATGGCAGCTCCTAGCATCAGCCCATACACAAAGGTTGAGGCTGAAAAGGCCATCACAAAGAATGGCGTAGAAGTTGCAACAGAAAACAATAATGTATTTATTACAAGCCTTGAGAAAGGTGATTCATTTAGCACAACACCATTAAATTTTACAAATGGTTTAACAGGTTTTGAAGCTTCATTTAGATCAGCTAGTGCTGGTTTAGTTGAAGTCAGACTTGATAAAGAAGATGGTGAAGCACTTGGTTCATTCAAGATTAGCAATACTAACGGTGCATTCAAGACTTATTCAGTAAAGGTATCAAAGGAAGTTGCTGGTCAGCATACACTTTACTTTGTAGGGAAGCTTGGAAACGTTGACGTTGATTACTTCAACGCTACAGGTACTGGCGAGGTAGCACCTACACCTACTCCTACACCTACTCCAGTAGTAACACCTGTTGTTACAGGCGAGGTAAATCCTTATGAGACTGTTGAGGTTGAGAAGGTTGCTGAGCTTAAGGATGCTATGGTAACTCCTAATAAGAGTGCCGTTATGATTAGAGCAAACGGATATGCACTTATCAAGAATGTAAACTTTGTTGATGGTGCTGCTATTATCACAGTAAATGGTAAGACAACAAGTGATTTATCTATCCTTGACATCAGAGTAAACGGCCTTGATGCTGCTAACTCTATCGGAAATGCTAAGTTCTCTAAGTCAAACGAAGGAGCTAAGACAATCCAGGTTAAGAAGGATATCACTGGTGTTCACGATGTTTACTTAGTAAACAACTTTGCAGACTCAAATGTAACAGTTGATTCTATCATCGCTAAGGCTGCTCCTACAAAGCCAACACCTACACCTGTTGTAACTCCTACACCTACACCTGTTGTTACACCAACTCCTACTCCAGTGCCTACACCAACTCCAACACCTGTAGTTACACCTACTCCTGTTGTTACTGGTGAGGTAAATCCTTATGAGACTGTAGAAGTTGAGAAGGTTGCTGAGCTTAAGGATGCTATGGTTACTCCTAATAAGTCTGGTGTTATGATTAAGTACAATGGCTACGCTCTCATCAAGAACGTAAACTTTGTTGATGGCGCTGCTATTATTACAGTAAACGGCAAGACAACAAGCAACCTTTCTATTCTTGATATCAGATTAGATGGTCTTGATGCTGCTAACTCTGTTGGAAATGTTAAGTTCTCTAAGTCAAACGAGGGAGCTAAGACAGTACAGATTAAGAAGGATATTACTGGTGTTCACGATGTTTATTTAGTAAACAACTTTGAAAATTCAAATGTAACAGTTGATTCTATCATCGCTAAGGCTGCTCCTACAAAGCCAACACCAACACCTGTTGTAACTCCAACTCCTACACCTGTTGTTACACCAACACCTACTCCTGTAGTTACACCTACACCAACACCTGTTGTTACACCTACACCAACTCCTGTTGTTACACCTACTCCAACTCCAGTTGTAACACCAACACCTACTCCTGTAGTTAACAAGGATCTCGCATTTGAGTATCAGATTAACAGCTGGGGAACAGGTTATACAGTAAACTTTGCTGTAGTTAACAAGACAGGTAAGAATGTTGACGGATGGAAGGTTAAGCTTAGCAAGAAAGATGTTAAGATTGACAGCAGCTGGTGCGTAAACGTTGCCGAAGAAGGTGACTACTATGTAATCACTCCAATGTCTTGGAACAAGACAATTTACAACGGCGGAAGCGCTCAGTTTGGTATCTGTGGATCTGGTAAGATCGGATCTTCAATTGGATACATCCTTGAATAATCCATTCCTCATTTCAATTATTCCTATATGAAATACAAAGCCTTGCCCATAGCGGCAAGGCTTATTTTTGCACAATAAAAGAGACGCCAGCGGAGCGTCTCTTTCAAAAGGGAGAATAATGTTATGAAAAAATTGTATCTCTTTCGAGATGAGTATATATTAACTGATATTTATGTTCAACTCGTGTAAGAAGTGTGAATTGTCTGTGAATAAAAATTAAATTCTGACAAATCGTTATTTCATGTAACCATTCCCCATAATCAATTCTATTAGCCGATAGTCTCTACCTTAATAGTATTTGTATTACCTACAGAACCATCGATTGGACCACCTGTAAGAACGATCAAATCACCCTTGTTAAGACCTAACATTTCCTTTGTACGCTCTACAGCACGTGCAAACATAACGTCAAGTGCCTTATACTTATCAACGAGAACTGGTGTAACACCCCAGCTAAGTGCAAGTCTTCTCCATACTTTCTTATCTGTTGTCATAGCGATAACATCTACTGGGCAACGGAAACGGCTAACACGCTTTGCTGTGTAACCAGACATTGTACATGCAACGATTGCCTTAGCGTTAACATCGATAGCCATAGAACATGTAGAGTGGCAAACAGCATCTGCAGTATTGATAACTGCGATATCCTCCTTGTGGAAACGTCCTTCGTAGTTGATGTCGTTCTCTGTAGTCTCAGCGATCTCAGCCATAGTAGCAACAGCCTGAACTGGGAACTTACCCTGAGCAGACTCACCTGAAAGCATGATAGCTGATGTTCCATCATATACAGCGTTAGCAACGTCAGAAATCTCAGCACGTGTAGGACGTGGATTAGAAATCATAGACTCAAGCATCTCTGTGGCTGTAACAACACTCTTACCAAGAGCACGAGCCTTAGAGATAAGCTCCTTCTGAACTGCTGGAAGCTTAACGAATGGGATCTCAACACCAAGGTCACCACGAGCAACCATGATACCGTTAGCAATCTCAAGAATTTCCTCAACATTGTCAACACCTGGCTGATTCTCAATCTTAGCGATAACAACGATATCCTTACCACCGTTCTCATCAAGGAAAGTTCTAAGCTCTACCATATCCTGCTTTGTAGATACGAAAGAAGCTGCTACAAAATCAACATCGTTCTCGATACCGAAAAGAATATCCTTCTTATCCTGCTCTGAAAGATAAGGACCAGACATAACCTTGTTAGGGAAGCTCATAGACTTCTTGTTGCTCATAGTTCCGCCTGCTGTACACTTTGTAATAACATCGTGTCCCTTAATCTCAGTAACCTCGAAGAATACAATACCGTTACAAACTGAAAGTGTATCTCCAACCTTAAGATCATTGTGAAGGTTCTTGTGGCTAACAGAAACTCTTGTCTGATCGCCTTCTACGTCGTCAGTTGTAAATGTGAAAACATCACCCTCGTTAACTGTAACTGAACCATCTTTGAAAGTACCGATACGATACTCTGGACCCTTAGTATCAAGGAGGATAGCGATTGGAAGATTAAGCTTCTTACGAACCTTCTTAACCAAATCCATCTTCATTCCCTGCTCTTCATGATCACCATGTGAAAAATTCATTCTAGCAACATTCATGCCGGCCTTAGCCATAGCTGTGAGAGTCTCCTCATTCATACTTGCTGGACCAATTGTACAAATAATCTTTGTTTTTCTCATTAAACTACACTCCTATCTATTGTATAAACATGTTGTTTGTAAAAAATACCAAAATCCATACCATCATAACACCAAATGAGTGCCACGTAAATAGCCATATTAAACATATCTATCGACGATTATACAACTAATTCGTGAAAAATTAATTAACACATTAAGATTTTCAAAAGAAAAACCGGATGAAGAGTAAATCTTCATCCGGCCTTCAGTTATTATTTATTATTTGAATATTGTCAAAATTCCAAGCTTACTAAGTAAGAAACCAAGTAGAGCAAGTACTACAACTGCTGCTGCAATAATTAATACAACAACGCCTGCGCTAAGACCTGCACTTTCACCTGCCTCTGGAACAGCCTCGTCAGCCACTGTCTCTTCTGCTGGCTGCTCAACTGTTTCCTCTGACTTAGCCTCGTCCTCTGACTTGTTTTCAAGTGATGATTCAGCCTCAATATCTGTTTCAGCTTTCTCAAGCTCTCCGCTTTCAGTTACCTCAGGCTTAATCTGTGAGCCAGTGCCCTGCTGTGGTCCTGCTGCAGGAGCCTGTGGATCCGTGATTGTAGTCTCTGTGCCTGTAGCTGGTGCGGTCTGTCCACCTGCTGAAGCTGTGCTTCCTGATGTAGTACCACCTGATGAACTACTTGCTGAACCACTTCCTGATGAGCTACTAGATGATGAACCACTAGAAGAATCATTACCTGATGCACTAGGTGCAGGAGCAGGTCCTGAGCCTGAACTTGGAGCAGGTGCTGGAGCATTTTCTTTAACATCAACTGCTGTAGCATACTCCATCTCGAATTCGTCAGAAAGAGCTACAACTTTAGCTGTAACAATTGTCTTTCCAGCTCTCTTGGCTTCAAGCTTTCCATCTGTATATGTAGCAACCTCTGAATCCTCTGATACATATTCTACAGAAACCTTGTTAAGGATTGATTCTGGAAGTACAAATAAATCCTTATTGCTTCCTACCTCTATTGAAACAGTAACCTCTGCCTCTGGAATAACATCGAATGGATCAACATATTCATCAGCAAGCTCTAATGTCTCAATAGCCTTTGTAAGTCTTACTGTAGCTGAATCAATCTCATCAAATGTAGCTGCCGCCTCAGCCTCTGCAATTACTTCCTCAAGACGTCTAGCTGATTCTGCTGACATAAATGTAATGTCAAATGATTTTGCTCTTTCAATAAGTCCATTGAGCGCTGCCTTATCAAGAGCATCTACAGAAAACTCGATTTCAACAATTGCCTTCTTTCCGTCAAGCTCTGCTGTGGCTGTAAGCTTAACCTCTGAGGCTTTGTCAGTTACTGTAACTACACCTTTTTCAGAGATTACTTCTGGCTTTGAAGATGTCCAGTTAATTGATGTACCTACAACACTTGTTGGAAGCTCTAGGTTATATCTGATGTGATTCTTATCAGTATTCTGTCCCTTGATTGCTTCGAAATCACAAGCTGTCTCAAGTCCCAGCTGAAGTCTGTTATCAAGGAAATCTTCAGCCTCTGCCTTGATTGTATCGGCATCCATTGCACGGCTATAAATCTTGATTTCATCAAACGCACCATCAAAACATGGATCCCAGTAGTTAGCACCAAAAAGAATTGACTCATTGTCACCGCAAAGTGGATTGTTATATGCTCCCCCTGCTGCCTTCTCGCCATTTACATACATATCAAGGCGACCATCTGTACCAACCAAAGTAACAAGTGACCATGAATTATTTGCTATAGTAGGATTTCCAATAGTTGTCCAGTTCATAGCTGCAGCATTTCCAACAGTAACTGCACTACCTTCTGTTCTACCCCAAAGCTTATAAGACTGATCTCCTCCATCACCAGAAATAGCTGTCCAGTGCTCTGGGCTGTGATATCCCATAAGCATCATTACCTGATTTTCCGCCTGTGACTTATTTGGTTTTACAAGATATGAAATAGTAAAGTCTGTTCCATTAACCTTATTTCCAAGATCAAGACCATAGCCATCTGTAAGAAGAGCCTTTCCGTTTGCGCCGTTTACAAATTTAAGCTCGCCATCGTATGCACCAAGTCCCTTAACGATAGGCTTTGCATCACCAATCCCATCCTCGAAGTCATAAGAAGCAACAAGGTATTCGTCATAATCAACTACTCCTGTCTCCTCTTCGATTTCCTTCAAAGACTTACCAGTATAAAGTCTCTCAACATCTACTTCTGAGATTGTGCGGTCATAAATCATAACGTCATCTACAAGACCATTAAAGCACTTATCCCAATTGTTTGCTCCGATGTAAACATCCTGCTCCTCGCCAGCCATAAATGGTACAAAGCTTTCATTTCCTTCAGAAATTCTTGCACCATCATAATATGATTTGATAGTATTTCCATCACCAGTGATTACGATGTGATGCCACTCATTAGGAGCGTAAGTTGCAAATGTCTTTGTAACCCAAGAGAACTCTGGCTTAGCGTCATACCAGAACTTCATAAGAGTGTTGTTTCTATCGCCAGACACCGCATACCACATTTCAGGTGAGTGATATCCCAGGAATAACACTGACTGATTCTCTACAAGCTTTGTCTCTGGCTTTACCCAAAGTGAAACAGAAAAATTCTCTCCAAGATTCTTCTGATTAAGCTTTAAGCCATAGCTACCATCAAGCTTAAGTGACTGACCTTCCTTTGAAGAATCTCTGTTAGCATCAAACTTAACTTCTCCGTCATATTCAGCGAGGCCCGAAACGATTGCCACAGCCTGGCTGCCGCCCTTAACATTTGTAAGGTTACTGCCATCAAAATCATACCAGGCAACTACATCATCATATAATTTATCTGCCTTTGCTATATTGTAGCCAACGAAAGGTGTTGCCAAAGCAAGTGCTGAGACGCATGCAATTAAGCCATAATATTTCTTATTTTTTCTCATCATCATTCTCCTTGCTTCTACTTCCTGTATGCTTTATCAACAACATTGATAACAACCTCTGCCTCATACTCAGTTCCGCAGAACTCATATGAAACTGTAATAGTCTTCTTTCCTGTCTCAGCTGTAATGTCCTCAGGAACAGAAATCTTAAGGCCTTCATTTATGGTTACTCTCTTGCCATTTTCAAGAGTTGCTCTGACTCTAATATCATCAGTCTTAACTTCCTCACCAACCACGTACATTCTTACGGACTTCTGTACCTTTGAAGTCTTGACAACCTCAGCTGCCTTAACTGTTCCTTCAGCAACCTTCTCTGTAAAGAATGTAGCTTCATCAGCCTCTGGCTCCTCTGTAAGGATAAGCTTGCCATTAACCGATGCAAGATAATATCCGTGATGAAGTGCACTTTCGAATGTAACTCCATCTCCAGCAAGACCCTTGATAGTTCTAAATGTCATAGCCTTTGCTTCATCCTTTGAGCCATTGACATCCTGTGAAAGAACCACACTGTAGTTACCATTCTTATCAGCCTTTCCAACGCTCAAGTACATACCTGGCTTGTAGTTAGACTCGATTGATACTAAAGCATCATTGTTCTTATTAAGCTTACCTGGGTTGATTTCCCACTCAGCATTTTCGCCATCGTATACGAAATCACATCCAACAGCCTTGCCTGTCATTGGATAATCTGCATCATCAAGAGTATTCTCAAACTCCTTAACATAGATGTTATTCTTTGCCAAGTCATAAATCTTGCTTACTGTTCCTGTAAGACCAACTGCTGTCTTCTTTATGTATGGAATTGTTCCATCAGAGTTAACCTTGAACTCCTCACAGCAAGCTACTCTTCTGAAGCCACTTCCGTGTGGAAGACTTCCATCGTGGTATACGAAATATGTATGACCCTTGAAATCAAATACTGCCATGTGATTCGTATTTGCGGTAGCACTTGGCTCCATTACAACATCACCGAAGGTCCACTCATTATTGAGGAAGTCCTCCAAGCTGTCGCAATATGCATAGGCCATCTGCTCTCTCCAGTCATAAGCGAAGAACATGTAGTATCTGTCCTTGCCATTTGCAAGCTTGTGCTTGTAGTAATAAGGTGCCTCTGTAAACTGATGTCCACTTGGCATTCCCTTAATTACGCCAACTTTGATATCAGCGTTCTTCTTGTCAGATGCCTTCTCCACTGAAAGCTTATCCTCGTTTCCATCCTTATCAACTATAGAAATCATATCCTCGTTAAGCTCGCAATTGAAGAAACGAACATTTCCCCATCCAAGGATGCGGTGTTCATTGCCATCTTCATCCTTCTCAATCCAGAAGGTTGGGTCGATGTCTTCCCAAGTGCTGACGCCGTCATAGGTATCAACATTCTTTACAAGTGGCTTTCCGATATCCACAAATCCACCTGTAGGAGAATCTGAAACAGCAACACCGATGCACTTTCCACCACCGTAGCTTCCCTTTGCTTCAGAGCAATAGTAGAAATAATACTTATCTCCATACTTAACTACCTGTCCAGCCCAGGCACTATTCTTATCCTGAACCCAAGAAATATCAGAATCGTTGAGGAACTCGCCCTCGTATTTCCAATTCTTCATATCCTTAGATGAGTAGCATCTCCAGTCTGGCATCACATAGCTTTCGTTAGAAGATGTATCGTGACCAACATACGCATATACGGTATCACCATCAACTAAGATTGAAGGGTCACCACCGTAAAGGATGTCACCATTCTCATCAAATCCAAGCATTGGATTTCCTGACTTGCTCTTTTCAAGAACAATCTCCTCTGCCTCATCATCGAAATCATTCCAATCAGAGCCTGTAAGAGCTGAATACTCATCAGCTGTGATTGGCATTACATAACCGTGACGATACTTAATCTTGTTGTATGAACCAAGCTTGTCATCATCAACAAATTCAAAATCACCTGATGACAAATCAGTTGTAACTACTGGGTAGTAGCCCTGACCTCTTGCGAATCTATCGATGAGTAAGCACCACTGATCCTCACCATCCTCATTCTTTTCATTGAGCTTGAAGATGATTGGTCCCTCTACAGCTCCAACCTTTCCAGGAAGTGACTTGTCTAAGAACTTAGAATCAATATCCTTAAAGTTTCCAAGAACTCTGTCTGCCACATCAATCTTGATGGAACCGTTAGATTCGTTCTTTGTGTAACGATAATATTTACCATCGTTACCCTTAATCATTGTTGAATCGATAACCTTGATGATTACGCCATCGCTATTTCGACCGCCCTCGTGATAAAGCTTAGGCTCAGTAAAGTGAACGAAGTCACGTGTCTTTGCATAGTAGATTGCATGATTCTCATAATCCTGAGTAATCTTCTCGTTCTCATCTACCTCAAGTCTTGTAGCTGACCAGTAAACAACATACTCGCCTGTTACATCATCGTAAACAAACTCTGGTGCCCATGTGCAGCCTGCGTTCTCAGGTGCAATTTCTGCAAGCCATGGCTTAGACCAGTGAACCAAATCACTTGATTCCCAAACTACGATGCTGTGACTTCCATTGCTACCAGCAGCTGGCCAAGCATTTGCCTTATTGTGATAAATGCTAAGGTCAGTAGAAATCATGTAGAACTTGTCGCCCTCAGGTGTTCTTGCGATATACATATCTCGAAGACCACTTTCACCGATTGTGCTTGTGATGATTGGGTTATTATTGTTAAGGTCTTCCCAGTTAAATCCATCTTTTGAAACTGAGAAATATACCTGCTCGTCACTTGCTGTACCTTCTGTACCGGTGAAGTGAACGAATAAGTAACCAACATAGTCATCAACAGCCTTTGGAGCCTTGATTACCTTGCAGTCATATGTCTTAGTAACCTTTTCATCTCCCTTAGAGAATGTAGCTGTAAGTGTTACATTTGTATCATTTTCCTGACGTGTAACAACACCTGCTGGAGTAGCATCATAGCCTGTATTCTTAACAGACTTTGTACTGATTACATCTTCATCAGATGATGACCATGAAATCTTTACTCCATTTACTTCTGAAGGAAGTGAAATGTTGCCTTTAATCTTGTTCATATTAGGGATTACATAGTTGTTTGCTACATAATTAACATCCCCAATTTCCTCAAGGCGGGCAGTCTTTCCTGCTACGTAAAGTCTTGCAACATCATCCTTCTTGTATGCCTTGTTATATACCTTTACATTATCGAAATAACCTCTGAAATAATCATCTGCTGAGTAGAATGACTTACCAAGATATCCAAGTAAATCCTCTCCCAAATCAGAAACCTTCATTCCAGTTTTCTTGTTAACTCCGATAAGCTTTCCATCTCTATAAAGAGACATCTTAGAACCATCAACAACGATTGTGATGTTAATCCATGTGCTTGCAGTGTTTGGATACTTAGCTGAATCCTCCACCTTCTGCTCTTCACCACCACCGTTTTTAGTAATAGCAAGCTTTTCTGCTGTAGGCATTGCCTTGTAGAATAAGTACTTGCTGTTGTCCTGTCCGAATGTAAATGTGAAGTAGTTTCCTGTTCTTGTTACTTCCTTCACATCAAAGGAAATTGTCATCTTGTTTCTGTTATCAAAGAAGCCCTTAGGGAATTCAAGGTAAGAGTTGCTTCCGCCTACAGAATCATCACCGCTAAGGTAAAGCACCTTGCCATAGTCATCATCTGAAACGTACTCGCATTTGTATGCCTTTCCGTCATTTCCGTTACCTGAAGCATCCTTAACAACGCCCTTATTAAGTGCATCATTGAAGTTGTACTCTAAGATAGGCTCTTCCTTAATCTCCTCACCTTCAACAACTACATTCACCTTGAAGGTATCACCACCATTGATAAAATCTTCATCACTTAGGTTAAAGATTGGTAGTCCATCCTCATCAAACAATACCGTCTTTACGTATGCATTTCTGCATGGATCATAAAGTGGATCACCTGAGTGAGTAGCGTGACTCTTTGACTCTCTTGCGTGGTAAACAATTACAAGATTTCCATTTTCGTCATAAGTAAATGAGTTGTGACCTGGACCAGAAACCTCATCATCAAAATCTGAGCTAGTGAGAATTGGATATGGAAGCTTTGTCCAGTTGCTGATATCTGTTAAATCAGCCTTCTCATCAGCGTACATAAGACCTACGCAATACTCAGAACCTGTTCCTGATGCGGAGAAGGTCATGTAAACCTTGCCATCTTTATGGAACACACCTGGTCCCTCATTAACCTTGTATCTTACTAATTCCCAGTTGAACTCTGGCTTTGTAAGAAGCTTTGCCTCACTGGTAAGCTTTGTAGGATTCTCTGGGTCAATAGTTGCGATAAATAAATAGCTTAATCCATCAGGGTTCTTAAGATTCTTTGTCTCATCAGCCCAGATAAGATAATGCTTTCCACCTGCATTAAAATAAGTCATATCAAGTGACATACCATTTAAGATATTGTCACCATCAACTGGCTTAACAAGCTCTGGCTCTCCCCACTTGTCTGCATCAAGCATGCTCTCCTTCTTTGGATTGCCCTCGAACTTAATCATGAATGGACGGATGTTAAAGGTTGTGCCACTGCCAGAATTAACCCCTGCTGTTGCAACTAAATACCAGCTATTTCCTATCTTGTGCATCTCTGGGGCCCAGATAAATCTGCCAAGCTCTTTGCTGGTATTCTCATCCCAAACGCTCACCTCTTCAGCTGTTGCTAATCCTTCGATTGTCTTAGCGCGTCTTAAGATGATTCTGTCATATCCATCCTTGTCACCACTTCCAACCATTGGGTAAGAAGCTGTGAAATAGTAATATCCATCATCCTCGTTATAAACTACATATGGATCTGCTCTTTCTGGAATGAGAGGATCTGTTGCATCTGTAAAGTTTCCTGAACCACCAACAATACCGTCGAGTGTGTATGTTCCAGGAAGCTCTAAATCTACATTGTCGATACTATCCTCTGTAAATCTCAGTGAGTATGTGTGCTTTGTTCCATCAGAATACTCAGCCTTAACTGTGTTCTTCTTGATGTACTTCTCGAGAATCTCTCTAAACTCTTCCTGAGATGTAAGGGCATCAACTTTGATTTCATCCTTTGGAAGCTCACTAAGAGATGTGTTGTATGGATTTGTAAATTTCTCTACTATCTTTTTATACTCTTCATTTGTAAGACCGATTTCTGAAGCACTAACAGCATCAGAAGGGGCACCGGTCATATCCTTGATTGTATAATCAATTCTTACAGGTCTGCTGAACTCCTTCATGTCCTTTGAATGAATGAAGTATGTACCATCAGCAGTTCCGAGATAAATCTCATATCTCTCATCTGTAAGATCATATACAGCCTGAATCTTTCTTACATCTGAAACATCACCAGTATCAACAGCTGTCTCATTGTCGTATGTAATCAAGTCTTCAGATGTATATGTGATAATCTGGCTACCTTTTCCATCAGCGGCTACCAGATAGAAGCTCTCGCCATCAGCACTACGCATTACAGTTGGTGCGGAATATGTTTTATTTCCCACTGCTGTGTATAGGATTGGCTGGTTCTTGTGAAGTGCCTTGAAGCTTCCGTTTTCTTCTGCGGCAATCTTCATACCACCATCCTGACCTGTGGCTGGACTGTTGCTAACATATGTAGCAAGGTCCTTTCCTTCTTTTAATACAATAAGTCGGAATTCCTTCTCGACATCATTTTCACCATCATTATATTTAGCTGTGAGTGTTATCTCTTTGTTCTTTGAAGAACGTGTAACTTTACCATCAGCAGTAATTACCTCATCATTGCTTGTGGACCAGGTAATTTTTTTCTCCTTATATTCTCCAGGTAGATCAATATCATCTGTAACATAACCTAAGTTTAAAGAAAACTCTGTTTCTGCTACCTTGCCAGCCTTGCGATTTATATAGTTCTTATATAAATCTGCTACCTGCTCTTCTGTGAGCGCACCTGCGTATACCTGATAATTATCAAGCTTAGCCTTGCAGTACTCACCGCTTCCCCAGTTTGCTTTACCAATATTGAAAATAGGTGAGCTTCCAAGAATGCTTGTAAGTGCATCGTCTGATGCAGCACTTCCAGCCACTTCACCATTGATATAAGCAACTGTTTCATCTTTGCCATATACGATTTCTACGTGATACCAACTATTTGTTGAAAGTGAAGGTGCAAAATTACCAGCTCTGCCTTCATCAAATCTTTCTACATTGAGCTTCGAACCATTCTGGAATCCACCAATGTAGTGTAAATTGCTTTCACTTCTTGCTGAAGTATCATTTGCTGCAAAATACAGCCAGTCTGTGTTTGTTCTTTCGAAATAAACATCTGCTACAATGGAAACCTCATCAAGTCCTGCTAGAAGACTGCTTCCATCCTTCTTTGTAACTGAAAGGAACTGATTGCTTCCATTAAGCTCAATTGCTGAGCCTGCATTGCCATAACTCTTTACAACATCGTAAGAACCTTTTGCAATGGCCTCAGCCCCAGTAATATCATCGCCATTTTCAAGGTCTTCGAAATTGAAATCAGCCAAGAGCTCTAAGCTCTGCTCTTCTTCCTCATCTTCCTCTTCAAGGTCTTTTTCAGCTTTAAGTAAATTACTGTCAGCCTCTAAAGCTTCCTCTTCCAAAGAAGCTTCTTCGGAAATTTCTTCTTCAGCATCTTCAACGGAATCTGTATATTCCTCATCTTCAGAAACCTCTTCCTTCTCCTCAGAAGTTTCCTCCTCTGTTGAATCTGAAGAATCAGCTGTAGAAGAATTTTCTTCTACTGTTGTCTCATCAGTCTCAGTTGCCTGAACCAAATTAAGACCTGAGCCAGGTATTATGCCTGACCAGGCCATTGCTAGTGCAAGAGAAACTGCCAGGAGACGTTTCATGTTTTCTCCATGCTTCATTCTTATTCCCCCAATTTGATTAGAGTGGTTATGCTAATGCAGCTACGCCCCAAGTAGCGACACTAGTTGGTACACTAAAAATTTTATGCGAGAGATTGATTAGGGTAAATAGAATTTCTTTCACAGTTTCGTCACAGCTTTCGTAAAAATTTAGCCTTGATTAAAAAAAGGTAGAAAATTTTTAGATAATCTACCTAAAAATTTTCTACCTATAAATCTAAAATATTTTTATTTTATTTAAACTAGTTACCTTTACAGCACATCATTTCTTTTTATATATGCAGGTGTTACGGATTCAGATACAATCTTCTTCACGTTCTTAACCTTAACCCATTTATCAATTACCGCATTTTCGATATAGGTTCCATCACTGATATCAGAATATGAAAGGATAATGGAATTCTTTATTATTGCACCCTTTCCGATATGTACATGACGTCCGATAATAGAATTCTCAACTGTGCCTTCTATTGTAGCAGCATTGCACACCAGCGAATTTACGACCTTAGCACCTGGATAATAGTGTGTTGGACAGGCATCTGTAGTATGTGTGTAGAATGGCCAATCCTGCTTGAAGAAATCCATCGCTGTACCATAATCCAAAAGTTCCATGTTTGCCCTATAGAAGTCATCAAGACTGGTGATTGCTGCAAAATATCCTTTGTGCTGATAGCCTCTGATATCAAGGGTGTCGCAGCTTAAGGCAATAATATCTGCAAATGAATAAGCACTTGATTCTCTTTTTGCCTTCTTAATCAAAGCAATAAACAAATCCTTGGACATTACATATGTGTCCATGCTGATGTTCTTATCCTTTGCGGTGCCCATATTTCTTGTGAGACTCTGAACACCCTTCTGCTTATTCAGCTCCACAACATTACATGCTCTATAGTATTCCTTAGCCTGATCAACCTTGTGATAAAGGAGTGTGATATCATTACCTGCTTCCACATGGTCATCTAAAAGCTTTTGGAAATCCTGCTTATACACCATGTAGCTAGGGGCTACGATTACATAGTCCTGAGGCATACGCTCAAGCTGCTCTAAGTTTTCCATGTATGCAGTAATATCAGTATTATAAATTGAATTTGCACCATTCTGCTGTGTAAAAAGAAGCTGCAAATTACCACGTTTTGAATTGATATTATAGTGACGACCTGAACCAATGTGTTCAACAAGGGAACGTGGTCTACTGTTCAAATATACGTGTATACGATTTATACCACTGTTACTCATGTTAGAAAGTGGGAAATCGATTACACGAAATCTTCCGATAAATGTGAAGGCTCCGATTGGACGATAATCATGAAGACCTTCAACTCTGATATAGTTAGGTGCTGAATTTATTACACCAAATGCTTTATTTGCCATAGTTTAGTCCTCCCCCTTTACATTTTTTGCAACAAGAAGGATTTCTTCACTCTTCTTTTCTCCTACCTTTGCATTCTTTCCGATGCGTACATTCTCTGCAACAAGAGCTCGTGTTACTACTGCCCCCTCTTCTACAATTGCACCAGGCATCAAAACAGAATCGATAACTTTTGCCCCCGGAGCAATTTTACAGTTTGTGAAAATAACTGAACGCTGGACGGTTCCACCTACTGCAGCACCCTGATTTATGTATGCTTCATCAATCTTGGCAGTCGATGCAATGTACTGTGGTGTAATACCACTGTCCTCTGTATAAATCTTCCAAGATGTATCATCCAAATCCAGCTCATTATCGCTATCGAGAAGATCCATATTAGCTTCCCAGAGAGAATCAATAGTTCCAACATCTTTCCAATAGCCCGAGAACTCGTAAGCACAAAGCTTCTTTCCGTCATTCAGCATAACAGGAATGATGTCCTTACCAAAATCATGGTCAGAATTTGGATTCTTCATATCCTCTACAAGGAGCTTACGTAGTGTCTTCCATGTAAAAATATAGATACCCATTGAAGCCAAATTACTCTTTGGCTTTGCAGGTTTTTCTTCAAACTCGATGATACGACCATTGCCATCAGTATTCATAATACCGAATCTGCTTGCCTCCTTCATTGGCACTCCACGAACAGCAATTGTAGCATCTGCTCCCTGCTCCTTATGATAGGTAAGCATTTTGTCATAATTCATTTTGTAAATGTGATCCCCAGATAGTATCAGAATATACTCTGGATCATAGGCATCTACAAAATCAATATTTTGAGAAATAGCATCTGCTGTGCCTCGATATACATCAAGTCCTGAATCAGCCTTCTCACGAGGTGTCAAAACAAAAACGCCACTGTCCTTTGTATCAAGTCCCCATCTACCTCCAGCGGCAACATAGCTGTTCAAAAGAACAGACTCGTACTGTGTCAAAACACCTACAATATCTACGCCTGAATTGGCGCAATTACTAAGTGGGAAATCAATGATGCGGTATTTACCGCCATAAGAAACTGCTGGTTTAGCCACCTTGTTGGTCAAGTCATGTAGACGACTGCCTCGGCCACCAGCTAAAATCATAGCTAGCATACTGGTCTGAGCCATATATTATTCCTCCCTCGACAAATAATAACATTACATTCTCTTAATTAAAATTCTAATAGTTTTGCACAAATGTCGCAACGAAAATAATATATTTGTTGTGAAAATTTACAGATAAATTTAGCGCTATTTGATTTGGCTTTTTATGGTATGATATTGCTGAGTATTGTCATACTTTTCAAATTATTCTGAATATAAAAAAATAGTAATTTTTCTATTGACGAATGAATAAAACCATAGTAATATATGTTTTGTCGCTGAGGCAAACACCTAACGACAATAAATATGGTTCCTTGGTCAAGCGGTTAAGACGTCGCCCTCTCACGGCGAAAACAGCGGTTCGATTCCGCTAGGAACTGCTAAAAAAGAGCATCGCAAATGCGATGCTCTTTTTGTGTTTATAGATAATTAAGTAAAGATATGGGTAACCCAGAGGTTTAGTCTATGGCTAAACCTCTTTTTATTTTCACACTGCTTGATACAGCATATCAGCTCAGTCTCAAAGTCAATGCTTTCCTTCGGCGCTATGCGGCATTGACATCTCGACTTTTGGCTGATATGTGGTAATCAAGCAGGGATGAAAATGGGAGTTTTACTACCTGAAAAGATTTTGCTTATAGAGGTAGTAGTTTTTGATTTATAAACTACTGCCTATTTTGATAATTTTTCCTGAGGTAGTAAAAAGTTACTACCTGTGTTCATTTCTTGTATATAGGTAGTAGAATATCTAAAAAAAATTACTACCTTATCAAATTAGTAGGTCTCAGGTAGTAAATGTAATGGGATTTGCCATAGACTAAACCTCTGCTTAAAACCTATCTTTTTAATCTACAGTCAATTCCATCTTTCCATTCTTCCAATCAAGAATTGGGCGGGCATCAGGGGTAAAGAGATTATCCACTGGAATATCCTCGCGGTTGAAAAAGCGATGTTCCAACACCTCAGAATCCTCATCAGAAATGGTTCCTGTATAAGTATCAGTAATAAAGATAACCGATAACGAATAAACCACATCCTTATTTGGATATGTTATTATTCTGTCTTCTCCAGAATACAGTCCAAATAATCTAAGGTTATCCACATGAATTCCTACTTCTTCAAACAGCTCTCTTTTTGCTGCCTGCTCGTAAGTCTCATATGCATCTAATGCGCCTCCTGGCACACACCATTCTCCAGTATCACTTCTCTTCTGAAGAAGCACCTGTCCCTTATCATTTTCTATTAAGACACCACAGCCTACTCCTATAAGCAAATCATGTCCTACGTATTTACGAAGTTTTCCTATGTAATCCATTTTATGTCTCCTATTATTTTTTCTAGTAAGTATTATCTAGTCCTGCTTAAAGCTGCTGCAATTGAAACACCTACCATCTCATTATATGGAATCATTGTAGCTTGTAGGGCATGATAAATATCACATTTGCCCGGCCAGACTGTGTCCAGAAGTTTGTTGTTCTGGTCCAGCTGATGGAACCAGGAACCAGTCTCATGGTCAAAAACATACTTATCTAGATATTCCATAAATGCAGCGTAGTCTTCCTTATACTTTTCATTGCCTGTCACTCTGAACAAAACTGCAGAAGTATTAATTGCCTCAGCAAGTGTCCAATGCATTCTGTCATGGACGATTGGCTTGCCATCCCATCCAGTAGTGTAGCAAATACCCGGTGCACCGTCCACGTTCCAGCCATCTTCTATGGCGCGATTGTATAGTTTTTCAGCTATCTTTATATAATCTGACACATTTTCATTGTTAATGCCATAGGTAGAAATAGCCCACTGTACTATAAGCCTAGCCCACTCTATGCCATGGCCTGGTGTAGCACCATATGGTTTGAAGCAATCATCAGGCTTATCCTTATTGCACTCTAAATCAGGTATCCAGTCACTTGTAAAATGCTCAGGAATTCTGTACTCATTGTCGCTAGCCCATCCGATTACAAAATTTATAATTCTTCCAGCGCGGATTCGATAGTTTTCATCCTCCAGCGCATCTGCCACTGCAAGAAATGCTTCCACGGAGTGCATGTTTGCATTCATACCACGGTATTCGTCAAGCTTTGTAAACTCAGTGTTCCAGGTGTCAACTGAAAGACCTCGCTCACCTTCCCAGAAATGTGCATCATAAGCTGCGATAGCCGATTTGAGCAATTCCTTTGAATTTGGACGCTTTGCAAGATAGGCAGAAGTAGCAGCCAATATTACAAAGGCATGGGCGTAACACTGCTTGTTTGGCAAATAATCTCCATCTGATGTAATCCCAGCATACCATCCGCCGTGATCCTCATCATAAAGCTCGCCAAACAAACCTTTCAATGCAGCATCAGCCAATGCCTCACTGCCTTCATGCCCCAGCATCACTCCAAGAGAATACACATGGGCCATACGGCTTGTTATCCAGGTCTCACGTGGTCTGTCCTTCCAAGGAGTGCCATCATCTCCTAAATAATAAGAGCCTCCACCAGGGGATGGAAACTGATGTCCAAAGGACAGCAGACTGTTTCTCATCTCTCTGACAAAGGCTTTGTTTTCAGGTGTATCAAGTTGGTATTTTCCCATAGTAGATATCCCCCTTATCCACTGATGCTGAATTAATCTAGTAACCCTATCTTTTTTAATGCTTGAAAAACCCCTTCTTCGTCGTTGCTCGAAGTGATGTTAAAATCGGCTTTCATATCCTCTGGAGCATTCTCCATCAAAAATGGTGCACCAACAGTTTTTAACATCTCAATATCATTATAATGGTCTCCGAAGGCAACTGCATCAATTTTATTTATATTTAATTTTTCGCAAAACATTTCTACTGCAATTCCCTTGTTTACTCCCTTTTCCATCACCTCAAGGAGGATATCAGATGACTTAACAATAGAAAGGGAAGGATATTTTTTCTTAAGAACTGCTTCAATTTCATCTATTTCGTCAGGGTTGCACATACAAAGGAATTTGCCAATTTCCATGCCATTAGGAATATCGTCAACACTACCCTTAGTGGACTGAACCTCAACGATATTTTCCTCTTTGATGACTCTCTCATCGGATTTGTCATTTACAATCCAATCGTCCATGGTATATACATTCCAGGTGCAATCCCAGCCTTCTTCCGTTATTACCCTTATCAGGCTTGAAACTGTAGACTTGCTGATACCTTTCGAAAAAATAATTTCTCCATCCTCTCCCAAAATCAATGCACCACTGTAGCATATGATAGGAGCTACAAAATTATATCTTCGAAAAATAGGATAAACTCCAGATGGTCCTCTGGCTGTCACTATGACAAATGGAATGCCCTGACGCTTCAAATTTTTAATGGCATTTTCGGTATTTTCTGACATTCTATGATTGCTGTTTAAAAGCGTTCCATCGATGTCACTAAAAACTATTTTGTAATTCATGCTGTCTCCCTTATCTAGTAACTTAATAGTTCTACAGGAAGTCTTTCCTGCCCCAAAATCATAAAAGGGGCAGGACTATAAAAATCCTGCCCCTAAATTATAACCTAAAAATATTATTTCAAAAGCTCTAATCTTGAAGGGTCGTTAGCAAATACTTCCTTTGCGTTGTCTTTTGTAACAACTACAGGTGGTAATTCGTAAATACGAACATTCTTAACACCATTGTCTACTTCTACATCTGTTGCAGGCATACCATTGCCAGCCTTAAGAGAGTCGATGATTTCGATTGTCTTTGCTACAAGATCATTTGTTGGCTTTGCAACAGTAGAATACTGACGTCCTGACCATACCCACTCAACTGACTCATTCTCAGCATCAAGACCTGATACTACAGGAATTTCCTGTCCAGCGTTCTCGCATGATGTGATAATTGCACGAGCGATACCATCGTTAGGTGAAAGAACACCGTCGATTTCCTTGTCTGAGTAGTTACCTGCAAGAAGTGAATCCATTCTTGACTGTGCCTTAGCATTGTCCCAATCAACTGTAGCGCACTGTGTGAAATCTGTCTGACCAGATACAACTACAAGTGTTCCGTCATCAA
This sequence comes from Pseudobutyrivibrio xylanivorans DSM 14809, assembly GCF_900141825.1. Lineage (GTDB taxonomy): Bacteria > Bacillota > Clostridia > Lachnospirales > Lachnospiraceae > Pseudobutyrivibrio > Pseudobutyrivibrio xylanivorans. Next base: position 21,485 of record NZ_FQYQ01000001.1, on the reverse strand, counting down.
TCTTTGGCTGTAATACTGACATAGCACCTGTGAAGAAGTTTGGAGCGTTAGGATCAGCAGGACCACCACCGAAAAGCTCGATGTTGTATGGAGCCTCGCCCTTCTTCTCCTCAAGACCCTGTAAAAGAGCCTGCGCCTGAAGCTCACCTGTCTTAACAGAACCGAACTGAACTACTCCATCAACACCTGATGTGTTCTCAAGAAGACGGTCGTAACCAATTACGTATACACCAGCTTCCTTAGCCTGCTCAAGCACAGCACCAAGCTGTGAACCATCAACAGGTCCTACAACGATAACCTTTGCACCGTTCTCAATCATAGACTCAATCTGCTGTTGTTGCTGAGTAACCTTCTGGTCTGCTGCCTGAACGATTGGCTTGTAGCCTGCCTCTTCAAGCTGTGCTGTAAACATTTCCTCAGCCTCTTTCCAGTTCTGAGTTCCAAGCCATGGAAGAGAAACACCAATTGTTGCCCCATCCTCAAAGCCTGGGAATGACTCCTCTGCTGGAGCCTCTGTTGTCTCTGCCTCTTCTGTAGTCTCGGCAGCTGTATCTGTTGTAGCAGCCCCCTCTCTACTTCCCCCACATCCGGTGAATGTAGCAAGTGCCATTGTTGCTACCATTGCCATAGATAAAAGTGTTCTTTTTTTCATTAAATACATCCTCCTTCTTTAATGCACTATTGTGCACCTTTGTTTTATTTAAGGCCCGTGTTTTCCACAGCCATGCCTTCATTTATAAACCTTTTATTTTGTGGTTTTCTTAGCTTCATTTCCACCAAATAATCTTCCAATGATTGATGCCTTGCCTGTCTTCTTGTTGTAAACATCAAATGCTACTGCTGCAAGAAGTACAAAGCCCTTGATAACCTGAGTCTTATCAGCACCAACACCCATAAGCATCAGTCCATTGTTAAGAACTGCCATAACCATACCACCGACGATAGTAGCAAGGATTGTACCAACACCACCTGATACTGCTGCACCACCGATGAATACTGATGCAATAGCATCCATCTCCCATGAAGTACCATCTGCAGGGCCAGCTGCTGTTGAACGTCCTACGAAAAGGATACCTGCAACTGCAGCAAGGAATGACATGTTCATCATTGTAAGGAAATAAGTTCTCTTTACATTTACACCAGATAAAGCTGCTGCAGCCTTGTTACCACCAACAGCATATACGTGGCGACCAAACTTTGTGCGCTGTGTAATGATGTGGTAGATAATTGTTAAAAGCAAAAGTATAAGGCCTGGTACTGGGAATGATGTTCCAACTCGTCCTGAACCAAAAAGGTATGTAAAATATCCGATAAGCACAGTCATAAGTGCGATTCTTGTTACTACAGCCCAAAGTGGGGTTACACCAACCGGGGAGTTCTTTGAGCGGTTGTATTTACGAATCTGGCCAACTGCGAAACATACAATTCCAATAAGTCCAAGAACGAGTGTAGAATTGTTCATTCCTGTAAATGAAGGACCCCATTCAGGTAAGTATCCAGCGCCGAACCACTTAAGCTCTTCTGGAGCTGGAACTGAGATTGAACGAGAAATCCAAATTACACCACCACGGAAAATCATCATGCCACCAAGTGTTGTGATGAAGCCTGGTATTCCAAGCTGTGACAGGAAGAAACCATGCCAAGCACCAGCTAAAATACCAATAGCAAGAGCAATAAGAACCGCTACCCACCAAGGTACATTGTAGTTTTTAGCCACCAGTGCCATTACCATTCCGGCGAAGCCCGCCACAGAACCAACAGACAAATCAATCTGCCCAATTACGATTACCATAAGCATTCCAAGTGCAAGCACAAGGACATAAGCATTTCCAGATAAAAGATTCTGGAAGTTTGATGAAGTAAGCATTCTTCCATCTGAAATAACATTAAAAATAAGTATCAATAAGCCTAACGCAACTACCATTGTGTATTGGCGAAGATCCCCACCCAATACCTGTTTTATATATTTCATAAATTTATCCTTCCTTTCAAAATACCAAACATCTATGACTTTTTCGATTTTTCTGAGTTATAATTCTAAGCTTTAAGAGTTTGATGTGATTGTCATTTTCTTCATCAAGCTTTCCTGATTTGCTTCATAGCTCATCATCTCACCAGTGATTGTGCCCTCGAAAATTGTGTAAATTCTATCTGCCATTCCAAGAAGCTCTGGAAGCTCTGAAGAAACAAGAATTACTGCCTTTCCCTGATCTGCCAGCTGATGAATCAGCTTGTAAATCTCGTATTTAGCGCCTACATCAATGCCTCGTGTAGGCTCATCCAAAATCAAAATATCAGGCTCGGTAAACATCCATTTTGAAAGGACTACCTTTTGCTGATTTCCACCTGAAAGAGTTGTAACTCCAACATCAATACTTGATGTTTTTATCTTGAGGGATTTTCTGTATTCCTCGGCAGCTGACTGCTCCATATCAGGACTTAAAAGACCACCCTTTGTTATCTTATCAAGGTCAGCTGAAACCACTGTTTTTCTGATTGAATCAAGCAGATTCAGACCTAAGTTTTTTCTATCCTCCGGAACGTAAGCAATACCATTTTTGATTGCCTGCTCAACTGAATTAAGGGTCACCTCACGGCCCTTTATCTTTATAGAACCACCTCTGTAGATTCCATAATTTTTACCAAATATAGAACGCATCAGCTCTGTTCTGCCTGCACCCATAAGGCCCGCAAATCCTACGATTTCACCAGCCCTTACATTGAAGCTTGAGTTCTTGCAAACCATTCTGCCTGCAACCTCTGGATCCTCAATGCACCAGTTTTTTACCTCGAAAATAATATCGCCAATCTTTGGCTCATGCTCTGGATATCTGTTTTCGATTGAACGACCAACCATAGATTTAATGATTTGATCCTCATCAACCTTACCAGCCTCCACATCGTAGCTTTCCACTGTGTGTCCATCGCGGATAACTGTTACTGCATCAGATACCTCTGCAATTTCGTTTAATTTGTGGGAAATCATGATACAGGTGATTCCCTTATCTCTAAGTCCCTTCATCAGCTCTAAAAGATTTGCTGAATCTGCTTCATTTAATGCTGATGTTGGCTCATCCAAAATCAAAAGCTTTACATTTTTTGATAAGGCCTTTGCAATTTCTACAAGCTGCTGCTGACCTACGCCAAGATGCTTGATTAATGTATCTGGGTTAATTGTAAGTCCTACTTTTTTGAGAATTTCGCTTGTTCTTGCTCTCTCCTCTGCCCAATTTATCAATCCCTTGTGAGTAATCTCATTTCCCATGAAAATATTCTCAGTGATTGAAAGTTCAGGAATCATTGTCAATTCCTGATGAATAATTGCAATACCTGCATGCTCGGATTCTTTGATGTTTTTGAATTTCATTTCCTGGCCCATATATATGATTTTCCCATCGTAGGTACCATATGGGTAAACACCTGACAGAACCTTCATCAGCGTGGATTTTCCTGCTCCATTTTCACCGCATATTGCGTGAATGGAACCTGTGTGAACATTGAGATTTACATCATCCAACGCTCGTACACCTGGAAATTCTTTCGTAATCCCTTGCATCTGAAGGATATAAGAATTGCGTTCCATAGTTAATACTTCCTCCCTTTTATTACCTAAAACAAGCTCTATTTTCTAACTAGATACTCGCTTGGTTTCCTAAGCATTTTGTCAGTTGCTATCGCAGCTGCACCGTAAAGTGTAGGGTCGATTGTAAGCTCTGATATTTTTATCTGCACCCTACTGCTGATTTCTGGTAAAATCCGCTCCTTCACAATCCTGTTTATTGTTGGAAGCAAAAGATTTCCTCCCTGAGAAATGCTGTCGCCAATTACTATGATTTCTGGATCATAACCATTAATTAAGGTTACGCATCCATAGCCTATGTACTCAGCTATCTCATCTACCAATTCGAGGGCTTTCTCATTACCCTCCTTTGCAGCAATAAAAACTTTATTGCATGCTTCCCATCTATTTGTGATTTCCTCCTGAAAGATTTCAGGAAGAAGCTTTTTTGCTTTTTTCAGCATGGCTGTTGCTGAACAATACAGCTCCAAACAGCCTCTGTTTCCGCACTCACAAGCTGGTCCATTTACATCTATGCTGATGTGTCCTATCTCACTTGCTATGCCTAAATTTCCAAGCAACAATCTGTCGTGATCAACTATCCCTGAACCAACTCCCTCTCCCACAAGGAAGTAGGTAAGTGAATTTAATGGTCTTCCATGATTTCCAAACCACCATTCAGCAAGTGCACCCGCATTAGCATCCTGCTCGATAAAAAATGGCTTATCAAATTCGTTTTGGAACTCATCTATAAAATTTACATCATGCCAGCTTGGCATCCTTGTTACCATGGCTATTCGACCTTCTTTTCTTAAATAAGGCCCAGGTACTGCCATTCCAATTGCAACAATGTTTTTGTATTTATTAAGCAGTTCATGAATTTGTTTTTTCATTTCAGCTAAAACATCTTCTGCAAATTCATCTAAACCAAATTCTGTTTCCTGCTTCGTGTAATTTTTTCCACAAATATCAAAAACCCCGATTGAAAAAACATGCCTTGAAAACTTTACCCCAATAACCAGGTTCTTTTCGGCATTTAATCTGAGTCCGATAGAGCGACGATTGCCATTTCCCCTGACAAAGCCCACCTCGGAAACAATTCCCATTTCAATTAGAACTGCAACTATTTTTGTGACAGATGCTTGTGTTAGGCCTGTCATTTTTGCTATATCTGCCCTCGAGCATCCATCAGTCTGCTGGAGTATTCTAACAATAGCTGAACGATTCATCTCCACTAAATCGTTTGTATTGTTCCCCGCTACCTCTTTTATTTTATCCATACCTTCTCTCCAGAAATTGTATTTCAAGAGTTAATTACTTAACGTTGTTAATACATTAATTCATGAGTGTACTCTGGTCAATATAATTGCTGAAATTATTTGATTTTTGTAAATCTTAGTGATTTTAACATGGAATATTTTGTAAAAAACACACAATTACAGGTATTTTGCGACATTATGTGAGTATTTTCAGCCAACCTAATCATCATTTAGGGAATTTAAAGGTTTTATTTGATGATAATTTGAGCGTCTTAAGCAAAGATAATCAACAAAATGCTCAATTAGTATTATTTTGCTATATGAATAGCAAAATTGTGCTATTGACTTTTTCACACAAAACTATTTTTTTGGAGGGCTCAAGTACGTAAGATTTTTTCTGCTAAGATTTTTAATGAAATTTATTTAGAAAAAAAGATTCTGCGCCTGACTGTTTGCAGGCACAGAACCTTTTTATATTTGAATTCTATTTTGATTTACACTTTAAAATTAGAATAATGTCTTTACTGTTGGATAAAGCTTCTTGAATTCCTGATATCTTTCTTCGTATTTACGAATTAATTCTGGATCAGGCTCAACTGTTTCCTTTACTCTTACTATCGCCTGGCACGCTTCCTCTACGGAAGCGTACATTCCGCAACCTACTGCTGCAAGGATTGCTCCACCAAGACCTGGTCCTTCCTCGTTTTCAAGGATATCAAGCTTAAGATTCATAACTGAAGCGATAATCTGCTGCCATAATGGGCTCTTTGCACCACCACCGCAAATCTTAGAACGCTCAATCTTAATGCCCTGGCTACGTGCTACCTCAAGTGAATCACGAAGACCAAATGCTACACCTTCAAGAACTGCCTGTGTCATATCCTCACGTGTAGTATCCATTGACATGCCGATGAACATAGCACGTGCATCTGGATTGTTGTGTGGGCTACGCTCTCCCATAAGGTATGGAAGGTAGAATACACGGTTCTCTCCAAGATTCTTGATACCAGCCTGCTCTGCTGGGTAATCCTTTGTCTTAAGGATTTCATCCATCCACCACTTGTTGCAAGATGCAGCTGAAAGCATGCATCCCATAAGGTGATAGCCACCATCAGCATGATCAAATGAGTGAAGAGCATTTGCAGGGTCAACTGTAAAGTTCTTGCTTGAGATGAAAATTGTACCAGATGTACCAATTGAGAGGTTGCACTTGCCCTCTCCAACTGTACCTGTACCAACAGCTGCAGCTGCGTTATCACCAGCACCAGCAATAATCTTAACATCATTTGTGAAGCCAAGCTCTGAAGCAACCTCAGGCTTGATTGTACCAACTACCTCGTAGCTCTCATAAAGCTTTGGAAGCTGAGACTCTGATACCTTGCAGATATCCATCATCTCTTCGCTCCAGCAGCGATTCTTAACATCTAAAAGAAGCATACCGCTGGCATCAGAATAATCTGTACAGAAGCTTCCAGAAAGCTTGTAAGCGATGTAATCCTTAGGAAGCATAATCTTTGCAACCTTTGCCCAAAGGTCTGGCTCATTCTCCTGCATCCAAAGAATCTTTGGAGCTGTAAAACCAGCGAATGCAATGTTTGCTGTGTACTCAGAAAGCTTGTCCTTTCCAATAACGTTGTTAAGATATTCTGTCTCTTTTCCTGTACGTCCGTCATTCCAAAGGATAGCTGGACGGATAACATTATCATCAGCATCAAGTGTAACAAGACCATGCATCTGACCACCAAATGAGATACCAGCAACCTGGCTCTTATCTACCTCTGAAGTAAGCTCCTTAATACCAGCTACTACCTGAGTCCACCAGTCCTCTGGCTTCTGCTCAGACCAACCTGGATGTGGGAAGCTTAACGCGTACTCTTTTGAAACGATTTTCTCGATTTTTCCGTTACCTTCCATTAGAAGGAGTTTTACAGCGGAAGTACCCAAATCTACACCAATATAAAACATAATTATTCTCCTATTCTAAACCCAAAATAATATCCTGCAAACGGGAAAGCGCACCCATTATAATTCCCTTCGGGAAAGAGGGTGCGCTGTGGCAATATAAAATCAAACTAGCATGCTAGTTGATTTTATATATGCTCTTATCTCCATGGATTCTCTGTTGGATAACGTACGCCTGCTGGCTGGTTGTATCCGATTTCGTCTACATCAACTCCGATGTACTTGAATACCTCGAAGAGTGACTTTCCGAAGTGTCCGAATGCAACAGCTCCGTGATGTGGGAATCCCTTCTCGATTAACCAGTGACGATAGAAGCGTCCCATCTCAGGGATTGCAAATACACCGATTGAACCGAATGACTTTGTACGAACATCAAGAACTTCACCCTGTGCAATGTAAGCGCGAAGCTTGTTGTCAGCTGTAGACTGAAGTCTGTAGAATGTGATTTCACCTGGAGCGATATCACCTTCAAGTGTTCCGTTTGTAACCTCTACAGGAAGTGCTCTAGCCATGATCTTCTGGTTTCTCATCTCACAGAATGCAAGCTTTCTAGAGCATGTATTTCCGCAGTGGAATCCCATGAATGTATCCTCAAGTGTGTAATCTGTCTTACCCTTGATTTCCTCGTTATACATATCCTTTGGTACTGAGTTGTTGATATCGAGAAGTGTTACAACATCCTCTGATACAACAGTACCGATGAACTCTGAAAGACATCCGTAGATATCAACCTCGCATGATACAGGGATTCCTTCGCCTGTAAGACGTGAGTTAACATAGCAAGGAACGAAACCAAACTGTGTCTGGAATGCAGGCCAGCACTTGCCAGCGATTGCTACGTATTTACGATATCCCTTGTGATCACGAACCCAATCCTTAAGTGTAAGCTCGTACTGAGCAAGCTTCTCAAGAACCTCTGGCTTCTTGTTGCCAGCGCCAAGCTCCTTCTCCATATCTGCAACAACCTCTGGGATACGGCTATCACCAGCGTGCTTGTTGAATGCTTCGAAAAGATCAAGCTCTGAGTTCTCCTCGATTTCAACACCAAGGTTGTAAAGCTGCTTGATTGGTGCATTACAAGCAAGGAAGTTCATTGGTCTTGGACCAAAGCTGATAATCTTAAGATCTGAAAGTGCGATTACGGCACGAGCGATTGGCTCGAACTCATGAATCATATCTGCGCAATCCTCAGCATCACCTACTGGATACTCTGGAATATAAGCCTTTACGTTGCGAAGCTGAAGGTTGTAAGATGCGTTAAGCATACCGCAGTAAGCATCTCCTCTACCATCGAGAAGGCTGTTGCCTGACTCCTCAGCTGCTGCACAGAACATCTTAGGTCCATCAAAGTGCTTTGCAAGAAGTGTCTCAGAGATTTCTGGACCAAAGTTTCCAAGGTATACGCAAAGTGCGTTACATCCAGCCTTCTTGATATCCTCAAGAGCCTGTACCATGTGGATCTCGCTCTCAACGATACATACTGGACACTCATAGATGTGCTCTGCGCCGTACTTCTTTGTATATGCAGCGATAAGTGCCTTTCTTCTGTCTACTGATAAGCTTTCTGGAAAGCAGTCACGAGAAACTGCTACTACACCAATTTTTACATTTGGCATGTTATTCATTGTCATTACCCTCCTTAATACTACCGGCTTCCTTTTACAAAAAATAAAAGCCTCTAAAACGTTTATTTTGTATGATTATAATATCAGACAAAAAATTTTAGAGACTTTTAAAAATTTACTACGTGATGGAATTTTTTTGACTTTCTTTTGTTGATTATGTCAAAATTCTACTTCATTTCACGGATAAGATTGACCATTTCGATAGCTCCCTGAGCACATTCAAAGCCTTTATTACCAGCTTTTGTACCAGCTCGCTCTACAGCCTGCTCAATTGTATCGGTCGTTAAAACTCCAAACATTACAGGGATTCCTGCACTCATGCTTACCTGTGCCACTCCCTTTGAAACCTCAGAGCAAACATAATCATAGTGTGATGTTGCGCCACGGATTACTGCGCCAAGACAGATTACAGCGTCATATTTTTTACTTTCTGCCATCTTCTTTGCAATAAGTGGAATCTCAAAGGCTCCTGGTACCCATGCCACATCAATGTCCTCTTCTTTTACGTTTTCACGCTTAAGGCCATCAATGGCTCCACCTAATAATTTTGATGTGATGAACTCATTAAAACGAGCCACAACAATACCTACCTTCACACCTTCTGATACTAATTTTCCTTCGTAAACTTTCATTATCATTATCTCCTTCTTTTATTTATGCATCTTTTACTTCTAATATATGACCCATTCTTGCTTTCTTTGTTTTCAGATAGAACACATCATATTTATTTGCTTCTATTTCAATAGGCACTCTCTTGGAAATATCCATTCCATAATCAGACAACTGGTAAACCTTGTCAGGATTATTTGTGAGAAGCTCCAGCGAATGAATTCCAAGGTCACGTAAAATCTGGGCACCTGTGTAGTACTCCCTTAAATCTCCAGGGAAGCCAAGTGCAATGTTTGCATCAAGTGTGTCCATGCCTTCATCCTGAAGCTTGTACGCCTTTAGCTTATTGACAAGCCCAATGCCTCGGCCCTCTTGGCGCATGTATAAAAGCACTCCTCGTCCTTCCCTTGCGATTGCCTTCATGGCTGCATCAAACTGCTGCCCGCAGTCGCATCTCATAGAACCAAAAACATCTCCTGTGAGACACTCAGAATGAACACGGCAAAGGACATCTCTGCCATCTGTAATATCTCCCATAACCAGCGCTACATGATGTTCTCCATTTAACTTGTTGATATAGCAGTGTGCCATGAACTCGCCGTAGCGTGTAGGCATCTTTGCAATAGAAACGCACTCTACCAGCTTGTCATAGACCTTGCGATATTCCACAAGCTCAGGGATTGTGATAAAGGTTATCCCCATATTCTCTGCTAGCTTACGCAATGCCGTTCCACGCATCATGGTGCCATCCTCAGCCATAATCTCACAGCAAAGACCACATTCCTTAAGACCTGCCAGCTTCATTAAATCCACAGTGGCCTCTGTATGGCCTGGGCGCTCAATGACGCCCCCTGCCTTGGCAACCAGTGGAAACATGTGTCCTGGACGTCTAAATTCCAAAGGGCTCACATTATCCTTAACACAGCTTCTTGCTGTAAGGCCACGCTCTGCTGCTGATATTCCTGTGGTGGTATCCACATGGTCAATAGATACCGTAAATGCGGTTTCGTGGTTATCAGTGTTGTGGCTCACCATTGGCGGAAGTGCCAGCTTATAAGCAAGCTCCTCGCTCATTGGCATACAGATAAGACCTCTCCCCACAGATGCCATAAGGTTTACATTTTCTGTAGTAGCAAACTCTGCTGCACAGATAAAATCTCCTTCATTCTCACGACCTTCATCATCCATAACCATGATGACCTTGCCATTTTTCAAATCATCAATAGCTCTTTCAATCGATTCTCTTCGCATTTTTCTTCCCTTCCTAAAAACTTCTTTATATATTTTCCAACCACATCATTTTCCAGATTAACTACATCCCCAATTTTCTTATGACCTAAAACTGTCTCCTTTAAGGTGTGGGGTATGATACTTACCTTAAAGCTGTCACGGCTCACATCTGCCACAGTCAGGCTGATTCCATCTATTGTGATAGAGCCTTTTTCAACGATTCCATCCATTATCTTTCCATCAGTCTTTATCTCGAACCAGACTGCATTGCCATCCTGTCTTATGCTTTTTATCTTTCCTGTACCATCGATATGTCCACTGACAATATGGCCTCCAAACCTGCCATTTGCAGCCATAGCTCTTTCCAAATCCACGGGGCTTCCAACTGTAAGAGACCCAAGACTGGAACGGGAAAACGTCTCATTCATTACATCCGCAGAAAAACCATTTGCACTATGTTCAACCACAGTCAGGCAAACACCATTTACAGCTATGCTGTCACCCATATGAACATCCTCAAGGATTTTGCTACAGCCGATGGTAATGCGCTGCTGCTTGCCTCCTCTTTCGATTCTTTGAACCTTTCCCAGCTCCTCAATAATTCCAGTAAACATTAATAAATAACCTCATTTTCTATAATCAAATCTTCTCCCGCCCATACTGTCTCGATTGGATTCAGGCGAATAGCATCATTTATATTTTCAATGCCAAGTCCCTCTACTGGAGATTTGCTGCTTCCTCCAAAAATCTTTGGAGCCATATGGACATGAATCTCATCTACAATCTTGCTCTCCAAGGCACTGTAATTTAGTGTTCCGCCACCCTCTAAAAGCACACTGTCTATGCCCATCTCTCCAAGTCTTTCCATCAGTACATTCAGATCAATCCCATTTTCTGCCTGTGGAATATTTATTACTCTGCAACCTTTTTTCTTAAACTCAGCGACCTTTTTCTTATCATCAGATGATGTGGCAATTATCGTCTCGATTTCATCTGCAGTTTTTACCACCTTTGATGTAAGTGGTGTACGTAAATGCGAATCACAAATAATTCTTACCGGATTCTTTGCTGGCTCATCAAGTCTGCAATCAAGACCAGGATCATCCATTATTACAGTAGAAACTCCTACCATTATCCCCGACAGATTCTTCCTAAGTCTGTGCACATTCGTCCGCGCCTCATCTCCAGTTATCCACTTTGACTCCCCTGTCACTGTGGCTATCTTTCCATCAGCCGTCATTGCATATTTCATGACTACATATGGACGCTTGGAAGACATGTATTTGTTAAACACGCGGTTCAGTTTTTTACACTCTTTTTCAAGCAACCCTACTTCTACCTTGATACCGTTCTCCATGAGAATTCTGGCTCCTTTACCCGCCACAACGGGATTTACATCAAGTGTTCCTATTACCACTCTTGTAATACCACTTTCGATAATAGCCTCTGTACAAGGTGGTGTCTTTCCATAGTGACAGCACGGCTCTAAGGTTACGTACATTGTGGCACCCTCAGGGGATTCCGAACAATCTCTCAACGCGTTTCGCTCTGCATGTAAATCACCATATTTTCTGTGGTAGCCTTCGCCAATAATCTTCCCATTCTTGACGATTACTGCACCTACCATTGGATTCGGATTTACGAATCCTGCTCCAAGCTTCGCAAGCATAATCGCTCGCTGCATGTATTCCTTGTCTTCCATTCTTTTCCTCCCAAATAAAAAATGGCCTTGGAAAAATTCCAAGGCCAAATATAGTTCATCCCTTAAACTAAAAATACTCTGAGACTATAAAATAATCTCAGAGCAAATATGTTCCACAAATAAACTACCATCTTCTTTCATCCAGACTATACTGTCGGCTTCGGAATCACACCGAATCATGCCTTGCGGCTCGTGGGCTATACCACCGGTAGGGAATCGCACCCTGCCCTGAAGATACTATTTAATTGAGTAAATACTACGACACCTTCCTACTGCTGTCAAGAATCAAAAAAAAAATAATTTTTTTCAAATTAGGGCTTGCAAAATTTTGAAAACCTTATATAATAATTATCGTTGCTGTTGAAAAACAGCTTTACATATAAGCGCGACTAGCTCAGCTGGCAGAGCACCTGACTCTTAATCAGGGTGTCCAGGGTTCGAACCCCTGGTCGCGCACTCAAGCATCAAGTTTTACTTGGTGCTTTTTTTGTACCCAAAATAACTATAGGCAAAAAGAGCAACCTCAAAATGAAGCTGCTCTGTCATAATCTTCTATTTAGTTGTTCTTTCTATACTCACTTGGAAGCACTCCATACTTTTCCCTAAAAGCATTTGAGAATGCCTTAGAATTAGGAAATCCGTTGCCAAGGGCGATATCAACAATCTGCCCTCCAGTCTCCTCAAGCTCGCGAACTGCATGCTCTAAGCGAATACCAAGAAGATAATCCTTAAAATTAATTCCAGCATGCTTCTGGAACATACGAGACAAATATGATGGTGAATAGTTAAACTGATCTGCCATCAACTCAAGAGAAAGCGGTTCTGCATAATGGTCTTTCATGTATCTTGTAATACTAGAAAGCTTCTTTAACTGTTTATTACTCTTTACAATCTCCTCGTTAACATTGAACTTACGATACTTAGTAACAAGGATGTACAAAAGCTCATAGTACAAGCTGAGAACCTGAAGCTTATTGCCCTCTTCTCCATTTGTGTAAATAAGAAACATCTCCTGAAGAAGGGTAAATACACGGTGATCTGATTCTCTGTCACCATGTGAAAACCAGATAAACTGGTCATCTGTAAAATATTCTGCGAAAGTATCCTGTGGTATCTGAAGCACCACTGTTTTATTAGGATTTGGTGCCAGGATACTGTGTACCTCATTACTGTTTACAATAACAAATTCACCATTACTAAGTGGAAATTTCTTATCGTGAAGTGTGAAATCTAGTTTGCCCTCCCATACTGCAAAAATCTCAATTGAACGATGCCAATGCTTGTCACGAATATAATTGCCACTAGCTCCCTCAAATGAAAAAAGCTTGAAAGGAAGCCCCGCATCAGTGACTACTACCTCGTGTTGATAATCCTTTAAATCCATCTAACATATCTCCATAAAATACCTGCGGTCTCCATCCTCCTGAAAATACTGAAAGCTGAATCCCAATTTCTCTAATAACCTTATGCTTGCTTTGTTTTCAGGGGCACATCTGGCTATGAGACTTTTCATGCCATATTCGTCCCTTGCAAGCTGAACTATTTTCGAGCAAACTTCATAGGCCAGTCCCTGTTTCCAATGATCTGAAGCAATGCAAAACCCCAACTCTGCCTGACCATCTTCTTCACAGGTCTCCCTTACCTCGATTCCTGCTCTACCAATAAGTTCACCCGTAATTTTATCATAAATCAACCACATTCCAAAGCCATAAAGCTTATAAATGTACTCGATATAATTCTTCTCGTAAGTCTTTTCCTCTTCATAATCAAAAAGAGGCTCCATGTAATCGGTCATCCCTGGCTTATCGTAAAGAGCCACCAAATCATCTAAATCATCCATGGAAAACTCCCTGATATATGTGCGTTCAGTCGTTGCTATATCCCACGGTATTCCTTTGCATCTGCGGTAGATATTTTCAAAATCTTCATCCTCCACCTCATCAACATCAAGAAGCAGCTGGTCACATTTAAGACCTGTAACACCTTCGTGCTCATAACCTGCCACAGGAATCCCCTTAGCATTGCACTCATCAAGAACAGCCTGGCTGTCCGAGAGTACAAGAACCCCTTGCGGATAGTCAGGCTGTAAATCTTCTAACTTATTAACTTTGATAGTGCTCTTAAGATAAGTTGTCACTAATCTCTTCTCCTGCCATTAACAATGTAAACCAGTCTGAGCAACTGAAGAATAGTAGCAAATAATGCTGCAACATATGTGAGGGCAGCTGCCTTTAATACCTTTGAAGCGCCTGCATGCTCTTCACCCTCTAAGATGTGATCCTGATCCAAAATACGAAGTGCTCTGGCACTTGCATCAAACTCTACAGGAAGTGTTATCAACTGGAATGCTACTACAAATGTGAATAAGAAGATTCCCAGCTGAGCAAGTGGTGTATAACCAATCAACAGGCCAATCAAAATAACTGGCCATGAAATCCACGAACCAATATTTGCAAGTGGCACTGATGCTGAACGAAGCTTAAGTGGTGCATATCCCTCCTGATGCTGAATAGCATGTCCGCACTCGTGAGCAGCTACCCCAAGAGCAGCTACACTTGTCTGACCATATACTGCATCTGAAAGACGAAGTACCTTTTCATTTGGAGAATAATGATCAGTAAGATTTCCTCTGATTCTCTCAATTCTCACATCATATATACCTGCCGCATGTAAAATATGCTCAGCAACGTCGTTAGAAGTGATTCCTCTATAATTTCTGAGCTTGCTATATTTAGCATAAGTTCTTCTTACGTTTAAAGAAGCTATTCCACTGATAGCAGCTCCAATTAAGACTAATATAATTGTCCAATCATAACCATATCCGTAATACATCTGTATCCTCCTATAAATAGATATTTATCTTCTTATAGTATAATTGTTTGCTCTCTAGAATACTAATAAAATAAGTATAAAAAATTTCTAAAAAAGCTCCCGGCAATATTGCCGAGAGCTCATATGCTACCTTATTATGTCACATCGATTCTACATGACATAGTATAAATCTTTCCGTTAGACTTTTTCATTCGAACTGTCACATTAGCCGAGCCTTTCTTTACAGCTATAATCTGCCCATTAGAATCGATTGTCAGTACACTGGCATCGGATGTAGTGTATGTACAATTGTATTGTTTATCAGTGCTATTTAAGTATTCCATGTCAATTGCTACCTGCGCCACATCACCAGGTTTCATAGAATAATCCGAATCCTCAGGTAGTGATATATCTCCTACGTTGGTTCCGTTATTGGCATACTTTCTACTACTCGTAGTCTTTGTTTCAGTAGTTGTCGCAGTTGAGGCTGACGCTGTGGAAGTAGACGTTGTCTTAGCTGATGATGTAGTTGAAGATTTAGTAGTCGTATCAGTTTTTGACTTTGATGACTTATCCTTATCCGAGGTACTACTATCGCTTGTATCTTCTTCCACTTCTCCAAGCTTAACATTCATTGCCGGTCGAATTGAATCACCTGCATAATAGTACATTCTATAAATCAATTTATCTGTATCATTTCCAAACAATCCAAAGGTAGGATCATCATAAGAATTTGTTCTAAGTGGGAACTGAAGAAGTGTCTCATTCTTCATTGTATCCTTATGAGTTGTATACTCATCACTAGAAAGGAAAAATACATAATCCGATGTTGTTGTTTGAGAATTATAAATTGCCATATTCAATGAATTCTTTGGTTGCCCATTTACATATAAGGCATCCATGGAAGTATCATGATAATAATTCATTATAGAATTCTTGGCGTCCTGCTCAGAAAGGGTTGTCTTCTGAATCATCGCCCTCTCAGCATCGTTAAAACATTCCTTGTAAAAAGTCTGGTTCAACCATCCTCTCCAATAATTTTCAGACCATCTTACATATCCTGCTGTGGTTCCGTTTTGCTTAAACATCTGAGCTATCGCAGCTCTGTAAGCTGTTACAGATTTAGAATTCAATGGTCTGCGGGTGGTTACCAGTGCCATCTTTGTTGTATCGTCATAGGTCAATATAGTCCAGGATAAAATTGTTCCATCCAAGTGACCAAAGGCTATATCATCACCCACTGCATAAGTGGCATTTCCTGAGCTTTTTTTCTTGGCCGCCTCAGCAGTAATTGGTGAGGCTATAAAAGATGCCAGCATAACAACTGCCATCCATAGTGCCATTATAAATTTAAGATTTTGATAGATTTTTTTCATACTCAACCCCTACATTTTTCCTTCTTTTTATCATCATATCTATACTTCAAAACATTTATCGGCAATTATAATTTTGAGTTTAGAGTTTATATTCATTTTTTGTAACTATTTCACAGTATTGGTAATTGTAAATTAGTAATTCTGTTGATATACTGAAAAAAGTTTTTCTAATCAATAAGGAGTACCAAATGACTAAAAAAGATATGCTTAAGTTATTGCACAACGAAGAACCCGTTTTACGTGCAGAAATTACCGCTCTTTACTCAGTTTTAGATCACAAGCTGGGATTACATGGTGCAGATGTTCCTATCACCTTCGGAATGGACGAAAAGGCTTTAGGCTCTTACATGCCACCATCTTATGATAACGAAGAACAGTTTCAGTTCTCACTATTCTTTATTGGCTTCTGTATGAACGACCAGCTCACAAAGGCAGACAGAGTCAATCTTTACAAACATGAATATGCTCACTACATGACAAGACATATTAGTATCCCAGAAAAATATAATTGGCAGCCAGGTGTACACGGCAGTGCATGGAAATATTGCTGTTCTCTCATCGGAGCCATCCCATCCGACTATTATATAGAAGATGCCAGCATCAAAAAAATCGATTATGATTCAGTGCTTACACGTCCTAGCGTTGACCATAAGCAGGTTCAGATGCTCGATACATACCGCACTCAGAAGATGTATTCTAACATCGAAAATTCTAAGGTTAAATATGAGGTTGGAGATGTGGTTACACATCCTAAATTTGGAGAAGGCACAGTTCAGGAAATTGAAAAACAGCCATCTTCAGTAAGACTCCACATATCCTTTGGAGATGAAATAAAGATTATCGACCAGAAATGGTTAGTTAAGACTGGATATAAAAAAGTTGCAGAGCGCTAAGCGTTCTGCAACTTTTTTAATACACTATCCAATGTCTCTTCCAAATTCAATCCGTATTCATCCACGATAACATCCGCATACTTTTCATACAAAGGTACGCGTTCTTCGTATAAAGACTTCAAATTCTGACCATCCTTAAGTACTACTCCACGTCCCTTTAGACTTCCAAGTCTGCTATCAAGTGTTTCATAATCAAGCTTGAGATATACGACAGTTCCAATCTCTCTTAAATGCTCCATTGCTTCGGCTCCATAGATTACGCTACCTCCGGTTGCAATGACTGTCTTATCCGTCTGAATTCCTGCATTAACATCGTTTTCAATCTTTAGGAAACCATTAACACCCTCTTCAGCAATTATCTCCTTTAAAAGGCGTTTTTCGCGTTTCTGGATAAGTAAATCTGCATCCACAAACTCAAATCCCAATTCCTTTGCAAGAACAACTCCAAGTGTACTTTTCCCAACTCCTGGCATACCGATTAAAACAATGTTGTTTTTCATGACAATTCCTCACTGATAAAAATTTTAATCCGTATTATACCATAATAAACCTTTTTTGCATTATGTTATTTACAACATCCAACGATTTACCAAGACTATTATAAAATGAAACTATGGAAACATTATGTCAAATATCGATGCAATATAATCATTCTTCTTATATTTGGGATGCCAATATTCAAAAAAGATGATAGAATGTCGGTTGTTTATTTAACTGAAAGGTATAAAAATGGATATTAACTGCGGTAATTCTTCTTATGAAGATAATAGAACAGCGGAAGTAAAGTTTCGTGATGCTTCCATTGTTATGGGAATTCTTTTATCTGGCATGGGTGTATGGGTGATTATTTACGCACTTTGGGAACACCTTGGACGCCCTATTCCAGTTTCATATTTGGTTCAGGCGGTAGATTTACTTGGTATAATCATGTGTGCTACCGCATGGCATTTCACTTCAACATTTTCCCTGCGAGAACTTGAGCTATTACCAGATAATCCTAAGAAAACTATTATCCAAACATTAATTATATGCGGGATTTCATTCGGAATACTTGCTGCAATAAAATATTTTGGTCAATTATATGATCCTACTTTATTCCAAACAGAGCGTGGATTCTTTGATATTAGAAGATTTAATTCATACCAGATTTTTTATCTTGTCACTGCTTTCATACAGGAATTCACTGCCAGAAGCATCATGCAAACTGGCCTAAGACGAGTTTGTGCTACCAGCCATAAGACTATATATGCTATTGTTCATGCATCTATTATTTTCGCTGTATTCCATATTGAATATGGATTTTGGTTCATGATTGGAGCTGCATTCCTTGGTGGTATTTTAGGAGTCATTTATGAAAAACAAAAGACCATTTTCGGCGTCTGGTTTATTCACTGGTTCCTTGGCGTAGCTGCATTCTTATTCGGAATTATAAATCAGTAAAATGAATCCCAGGAGTATCCTTACTCCTGGGATTTTTTTGCAAGAACTCTATATAGCCCATTTCTATTTTCATCTTCATTCATAAACTTTATATAATCTTACTATAGATACATACAAGAAAAAAGCCTTCAGACATAAGTCTGAAAGCTTTCAGTTGCTGAGGCTGAGCAGGCTCGAACAGAAGTCTAGCCTCAAAAAAATATGAAAGAAAGGCATTTGTCACCTCTGCAATTATTGGTCTCGACTCATGTCTCGACACATTATCAGTCTATTTTAGCGAGAATTACATAAATTGAGTTGGTGACATATTGACACCAACTGGTGACAACTTGTCACCAATAAAAAAAGCCTTCATATGAAGACTATTTTTCAAACAACTCAGGCTCTGTCTCTTTTAATATATCCGCAAGTACCTTGTAGTCTAGATACTGCATTCCTTCCTTGCCTTGATTTATTTTATTTGAAAGCTTGCTACCATAATAAATAGCCATTGCTTTCTCTAGAGAAACATTGTTTTCTTTTGCTATATAAGAAATTAATCTCTCTTCCAAGCTTTCCTGATATACCTGTTCTAGTACTTTATCATCCATTATTTAACCTCATATGAAGAACTATAAGTCAAAAGATTATCTATAGCTTTTTGTGATATAAAAGCTATCTGGTCATAAGTTTCATATACCTTGATTTCTTTCAAAGCTCTATCTCTATCCCAGATGCCTTGATGATACATATCTACAACTCTAAAAACCCTTACCAAAATCTAAAGGTCTATATGAGTGATTAATATCTGGCTTCTTAATTACATCAATCCCGCCATGGTAAACAATCATATTTTAACACCTCTTGCATTTAAATAGTCTGTAATATCATCAATAACATAGGACGTGCTTTGAGTATGAATTATGTCAAAATGTTTAACCAAATAATTATTTATACAATCGACACTACTAAGCATAGCGTAAACCTCAGATGGTAGTTTCCCCCACTTATTAGCACAAGCATGAATCATGTATATTACAAATGAAAACGATTCCTGATTCATCTATTTAATCTCCTTTGTTAAATTAACTCCTACATAAATAATATAACAGATTCCTACATAAAATAAAAAGCCCTCAGACTAATCTGAAGGCTTCATTTCAGTCGTCAACAGCTTTAATTTAGTCATTTTGTTATCAAATGACTAAATTAAAATATTTAATGACTATATTGAACTCGAGAGAAATATAAAAAACAGTAATAAGATTCTAGATATTAAAAAAAGACCTTGAAACAAATACTTCAAGGTCTTTCATTTGCTGAGGCTGAGGAGGCTCGAACAGATTCTTAGCCCCACAAAATACTAAAAGAAAGAGATTTGTAGCATCTGTATTTTTAAGTTAAACCTTAGGTTAAACCAAGATTTATTAAATATTTCTTCCTTGATACTGCACAGTTACCACTAGTACTCTCATCTTTTCTTCATCAATTCTAAATATAGCAATATAATTATCTATAATTAATTGTTTATATCCTTTACCAGCATATCTACCAGCTGTCCTATCTTGATGCGACTCTGGGAATTTATCCAGGCCTAGAATAGCCTTCTTTATTCTATCAATCTGTCCTTTTGCATTTTCTGGAGACAACTTTTCATAAGCAATATAAGCATATATTTCTTCTATATCCCTATACGCTCTTGGCATTAATTCTACAGTATACTTATTCAAAATACTTTTTCTCCAATTCTGCAAAAGCATCCTTTGCATCTATTGTCTTACCAGTTTCAGCAAACTCCTGCTCTGCTTCAAAAATAGCCTGATCAATACGATTTTCCCTTGCAAACTTCTCGTATAATTCTGCACTCATAACCACAAGATCACTATATCCATTTTTAGTAATAAAAATAGGTTCCTTTTGTCTATGTGCAATTTCTGATATTTCACTTGTATTTCTTAAATCTCTAATAGGCATGATTGTTGGCATAGTGTATACCTCCTTTGATAAAAATATTGTAGCATAATTATGCTGCGTTGTACATGTCTTTGATTTATTCTTCAATTGGTTACAAATTGTAACCAATTAAACTATTAAGGATTTCTTAATAGTTCAATTGTCAAAGCGTGACGACTTATCACACTTTGAACTATCCGGATTTTCCGGATAGTTCATAAAATAAAAAGCACGTAAGCCAATGCTTACGTGCTTTCCTTTGCTGAGGCTGAGGAGGCTCGAACTCCCGACAACCTGATTAAAAGTCAGGTGCTCTACCAACTGAGCTACAACCCCATATTAAATTGTTGGTATTCAGAACACTCGCCTAAAAGAAAAAGGCATAGATCCGAAACTGGGCTAGCTGGATTCGAACCAGCGAATGCCAGAATCAAAATCTGGTGCCTTACCGCTTGGCGATAGCCCAACGTGTATTGAGTTGCTACCGCAACAGGGTGGGTAGAGGGGTTCGAACCCTCGACCTTCGGAACCACAATCCGACGCGCTAACCAGCTGTGCCACACCCACCATACTGATAAAATAAACCGTATAAATGTGCCAGAAGGGATTCGAACCCCCGACCCACGGCTTAGAAGGCCGTTGCTCTATCCAGCTGAGCTACTGACACATATTGATAAATCTTAGAAAGTAAAGAGCGGGTGATGGGAATCGAACCCACGTATTCAGCTTGGAAGGCTGATGTTCTACCATTGAACCACACCCGCATATGTATATTCAATTTGAAGTCGGGGTGACAGGATTCGAACCTGCGACCCCCTGGTCCCAAACCAGGTGCTCTAGCCAAACTGAGCCACACCCCGATAAGTGATGTCCGCGTTTCATGCGTATCTCTCTCGCGAACAAAAAGAAGTATATAGGAGAATAGCGTTAATGTCAACAACTTTTTTCAAATTTAATTGTTAGATTTTAACCTGAAGTTTCTGAAATTCCGACAACTTCTTTTTGTATTGAGATTGATACCTACAAGCTATTCCAGAATATGACTCAAGCCCTGTGCGATAATCGTTACGACGTGTTCGTCGGCGAG
>NZ_FQYQ01000022.1 GCF_900141825.1 Pseudobutyrivibrio xylanivorans DSM 14809 | reverse complement strand
GCTGGCAGTATCAACATACTTATTATCGTACTGCTTTACAAGAGCATGGCATTATCCAATCTATGTCTCGAAAAGGTAACTGTTATGATAACTGTATAATGGAGACATTCTTTGGAAGATTAAAGAACGAAATGTACTATGGTTATGAGAAAGACTATTCTTCTTTTGAAGAATTCTCAAAGGCAGTTGAAGAATATATAGATTACTACAATAACAAAAGAATTCAGGCAAAAACAAAATGGATGCCACCTGTACAATACAGGATAGCATCCATGTGTTCAGCCTAGTTCATAAATATGTGTCCAGGATTCTGGGTACATATCATTTATGGGTAGTCCTATTTTTTTATACTAAATGAGTATTTCACATCGAGACGGGACGACCTATCACGGCTGGCGTAGCCGGGCGTGATGCTTCCTTATTCCCGTCTCGCGCTCGACATTGGAATTTATGTAGAGCCTCCAATATTGGAGGCTCTAATGTTATAATGCCAAATCTACATGAGCTACAGTGCTGGCAGCACCCGAACTTTCTTTCAGATAGATTCCCGTTTTACGCAAAACTCCATTTGTTTCACCAGCTATATCTTTATAAGAAAACTCGGTGTCTGCATTTCCAAGGTATATAGCTCCTACGTCTGCTTCTTTTAGGTTAAGAAGTTTATCATTTCCATTTTCATCTTTGGTCCATACTTTTAGCTTTGAAAAGATAGAATCGTTTTCATCTATCCATCCATTATGATCTTCATCATATTCCGCCAAATCACTGAAGCCATCTCCAGACTTTGTTCCGAAAAGTTCAGAACCGTCATTTATCTTGCCATCTTCATTTTTGTCTAATGCCAAGAATCCACTGCCTTTACCAACAAAAGAAATCTCATCCTCTTTACCATCTGAATCAATATCGAATTTAAATTTCATATCTGACACTGATGTGATATTAGAATCCATATTTATTACCAAAGGGTCTGTAAGGATTCTTGTGTATGATTCAGCTGATAGAGTATTGATTTTTTGAGATAGGCTGCGTCCAAGCTGAACCTCTACATTAAAATTTAAACTTCGTCCATCGGCAGTCTGAACGGTGCCTTGGCTTGCAAAGGTTGTATTTTCATATTCTAGATGGGTTCCTTCTGTAGCCGTTATTTTCTGCCAAACTTGAGTCCTAGAAACTGACTCAGCCGAAGATAGATTTAAGGTATTCTGACTGATTCCATTTACACTGAAGCTAACGTCATTTGAATTATTATCACATCCACCAAGTACTCCCTTTTGCCAATTATTCAATTGTTCTTTTAGCTTTGTATCAAGTTTTTCTCCATTTAGTACTGCAAGAATCTTCTTTACAATGCTAATTTCTAAATCTTCAAAATCCCATTGACTTCTGCCTTGATTAGCCTCTCGAACTTGCTTTTCGTGCTCAGCCATCATATTCAAGGTGTTTTGCATATTTTTCTGTTGCTGATCCTTACGAGCCTGTTCCTCGTCTTTTTCATACTGTTTAATTGCTTCTTTGTAGGATTTTTCCCCTTCTTCAGAAAGCTGCATAATTGCACCAAGCGAGTCAACACTTGCTCGTCGTTCAATTGTAGCTGTTTCTATATGGGTGTAAGAATAAGAATTGTGACTAGATGCCATGTTTACATGGCTGTTTTCAATCTTCATAGCGGACTCCTTTCCACAAATAAAGAGTTTATAAGGCCAAACGCGAAGACTCTTTTGCACCTCCATATGCCTAGTCTTCATTCTTAATATCGGAATGTTTTATAGAAATATAACCTTATAAAATAAAAAATGCTTCCCACAACTGATTGTTGCAGGAAGCACAATGAATAGATATTAGAGGTGTTATTTCAGTGTCAAAGTTGCCATATTTCCATTAATATCCCTTATTTCAACTGATTTGACTGTATTGGGATCAATGATGTTGTTAAATTCCACTGAGAAAATAGCATTATTATTTAATCCATCAATATTGTTTAAGCTATCTAAATCTTCGCAATTAATAATCTTTCCATCATCAAGAGTGAGACTTGCAATATATGGTACTGGGGATTCTCTTTCGTCGAGCCATCTTTCTAAAACATCCTCAGATATGTTATATCTTATCTCAGCAGAGATAGGACTGATTTTAATTGATGCGGCCTCGCAATTAAAATCAGAAAGTGATTGATTTAAATCAATGACCTTAGCATTGCTTACTTCAGGAATAGGTAAATCAAATGTCCACTTACCACCTAAACTTTTCTCAGATGAATCAAAATTCACAACCGAAAAGTCACTTAATTCTAAATGCAAAGTTTTACCAGTTAAGGTAATTCCGGAATCAATTGAATCTGTTCCATCAATAATGAACATCAATTCATCATCCTTGATTCCCATGCTATAGCCTAAGGTATTACCTTCATAGCCTTGTATATATACTTCATCAATGTTTATATTAGGCTCTGCATCATTATTAAGCTCAATGCCTGAGTATTTTACTGCAAGATTAATCTTATTATCATCAGCCACAATTGCTACTGGTGTAAGAGTAATTCCATTATCCGTAATAGCATATTTTGAATAATCATCACTTTCTGAAAAAATAATAGCCTGGCCCTGATCTGTGAGCGATTGTTGTTCCTCATCAGTAGCATTGAAATAACTACTCAAACCTCTTCCCCAAAAGTGATGAATAGCAGCTGTTGATGTAATTGTCGTCAAAAGAATTAAGCATACACAGGCAGCCATTGAAAATCGTTTATTGTATTTTACGACCTTATTGTCGGCGTGATATCTTGCACACTGTGTGATTAAAACATCGTCTACACCATTAAATGCTAAAAATAAGTTTTCTTTTTTCATGATACTAAATAGCCCTCCTTTAACAAACGTGTTTGCAGCTTTGTTCTCAACCTACTAAGTGTTACTGAAACATTGTTCTTTGACATGCCGTATTTCTTTGATATGTCGGTAATATCTTCTACATAGAAGTATCTGCTGAGAAAGATGTATGCCTCCCTCTCTGGAAGCGCCCTAACAAAATCTGCTACTATGCTCTCAAGCTCTTTCCCTAAAATAGACTGTTCGACACCATTTGATGCAGGAATACATTCCTCTAGTTCATCCAGTATTTCATGCATTGTGCCATTTCCACGTTTTTTACTTCGAATTGCTCTATATTTGTCAAAAGCAAGTTCTCTAGTAATTTTTGCTAAAAAGGCTTTTAAGACTTTTGGTCGCGTAGGTGGGATTCTATCCCAAGTCTTCAAATAAGTATCATTTAAACATTCCTCAGCATCTAATTCATCATTAAGAATATTTTCAGCAATTGACTCCAAATAATTTCCATATTTAGAATCAGTTTCTTCTATAGCTCTTTCATTTCGTTTGAAATACAGCTCAATTATTTCCTCGTCTTTCATATATGCCCCCTTTTAGATTTATTTGTAAGCGCCTTACACTTATATAGCCGTAAAGTAGCAAAGGATATTACAAAACTTAAAAAAAATTATAATCAAATAAGAATGAGCCTCCATAAAGGAGGCTCGTCTGTTATCGTAACCATAATTAATTATCTAATTCAATTTTATAAACGTTAGGAAGAATCGCAGGCAGGACTTCTTCAACACTGCCATCAAACCAAATCCTTACCGAATCCCCTTCAGAAAAATCAGTCTCTAATGTTGAACCATCAACTATATAGTCTCCATCTGCAAGAGATACAAACATATCATCCATATCTACAAAGGTTACAAGTAACTGTCCATCATTTCTAACTTCTTTGATTGTAGCAGTAAAATTAGCTACTTCTATAGGAATAGATGAATCTGTTAATTTGGAATCTCTGAAAATATATTTCTCTCCATCAATATCAACGACTATTTGGCCTTCAGTACTATATTGATAATTATAGCCAGTACCAAAATTAGATTGGTTATTTTCAGTAGGTGTATCTTTGGAATCCAGAGTTTTATCTATGGTGCCATCCATAGTGCCACAGCTAACAGCTGAGCAAATATAACCTGTGTTTTTATAAACCACATCATTAACCATTATCAACATCGGATATTCAGAAGTACAACTTTCGTTTTTGCTAGTATTGTTCCATTCATAATCAGAAGAAATGCCATCTGGAATGTCATCAACATTTTGCTCTCGGTAGAGCATTGGTACATCCATTTCACCTGATTCATAGTATTCGATTATCCATTCATTAGAACTGAAATCCTTGTATTCATAGATTTTATCCTTTGAATCATTACCTGCAATTCCAACCTGATTACCACAGTCAGCTGGAGTAACTAAGGTAAACGGGACAAAGACTTTATCATCTATTTGCAAAGTTTGGAAGCCTTCAGCCTCGCTTGTAGTGTAGCTTAACAAATCGTCATTGGTGTTTTTTCCACAGGCTGCTAAGCAAATACCTAACGTAGCAAATAGAACTAAAGTTTTGAATTTTTTCATACAGTAATTCCCCTCAAATTTTAATTATATTTCGATGTTATCATTCTTATATTATGAAAACAAGTTAGCATATTGAACATAAAAAAGGCACCCATTAAGGATGCCAGCACTAATGAATATTTACTTTGCTTCAATTATTTCCTGTGCCATAGAATCAAAGGTATGCTGCAAATAGTTGTAGCTGATTCGAAGAATCATATCTGAATAAGTCTCCACAATTCGCCTTACTTCTTTTTCATCCATGTGATATTGCTCCCTTTTTCTTATTTTAGAAGGCCTTCTACTTATAATACGATTTAAAGTGGAAAAAGTGGACAGTAATTTTTTGATTTTTCAAAATTCACTTGAAAATGATTTGACGGTGATGTAACATCAGTTCATAGAGTACTCTATAATATAAAGTGTAAATTTGGAGGGTAATCATGGATAAGAATGTAGCACTTGCATTAGACGACATTTCGTTAATCAAAACTGTAATTGAACGTACACAACAAGATTTTTCTAAAATCGCAGCATTTTTTATTTGGATAGGTGTAATTAATGGGATTGCGGCCATTGTTGAACAATTGATGTATTACTTTAGAAATACATCAGGATATGATTTTCCACTTGTCCAAGTATTCGGATTCAGTTACTATTGGATTAAAATTCTGGGTTATGTTTTGTTATTCTTCGTATTTTCACGAAAACTAAAAGCCATGAACAATGACATTAGCAATGGTATGTTAAAAATATGGGGAATCGTATTAGTAGGATCTTATCTTTTTGTATTCCTATACATGCATTTAATGCCTAATGGAAATAATGAAATGATAAATACTCTATGGAAATGTAGAGAGTTGATAGAGATATTGCCAGTAATATTTGCTTTTTTCATGACTGGAATTCTTACTCAAAGGAGAATCATCTCAATCATTACAGCTCTTTATAGTTTTGTATACTTTGTTCTGTTTTTAAGCATGAAACAGATGCCATTTGGAACAATAGGTGGTGCTGGTACGTTGATTTCAATTAGTAGCTTTAGTATCAGAATTGTAATGATTTTTGGAATGGTTGCATTGGGGTTGTTTTTTAAGATAGGAGCAGGGAATCATGGAAATAAATACAATACCAGAAGCCTTTCAAACGAAGCTTAGGTTAGCTGTATTATCTGCTCTGCTGACTGGTACAAAAAGTTTCAAGGAATTGAAAGAAATAACCTCTGCAACAGACGGTAATTTAGGTATACAGCTTAATAAGTTAAGCGAATTGCAGTATTTAACAATTGAAAAAGCGTTTGTAAACAACAAACCTCTAACCACTTATACAATCACTGAATTTGGAAGAGCACAATTTAAAGAATATGTTGAGTTATTAGAATCATTATTATCAAATTCAATTGATAAATAATCCTTAATTGAAAAGCATTATGCTTAAATCTAGGAATTATCAAGCAGCCGTAAAAAATCGAAAGAATGCTAAAAAGAAATAGCGAGATATTAATTCTTTTCGTAAGTTTAAATATCCAAAAGTTGCACCTCATATTTGTTAATTATATCCATTAATTATTAATCAAATAATCTCGATATCTAAGTGTAAGAATTTTTATAAGGCTAAGGATGCGCTTATTTCAACGGAATGAAGTTGAGATAGGCGCATTTTGATTTGTTGGTATATAAAGGAGGTTACGATGAGTTCAATTAACAATTCTTTTGAATATTATCAGTCTAGCCAAGGTCTATTATTAATGTTAAATAAAAATAAAAAAGGAAATCCGCTGATTAACCAGTTGCTTGAAAAGAATGAATTGGAATATCAACGAAAAATGGAGTCCTTTGGATTTGGTACCACAAAAGGTAATGATAAATATAAGAAAGTTGAAACTGCCGCTAATAATCTGGAAGATGCATTGGCTAGTCTAGGAAAAGAGGATCTGTATAAAGCAGAAACTGGAAAAGAATATGACAATAGCGCGCTTATTAAAAATATCAACAATTACGTGACAGCATACAATAGTACTATTTCAGAGCTAGATAATTGTGGTGGCTCATTAAAGAATAGTTTTTCAACAGAATTTGTTGAAGCATACAAAGAAAAGGCAGATGCATTAAATAAAATCGGTATTACATTATCAGCTGATGGAAAGCTTTCTGTAGATCAGGATAAACTTAAAGCAGCAAAAGTAGATGATATAAAGAGTATATTTAATACTGCATCTGCATATTATAAATCAATCATGAGCAGTGCAAGCTCAATTGATACCATTATAAATAAGGCGTTGGCTATGAAATCAGGAACCTATAATGCTAATGGGATTATGTTGAACTAAATAATGAATAATAAAGCTAAGGAAGCACTTATTTCAACGGAATGAAGTTGAGATAAGTGCTTTTTTAGATAAATTATTACCGCTCGGACCTTTCTGGAGAGCGGAGCAGCTTTGACTGACAGATGAGCTGCAGAAAGGAGTTTTATGGCAGATTATTTAGCTGAAAACAATTATCTTATGCAGGGTACTTTTTCAAGTAGCTATCTTTATTTTTCAAATTTTGTAAATAACAAAGATGCTGATTTTGAAAAAGCTATGAAAGCATCATCAGATGAACAACTGAATACTACTGAGCTTACAGAGGATAGTAAGAATAAAGGCAATAGCTATACACGAATTGTATCAGCGACTGTAATGAACAGTGAGTTACGCACAACTACAGGCGCAAATGGCATTACAGCATTTTCTTATCAAGGTGTAATGCAACAGTTTGAAATCAGAATAGATGTTAATGGCGATGATAGAAAGTACACAGCCATTGGTACTGATAAGGATGGAAAACAGTTTGAAAAAGAAATAGATCCTTATAATGTTGCCCCTACTGATGCAGACTTTACAGAGTTTGCTGCGCTATGCTCCTATATTCGCGAAACTGAGAATCTTGCCGACGAGACAATGAAGTTTGTGAGTAACTTTGAGGTAAATGATATCTTTGAGCGCATGGATTATCTTGCTACCTTCTCAAGTGAAATGGGCAAGTATGAAATGGCAGGATTGGGAAATCTTTCGCTAGAAAACTTCATGCCGCACATCAATAAGTTGATGGAAACTCTTATGGGTATGACCACAAATATGTTTAATGTAAGTATAACAGAAAAAGTTAGTGAAACTCCTACAATAGAAGAATCTGAAGAGAATGAAAATGCTATAGATACACAAGATGCGCTAAAAAAGCTTATCGAAGCGTACATGAAAAAGGATTCCAACTATAAGGAGGTAGATTGGCGAAATATGACCGATGAAGAATGGGAAAAGCTCTTGGCTAGAATTGATGCTGATATCGATGCCATGGTAGAGCGTGTCAAAGAGGAATCACAGGAATCACAGGAAGCTAAAGAAGAAGCTAAAGAAGAACTTTAATCATCCTTTCAATCAAAAACATGGGTATATTTATGGACACTAACTTGGGTTACCATGTACACAGTTACAGTTGATGCAAGGAACCTACGGAGGTGTTTTTATGAAAGGATATGTTGTTTCAGAAGGTTATATGGGATTAGTTGATGGAGTGTATGAGCTTTTTGCTACAGAAGATGAATACTACGAATATGTTGCTTAATCCGATTGCTTGATAAATCATCTTTACATCCTACTCAAACTACATAATAATATACTCAACGACAGGAGGAGGACAAAATGCAATCAGATAAGGATTTAGAGTGGGAGTTAACATCCTGCGAGCACATAGTGGAAGATGAGTACATTGATTTTAGAAAATGTGCATACAAGCTTCCAGATGGTACGATCTTCGAGCCTTTTTACAATTACAGCAGAAGAGATTATGTTGTTATTGTTGCGACAGATGAGAATGGCAAATATATCTGTGTAAAGCAGTTCCGTCATGGTATTAATAAGGTGACAGTTGAATTTTGTGCAGGTGGTCTTGAGAGACTTGATGGTAAGGAATACGGAAGCTGCAATGATACTGCACAGGTGGAGGCAGCTTTGGATGCGGCCAAAAGAGAGCTTCTTGAAGAGACTGGCTATGAGTCGGATGACTGGAAATATATCTTTAGACTGCCATCTAATGCTACAATGGCAGATAATTACGCGAATATTTACGTGGCAAAGAACTGCCACAAGGTTGCAGGGCAGAATCTTGATGATACGGAATTTCTAAATGTGCATCTGTACACCAGACAGGAAATTGATGAATTGATTCAATCTGGAGAATTTCCACAAATGGCTCATATATTAGCACTTTTACTTTCAGAAAAATAAGCATCAAAAAAGCGGGTACCATACGGTATCCGCTTAATTCATTATTCGGTTATATTATCTATTGAATGTATTAGGGGTCATGAAAATTCCCCATGAAGCAGACTGCTCGTACATCCTTTCTTCTTTCTGCTGGATACGTTCGCTTATGCTCTCAATTAAATCTTTACTAATTCCTTCGGCCTTAAGGTCCTGAAATATACCAAAATCAAACATCACAGATACCTCCTTGCAAAAGTTATATATAAAACATTTTCTTTGCTTTATCTATAGCCATTATAACACCAGGAATAACTAAAGTGTGAAGAAAACGTGATTTAACTGTGAATTTTAAGACAAAAATAAACAACTGTCCGCGATAGGCAAACAGTTGCAAAAATCATATTAGATACTATGAAATTAGTTTAATGTTGAAAGATAGTCCTGAATAGCTGCAGTGTCAATATCATAATATTCATATGTAGCATTCTCAGCTGCAGCTGTCTGAACCTTTGAATATATTGAGTAACCAACCCAAGCAACAATTGCGATAGCAATAACAGAAACTAATGCGAGGCTTAATACTTCTTCGATTTTTTTCTTTCTAAGTGTTGATCTACGATTTTTCTTATCTAATTTCTTCTGATCTACCTTCTGTTGACTCATTTCTTCTCCTATTTGTCAGGCCTTAGATTTTCCCGAGGAAGACCCAACACAACTATAATTTATAGTAACGCAACAGATGCGCATTTTCAAGGAAAAATCATTACTGCATGTGGTATTTTGACGGAAAAATCCTGTAATAATCTCTATCAAAACATAAAACGTTGTGATACACTTTTATTAGTGTAATTAGACTAGGATAACTATAGTTAAAGGAGAGAATTAATGAGCAAAGCTGATGTGATTTTTAAGGCTATGTGCCGTGATATCTTGGAAAATGGTACTGATACAAAGGATGAGATTGTACGACCAATCTGGGAGGATACAGGTGAGAAGGCCTATACTATCAAGCAGTTTGGTGTAGTTAATAAATACGATTTAAGAGAGGAGTTCCCAGCTCTTACTCTTAGAAAGACAGCGCTTAAAACGGCAATGGATGAAATCCTTTGGATCTACCAGCGCAAGTCAAATAATATTAAGGATTTAAAGGGCCACATTTGGGATGAATGGGCAGATGAAAACGGTTCTATAGGTACAGCATATGGTTATGTTGTAGGAGAAAAGTTCGAATTTAAAGGCGAAATGATTGATCAGATGGATTATGTCCTAAAACAGCTTAAGGAGACACCTTATTCACGCCGTATTATGACAAATCTTTATCAGTTCCATGATTTGGCTACAGGTCATCTTGATCCATGCTGCTATTCAGCTACATACAATGTTACTAAGGACAAGAATTCAGATAAGCTTGTTTTAAATATGGTTTTAAATCAGCGTTCACAGGATATTCTTGCTGCGAACAACTGGAATGTATGCCAGTATGCAATTCTTCTTATGATGGTTGCTCAGGTTAATGACATGATTCCAGGTCAGCTTATCCACGTTATTGCAGATGCTCACATCTACGACAGACATGTGGATATTATTAAGGAGCTCATTGAACGCCCAGAGCTTCCAGCACCAAAGGTTTACCTCAACCCAGAGGTAAAGAATTTCTACGACTTCACTACAGACGATCTTATCGTAGAAGGATATGAAGCCGGAGAGCAGATTAAGAACATTCCAATTGCTGTTTAAAAAGGAGAATATATGAATCTTATAGTTGCAGTAGATAGAAACTGGGCAATCGGCAAGGATAATAAGCTTCTTGTGAGCATCCCAGATGATATGAAATTTTTCCGTGACACTACTACAGGAAAAGTGGTAGTCATGGGTAGAAAAACATTGGAGAGCTTTCCAAATGGCAAGCCTCTTAAGAATCGTGTAAATATTGTGCTTACACGTGACAAGAATTATCAGGTGAAGGACGCAGTTATCGTTCATTCAAAGGAAGAGCTTGATAAAGAATTAGCTAAATACAATTCTGATGACATTTACGTTATTGGCGGAGAGAGTATTTACAGAATGCTTCTTGATGACTGCAATCGTGCATTCGTCACATATGTTGATTATTCATATGATGCGGATACTTACTTCCCTAATCTGGAAGAAAAGCCAGAGTGGAAGCTCGCGGAAGAGTCAGAAGAGCAGACATATTATGATATAGAGTTTTATTTCAGAACATACATAAAATAGCAACCGCAAACCAGCACTTACAGTGAGGACATAATAATGGCATTGAATATTACAGGAAGAAAGTTGTTTGTTAAGGCGTTGAAGGAAGAGGGAGTAGACACTATTTTTGCCTACCCCGGAGGTATGATTACGGATATCGTGGACGAGCTATATAAGACCGAAGGAATCAGGGTTATTTTGGGTCGTCATGAGCAGGCTCTTGTACACGAAGCCGAAGGCTACGCAAGAGCTACGGGCAAGACTGCCGTCGTATTGGTTACTTCTGGTCCAGGTGCCACAAACACTATCACCGGTATCGCTGATGCCTATTATGACAGCATCCCTATGGTGATTTTTACAGGCCAGGTGCCACTTCATCTTATAGGAAATGATGCGTTCCAAGAGGTTGATATTGTGGGTATGACTCGCTCTATCACAAAGTTTGGCGTGACAGTGCGAGAACGTGAAGATATGGGACGTCTAATAAAGATGGGATTTCAGGTTGCTTCCACAGGAAAGCCAGGCCCAGTTCTTATTGATATTCCAAAGGATATTCAGGTTACTGCAGGTTCACCTGATTACCCTACTCATGTTGATATCAGAGGATACCATCCAAATGAAAATGTACATATTGGTCAGCTTAAGAAAGCATATAAGCTTTTGAAATCAGCGAAACGTCCGCTGATTATGGCAGGCGGTGGTGTGCGTATTTCAGGAGCTCAGGATGAACTTCTGGAGTTTGCCACAAGGATGAAAGTCCCTGTTACTACTACAGTGATGGGCAAGGGTGTTATGCCAGAAAATTGTCCGCTTTACATTGGGAATTGTGGTATGCACGGTAGATATGCAGCTAATAAAGCTGTCACAGAGTGTGATGTGCTTTTCTCAATAGGTACTCGTTTTAACGACAGAATCACAGGCGACCTTGAAAAGTTTGCACCAAAGGCACAGATTGTTCATGTGGATATTGCATCTGCTTCTATTTCCAGAAACGTTGTGGTAGATGTTCCTGTTACTGCTGATGCCAAGATAGCATTGGAGCGATTGGTTGAATATGCGGAGGAGATGGACACAGGAAAATGGATGGATATCATCAATAGATGGGAAAGTGAGCATCCACTTACAATGCCTGTTCCTAAGGTGGGCGTATGTCCACAGACTATTTGCGAAGCCATCAATATGGTCTTCCCAAATGCAAATATTGTTACAGATGTTGGCCAGCATCAAATGTGGGCCAGCCAGTTTATAAAGGTTAATAAAGACCAGGAATTTATTACTTCTGGAGGCTTGGGTACAATGGGATTCGGGTTCCCAGCGGCTATAGGTGCTGCTGTGGGTAACCCTAAAAAGCCTGTTGTTTTAGTTACAGGAGATGGTGGCTTCCAGATGAACATGCAAGAAATGGCTACTGCTATGACTGAGAAAATTCCTGTTGTTATATGTATATTTAATAATTCTAATCTTGGAATGGTGCGCCAGATGCAGCAGCTTTTCTACGGAAAGCGGTATGAGATTACCAATCTCGCGGCAGAAGATGGCAGCTACTATCCGGATTTCCTGAAATGGGCTGAGGGCTATAATTGCCATGGCATTAGAGTTACTAATGCTGCAGATGTAGTACCTGCTCTCAAGAAAGCCAAGGCCAATAAAGAAGGTCCAACAGTTATCGATTTTATAGTTTCACCAGACGAGTTAGTTCTTCCAATGGTTAAAAGTGGTACACCACTAAGCGACATGATACTTAAATAGCATTGCAGAGGTAGAAGACATGGAAAAGATGAAAAACAGATGGATAGCTTTATACGTAGAAAATCAGGTTGGTGTACTTGCAAAGGTTTCAGGATTATTTTCGGCTAAGTCATACAATCTGCAGACTCTTACAGTTGGCACAACAGAGCGAGAAGATGTTTCAAGAATGACAATCTCTGTAAAGGCTGATGATGTGACTTTTGAACAGATTAAAAAGCAGTTGAATGCGATGGTGGAGGTTATCAAGGTTATTGATCTTACCACAATCCCAATTCACATGAAGGAAATACTTTACGCTACTGTTTCAGGACTTGATGTTACAGGAAAGACTGAGGCGTTTCAGATTGCCGAGGTTTTTGACAGAGGTGGAAGTGTAAAGATATGTGATATAGGTGGGGACATGGTTCTTTTTGAATGTACTCTCACAGAAAATAAAAATAATGAGCTGATTTCTCTACTTAAATCGAGATTTAAAAAAGTGCAAATTGTTCGAGGCGGAGCAGTTGCTGTGGAGGCAATCAGCCGTTCTAACAGGTAGGACAATATGGGGGAATGTTTTAGAAAGCGATTTATATCTGGTTTGGCATTGGTGGTTGCGGTATGCCTTTGCTTTGGCAGTTCGGCTCAGGCCTCTCAGTCTGAGGTGGACAGGCTAAAGGAAGAATCTAAAAATGCCACCCAAAAGGTTGACGACATAAAGAATAAGAAGCAGGAAGCTCAGGATTCTAAAAACCAGCTTCAGGGCCAGGCGGATAGCCTTGCGGGTCAGATATCAAATCTAAACAATCAGATTTCTGCCGTTACAGGCGAGATTTCTGAGACGGAAGAGAATATTGCTTTGGTTGAGGCGGATTTGGAAACATTGAACGATGAATTAGACAAAATTCAAAAATCATTGGATGTTCAAAAAAAAGCCATGAAACTTCGTATAAAATATATGTACGAGAATAAAACAACCAACACCCTTGTGAACTATATGGAATGTGGTTCTATGGCGGAGTTTCTGCAACGTATTGAATATATGGCGCAGATTACTTCCTATAATCAGAAGGCAATAGAAAAATTTGAAGCTACACAGTCTGCGTTGGAAGAGAAAAAGGCTGAGGTAGAAGAAAAGAATAAACAGCTTAGTGCGTATCAGAGTGATTTGCAATCTAAGAGAAGCCAGCTTGGTTCATTGGTTGGAAGTACTACATCGGCTCTTAATACTACTAATGGACAGATTGCAGATGCACAGGCTGCCATTGAAGAGCTTGAAAGGCAACAAAAGGAAGCTGAGGAATACGAAAAAAAGATTCAAAAGCAGTATCTAGATGCACAGCTGGCATTGGCTCAGAAGCTGGCTGGCGAACATGGTTCATATTCAGGTGGATATAGCACAGATGATGAAGAAACGCTTCTTCTGGCTGCGCTTATTCAGGCGGAGGCTGATAATCAGGGAGAGGCCGGACGACTGGCAGTTGGTTCAGTTGTAATGAACCGAGTGGCAAGCCCGAAATTTCCAAATACCATTGCTGGAGTAATATATTCGCCGGGCCAGTTTGCACCGGTTACTTCCGGACGTGTAGCTATGATACTGGCTAACGGTCCAAATAGCGGATGTCAATATGCGGCATCTCAGGCAATTTCAGGTAATACAAATACAGATGCACTGTTTTTCTTTACAACCAGCTATGCTCAGAATCTTCATGACCGACAGGTAGCTGAGGGCAAAGAGGGCTTCTTAGACAGAACAGAGGGTGTGACTATAAATGCACACTATTTCTACAATTACAAATAGTCTGTAAATGGGCAATTGCGTTGAAAACACTGTAAAAATAAGCTAGAATGAAAATCTAGCTTTGAAATTAAAGAAAGTTTTAATTAATAATTTATAAGGAGGTCGTGTATATGGCAACACCACATAATGAAGCGCAAAAAGGGGATTTTGCAAAAACAGTTCTAATGCCAGGTGATCCACTTCGTGCTAAGTTCGTAGCAGATAACTTCTTAGAGGATGTTAAGTGTGTGAACACAGTTCGCAACTGCCTTGGTTTTACAGGTAAGTACAAGGGGGTTCCTGTTTCTGTTATGGCCAGCGGAATGGGAATGCCTTCAATCGGCATCTATTCTTATGAACTTTTCCAGTTCTATGATGTAGATAATATTATCAGAATTGGTTCTGCAGGTAGCTACACAGACAAGCTTAATGTTCTTGATGTAGTTATTTCTGAGAGCGCTTTTTCTGAGAGTACATTTGCTAAGTTTACAAATGGAGTAGAGGAGAAGACACTTTACCCAAGCAAGAAGATTAATGAT
Organism: Pseudobutyrivibrio xylanivorans DSM 14809; assembly: GCF_900141825.1. Classification (GTDB taxonomy): domain Bacteria; phylum Bacillota; class Clostridia; order Lachnospirales; family Lachnospiraceae; genus Pseudobutyrivibrio; species Pseudobutyrivibrio xylanivorans. The sequence continues at coordinate 26,494 of NZ_FQYQ01000022.1, read as the reverse complement.
ATTGCTATCGCAAAGGCTAAGGAGCTTGGTATCGATGCTAAGCTTGCTAAGGTTCATTCTTCTGATCAGTTCTATACAGCACCTGAGATGGGCGGCTGGAAGGCTGTTAAGGAGCGTTGCGGTTGCGATTGCGTTGAGATGGAGAGCTTTGCCCTCTTTAATAATGCAAATATGCTTGGTAAGAATGCTACATGTATGCTCACAATTTCTGATTCATTTGTTACTTCAGAGGAGATTCCAGCTGAAGAGCGCCAGAAGTCATTCACAGAGATGATGAAGCTCGCTCTTGAGACTGCTATTGCTCTTTAAAAGACATTAAAATCACGGGCACCCAGTAATGTTCATTGCTGGGTGTTATTTTTTTGCCCCAAATCAATGAATAAATTGTTAATAATTCATATATGAAAAATTTGTGAAGTATGTTAAAATACCTAACGTTTAGGAATAATGTTAGAAATTCTTTCAAATCTACTAGACGTTTCAATTCACTTGAAGGGGAGATCATTCCAAAACATTAGAGAAATTTAATAGAATTTAGGTTCAATAGATGATACGCATTACTATACTTCCAGTTATTTTATTGGTGATACTTATAATCACAGGTATTTTTTTATTATCGCGCAAAAAGCGTTTGTTTAAAGTGTTAGGTGTATTTCTTATTTTGGTGTCAATCGCTGCGATTATAGAAGGAATATATCTGTATGTTCATAGCATGAGGGCTTTGAAAGTCATAGCTAATCAGACAACAGAGATTACCACATACGGAATATATGTATTAGAAGATGCAAAGATAGAAGATATTAAAGGCTTGGAAAACAAGACCGTTGGTTTTGCAAAAGATATAACCACTGACGACCTGTCTGAAGCATTAAAAAGTTATACATTTAATCTGAGCTCATACAGTAGTCAGTTAGAATTAATTGAAGGTTTAAAAAACGAGGAATGCGACGGAGCGGTTCTTAGTACTTCATACATTAATATGCTCGAAGAAAATGATGTTGATGAGGGACTTGGAGTTCAGCTTCGATTATTAGAGGAGATTAGTATTGAAAAGGTTATTGAGAACCCAGTTGTTATTACTCCAGAGGAGCCATTCGTAGTTTATATCAGTGGAAAAGATACTTGGGGACATATCTCAGTACCTAGCCGCTCAGATGTAAACATTTTGGCTGCAGTTAATCCAGAAACAAAACATATTTTGCTTGTTTCTACACCAAGAGATTATTACGTTCCATTATCTATAGCTGGCGGGGCTATGGATAAGCTTACACACACTGGAATCTACGGAATAGATGTGTCAGAAGAGACTATGGAGAATCTATACGGTATAGATATAGATCACTATTTCAAGGTTAATTTCAGTGGTTTCGAAGGTTTGATTAACGCCATGGGTGGAATCACCGTTTGGTCAGACTATGAATTCGACGTAGAGAACATTGGACATTTCAGTAAAGGCGAGAATCACATGATGGGATTGCAAGCGCTGGCATTTGCCAGAGAACGTTATTCATTCCCTAGAGGAGATCTCGTTCGAGGCGAGAACCAGATGAATGTCATTCAGTCTGTTGTCCAGAAAATGACTTCAAAAAGTGTTTTGAAGAATTACGGAGAAATCTTAAAAGAATGTGATGGCACATTTGCCACAGATATATCAACAGGAGAGATAGCTGATTTGGTTGCATATCAATTATCTAATCCTGGTGAATGGAATATTGAAAAGTTAAGTGTTGGGGGAACTGGGGCACATCAAAGTGTGTATTCTCTTGGCAAGAGGGCGTATGTTATGAATCCGAGCGAAGAAGATATTAACAACGCAAGAGAGAGAATACAGGAAGTTTTGGACGAGGAATAACGGGAGAAATATTTGTGAAAGCATTAATCGTTTCGTCTGTATATGGCTTTTTGTCGAAATTTGAGCGACAAAACGTTGAGCTGTTGGAAGGGATGAATATCGAGGTTCATTACGCATCTAATTCTAAAAACATCGTTTATGAAGATGATGAAGATGTTTTAAAGCAGTTAGGTGTCCTTTATCACGACATTCCAATCACTCAGTCTATAGCAGATATTTTAGCTAATTTAAAAGCCACAGTAGCCTTGAGAAGGCTCATTAAAACGGAAAATATAAATATTATTCATTGTCACACGCCTACAGGAGGCATGGTTACAAGACTTGCCTGCATTGGTCTGAAGGACGTGTATGTAATTTATACTGCCCATGGCTTCCATTTCTACAATGGAGGGTCTAAATTCCGCAATAGTATTTATTATTTGGCAGAGTATTTACTTAGTAGAAATACTGATGCAATCGTAACAATCAATCATGAAGATGAAAATGCTGCCAAGACCATGTGTGCTGATACTGTTTATCGCATACCTGGCGAGGGAGTAGATTCAAATTATTACTGTCTTACTGATGAAGAAGAAAAAATCAAGGAACGCGAAAATCTTGGCATTAAAAAAGAAGATTTCTTCATAATCAGCGTTGGTGAAGTAAGAAAGAACAAGAATCAGAAAAAGATTATCGAGACTATTCGTTACTTCAAAGATAATAATCCAGAGGAGTTAAATATTCTCTACGGAATTATTGGTAGCGGAAATCAGGAACGTGCATTAAAGAAATATGTCAAGAAATACGGTTTAGACGCTAATGTCAGATTCTATGGCTACGAGGTAGACATAAGAAAGTTTTTAAAAGCAGCTGACATTATGGTTTTCCCTTCTATAAGAGAGGGGCTTGGAATGGCAGCTCTTGAGGCAATGTTTACAGGTCTTCCAGTTGTAGCTTCTAGTAACAGAGGCTCTAAGGAATACATCAAGGAAAAGACAAATGGTCTCCTTGTTAGTGAAGACACTGTAGATGCTTATGCGAGAGCAATCCAGCGTATGTATTCTTATAAGCTAGAGCATGAAAGATATAACAGAGAGAATATCAGAAAATCTGTTACATCCTTTGAAAAATCAGAATCAGAAAAAGTGATGAGAAAGGTTTACGAAGATGCCTGCAGTAAGTGTAATGTTTCCGGTTTATAATTGCGAAAATACATATTTGAGAAAAGCTATTGAGTCAATCTTAAATCAGTCTTTCGATGATTTTGAACTCATCATTTTTGATGATGGTTCCACGACAGATGTTAAGAGGGTCATTGATGAATATCGAAAGATAGATTCAAGAATAGTTTATGTCAGAGAGAAGATTCATCATGGACTGGCATATGGCCTGAACAAAATGGTTGAATTGGCTCAGGGCAAATATCTGGCAAGAATGGATGCTGATGATATAAGTACTCCTGAAAGGCTTGAGAAGGAATTCTTATTCTTAGAGGAACATCCTGACTACGGATTTGTTGGCGGCAATTTGCTTCTTATCGATGATGAGGACAGGGTATACGGTGCTAGAAAGTATCCTAAGAAACCAGGTGAAAAGGACTTCCTTAGGTTCCAGCCATACGCTCATCCTACAATCATGTTCAGAAAGAGCATTTTAAGTATGGATAATCCGTATGGTTCTCCAGAAAAACCACGCAGAGGAGAGGATTACGAGTTGTTTATGAATCTTACTGCTGATGGAATCAGAGGCTATAATCTTCAGGAAGATTTACTTTACTATAGAGAGACTATAAATAGTTATAAACGAAGAACATTAACAGATCAGATGGCTGAGGTCACCATCAGATGGAATGGATTTAAGAAAATGGGATTGAATCCATGGCGTGAAATTGGCTATGTAATAAAGCCTATTGCTGTATGGATGGTTCCTGATAAAATCGCATTTAATATCAGGAATGGCTCGCAGGCTTGAGGAGTTTTTGTTTGTGGATATAGAGAGAATAGATGAAAAAGATATTATTTCCCAAACGGGAAATAATGTTTTAGCTCCGGTGCTGAACAGTTTTGTTTTACATGTTCTGACTGAGGCAAAGAAACAGGGAATAAAGACTTTATTCTTTTTGGCGAGAGACGCTTATTTAGATTACCTGGTTGCGGAGAAATATGTTAAAGAATTTAATCTGGATATTCAATGCAAGTATCTGTATGTTTCAAGATTGTCACTTAGAATTCCGCTTTATCATTTAGATTTAAATCAGGCATTAGCATATATTACTTTGGGGGGAGTAGATGTTACTCCGACCAAAGTATTAAATCGTTCTGGGCTTACTCCAGAACAGGGGAAAAAGTTTGTTGAAAAAATAGCTGATTTTCTTCAAATCAAAGAAGATGATCAAATACCAAGACATAGATTGTCCGAAGTAAGAACCCTTTTAGAGGAGGATTCAGAGTTTATAAATACTCTGGTTGATAACTCTAAAAAAGAATTCACATTTGCACGGGATTATCTTAAAGAATGTGGATTCGGAGACAAAGAAAAAATAGCTATTGTTGATAGTGGTTGGGTTGGTTCAATCCAACTTAGCTTAAATACGTTCCGAAAATGCTTGGGCGTAGAGGAACCTGTGGAAGGCTATTACTACGGTTTGTATGAAATACCGGCGCAAGCCGAGGAAAAATATTATCATTCATTTTTGTTTGGACCAAGATCCGGACTCAGAAATAAGGTGTTTTTTAATAATTGCTTGTATGAGTGCATTTTTTCTGCACCACACGGCATGACATTAAAATATAGGCGAGAGTCTGATAAGACAGTTCCAGTTTTATCGGATGTCTCAACAAAACAAATTGAATATTTGAATCAATTGGAGAGCATTATTAGTTCTTACCAATCAGAGTTATTTGCTAAATTAGGTAGCTTTGAAGAAATATGTAAATCGTTCAATAATCCTGTATCTCAGAAGAAAATCGAGAACGCATTATTCAGGTTTATGTCGACACCATCCTACGAGGAGGCAGAAGTATTTGGAAAGCTGCATTTTTCAGATGATGTAATCGACTATGATGATGCATTTTTGGCAGCAAAGCTGACAGAACAGGATTTAAAAGATAATCACTTTAATAGAAGAGTTTATCTTGAGCTGAGAGAAATGATTTTTGGACGAAGATATGTTGTCAATATTTCAGGATGGTATGAAGGCTCAGTTATGCTTTATTCGAAGCCATCCAATATAAGACAGCACTTAAGATCATACAGACATTACAAATATTATTTGCAGTATAGCAAAAGAAAGCGTTGGATAAGAGAGCGTGAGAGAAATGACAAGACTTAAATTTAGAAGACTAGCAGCTACGCTGATATTTATGTGCTTCTTAGTAATCAACTCAATAAATGTATACGCTATTGGTGGAGAGGTAAATTTTGGCTCAGATGAGTACACCGAGGAAGAGGATTCAAAATTCTTTATAGGTGTATATGTCAGCACTACAGATAGAAACCAGGATTATCATATTGAACTTAAATATGATAACAACCGCATGAGCTACATTAAGGGTGCTGAATCTGAGGAAGATGGCATTATTACGTTAGAGGGAAGCGGATTATCTTCAACAAGAAAATATATGCTTTCATTTGAAACACTTTCAGGTGGAAACAGCTATATTTCAGTTGTGGATGGTTATACCTGTAATGCAGATGGTACTAACAGACAATCACTTGATGAATTAAAAAGTGTAAATGTATTTATTGAGGGGGAAGATACAGTCGGCGAGACCGAAGAAGAGACAGAAGAGCTTGAGTTGGAGGAGACTGAGGCCATAGCGGCAGCTAACAGAGTTTCACCGGTAAATGATGTTGTTTCAACACAAAACAGTGTTGATCAAAAAGAAAGTGAAAGTTCAAACGAAATGGTATTAGAAACAAATTTTTTAGAGACTGTTGAATCCACAATTGGCATTGTGCCAATGATAGTAGGTACAGTATGCATTTTTTTAGCTATCATGGGAATTATTGCTGCTGTGGTAGTGAAGCATTCGAAGAAGAGAAGAAGAAATAGACAGATTCGAGAAGATAATAAGGCTTCACGTCGCAACAAGTATTTTAATTCTTTTGATATTCAGGATTTGAGTGAATTGGAAGATGCAGATGATGCTGACGATTTAGAAGGCAATGAAACAGTTATTTCTGTTCAGAATGTAACCATGAGATTTAGGGTTGCTACACAGAATGTTTCTGGAATAAAAGAATACTTTATACAGTTGCTAAAAAGAAATATTTCTCACAGAGAATTCAATGCTCTTGATGATGTTAGTTTTGATGTCTATAAGGGTGAGGTAGTAGGAATTATTGGAACAAATGGGTCTGGTAAATCTACAATTCTTAAGATTGTTTCAGGTGTTCTTAGACCTACAGAAGGCGATGTTAAGGTTGATCGTAAAAAGGTTCAGCTTCTTACACTCGGCACCGGTTTTGATATGGAGCTTACTGGTCGAGAGAATGTTTATTTAAATGGTGCGATTATTGGATATTCAAGAAAATTCTTGGATGAGCACTACGATGAAATCGTAAAGTTTGCAGAGCTTGAAGATTTCATGGATGAAAAAGTTAAAAACTATTCAAGTGGTATGGTTAGCCGCCTTGGATTTGCTATAGCTACAGCCGGAGATGCTGCTGAAATCCTTATCCTTGATGAGGTGCTTTCAGTAGGTGACGAGTTCTTCAGAAAGAAGAGTTTAAAGCGAGTTAAGGAAATGATTCATGGTGGTAGCACAGTTCTAATGGTTAGTCATAGTATGCCAACAATTAAAGAAAATTGTTCTAAGGTTGTTTGGATTGAAAAGGGTAAGCTTAGAATGGTTGGAAAGCCAGAGGTGGTTTGTAAGGCATATCAGCATATGAACGAGACTACATCAAACGAAGTGGCACAGGTTAGCGAGGTGTCTTAGTATGGAATATGGTTTAAAGCAATATATTTTTGTAATTCGTGAGCTTACTGTAAGAGAAATTAAAAGAAAATATTCTAGAAGTATGTTGGGCGTGTTTTGGAGTGTTCTTCAACCATTTCTATACATGTGCGTAATGACCTTGGTTTTTAGTGGTTTTACTTTTAATATTAGTTCTTATCCAGCTTATTATATTATTGGCTTCACGCTTTGGACTATGTTCATTACATCTACAACCACTTCTATGACGGCGTTTGTAGATAATAGAAATCTCTTTCAGAAATCAAAGCTACCAAGCGAAATATTTGTATTATCCAGGGTATATACTGCATTTGTAAATTTGCTTTTCTCATGCGTCACTATTTTTGTAGTCATCCTTTTTTTTAGAATTAAAATCACATGGACAATCTTGATTTTCTTTGTAGATATTCTGTTTGAGTTAATGTTTACTACTGGAATTTCATACATTTTTGCCACCATATATGTCTTTAATAGGGATATAAAATTTTTATGGAAAAATTTATCTATTATTTTAGTACATATGATTGCTGTATTAATACCTATTGAACGTTATCCAGAACATATCCAGGTATATACAAAGTATAATCCGCTTTACATATATCCAAATATTGCAAGAGATGCGATTTTAAATGGAACATATAATGTGGATGAATTATTAAGAATGGTTATTTGGGCAGTTGTGTCCTTAGCGGTTGGTATATTGGTTTTTAGAATTAAAGAGAATGACATAGTTATGAAACTATAGAGTGTGAATTATGATTAGTAGAATTAGTGATTATTACTTTGTTATAAGTCAAATAAGTTTTAAAGAACATAAGAAACGTGTCAGTGAAACAAATTTAGGATTTTTATGGAATATATTAAGTCCCTTACTCTATATGCTTTTAATGTCTAATTACTATTGCAATATTATTACCCATGATATAGAGAATTATCCTATTTTTATATTCACTGGTGTTAATATGGTTGGGTTTTATAGAACTGCAACTGTAGGTGCTATGCGTTCGTTGGTGGAAAATAAAAAATTGATTATCAGAACAAAATGGAGACTCGAATTATTTATATATCAGAAAGTCTTCTCTGCGTTTAAAGATTTACTTTATGCTTCAATCGCACTTATGCCGCTGTTCTATTACTACAAAATTCGATTAACAATTAGATGTTTAATTATTTTCCCAGTTCTTCTTCTCACATTTATGGTGATAATTGGAATTGGAAAGGTACTAGCAGTGTTATATGTAAAATTTGCTGATATTGATTATTTATATTCCTTAGCGATGTCTATGCTTCCATTTGTTTCAGCTATGTTCATACCACTTGAGCATTTCCCTGAAAATGTGCAGTTTATTCTTACGTATAATCCTGTTTTCTTGTCTTTATATCTGGCAAGAAATTGTATGGTGTATGGAGTGCCATCGTTCTATACAGCATGGTTAAAATTGATTATTTGGGCGGTAGGCTCATATTCCTTTGGGACCTATGTTTTCAACAAAAATAAGAATGTATTGGCATCTAGATTATAGAAGTTGTTATGGAAAATTTAATTGAAATTGTAAATAAACATGAACGTTTTGAAATATCCGATGAACAAGTTCACGAGCTAATATCACAATACGAAGATAGCCAAATAATAAATAGTATTGGCATGGCAGAGATGCCAAAAATTATTTATTATTTGAGACTTAAGCATCACATGGATTATAAATTAACAGCCAGGGATAATGATGTTGTTATTTCTGTTAATGATCTCAATGTTGCTAACATAAGCTATTTACCAGTGTATATTCACTTTATTGAAGTTAAAAACACGGAAATAGAAATAGAAGGTAGTATTTCTATGCTGCCTCGCTATGACTCCTATAAATTCATGGTTATGGCAAACAACATCGAGCAGAAATGTGAATTTACGGATTGCCAAATGGATCAGGTTGTAGGGGAAAGTATTGTTGAAAAAAGGGACGTTTTTAAAGTAACCATTCAATTAAAGGAAGAACCAGTAAAAATCGATTTTTATAATTGTGTTAATGGGACTGTTTGTAGCATTAATAGAATTAATTTCTATAGATTTGCCCCAATAAACGATGCTTTCAAGACGCAATATTGCCATAGAGGTGACTATTTGTTTCGTACTGACAGCAAATCAATATTCGTTGAAAAAGCTGATGAGAATAAGATTGAGGCAAGAGAAGAAGAATTTCAAGCTGAGTTAGCTGCTTTGAAGACAGAAGCTAGCATAAAGGCTATAAAACTTCGTAAGCAATATTTCCAACGATTAAAAGAGAAAAATAAACCTATTTGGGTAGTGATGGATAGACCTAATAGAGCTGATGACAATGGAGAGGTTTTCTTTAGGTATATTCAGTCAAAGCAAAATATTGATTCATATTTTGTTATTAACGACTCTTGTGAAGATTATGCAAGACTAGAAAAAATAGGTAAAACTGTGCCTTTGTATAGCGATGAACATTTATTATTGGTTTTGTTAGCTGATTATATAATTTCTTCACAATGCAATGGTTTCGTTGAAAATCCTTTTTGGGAAGATGCAGAATTTTATCGAGACTTATATCATCAGGCAAAAATTGTTTTTTTACAGCATGGTGTTATCAAGGATGATATGAGCAAAACTCTTAATAGATTTCACACGAAGTTTACGGGTTTTATCACCAGCACCTTAGATGAATATAATTCAATACTGGAGTATCCATATTATTATGATGAAAGCAAGGTATGGTTAACGGGATTACCAGTTATGGATACTTTGAAAAATAAATATTCTAGATGGATTGTGTTTGCCCCGACCTGGCGAATGAATTTGATGCATCAGGAATGGGACGCTACAAAAAACGAAATGAAGTGGATGCCCTCCTGTGATATCACAACTAGCGAATATTACTTGCGCTTAAGAAGTATTTTTCAAAATGAAAAATTAAGAAAATATTGTAAACGACATAGATGTAAGCTTGCGTTTAAACCACATCCACTTATGGAAGAATATATGAAAGATATAGTAAAGGATACAGATGTAATACTTCTTTCAAAGGATTATTCCTATAAGAATGTATTGAGTAAAGCCAGGTTACTTATTTCAGATTATAGTAGTTTACAATTTGAATTTGCATATTTGGGCAAAAGTACAATTTATTATCAGTATGATGCGGAGGATTTCTTTAATAGTCATACTTATAAAAAGGGGTATTTTGATTATGAAGAAAATGGATTTGGACCAGTTGTGAAAAATGAAGAAGACTTGGTTCATCAAATATGCAAATATATTAGGCACTGGTGCTATCCAGGTGCAGAGTACAAAAAGCGTATTAAAACTGTGTATACAGAAAAAGGGCACGCTTGTGAAAAAATATATGAAAAAATAATAAACAATTAAGGGAGAAATACTGGAATGAATTACTCAGAGAATATTTATCGGTTGGAAGAAGTATTTGCAAAGAATCAAATGGTTTGTTTTAAGATATCTCTTTTGGCTCAACCAGAGGTTAGAGAGCTATATTTTGACAATTATTTTGATGGTTTGCTTTTTGGAAAAAATAATGAGAAATATGCAATCACCACAGCTTTCGAAGGCGAGTATCTTGTAGGAAGCATTATGTATGATACCTACAACAATTATAAAGATATTCCAAGTAGATTATGGGTTAGAAATCGTATAGGTGATATGTATGTTGAACAACCTGTTATTATGAATGCAAAGCAGGCAGAATTGGCATTTGGACATAAAAATAAAGGTGTATTTGTAGTTGAAAACAGTTTAGAATTTACTTTTAAAAATATTTCAGTTTCTCCAAAACTCAATAATCCGTTTGATATAAAGAGAGAAGAAGAGAAAAAAGAGTTGGATCATTGGGAAGTAATGGTGGATTCAATTTCTGTTGATAAGAAGGCTATTAAAATTTCTGGAGCTTTTTCGGAAGGCATTGTTAAGAATAGTGAAAAAATGAAAGAAGCGGCATATTGTTTAATGTGGCGTGACAATAAGACAAAGCAGAAATATTATTTCCATACTGAGGAAATTTCTTCTGACAGATTTAGCTATGAGTTGGCTGTTTCAGAAATGGATGAGCTTGGAAAAAATGAATACAATGATGCCAATTTTTCTTGGTTTATTGTAGATGGAAATAAAAAGGAACATACTATTTTCTTATCTAAAGATGTAATTAGTAGTCCAGTTGAACTTCCTACTAGAGATATCAATGCAATCATTTGTAAAAAAGATGATTCTACAATCAATATGAGAGTGAACACTATTATTATGTTTACTTACTCTGAAAATTTTAATGATGGAAGAAGTATTATTTTAGGATTTAAGAAAAAATCATATGATAGTAGAGTTAAAAGATTTATTATTCAAAGAGTTAATACGAATATCGAATCAAATCTTCCTTTTACTGTATATAAAGAGACAGATAAATATATTTATTATGAAGTATGTTTGACTTGGGAGAACATTGAAAATGATTTCAAGCCTGGAGTTAGACAGTTATTTGTTGAAGTAGAAAATGGCGTTGATGTTGAAAGACACAATTTGAAATTAAAGAGAATTGCTCAGGTTAAAGAGAATTATTATATAGTTTCACCACATCCTTTTGTACTTGTAAATGGTTATGCACATAGCTGCTTATTATACTTAGATTCATCTAACAATTTAAAGTGTAACGTACGTAACAACGTTTTGAAGATGAAAGTAGATAGTACTGAAGTGAAGAACAATAATCTTTCGATGCTATTATCATGGAAAAAGGAACCTTATTTTGAAAAGCCTAATAAGGTTATGGTTGTTACAGATGCTGGTGAGGAGATAGAAGAACGAGTTACAGCAGCTAAGGATAACGTTCTCGTAAGTATAAAGCTTAAGAAGTATTTTGATTGCGAGGAGAATATAGTTTTAAAGCCAGAGCTATATTTTGACAATGACGTTAAAGTTAAGGTTGAGAACAATTTTAACAGACCGGTTGTAAATAACAGAGAAACTATGAGCTTCTCACATATTGAAAGAGTTACTTCAAAAAAATATAAGAGAGTATGGGGCAATCATGTATCAAAATCATATTCCATTGGTATAACAGAAGATAGCAATCTGTTTAAATTTATGGGAATGTGGCTTTATGAAAAAGACAGACTTTGCCTTAAAATTGACTGGATTGATGAAGATGAAAATCATCAGGTTAATAACATCTCGGTTGTATTAAGGGATAAAGTTTCTGAGGAAACTATTGTTATGAACCGTGAATTATTAGTTGAGGATGAATATATTTACTATGTTGATATAAATAGTCTTCCTAAGAAGAGCTTCTTACCATGTGTTCAGTTAGATAATGGTATGCTTTCTTATATCGAGATGGTTGATGGCGCATTTTCAATAAAATCGTCAACTACAAAGAAGAAAATTAGTGTAAATAAAACTGATAACATTATGTCTTTTGCTGTAGAGGATTTACTTTTGTTTGAAGATGATGAACGTAGAGAAGAGGCTTTAGCTATAGTTCAGAAAGCAACAGATGAGAAATCCTTAAATTCTAAGAAGATTTGGCTTATTGGAGAGAATCTTGGTCTTTCAGCCAGAGATAATGGTTTGGCATTTTTCGAGTATTGCATGAAGCATAAAGATGAAGTTGATGCAGAGTTTTATTTTGTAACTAAGGAAGAAAATGAAGATCTTGAGGCGTTATCAGAATACATGGATAATGTTGTATTCTACGATTCTACAAGACATCTTTATCTTGATGAACTTGCAGAGTTTTACATCGTATCGCATGGAGTAAGAGATGTTATGCCTTCTCTATACCATGACAAAACTGGTAAGTTTAGAAAGCCTATTATTTATTTACAGCATGGTATAGCTGGTATGAAGATATTTGATATCAGTAATAAGTCATATGGCGGAAGTATTCGAAAGTTTATTGTTTCATCAGAGAATGAAAAGGAATTATTAGTTGATAATTCGCAATTCTGGGATGATGAAATGGTTTCTACAGGCTTGGCTAGATATGATAAGTTGACTGTATGTGAGAAAAACGACGGTAAATATATCTGGGTTATGCCTACCTGGAGAGACTGGCTGATAAAATCAGAGAGCACTTTTGCAAAGTCAGATTTCTACTTGTATTACAGCAAGGTTTTATCTGACAAGCAGTTAATTAAGTCCCTTAGAAAAGCTGGTCAGAAATTGGTATTCAGTTTACATATTGAATTTGAAAAGTATAAGCCACTTTTTGATAAGTTTGAAAATGATGTAATTCATATCACAGATATGCATGAAGTAAAAATTTCTGACAGAGTTAAAGAGTGCAGTATGATTGCTACAGATTACAGTAGTATCATCTTTGATATAGTTTACTCTAAGAAACCTGCTGTATTTTTCCAGTTTGACAGTGAATTATATAATAAGTATCGTGGAAGCTATGTTGATATGAAGAAAGAACTTCCAGGTGTTGTGACATATACACCAGAGGCATTTTTGGAAGAGTTGATCAACAATATCAATACTAACTTTAGATTAACAGATATACATAAGAAAAACGCAAAACGCTATTTTGATTATTGTGATACAGATAATTCTAAGAGAATTTATGACAGTATAATTGAGTGTAGAGAGGAAATGGCTGATGAGTACTAAAATAAGATTTATGGTATACAATGCTTTCGGAATAGGCGGTACTGTAAAAACAATTTTTAATTTTGCAGATTATTTTTATGATACTGGAAAGTATGATGTTGAGATTATTAGTATTAAAAAGACAAAGGATACACCTACTTTGCCAGTTAATCCTAAGATAAAGATAACAGTTATTCAGGATGCAAGACGTGGAGCTAAATTTTCTGAGGAAGATAAAGAGTTATTAGCTCTTCCTAGTGAACTTATTGATAAAAGTGAAGATTTATATCCTATGTTTAACGCATATACTGATAAGAAAATGCGTGAACTTTTATGTAATCTTGAAGGTGGTGTGTTAGTAACCACAATGCCATCATTTAATATGTTGGCTACAGAATTAGTTAATGATTCTGTTTTGAAAATTGGTCAAGAGCATAAATCATATGCGGATCATTCACCTGAGATTCAGAAGATTATTAGGGAGTCATATGGAAAGTTGGATGGACTCACTATCCTTACAGAACGTAATAGACATGTATACGAAAGAAAGATACATGGAGATTTGCCAATCTATGTTTTAGGAAATGGAACAGAGAGATTAAAGTTTAGAGCTGATCTGAATAGCCATATCATGGTAGCAGCAGGAAGATATGCATATCAGAAGGGTTATGATATGCTAATCGAAGCTTTTGCTCTTATCGCAGATAAATATCCAGATTGGACTTTAAAAATCTACGGTGAAGGTTCACTTGCTAAAGACTATGTAAGATTAATTATGAAGCATGGTTTAGGCAACCGAGTTGTACTGGAGAGTGGTAATGATAAGATGAACGAAAGATATTCTGAGGCTTCCATCAATATTTGTTCATCAAATTATGAGCCATTTGGTATGACAATCATTGAAGGTTTTGCTATGGGACTTCCATGCGTTTCCTTTGCTTGTGATGGACCAAGAGAGATAATAACAGACGGATATGATGGATTATTGGTTCACAAAAAGGATATCGAAGGCTTTGCAGCAGCTTTAGAGCGAGTAATGTCTGATGATAAGCTAAGATTTGAGTTAGGTGCTAATGCTTATGAAACCTCAAAGAAATATGACATTAACACTATTGGTCAAATGTTCCAGAAAATCGTTGAGACTGAGACAGAGAGAAAGAAAAAGAATAACAAACCTAACCTTAAGTGTGTAAGTGCACCAAAAGTTGAGGAGAAGCCTGAGGTTGCTGAGGTAATCGATATTGAGCCTTATGTTGAACCAGAGACTATTAAAGTTGTTCAGGAAGAAATCAATTATTCAAAAATGATTGCAGCATCTAGTGAAGGACGTGTGGGGATTAAAACTATTATAAAAATGGGGCAAGGTTGGATGAAATATAAAATAAAGAGGTAGATAAATTGAAAAACAAAATTAACGTTGGCATTATTGGAGCGTGTGCGTCTAGAGATGCATTTAACAGACGTATTACTCCAAATTATAAAGACATCTTTAATGTCTCATGTTATGATTTTCAAATGTCATTTGCGTCATTGATGTCTCCAATTATTGAATATGATGCTTTAGAGTATAAGGAAAATATAAAAAAAGTTGAGTATATAGAACGTCAGCACTTATATGAGGATTTAAATAAATGTTTTCTGAACGAGTTAGCAGTAAAGCAACCAGATATTTTGATAATTGATTTTTATGCTGACGTTAATTTTGGTTTTGTAGAGTTAGGGGATTCATACATTTCAAATAAGTTATTTAAGTATGAAAAGTCTAATTACGTGTCAAAACTTTCTTTTGGAAAGAGATATTCTGGAAGAAATAATTTTGAGGAATTCTTTCCTATATGGAAAAATTCAGTAAAAGAATTTATGAAGTATTGTGAGAAGTATATTCCAAATACTACTATAGTGCTTAATGATTTTAGATTAGCAACCTACTACCACGATAAGTCAAGTGATGAGATTAGACTTATAAAAGAAAATCACAGTGTGGAGTTTATTAAAAATATAAATAATGCCTTAGAAAAATGTAACAATTGGTTCAAAGAGAATTATAACACTGAAGTAATTGTTCTAAGTGATAAGGAATATTTTGGAAATCCTCGTCATATTTGGGGATTAGATCATTTACATTTGATGCCAGATTTCTATAGTGATTTTTTATGGAAGCTATTGGATATATGTTTAGATAAGATTAGTGTTAGAACTAGAAAACTGTTAAACTTACAACTCTTACAAAACGGAGATTTTAGTAGAGAATTTGCTGGTTGGGAATCTAAAAATACTGGTTGGGAGATAATACACCAAAACGATAACCATTATCTAACAATTAACAAAAAGGACTATACCGAAGCTAAAAATTGGCAAATCTGGTCTGAACCCTTTGAAGTATTTAATGGCAGCGATGACAATAAGATAACCATCTCTTTTGAAGTCCGTTCAGAGGACTGGGAAAGTATAGATGGAGATGGTGTATTTTTTTGCCTAAGAACCTTTGATAAAAGAGAACAATATAATCATAAAGACTCTATAGAAGAGCAGATTTTTTATAAAAAGAATTATCCAGTTGAACCAAATAAATGGATAAAGATTTCTTATAGTTTTAATATGGCTGGTAGATTCATTAGAATTGCCCCTTATATGAAGAAAAATGGTTCACTTCAATATAAGAATATAAGTATTGTGTATGGTGAAAATCCTTTGGAGGAATGGAAGCCATGTATAAATGAATTACCACTTGGTTTGGGAGTATAAATGAGACTTAAAATATATAATAGTTTAGTTAATAAACATACTGGCATTAGGCAGAGATATCATGCCATGCACGATAATTCTTCTGGCATAGTTAAAGCATTATCATGGTTATATCTTTTATGGCTAAATTTTGCGTTCTACTGTCTTTTTCAAAAGTGGTTGGCAAAAGATAAAGGTGTGGAGCTGTATGAGAGTAAGAGCTTGAAGACAGACGCACCTGAGAGCGGTGAGTGTCCTTTAGGTACACCAGAACAGCTGGTTGAGAAACTTAGCAAATTCGATGTTATTTCCTTTGATATATTCGATACTCTCATTTTTAGACCATTTTCAGCTCCAACTGATTTATTCTTTTTAATCGGGCAGAGACTCAGCTATATGGACTTTAAGCGCATCCGTGTGGAGGCTGAGCATAAATCTCGTATGGAGCAGTTTAATAAGAATGGTACATTCGAGGTTACATTAGAGGATATATGGGCTACTGTCAGTGAAATGACAGGATTGGATGCTGAGAAAGGTGTAGCTCTCGAGACAGAGATAGAATTATCAATGTGCTATGCCAATTCGTATATGCGAAATGTATTTGATGCATTGGTGTCTATGGGCAAGCACATTGTTATTACATCCGATATGTATTTAACAAAGGACTTGCTTGAGAAGATTCTTTCGCAAAATGGGTATAAGGGCTATGACGAATTATATGTGTCATGTGAAATAGACCTTGGTAAATCAGACGGACAGCTCTTTGATTATGTTAGAGATGAATGCATAGAGGCATATGGTAAGAATATTACCTTCGCACACATTGGTGATAACGAAGTAAGCGATGTAAAAAATGCAGATTCCCATGGCTTTAAAGCATTCCACTATCCAAACGTCAATAAGAACACTATTATGAACCGTACTTTCGATATGTCACCTATTATTGGCGGGGCATATCGAGGCGTAGTTAACAATCGTTTATATGCGGGCATGGATTCCATGAACATGAATCAGGAATTCGGATTTATCTATGGTGGTCTGTTTGTAATGGGATACTGCAATTACATTCATGATTATGTAGAGTCTCATAACATTGATAAGGTAATGTTCCTGTCTCGTGATGGTGAGATAATAAAACGTATATACGATAATATGTATCCTGACGATGATACATGTTATGCATATATCTCTCGCCTTGCAGCAGCAAAGCTTTCCGCTGGTTATTTGAAATATGATTTTCTTCGTAAGATGGTATATCATAAGGCAACCAATGAAAAGACTATGAGTCAGGTTCTTGAGGCTATGGAGCTTCCTGATTTAAAAATCAAAAATGGTCGCAGAAAGCTTCACTATGGAAATGTAAATTCATTTATTGATTTCCTGAACGAAAATTGGGATTCTGTTCTTGAGACATATAAGCCTCAGAGAGAGGCAGCTGGCGAGTGGTACCGTGAGCTTATCGGTGAAGCTAAATCCGCTGTTGTTGTTGATATTGGTTGGGCAGGTAGTGGATATTTGGCACTAAAGAATCTTTTTGAAAAGGAATGGAATATAGACTGTCAGCTTACAGGAATCGTTGCTGGTACTAATACAGCCAATAATGCAGAGCCAGATATGAGTGAGACTATGCTTTTAGATGGTTCCATGTTATCATATCTCTATTCCTCAATGGACAATCGTGACTTATATAAAAAGCATGATCCAGCTAAGGATTATAACCTATACTTTGAGCTTATTACATCATCTCCAAGCCCTTCATTTAAGGGATTCTATTATGACGAGAATGGAGAAATTGAGCTTAGATTCTCAAAGCCAGAGGACAATCCAGAGGGAATAAAAGATATCTGGGATGGCATCGAAAAGTTTGTAAACGATTACAGATGGCACTTCAGTGACTACGAGTATATGTTTAATATTTCTGGTCGTGATGCGTATGCGCCTATGTTATTGGCTGCAAGCCATAATGAGAAATATCTTAAGACAATATATAAGAATTTTGATCTTAAGGTGGCAGTTGAATAAGTGTCGACTAGAGAATGGAGTATAAGATAATGTACGATTATTTAATTGTAGGCTCAGGGCTTTTTGGAGCCGTATTCGCAAGACAGGCAACAGACGCAGGTAAGAAGGTTCTTGTTATCGATAAGAGACCTAACATTGCAGGTAACGTTTATACAGAAAAGATTGAGGGAATTCATGTGCATAAATATGGTGCACATATCTTCCATACAAACATGAAGCATGTTTGGGATTATGTTACTAAGTTTGCTACATTCAATCGTTTCACAAACTCACCTGTAGCAAATTATCATGGAGAGCTTTATTCTCTTCCATTCAACATGTATACCTTCAATAAGATGTGGGGAGTAGTTACTCCTGAAGAGGCTGCTGCTAAGATTGAAGAGCAGAAGAAGGAAGCTGGCATCACAGAGCCTAAGAACCTTGAGGAGCAGGCTATCTCACTTGTTGGAACAGATATCTATGAGAAGCTTATTAAGGGTTACACTCAGAAGCAGTGGGGACGTCCTTGTACAGAGCTTCCAGCATTCATTATCAAGAGACTTCCAGTAAGACTTACTTTTGATAACAACTATTTCAATGCTCTTTATCAGGGTATTCCTGTAGGTGGATATACAAAGATGGTTGAGAATATGCTTGATGGTATTGAGGTTCGTCTCAACACAGATTACTTTGAGAACAAGGCTGAGCTTGATGCTCTTGCAGAGAAGGTAGTTTACACTGGTCCTATCGATGCATTTTTCGATTTCAAGCTTGGAACTTTAGAGTATCGTTCAGTAAGATTTGAGAACGAGACACTTGATAAGCCAAACTTCCAGGGAAATGCAGCTGTAAATTACACAGATGCTGAGACTCCATGGACTAGAATTATCGAGCACAAGTGGTTTGAATTTGGTAAGGATGATGAAGGAAATGACATTCCTAAGACTATCATCAGCCGTGAGTACAGCTCAGAGTGGAAGCCTGGTGATGAGCCATATTATCCAGTTAATGACGAGAAGAATGGCAAGCTATACGAGCAGTATAAGCAGCTTGCTGATAAGGAAGAGAAGGTTCTCTTCGGTGGACGTTTAGGTGAGTATAAGTATTACGATATGGATGCTGTAATTGATTCAGCATTAAAGTTTGCAGAGAAAGAATTATAAGAAATTATTCACACCATGTGTCAAAACAGACACATGGTGTTTTTTATATAAAAGAAGGTAATTCGGCAAGAATGCAACAAAAAAATAGCGATTCTGAAAGTTCTGTTAAATTTCTATTAATAGAAGGTTAATCTTTGGTATAACTACTGTGAAATTCCGTTTGCAAGGCATTTTGCATGATATTCTTTGTAAAAGAACTATTATTATCCCCCTGAAGTTTGGGAGGAAAGGGTTATGTTTAGGAAGTTTTTTACAAAGAAAAATCTACGACCTATCTTAAGTGGCACACTCATTGCCAGCATCATTATTTTCAGTGCTGTTGGAGGAATCAAAAGCTATATTGATTCAGAGTATTTACTGAAAATCAAGGAAGATGCTGTGCCGTTGGCGATGCAGGGAATATACAAGTATTGTCCTACCTGCATTAACGGGCAAGTATTGTATTGCTCGAATCAGGCTACGCCAGGAGAAGTAAAAGATGGCATATGCCTAAATGAAGTAAATGTAATGACAACAACTGCAGGGGCTTGGGATTCAGTACAGGTATGCGATCCATCTGTAGTAGAAGGTGATTTCACTTTCCAGGGAAAATCCTACAGATATTTAATGGCCTATTTAGGCTGTGCCACATATGACTGCACTGCTAATGAAGTTGGGTTTGCAGTTTCGAATAACCTTCAGACCTGGCGTAAAACAGGACGCGTTGTGGAGGCTATAAGAGATGGACACTGGGGCGTAGGCCAGCCATCTTTGATAAATTATAACGGTACTATTTATTTGTTCTACACCAGCGGTACATCTTCTCAGACTACCACATTCGTAGAGCAGCTTGATTGTAGTGATTTAGGTAATGTTATTCATCTTGGTAAGAAGCATATCACTTGTAGCTATGATTTTATTAGCAATGCGGATTTTGCTTTTACAGATGATGCAATATATATGACCTGTGATACACATCCATTCCCAGGCGGAGCTTTGAATTTTATTTCTGCAAAGCAATCAGTTTATAGTGCACCTTGGAATGGCACTTTGGATTCTTTGGAAGGTATGGGCTGGGAGAGAATAGCTCTAATTGGAGCAGAAACTACTGGGCATGAGAGAAACCACAACGGTTGCTTCTCAAGAGATGGATATGGACGATTAGCATCCAGAATATTGTATGTATCAACAGCAGATGAAATAGGCTCATGGAGCGAAAACCTCTATACATACAGGTTCACAGCTGTAGGGTTCTAAAAAGCTTGTTAAGAATTTAACGTAAATTTTCATACGTATAGACACAATTTGGAAACCGTAGAGATATACTGCGGTTTCCTTTTTTGCGTAAAATCAAGGTTTTTTGACAATTATTTAACGAGCGGAGTGTGAGAATTGAATGAAATGAATTGCTATTGTCAGAAAAAGCCTTACAATGTGATTATTCTGTGAAAAATTTTGTTTGAAATTGTGTCGTGCATGTGGTAAGATTTTACCATCAGCGGCGGATTGAGGTTTATTTTTTTTGTCTGAGCTCGTTAAAAAATTAACAGTTTGTAACATGCTAAATTGTACAACATGCACAAGCTGGTAATAAAAGGAGTTCTGATTATTAAAAATTCTGCCTTACTCGACCGCCAAACAAAAAATTGTATTTCTTAAAAAGGAGAAAGAAAACATGGGAAAAAAAGTAGTTATTGCTAGCGCATGTAGAACAGCCATTGGTACAATGGGCGGATCACTTAGCAACACTCCAGCAGCAGACTTAGGTGCTATCGTAATTAAGGAAGCAGTTAAGAGAGCTGGTATCAAGCCAGAGGACGTAGATCACGTATACATGGGTTGCGTTATCCAGGCAGGTCTTGGACAGAACGTTGCTCGTCAGGCTACATTAAAGGCTGGTCTTCCAAACGAAGTAACAGCAGTTACAACAAACGTTGTTTGTGGTTCTGGTCTTAACTGTGTTAACCAGGCAGCACAGATGATTATTGCAGGTGATGCAGACGTAGTAGTAGCAGGTGGTATGGAGAACATGTCATTAGCTCCATTCGCACTTCCAAATGGTCGTTATGGTTATAGAATGACATGGCCATCAAACAGCCAGGGTGCTTTAGTAGATACAATGGTTAAGGATGCTCTTTGGGATGCATACAATGATTACCACATGATCAAGACAGCTGATAACGTAGCTGAGCAGTGGAAGCTTACAAGAGAAGAGCTTGATGAGTTCGCAGTTAACTCACAGAACAAGGCTTGTGCAGCTATCGAGTCTGGTGCATTCAAGGATGAGATTGTTCCTGTAGAAATCAAGAAGAAGAAGGAAACAATCGTATTCGATACAGACGAAGGCCCAAGACCTGGTACAACAATCGAAGGTCTTGCTAAGCTTAAGGCTCTTTATCCAGACGGAGTTGTTACAGCTGGTAATGCTTCAGGTATCAACGATGGTGCAGCTGCACTCGTAGTTATGTCTGAGGAGAAGGCTAAGGAGCTTGGTGTTAAGCCACTCGTTACATTCGTAGCTGGTGCTCTTGGCGGATGTGCTCCAGAAATCATGGGTGTTGGTCCTGTACCAGCAACAAAGAAGGCTCTTGCTAAGGCTGGTCTTACAATCAATGATCTTGATGTATATGAGGCTAACGAGGCATTTGCAGCACAGTCTGTAGCAGTTGGTAAGGAGCTTGGCTTCGATCTTAACAAGCTCAATCCAAACGGTGGTGCTATCGCTCTTGGACATCCAGTAGGAGCTTCAGGTGCTCGTATCCTTGTAACACTTATTTACGATATGATTCACAACCCAGAGTACAAGAAGGGTCTTGCTACTCTTTGCATCGGTGGCGGTATGGGTTGCGCTACTATCGTTGAGAAATATGAAGGCTAATCGTTATCGTTAAGACGATAAGCAAAAATTTGGAATTATTAAATTCTACATATTAAATATTTAAGTGAGCAGCAGAATTTTAATTTTCAGCCTGTAATACTCAAGCTCTAATATTTCTCAAGCGAATCGTGTTAGATGAGCGGAGAAATCATTAGGCTTGTGTATGTAACAGGCGTTATGAAGAGAAAGATTGCTGCGGACTAAAAATACTAGGAGGAACTAAAAATGAAGGTAGGCGTAATTGGCGCAGGTACAATGGGCCAGGGCATTGCTAAGGCATTTGCTCAGGTTGACGGTTATGAAGTAGCTCTTTGCGATATTAAGCAGGAGTGGGCTGAAGGCGGAAAGGACAAGATTGCTAAGGGTTATGCAAGACTTGTTGAAAAAGGAAAGATGGAGCAGGCAGCAGTAGATGCTATCCTCGCTAAGATCACACCAGGTCTCAAGGAGAACCTTTGCAAGGATTGTGACCTTATCGTTGAGGCTGCTTTCGAGAACATGGAAGTTAAGAAGACAACATTCAAGGAGCTTGACGAGATCGCTAAGCCTGAGTGCATCTTCGCTTCAAACACATCTTCACTTTCAATCACAGAGATTGGTAACGGTCTTAACCGTCCAATGGTTGGTATGCACTTCTTCAACCCAGCTGACAGAATGAAGCTTGTTGAGGTTATCGCTGGTGTTAACACACCTGCTGAGACAGTAGATGCTATCAAGAAGATTTCTGAGGAGATCGGAAAGACTCCTGTACAGGTTAACGAGGCTGCTGGTTTCGTAGTAAACCGTATCCTTATCCCAATGATCAACGAAGCTGCTTTCATCAAGATGGAAGGTGTTTCTGATATCGCTGGTATCGATGCTGCTATGAAGCTCGGTGCTAACCACCCAATGGGACCACTAGAGCTCGGCGATTTCATCGGTCTTGATATCTGCCTTGCAATCATGGACGTTCTTTACAACGAGACAGGTGACAGCAAGTATCGTGCTTGCCCACTTCTTCGTAAGATGGTTCGTGGTGGTAACCTTGGTGTTAAGTCTGGTAAGGGATTCTACGTATACAACGCAGATTGTACTAAGACAGCAGTTGATGCACAGTAATTAATATAAAGGAGATTCAGATCATGGATTTTACATTAGATAAGAAGCATGAGATGGCTAGACAGCTGTTCAGAGAGTTCGCTCAGAACGAAGTTAAGCCAATGGCTCAGGAAATTGATGAGACAGAGCAGTTCCCACGTGAAAACGTAGAGAAGATGATGAAGTACGGTTTCATGGGTATTCCAATTCCAAAGGAGTACGGCGGACAGGGCTGTGACGTTCTTACATACGTTATGTGTGTAGAGGAGCTTTCAAAGGTTTGCGGTACAACAGGTGTTATCGTTTCTGCACATACATCACTTTGCTGCGATCCTATCCTCACATATGGTACAGAGGAGCAGAAGCAGAAGTACTTAGTACCACTTGCAAGTGGTAAGAAGCTTGGTGCTTTCGCACTTACAGAGCCAGGTGCTGGTACAGACGCACAGGGTGCTCAGTGTAGAGCTGACGAAGATGGAGATTCTTGGGTACTTAACGGTTCTAAGTGCTTCATCACAAACGGTAAGGAAGCTGATGTTTACATCGTATTCGCTGTAACAGACATCGTTGAGGACGCTAAGGGTCGTAAGTCTAAGAAGTTCTCTGCTTTCATCGTTGAGAAGGATACACCTGGATTTACATTCGGTACAAAGGAGAAGAAGATGGGTATCCGTGCTTCTTCTACATACGAGCTTATCTTCCAGGATTGCCGTATTCCAAAGGAGAACTTACTTGGTGCTAGAGGCAAGGGCTTTGGTATCGCTATGCACACACTTGATGGTGGACGTATTGGTATCGCTGCTCAGGCTCTTGGTATTGGCGAAGGTTCAATCGATGCAACAATCGAGTTCGTAAAGGAAAGAAAGCAGTTTGGTCGTCCAATCGCTGCATTCCAGAACACAGCATTCCAGCTTGCAGATATGAAGGCTCGTATGGACGCTGCTAAGTATCTTGTATACAACGCTGCTTGCACAAAGGACGTTTATACACAGGATCACAAGACAAGCTACTCTATCGAGGCAGCTGAGGCTAAGCTTTTCGCAGCTGAGGCAGCTATGGCTGTTACTACAAAGGCTGTACAGCTTCACGGTGGTTATGGTTATACAAGAGAGTACGATGTTGAGCGTATGATGCGTGATGCTAAGATCACAGAAATCTACGAAGGTACATCTGAGGTTCAGAGACTTGTTATCTCTGGCGCAATGCTCAAATAAGATTGTTTATTATCGTGTAAATAAAAGGAGATTAAATACATGAATATCGTAGTATGTATTAAACAGGTTCCTGACACAAAGGGCGGCGTAAAGTTTAACCCAGATGGAACTCTTGATAGAGCATCAATGCTCGCAATTATGAATCCAGATGATAAGGCAGGTCTTGAGGCTGCTCTTAGAATTAAGGATGAGACAGGCGCAAAGGTTACAGTTCTTACAATGGGACTTCCTAAGGCTGATGATATGCTCCGCGAAGCACTTGCTATGGGTGCTGATGAGGCTGTTCTTGTTACAGACAGACGCCTTGGTGGTGCTGATACATGGGCTACATCTTCAACAGTTGCAGCTGCAGTTAAGAAACTTGATTACGATCTTATCATCACAGGTCGTCAGGCTATCGATGGTGATACAGCTCAGGTTGGTCCACAGATCGCTGAGCATCTTGCACTTCCAGTTATCTCTTATGCAGAAGATATCAAGGTTGAAGGCAACAGCGTAATCGTTAAGCGTCAGTACGAAGACAGATATCATGAAGTAAAGGCTCAGATGCCATGTCTTATTACTGCACTTTCAGAGTTAAATGAGCCACGTTACATGACTCCAGGCGGCATCTTTGATGCATATGACAAGGAAGTTACTGTATGGGGCCGTGATGATCTTACAGATCTTGATGATGCTAACATCGGTCTTGCTGGTTCTCCAACAAAGATCGCTAAGGCTTCTGATAAGGTTCGTAAGGGAGCAGGCGAGAAGGTAACTCTTGACCCTAAGGAGTCAGTAGAGTATATCATGAACAAGCTTAAAGAGAAGCATGTAATTTAATAAGAGGAGGCAAAAAGAATGTCATTAGAAGAATACAAGGGCGTAGCTATATTCGCTCAGCAGGTTGATAATAAACTTAGCTCAATTGCCTTCGAACTTATCGGCAAGGCACATGAGCTTGCAGCAGATTTAGGAACAGACGTTACAGCAGTTGTACTTGGTAAAGATATCGCAGGTCTTGCAGATAAGCTTGGCGAGTACGGTGCAGATAAGGTTGTTCTTATTGACGATCCAGCACTTGAAACATATCGTACAGAGCCATATGCACAGGCTCTTACAGCTTATATTAATGAGTACAAGCCAGAGATCATGCTCGTTGGTGCAACAGCAATCGGTCGTGATCTTGGTCCTACAGTTTCAGCTAGAGTTAAGACAGGTCTTACAGCTGACTGTACATCACTTGAGATTGGTGATTTCCCACTCGTAGCTAAGGAAGGACAGGAGCAGAAGCACAATCAGCTTCTTATGACTCGTCCTGCATTTGGTGGTAACACAATCGCTACAATCGCATGCCCAGACAACCGTCCACAGATGGCTACAGTTCGTCCAGGTGTTATGCAGAAGCTTCCTAAGGAGGCTGGTAGAAAGGCTGAGGTTATCAACTTCAAGCCAGAGCTTAAGGAGAACAACAGATTCGTTGAGATCCTTAACATCGTTAAGAACGTTACAAACACAGTAGATATCATGGATGCTAAGATCCTTGTATCTGGTGGTCGTGGTGTTGGTTCTCCAGAGAACTTCAAGCTCCTTGAGGATCTTGCAGAGGTTCTTGGCGGAACAGTATCTTGCTCACGTGCCGTTGTAGATTCAGGCTGGAAGCCAAAGGATCTTCAGGTAGGTCAGACAGGTAAGACTGTACGTCCTAACGTATATTTCGCAATCGGTATCTCTGGTGCTATCCAGCATACAGCAGGTATGGAAGAGTCTGATATCATCATCGCTATCAATAAGGATGAGACAGCTCCTATCTTTGATGTAGCTGATTACGGTATCGTTGGAGATCTTAACAAGATTGTTCCAGCTCTTACAGAGGCTCTTAAGGCTGAGCTCGCTGCTCAGAATTAAATTTCACGATTTATCGAGTTTACGAAGAAAAATCGTGAACCCCGACAATCCCTTCACCGAAGGTGAACTTAAAATGGGATTGTCTCCTTAAAAAAGGGGCAATATCTCTTCATACAGAGTATGATTAGATTTTTCCTATAATTTCTTTCTTTAATTTTTTTAGAGGCGG
>NZ_FQYQ01000047.1 GCF_900141825.1 Pseudobutyrivibrio xylanivorans DSM 14809 | reverse complement strand
CTCTTTTTGATTATGATGAAAAGGGTAACGTAAATACCATAACTGATCCAGACGGAGTGGTTACAGAGTATGCTTATGATGAGCTTAACCGTGTAGTGGAGACAACCACAGCTGACGGAGCAGTTACTACATACGAATACGATAACGCTGATAGAATCGTAAAGACTACAGATGCTCTTGGTAATACAAGAGAGTATACCTATGATGAAATGGGTAAGGTGACATCTGTAAAAGAGGCAGACGGTACAGTAAAGAACTTTGAAATGAATGTCATGGGACGTGTTTCAAAGGTAGTTGATGAGGCTGGCTTTGTAACAGAAATCACTTATAACGTAATGGGTAAGCAGGAGGAAGTTCTCCTGCCTAATGGTGGTACCATTAAATATGAGTACGACCCTCTTATGCGTCTTACTAAGGTTACAGATCCAGAGGGAAGAACAAGCAGCTATGAGTATGATAAGAATGGAAATGTGGTAGCTGAGTATCTTGGTGATATAAAGGTAAGAAGTCTAGAGTATGATGTTCTTAATCGCATCATAAAAGAGATAGATGCTCTTGGTCATGAGAAAACCTATGCTTATGACGAAAATGGAAATGTAATTGAAGCAACAGATACTTTAGGTAATAAGTTCACAAGAGACTATGACTTACTTGGCAGAGTAATCTCTGAGACAGATGCTCTTGGAAATAAGACATCTTATACATACACAAAGCTTGGAAATATTGAATCAGTTACAGATGCTGCAGGAAGAGTTCGTAAATACGAATACACAGATGGTGGAAAGCTTAAGGCTATCTATTTCTGCGGAAGATTAGAGCAGAGCCTTGATTATGATACAGTCGGAAGAATTGTAAAGAGAAGCTTTGCTGATGGCTATGAAATTTCTTACAGCTATGATGCAAGAAGCCAGGTATCAAAGGTGGAGGCATCTGATGGAAGATGCGTGTCTTATGAGTATGATGCCATGGGACGTGCCACAAAGGTAGAGGATGGACGTAGCACTACTCTTTATACTTACACAGCTACAGGTCGATTAAAGAGTGTAGTGGATGCTCTTGGAAACGAGACAGCATACACATATGATGCTCTTGATAACCTTAAGAGTGTTTACAGAGCTGAAGGCAGAGTTGAAGATGACAAGATGCCTGTAGTAAGTGAGGATGGTCACGTAACACTCTATTCTTACGACCTTTCAGGACAACTTACAAAGATAACAGACGCCCTTGGTCAGGAAGAGACTTATGAGTACGACCAGTATGGACGTCTTAAGACAAAGACTGACAGGGATAACTTTGCCACAAGCTACAGCTACAATAACCTTGGTGCAGTGACTAAGGTAGGCTATGGTGATGGCAGAAGCGTAGAGTTTGCTTATAACGAGTTAAATCAGCTTAAAGAGATTAATGACTGGCTTGGAAAGACTACCCTTGAAAACGATATTTTAGGTCGTCTCACAAAAGTAACAGATTACCAGAACAGAACTGTAGGTTACGAATACAATACCATAGGAGAAAAGACAAAACTTGTTTATCCAGATGGAAGAGTAGCTGCTTATACATATGATGCAGAAGGAAAGCTTTCAGGCGTTTCTGGAAATGGTGAGGAGACTACATACTCTTATGATGAGCTTGGAAGACTCTCACTTAAGCTTCTTCCAAATGGTGTTTCTACAGAGTATTCATACCTTCCAGGTGGAAATCTTGAGAGTATGACAAGCTACGACAGTAAGGGCGAGCTTGATAAGTATTTCTATTCTTATGACAATGCAGGTCTTATCTCTGGAATCAACAGAGAAAGACGTGGGCTTGAAGCTGTTTCTGGTCACTATAGATATCAGTACGATGAAATCGGCCGACTCACACAGACCACTCATGATGGAATGGTTAAGTCTGCCTATGAGTACGATGCATTTGGAAACAGAACTTTACTTGCTGAAAACGAAACAAGAACTTCATACACATATGATGTCCTTGACAGACTTGTAGAGGCAAAAGAATTAAACAATAGCCAGGCTATCGTAAAGACGTATTCATACGATAAGCGAGGCAACCAGACAAAAGAATTTGTAGATGGTCTTTTACAAAAGACCTTTACTTTTGATGCAACAAATA
The DNA here is from genome assembly GCF_900141825.1 of Pseudobutyrivibrio xylanivorans DSM 14809. Taxonomy (GTDB): domain Bacteria; phylum Bacillota; class Clostridia; order Lachnospirales; family Lachnospiraceae; genus Pseudobutyrivibrio; species Pseudobutyrivibrio xylanivorans. Next base: position 3,334 of record NZ_FQYQ01000047.1, on the reverse strand, counting down.
TGCTTTCAAAAGTGGTAGACTCAAATAAGGGAGAGGTAGAGAACCAGTATAACGGTCTTGGCTTTAGAGTAGCATCTACCCGCCCAGAAGAGAAAATTGAATATCTTTGTGACCTTTCAAGAGACTACTATAACCTTCTTGAGCGCACAGTTAACGGCGAGACAGAAAGCTTCATCTATGATAACAATGTAGTAAGCATGAGCAAATCCGGCAATAACTACTACTATCTCCAGGATGAACTCGGTTCTCCAATGTACATGACAGGAACAGATGGTGTAGCTGTAAGTTCATACGCTTTCGATGACTTCGGAAGAAACATCGACCCAAGAACAGGAAAACAAAGAGCGCATGAATACACTACAAACGGCAACATCATACAGCCATTTGCTTTCACAGGCTACCAGGAGGATGAAGTATCTGGTCTTAAGTTTGCACAGGCGAGATTCTATGATGCCAATACAGGCAGATTCCAGAGTGAGGATAATGTAAAAGGATTTATTGATAGCCCGTTTACAATGAACCATTATGGCTACTGCTGGGGCAATCCTGTTGGATTAGTTGATAGGGATGGAAATTTACCTAAGTGGATGACTGATGCGGCAAATGCAGTTAACAATGGTGTTAATGCTGTGGCAAGTGGAGTGAAAAATGCGGTAAATGCTACTGGTGATTTTATAAATAATAATAAAGAAATTGTTGGTGGAATAACTGTTGGCTTAGGTGTAGTAGCAGGAGTTGTTTTGTCAGCAACGGTATCACCTGCTTTAGGAGGAGCAGTTGGAGGAGCACTTGTGGATTTGGGTACTCAAGTAGCTCAAAATGGAACAAATGTTGATTGGATTGAAGTTGGTATAGCAGGAGCAGGCGGTGCGTTAAGTGGTCTTGCAGGAAACGCAACATATATAAGCGAAGGTGTTAAAGCTGCAAAGGTTTTAAATCCATTGTTGCATGTTGCCGGTGGAACACTTGCTGACACTGCTACGGATGCAGCTATTGATCTACGACAAGGAGATTTTTCAGTTACTAGTACAGTTGATAATGCAATTTATAATTTAAAGGCTAATGGAATTGCTGAGACCGCTTCGGTAGTCACAGAGCTTTACGGAAAGCTTGTAAAGAAACGTATTGCCAAGAAACCAAAGTATGCAGATAAACTGGATGATGTAGAAAACGCAAAGCGTAATTTGGATAGGGCTAGGGCAAAAGGGAAAAATAAGACTCGAATACGAAGACTTCAATGCGAATATAATCATAAAATTAATCAATTAAGTAAAATAAAGGAAGATTTCTTTAAGCCGTATAAGGTGGGAAGTAAATTTTTCACAGATTATATGGTAAATGGTTACATAGAAAGTAAGAATGCAATAAATGATTTTTGCGAGGGTTAAGTGAATGAGTAAGAAAACATATACAAACGAATTTGTTGTAAAACTGAATTGGGTTGGTGTTTTTGAAATGATAACATTATTTGTGGGAATACTATTGTCATTTGTTTTATTTGGTTTTTTGTGGCAACAGATAAATAATACAACTGAGAAGGGTATGAAAGCTGTAATAGTTTTGAGTATACCAGTATTGATGTTATTGTTTTGCGTTTGGTTAATAATACCTATGCTATTTAACAAGATTGAGGTAAAAGGTGATACTATAATAATTCATAAAGCCTTTGGAAAAATAACAACTGTAAATGCTTCTGAAATAGTTAGTTATTCAAACAAAGAGTCTTTTCAAAAGGGACATAGGTATTATCACTCGTTAATAGTATATGGCGAAAAAGATTCGATAGAGATTAGAAATGATATTTATAAGAATTATGATTTGTTAATGTATTATCTTAGTAAAAAGTGCATAGGTAAGTAAAATAGTTTTATAAGGAACTCGTATGAAAAGAACGTTTAAACCTTTTTTTAGAAAAAGAGTTATCGGATTTTTATCGGCAGTAATACCATTAGCATTCGTTTTTATGAGTAGGGTTATGCATTACAACTATGTTAGTAACTATATAGATAGTAAAAAAATGGTGCTATCAATGTCGATAACGATATTAGTTTTGTTCGTATTAATCATTTTATTAGGAGCAAAAAAAATTATAGTTTCAGATGAAAATATTCAAGAAAGAAGTTTCTTTCACAAGCGCATTTTTAGATATAGAGAGATAGACAATTGTATTTATGATAGTTCACAAAAAAAAATAATGATGTTTATAAATGGAAAAGTAAGAATAATAAAAATAGTTAATTATGATTATGAATCTGTTCTTAAAGAACTAAGACAACATATTGTTATTGAATCATTTTATTCAGAGTGAAAAATTCTCTCCACTATAGCAAAATAAAAATATGTAGTAGAATTGGACCCGTAAGCCTTTACATAATAATATCTATTTTTGTAGTTTTGCCTCTTTATAAAGATAAAAAACTTCTTTCGCAAAATAGTTTTGAATGTACACATGGAGTGGTTTATCAAGAAGTTCTAGATGGTGGAGTATTGGGGTTATTCAAGACTATTATTGATGTTGATGGTAATGATGTTGAGTACAATGTTCTATATGCAGAAAAGAACATTAAAAAAGGTGATTTGGTAAAAGTTACTTATCTTCCAAACTCAATGTATGCTATTGTTGAGTTAAATTAAAATAGAAAGAAAACTAAAAGATTAATCTAAATTTACGTGTAACTAGACAAAAGAGTATAAAGAAATAAAGAATATTATCAAAAGTGGTATTGATTATTTGTTTGAAATAAATCCAGAAAACCATTGGTGTTAGGCGATTAAATGAAAATATTAAAGTATTTAATTATAATAACGATTGTTCCGTTTGTTTTGGATATTTTAAAGTATAGAAGTGAACCTAAGAATTATACAAGGTCTCTAAACAAATTCACAATTCGAACAGGAAATTCTATGATATTAATTGGCGTAGGATGGTTTGTAATAACATCAGCTTTACTTTTGGGATGGATTTATTTTGATGAAGAATTTTCATCAGCTGCAATTGGATTATTTGTTGTTTTTTATTTTCTTTCATTACTTTCCTTCTTATATGCCACTCCAAGATTTTGGGATATAGTGGTAGATGGAGATGATATTATTGTTATTAAATTGTTTATACTAAAAAAGCAAACTAAATTCTCTGAGCTTAGTAAAGTTGAAATAGCTAACAATAATTATATAAAGGTATTTAAGTCAGGTAGAAAAAGAACCTTCTTCTTGATTGATCCTATGATGAAAGGAAAAAATAATTTTCTTAAAAGAATAGAGAAGGAAAATATACCTCTTTTCGACAAAAGAAAGACAGACGAGAATAATACTTAATAAACCGATTCATGTTTAA
>NZ_FQYQ01000048.1 GCF_900141825.1 Pseudobutyrivibrio xylanivorans DSM 14809 | reverse complement strand
TAATTCTTGTAATCTGTATGAAGTTTTGAGGTTGCTATGATGACATAGTTCTAAATTATAAGCCGATGTGGCTCAATTGGCAGAGCAGCTGATTTGTAATCAGCAGGTTATCGGTTCGAGTCCGATCATCGGCTTTAAAAAACACTTAGGATTTCCCTAAGTGTTTTTTTGTAAAAAAATATTTTTATTCTCTTGCAGCTTTCATAAAAGCTTTCTTTTTATACATTGCTTTGTCAGCTCGTTCAAATACATCTTCAATAGATTTGTCAGATTCAGCGTTAAATATCGCCATTCCCAGAGCGACAGAATATCGTTGCCATGGTTCCATAGATGTATTATTAGCACTATCTCCAAATATCAACTCAATTTCTGATAAAAGTGTATTCCTATTTATGTAATCAATTTTCTCTAGAAGAATTACAAATTCGTCACCACCAATCCTAAATATAGGAGAGTGACTAAAAATTTGACATATCTCTTTACAAGCTCCAAAGATGTACTCGTTTCCACGCTCATGACCATATGTATCATTTATTTTCTTAAGATAATTTAAGTCTGCCATAATGATGGCAAATTCGGCAGAGCCTTCTTCAATTTCTTCATTAATACGTTGAGATGTTTTATCGTACCATGCCTTATTCTTTACTTTTGTCAAAGAATCTTGATATGCAAGCATATCCATATAATTAACCTGGGTTTTTAAATCACTAACTTTTTCTTCCATGTTAACTATATTCATTACATAAGAATGCATATCATTAGACAATTGAGAAATAGCATCATACAGACCTTCCACTTCATTATCAGTGTGTAGTGTTGGTATATCTAACAGTAACTTAGATGGATCTGTCTGTTCATGGGCGTTTTCGGCAAATACGGAAACACTTCGCTCTAAATTAGTTATAGGTGATATGATATTTTTATTGAACCAAAACTGTAATAAAAGCATGAAAAATATACCTAGCACTGTAATTATAATTATATTTTCAATGGTATATGCTCGAATAATATCTTGTATATTGGCAACATCTATATCAACACATAACAGGGCGAAATGCTTGCCTGAAGAATCAATTAAAGGCAGGAAGCCCGTATAGTCGACTCCCCATGAGCTCTTTTCTTCAAAGAATGATATTTTATCGTTATTTAGTGCATCAATATGGGCTTGAGCCATTTCTGCTGAATAATCATCGTGACAGATATATCCAAGAACTATATCTTCATCTATATGATATTCTCGTTCATATTCTGTAGTTGCTGAAAGAACTATTAGCATATTATCAGTGTCATTGTTGTTTAATGGAGTAACGATATAAAGATAGTGAATATTGAATTGTTCGACAACATTATCCATGAGTTGCATGAGGTCGTTGTACTTTGGAGATTCTTCGAGAGTATCTACACAACGGGACAAATCATCTAAATCAATATGACTGTGTACATATACTAAAATATCGGTAATACGTTCCTCGTACGAATTATATAGAGATTTACGGAAGCTACGGTACGTGAGGATATTTAAAAGAATACATAGCAATAGTATAAACACCGTAGAACCTATGAATATACTTCGTCTTAGGGGTTTCTTAAACCTATGCATTCTATGATCTCCTGACTATATTAAGTCACAAACACACTCTACAGTTGTATTTTAAAAGAAACCTATGAAATAATTATGATATTGAGTTTAATTAAACCAAATCCTCTTTAAAAACTTTCATCATTTCATTTGTTAGGCTGTATTCTAATGGTTGAAGTTCAATTTGTTTACGTGGAACCCACTGTGCATATTTAAGTTCTTCCTTATCCATTTTAATTATGTCATCCCCTTCAACATCGCAGAAGAAGCCCATTAGTATATCACAGGCAATTCCCCATGGTTGTGATTTATAATAGCGTATATTTTTTACCCTAAGTCCAGTTTCTTCCTGGACTTCTCGTTTTACAGTTTCTTCCAGAGATTCTCCTATTTCTGTAAATCCTGCAACAAGTGCATTATAAGTAAAGCCTGTTCTGTATTTAGTCAAAAGAAGTTTATCTCCATTTATAATACCTACAATAACAGCTGGGTTGATTCTTGGATAAACTATATTTCCACAAGATGGACATACTCTGGCGCGTTCTTTTAAAGAGTTTTCATTTATTGCTCCACATCTTCCACAATACTTAGTTGTCTCATACCAATCCATAAGATGATACGCAGTGTAGGCTGCAAAAATATAATGTTTAGGATAGAAATATTCTTTTCTTAGTTCTCTCATATCATAAAAATCATAATAATTTGGTATAAGAACATCACTTACATCTACAAAAAAGAAATCTTCATTATCAATACTAAATAGATATGTGTAATTTTGATTTATACCTAGTTCTTTAGCTGTTGGAAAAACAATAGTCTTATTGTCTGTATTCATTCTCAACATTATTTTTTTATTTTTAAATATCACAATTAAACTATTCGCATTTACGGACTTATTAGAATAACTATTCAATAATTTTTTTGGTGAAATATCTTGTATCATAATAAAGCCTTTCCTTATTAGTATTTTATAAATTATAGCATATGAAAATTTTAAGGTATAAATGTAATTAAAATAGTGTTATTTGTAGAGTTTTAAGGATATATAAATTTGCCTGACAGATTGGATTAGTTTCTAACTAAACACATGATTTTTGCAAATAGACGCACTTTAAAAAAATGAGAAAAATTCGTTGACATAGAGTGCTTGGGATGATACCATAATCAAGCACTGAAAAATATTTCAAGCAAGTGTAAGGGCTTATAGCTCAGCTGGTTAGAGCGCACGCCTGATAAGCGTGAGGTCGGTGGTTCGAGTCCACTTAAGCCCACTTATTAATAATCCTCGATAGCTCAATGGTAGAGCACTCGGCTGTTAACCGAGTTGTTGTAGGTTCGAGCCCTACTCGGGGAGTTTATTATCGGGGTGTGGCTCAGTTTGGCTAGAGCACCTGGTTTGGGACCAGGGGGTCGCAGGTTCGAATCCTGTCACCCCGACTTCAAATTGAATATA
>NZ_FQYQ01000052.1 GCF_900141825.1 Pseudobutyrivibrio xylanivorans DSM 14809 | reverse complement strand
GCCTTTAAGGCTTCATCAAATCGGCGTCTTGCATGCGCCCAGCATCCTGCGATTGTCAAGTCTTCTCGTTCCTTTTCAATGGAATGATAAACCTGATAGCCATCTGTAACACAGATGCCTTTGAAATCCTTGAGAAATTCTCTTGGATGATCGGACTTTCTAGTCCGCTGGTAATCATAGATTACAATCGGTTTATCCTTGTACATCTTACCTGTACGGTAAACCCACATGTAACTCTTTGAACCAGCATTTCGACCATCTTTGTTAACGAGACAAGGTGTTTCGTCAGCTTGGATTACGTGGTAGTCATACAGATGCTCATGAAGATAATCATAAAAGACTGCTAAATATCTGTCAGCGCACTGGATAACCCAGTTTGCCATAGTTTGGCGTGATATGTTAATACCAACTCTGTTGTATTCGGCTTCAATACGATATAGCGGCATCGCATTTACGTATTTAGCATTATAAACGCCGGCAACAGTACTTGCTGAAGCAAGGCTGTTTCTAAGTAGCTGCTTTGGATGATTAGCTTTAACCATTCGTTCTGATTTGGAGCCAGAATAAACAGCCACAAGATGTTTCTCAACTGAAACAGAGGCAGGTGTGTATTTGTACCTTATATATTCCTCGTCAGGAAGACGCTTCCAGGGTTCATCACCAAAGAAGTCCTTAAGTTCTTCCTCAGTCATTTCATGAGGAATTTCTTCAACAGGAAGACCTTTGATATCTTCTTCCTTTTTGCCTTTAGACTTCTTACGAGTGACGGTAATAGTTTCTTCATCCTCGTCATCAAAGTAATCGTCTACAAAGGCTTCTGCCTCATTGAAAATGATTTCGCCATCCTCGATGGTAAATGACAGTTGGTTAGATTCATCAGATTTCTCAGATGAACGACCAAAGCGCTGACGATTCATATCAGCCATCTGTTCAAGCAGAAGCTGCATCTTGTTATCGATAGATTCAAGCTGCTCCTGCTGATTTAAAAACAGCTGTATTAGCATTGCTTTGTCAAGGTTATTCAGTTGTTCCTCTGTGAATTTAACTGACATAATCGCTCCATTTCTTATGGAACTATTATAGCTGAAATGCTGTATTTAAGCTAATTCACAGCACTTTAGCATTCGTCATAATGCCTATATTTGTAGGCTTCATAGAGTTTATATATGAAAGGCTAATAATTAGTCATTTCAATTGATTTAATGGTATTTCCAGAGAAAATATGCCCACATATGAGCCTTATTCAAGGCTTTATGCAAGAGAAAAACCGCTTAAAATCAGCGTTTCTTGGACACTTAAAAATTCTCTGTTTTATACAAAACTAAACGATTTCTTTATGCTCTTTGAGTTCTGAAATCGGATGTTTGGCAACTATAGTAAAACCACTCATTAGCCTTTGATACTGTTCAGCTGAAATTGCCAGAGCTTCTGACTCAGTCCTAGGCCAGGCAAAAGCACCAACCTCAAGTCTTTTATAAAGAAGGAGAAAACCATCACCTTCCCAAACAAGGCCTTTTATCTTGGTTGCTTTTCTACCGCAAAACAAAAACAGGGTATCCTTGTCAAAAGGATCAAGATTGAATCTCAGCTTTACAAATGATGCCAACCCATCAATACCCTGACGAAGGTCAGTGTAACCTGTTGCGATGTAAATTTTCTTAAAACTGGTGGTATCATTGAGCATGGCTTATGGCTCCTATCAGTTTTAATAGAAATGCTTCTGAAATATCTTCTGATATTTCAATCCTAGCATTGCCACAGATGATTGAGGCTACGCCATGTGCTACTGGTTTTGGCTCCGCGATAGCAGGTGGTAATTCCACAAAAGTTGGTTCACTAACAACCATCTCGTTAGATTCATCTGTAGTCTGAAGCTGACTTGCGAAATAGTTCTGAACTCGTCGCATGTGATCATAGAAGGTTGGTGGTTTAATATCGTGAAGGGCACACCATTCACGAACTGTCATGTCTTTGGGTCTGGAATTGA
>NZ_FQYQ01000049.1 GCF_900141825.1 Pseudobutyrivibrio xylanivorans DSM 14809 | reverse complement strand
TGTTGATTGTCAAGTAGATTTGACCCGCTTTTTCGTTTAGTTCTGACCCACCAGTGATGATTTTACTGGGTGGGTCAGTTTTTTTGTTATTCCTATTTTTTATACTTTGTTTTGACCCACCTCTTAGTGAGCAATTATCTGATAACCATCATTATGAAGTGAAGTCTGATCAATAATAATGGTTCTATCTATGACATTCATATTTACATACTTGCTGATTTCTAAAAGCTTATCTCCAATTAGCTCCTGGATGAGCTTATCCATTGCCACAGCTTTCGAATTATCATTAGGAAATGGTATTGCTTCCATTTCTTGGTGTGGAGCACAAAGCTCATCAAAACTCATAAACACTTCATCTTCAACACACTTATGAAAGGTGAACTTGTTTAATGCTGTATCGAAGCCAAGCATTTCATTTGTTTTCATTCTTTTGAATACACAAGTAGGATTTTTAATCTTATAATCTTTCTTCAGCTTATTGTATAATTCGTCTTTCCCATGCTGGTTATACAATTCAGCAAGGTTTTGAAGATTTTCATTTGTTATTTTCAACATAAGTTTTCCCTTTTATAATTTAACACTCTTTTTTGACCCTTTGACACGATAACTGTCGCCCGTTATACTAATGACGTGACAGTGGTGAAGAACTCGGTCAAGAATTGCGGTCGCTGCAAGCTGACCTGTAAACAATTCATCCCATCTTCCCATTGGTAAATTTGTAGTAATGATGAGGGAGCCTTTTTCGTATCGTTGGCGAATGATTTGAAAAAATAGGCTCTCTTTTTCTTTGTCCATTTTTATGTATGACAATTCATCAATTATAAGCAGTTCTATCTTTTTCAGTTCCTTTAAGGTTTCCTGTAATCGTCCCTCTATCATGGAAATGTGTAACTGATCTACAAGTTCTTTAGCATTAACAAACATTACTTTATATCCAGCTTTGCATGCGTTTCTGCCAATGCCTGTGGCAATCATACTTTTTCCTACACCAGGAGGACCAATAATTATTACGTTCTCTTTTGCTTCAATAAATCTCAGTGAGCCAAGCTCATCGATTTTCGATTTGTCCAAAGACCTGTTGAACGAATAGTCTATTTCACTTAAAGATGCTATGGTGTCAAAATTTGCCTTAGCAATAAGTTTTGCAGTTCGACGCTGTTCTTTACCTTCATCTTCAGCTATTAGAAGTTTGATTAGAAAATCTTCATAATCAAGCTTATCTGTTTTAGCTTCTTCAATCAGGTCAACGTATTGCTCTCGAATATCAACAAGCTTAAACTTCTTAAGCTTTTCAGTGATAAATGCTTTCTTATCAACTACATCAGAAGTCTTCATTGAGTCACCTCCTTAGTTGATTCTTCATAATAACTGCAATCTCGAATCAATTCATTTTTGGTAGATGACTGTACTTTAGCCTCATTAGGTAATATCAGGTAACCGCTGTTGTAATCTCTAAGAAGGGCTCTAAATGATGTGATATCCATCATGTCTTCTTCGATAGCAACGCCGATGAAGTAATCAAGAACGTTATCATCATACAGTTCCTGAAGTTCAAGAATTCTTCTGGCATGATGCGTTGGCTGATCAAATCTATGACCTGCAGCTTCCAGATACCTAGAACCGTTTCTAAAACGTTCTGTAAAGTCTCTTCTAATCTGTGGGATAGAAGTATTTACCTTTGGAGCAATCTGCGCATAATGTTCATCATTTGTGAGAACATTTCTTTTACTTTCAAAAGCCTCTTGCCGCAAAATTAAATGCTCGTTTTTATCGTATACTTCAATTCGAAATCCATAGATAATTCTGTAGAAGACATTTCTGTCGACATATGTGACCGGAACACTGTATTTGTTTCCTTCAATACTCACAAAGCTATCTGGACTAACTTTTCTAGTTTTTAATGCATCCAGATGATAGTGAGTCTTGGGGAGTTCTAACAAAGTGCCTTTTTCTTCCAATAAGTAATGCTGGTTTGGAATACGTCCAGTTGTTGAATGTGTTTCACTGCACCAGTCATCTACAAATTTCTTACCTCGATGATTCAATTCCTCCATCGTAGCGAAAGAATTACCCTTTATAAACTGTTCTTCAATGTACTTAAAGGGACGTTCGATTTTACCTTTCTTTCGTGGCCAGTAGCATGGGCATGCATTAAGTTCTGTGCCCAGGTGCTTAGCCACCATTAAGGCGTGTGGATTATACCTTATTTCTGCTTCAGACCTAGGGTTGTTCTCAAGAACAAGTGCTTTGGGATTGTCTATCAACAATTCCAAGGTGACACCACCTAAATCATCAAAAAGCTCCTGAATTGCTTCGTAAATAGCTGCAGCATCCGATTTCAAAGAAAAGCAAACAGCCTTCTTTCTTGATGCCGATAAAATCATTGCAAAGCAATACACTTTTCGGTATCGCGAGCCGATCAGCACTTCATACTCAGTCCAATCAAACTGAGCCTGATCCCCACAAGGACTTTCATGCCTTACGGTAGCTCGTTTGCTGATGTGGTATCCAACATCCTCATCAATCTTGTTAAGGAAACGATATACAGGTCCAATACTGCCTTGATATCCTATAGCTTTCAGTTCTCTAAAGATTCTTGTGCCATTAAAGTTATAGGGTTCACATCTCCATTCAATGATTTGTTCCTTATAGGCATCAATCTTTGAATGATAGATCTTTCGGTTATAACTTGGAGGCTTATCCATTGCAAGAAGCCTTTTCACTGTGTTGCGTGAGATACCAAGGAGTTGAGCTGTAGCGCGTTTCGACTTCGTTTGCTTGTACACTTTCTGTACAGCTGCCCAATCTTCCAAGTCTTTCACCTCTTTTTTCTCCTTTCCGTATATACGAATTGATATACGAAAAGTATTGTATTTTTCTTAAAGAGGGGGGTCAATTCTAAGTATTAAATTTTCAAGGAACAACAATTATAATATATGACAACAGGATTTACTTGTTATATCTGGTGGCTCAATTCTGAGCGTAAATCCTGGGTCAGTTTTAAGTGTAAATCAACA
>NZ_FQYQ01000051.1 GCF_900141825.1 Pseudobutyrivibrio xylanivorans DSM 14809 | reverse complement strand
ATCATCTTCAAAGCTTTATTCGCAGTGCAGGATTTCTGTTTATCCTTTGGTGTAGCCTTTAAGGCTTCATCAAATCGGCGTCTTGCATGCGCCCAACATCCTGCTATTGTCAGGTCATCACGTTCCTTTTCAATGGAATGATAAACCTGATAGCCATCTGTAACACAGATGCCTTTGAAATCCTTGAGAAATTCTCGTGGATGATCGGACTTTCTAGTCCGCTGGTAATCATAGATTACAATCGGTTTCTCCTTGTACATCTTACCTGTACGATAAACCCACATGTAACTCTTAAATCCAGCATCGCGACCATCCTTGTTAACTAAGCAAGGAGTTTCATCAGCCTGTATTACATGATAGTCATACAAATGCTCATGAAGATAATCGTAAAAGACTGCTAAGTATCTGTCAGCACACTGAATAACCCAGTTTGCCATAGTTTGGCGTGATATGTTAATTCCAACTCTGTTGTATTCAGCTTCAATACGATATAGAGGCATCGCATTTACGTATTTAGCATTATAAACACCCGCAACAGTGCTTGCTGAAGCAAGGCTGTTTCTAAGTAGCTGCTTAGGATGATTAGCTTTAACCATTCGTTCTGATTTGGAACCAGAATAAACAGCCACAAGATGTTTCTCAACTGAAACAGAGGCTGGTGTGTATTTGTACCTTATATATTCCTCGTCAGGAAGACGCTTCCAGGTTTCATCACCAAAGAAGCTCTTAAGCTCTTCCTCTGTCATTTCATGAGGGACTTCTTCAACAAGAAGACCTTTGATATCTTCTTCCTTTTTGCCTTTAGATTTCTTTCTAGTGACGGTAATAGTTTCTTCATCGTCATCATCAAAGTAATCATCTACAAAGGCTTCAGCCTCATTGAAAATGATTTCACCATCCTCGATGGTAAATGACAGTTGGTTAGATTCATCAGATCTCTCAGATGAACGACCAAAGCGCTGACGGTTCATATCAGCTATCTGCTCCAGTAAAAGCTGCATCTTGTTATCGATAGATTCAAGCTGCTCCTGCTGATTTAAAAACAGCTGTATTAGCATTGCTTTGTCAAAGTTATTCAGTTGTTCCTCTGTGAATTTAACTGACATAATCGCTCCATTTCTTATGGAACTATTATAGCTGAAATGCAGTATTTACGCTAATTTTCAGCACTTCAGCATTCGTCATAATGCCTATGTTTGTAGGCTTCACAGAGCTTATATATGAAAGGCTTGTAACTAGCCTTTTCAATTGATTTAATGGTATTTCCAGAGAAAATATGCCCATATATGAGCCTTATTCAAGGCTTTAAACAAGAAGAAAATCGCTTAAAATCAGCGTTTTCTGGGCGCCCCAAAATTCTCTGTTTTATACAAAACTAAACGATTTCTTTAGGCTCTTTGAGTTCTGAAATCGGATGTTTAGCGACTATAGTAAAACCGCTCATTAACCTTTGATACTGTTCAGCTGAAATTGCCAGAGCTTCTGACTCAGTCCTAGGCCAGGCAAAAGCACCAACCTCAAGTCTTTTATAAAGAAGGAGGAAGCCATCGCCTTCCCATACAAGGCCTTTTATCTTGGTTGCTTTTCTTCCGCAGAATAAAAACAAGGTATCCTTGTCAAAAGGATCTAGATTGAATCTTAGCTTTACGAATGATGCCAGTCCATCAATACCTTGGCGAAGATCAGTGTAACCAGTAGCAATGTATATCTTCTTAAAACTGGTAGTGTCATTGAGCATGGCTTATTGCTCCTATCAGTTTTAATAGAAACTCTTCCGAAATATCTTCTGATATTTCTATACGAGCATTGCCACAAATGATTGAAGCTACTCCATACGTTACTGGTTTTGTTTCAGTAATAGCAGGTGATAGTTCAACAAAAGTCGGTTCACTAACAACCATCTGATTAGATTCATCTGTAGTCTGAAGCTGACTTGCGAAATAGTCCTGAACTCGTCGCATGTGATCATAGAAGGTTGGTGGTTTAATATCGTGAAGGGCACACCATTCACGAACTGTCATGTCTTTGGGTCT
>NZ_FQYQ01000054.1 GCF_900141825.1 Pseudobutyrivibrio xylanivorans DSM 14809 | reverse complement strand
CCTCCCATATTAATCTTGTTTTATCTCTTGTTAACTCACTTTTTCTCACTTTTTCATAGTCACATAGATGAAGCTATCTAAGTCCATGCCATTCCCCACGGCCAAAACTACGGATATACAGGTATTTGGGGTGCACTTAATAAGACGTCGTCTTATTATCACTATGATTGGCCCTTCTTATCCCCAAGTCCTTACGGCAGCCTAACCTCCCATGTCATACGGGATCACCTGATTCCAGGGTCCTTAATTCCTTCGTTCTGCTTATCCATAAAGGGGCGTCATTATGCTCCCTCGCTGAGTCGATGCTCTGATGGAAAAAAATCCGACTACGGCTCTCTATGTTGTTTAAAAAGTTTCTGCTTATTCCAGCACCTTTCGGCGGACGTCTTCCTGAAATTTACAGTTGTTTTCTTATGCTGCTACAGGCTGCCTATGTATATCCGACATCATCTTGGCTGGATCATAGGTCACACCTTTAGTTAAAATTGCAAAGAAAACTCTTATCAGCTTACAGCTGATTGCAATCACTGATTGCTTCCTTTTTAAAGGATTCTGTGCTCTTGTTGTGTAATACTTATGCAGTGCTTTGAATTCTGGATTTGTAGCTATTAAAGGGATTGCTGCATTGAACAGCACAGCTCGTAGCTTACTTCGACCTCTTTTACTTATGGTCGTTTGTCCCTTATGCTTTCCTGAACTATTCTCTCTAAGAGAAAGCCCTGCAAGCTTTTGTATCTGCCGTGGTGAATCGAAACGTCTTACGTCACCAACTTCAGCCAAGAATCCAGCAACAGTGATTAATCCTATACCTTTAATGGCAAGCAGTTGCTCGCTTTCAGGTATCTTCTTACACAAGCTTTCTATCTCTTCCATGATGGAATTTAGCTGTGTCATTTTGTAATCATAATCCTCAAGCATCATCTTCATCTCAAACTCTGCTGCGGTAGTTCCCTTCTTCAGACCGATACTTCTTTTTGCTGTTTCCCACAGAGTCTCCGCTCTTTTCTTTCCAACAGCTCTAAGCTTTACTTCTCTCCAAATCTGGTCTATACCCTCAGGTCCAAGATTTACTATTGCTTCAGGCGTACATGCCTTTCGCAACACCAGCATGCTACTTTCTGATTCATAATCCCTGAAAACATCTTTATATTCAGGGAAATATATGGCAAACCATCTTGCAATGCGATTTTTAATCTGGGTAAGTTCCCTAATGATTCGCTTACGATTGGTTGTCAACACTCTTAAATCTGCATAAACACCGTCTGGTGTATATGGAGCAGAATATCGTCCTTCAATAACAAGCTTTGCTATTACCTTAGGATCTTTGCAATCATTTTTACTTTGGCTGTTATCATCCAGTTCCTTGGTCTGCTTTACCGCATAAGGGTTAACCATAACCAGTAGGATGCCTCCATCCTCAAGATAAGCGCCAAGGTCAAACCAGTAATGACCAGTTGGCTCAATTCCTACTATCACATCTGACTTATTGTTTTTATTTAGTAACCACTGCATCCAATTCTTGAAGCTATCAAAACCTTCTCGACTGTTGCTAAACTTAAAAACTTTACCTAGTTCAATGCCTCTCCAATCAAAGGCTCTGGCATAATGTGTAGTACTTCCTATATCAATTCCAACTACCAAAGTTGATTCTTTTACTTGATTGATTCTCTCATTCTGCTTACAATTCATTTGTGGGTGTCTCCTTTGAACAATGATTTTTATTAACCGGCAAGTTAACAATCATTATTCTATGAGAGGCACTCATTTTTTACAAACCTGATATTTTTACCCTAACAGGAATGCTCC
>NZ_FQYQ01000055.1 GCF_900141825.1 Pseudobutyrivibrio xylanivorans DSM 14809 | reverse complement strand
ACGTATAATCCAATCATCAAAATAGTGATTGGATTTTTCCTTTCTCCCAGGTTCTCTGGGCATATTTCAATCCTTTTTGATATATTTATTTTTAGGCACTGTGGATCTGTTTCTATTGTTTTACAGCTTTGACTGGTACGAGGTGACTCAGACCACAGTTATTCGTCTATTACTGGTAATTAGTTTGTTAACGCTTGACGTTTGTATTTACGTGATTACACAGCCGATTCTTTCTGTGGAAGACAACAGTGCCACTATACTAAAAAGGGAGGTAATTTTTATGCCTATGTACTTTGTTGGAATTGATATTTCCAAGTACAAACATGATTGCTGTATTATAGCTGCAGACAATCAATCTATTATCACCAAATTCACCTTTAAAAACGACAAGGCTGGATTTAATCAATTTCTTACCACTATATATTCTTTATCAAGCTCAGAAGATATAAAAATAGGGTTTGAATCAACTTCTCATTATGCCCTAAATCTTGAGCTCTTCCTTGAAAATGCTTCTCTCTCATTTATGGAAGTAAATCCAGTCCTTATCTCTGAATACAAAAAGTCGACCACTCTAAGGCGTACAAAAACTGACTCTGTAGACTGTGAATCTATAGCTCGCTGGTTAATGACTGTTGAGTACAAACCCCATTCAAAGGGATTTTACCATTCTTATTCATTAAAGTCATTAACTCGACTCAGAGATAGATTAGTTCGTCAGCGTTCTCTATATCTAGTAAAAATAACAAATGTATTAGACCATACATTTCCTGAATTCAAACCTTTTTTCAACGAACGCTTCTCTAAAACGGCTATTTACCTTTTAGAAACATATGGTTCTGCCGAAAAAATGGCTGTTATGAACGAAGATGATTATAATGCAATTCGAAAACTGTCCCGTGGAAAATTCTCTCCACAACAATTTTTAGAGCTGAGAAAATTAGCTTTAAATTCAGTTGGCACTAATAATTCTATCTTCGATGTTGAGCTTAATAGTTTATTGATACTCTATAAATCTTTAAATCAAGAGATTAATACTCTTGAAGACGAAATTATAAAGTTGGTAAAAGAGGCTAATCCCCACTGCCTTACCATTCCAGGTATAGGCCTTATTTCAGCTGCCATCATTTATGCTGAATATGGTGACATCTCAAACTTTTCTACACCAGCTCAAATGCTTGCTTTTGCTGGCATAGAACCAGGTGTTAGCGATTCTGGTACTGAATCTCATGGTGGCAGAATGGTAAAACATGGTTCCTCGCAACTTCGATATGCATTAATAAATTGTTGCTTGCCATTGATTAGATTTGATATGACATTTGCAACCTACTATGCCAAAAAAAGAGCCGAAGGAAAGCCTCATCGAGTAGCTATAACTCATGTCGCTAAAAAGCTTGTTAGAGTTATTTTTGCTTTAGAAAAGCAAGACATCGATTTTAATCCTTCAAAAGTACGATAAATAAAGCCAATAACCTTCATGTATGTACCATCTGATATACAAAATTCAGATGGCTTACTAATTTTATGCTTTTTTTGAGATTCTAATAAAACATCATTTATCTATTGACTTCTTATAGTTTGTCACCTC
>NZ_FQYQ01000056.1 GCF_900141825.1 Pseudobutyrivibrio xylanivorans DSM 14809 | reverse complement strand
TGATATGTACCCTCTTTACTGGACAACCAGTAAGGAGGGTATTTTTATGCACTATAGTTATATTTTCAAAAGAAATGCGGTAGATTTGTATCACCAAGGTCTTTGGCCTGATACGCCAGATGGTATTAGTACTGAAAACTTTCGTAATACGATACGAGGCTGGGTTAGAATTGAAGAGTCATGCGGTCCTTATGCTCTTTGTCACAAAGAGCATAACAAAGAATGGTCGCCTGAGGAACGTTATGCTTTAGTTGCGCGTGTTTTGGCTGGTGAGTCTCTCAAAAGTGTTGCTTATTCGGTAGGTGTTACTTATAGTCAACTTAACCAATGGGTTCGCAATTATAAGAATTATGGTTACAATGGTCTTATACCAAAACAGAGAGGACGTAAATCGAAGAATCCAGACATGAAAAAAATTGGAACAAGAAAGCCGCCAAAACCTAACGAATCTGAGTACGAAGAGCTAATCCGATTAAGAGCTGAAAATGCTTATATGAAGGCTGAAATCGAAGTAATAAAAAAAGAGATCGCCTTGAGAGAAGAAAAGGAAGCTGCGCGACTCAAGGCGAAAAAGCAGCAATCATCAAAGAACTCAGAGAAAACGGATTCGAATTAAAGTATCTTCTTAAGGCTATGCATATGGCTAAATCTACCTACTATTTTGAGATAAACAAGAAAGATGTTGTTGCTGAACGTAATCAAAAAATACTTGAAGAAATACAAAATATTTTTGAGTCAAACAAGCGTAGATATGGCGTGAGACGAGTCCATCATGAATTGATAAATCGCGGGTATCAAATAAACCATAAACGAGTTCAACGCCTTATGCATGAAGCAGGATTAGCTGGGAAACGACCAAAAGAAAAATATCATTCTTATAAAGGAGAAGTCGGGAAGATTGCTGATAACGTAATAGATAGAGACTTCAGTACAACTGCGCCTTTACAAAAATGGACTACAGATGTATCGCAGTTTAATTTTCCATGGGGTAAATGTTATTTATCACCAGTTTTAGATATGAACACAAATGAAATTATTTCCTATGACTTAGCTAAGAGTCCTAATCTTGATCAGATATCGCGAATGCTAAATAAAGCCTTTGAAAAATTCCCTTCAGTTAAAGGACTTATTTTTCATTCCGATCAGGGCTGGCAGTATCAACATACTTATTATCGTACTGCTTTACAAGAGCATGGCATTATCCAATCTATGTCTCGAAAAGGTAACTGTTATGATAACTGTATAATGGAGACATTCTTTGGAAGATTAAAGAACGAAATGTACTATGGTTATGAGAAAGACTATTCTTCTTTTGAAGAATTCTCAAAGGCAGTTGAAGAATATATAGATTACTACAATAACAAAAGAATTCAGGCAAAAACAAAATGGATGCCACCTGTACAATACAGGATAGCATCCATGTGTTCAGCCTAGTTCATAAATATGTGTCCAGGATTCTGGGTACATATCA